>JAPLQY010000062.1 GCA_026399475.1 Rhodocyclales bacterium
CGGGCCGCTGACAAACTGATCAATGATTTCTTTCGGAATGCTCGGCAGCGCCGCCGCCTGTTTCTTCTTGCTCGTCTTGCTTGGCATACATGCTCCTTTTCGACATGGTATGCCTCACACACAAAATTTCTGACAGGCTCCGGCCTTCTGCTTCCGCGGCCTCGCGTCCTGAGTCGAACCCTGCCTGGTAGCCTTCCAGACGCGCCGCTTCGCGCAGTCGGACCATTTCCTGCTCAGGGCAAGCCGGCACTGGCACCAGCGCGGGCGATTCATGCTTCGCGGCAGTCCTGGCCCGGGTGGCCGCTGAACAGGCAGCTCCGTCGAAGTTCGCCAGTTCCCAGCGTTCCCATGCGGCGAGTGAGATGATTGTGCTCATAACCCCTGTTCCGTAAGAAAGTCTGCGAACTCTTGCGTTTCGCCTGAAATAACCAGCGCGATGTTCGCGTTCCACGAATGCCATAGTCTCAAAGGGGCCGCGTTTTGTTTATCCGTGAATTACGCGACAAACTGCGGTATCTACGTAGCCGGATGCAGCGGTCGGCCACCATCGATCGGAAATTTGCGGGTGAAATTGACGTTTGACTGGAATTGGGGGGTCATGGATACTGCCAACTCTGCGGTTGACATCCAGATCATTTCAAGTTGCAGCGGCTGCCGAATTTTTCCGCTGGGGCGACACCATGAAAACAGTTTGATCGCCATGCCAAAATCAGGTACCCAGCGCCAGCCGGTAATGGCGGTAATCATTTTTCTGCTTTCCGCAATAGTTGCGGCATGCCTGGTCTGGGATTCCGAGCAGGTGAAGTCGCGCGAAGACCGTGTGCGTATCGCGGGTATGGCCACTGACCATGCGCGCGCGCTGGAGACCAGCATCGAACGCGCGTTGTCCGCGTCCTACGCTCTGGCTGCGCTGGTTCGTCAGGGGAACGGCAGCATCGCCAACTTCGATGCCGTGGCCAGCCAGATGCTGCGGTTCTACCCCGGGGTATCCGCACTGGCACTCTCGCCTGGAGGCATTGTCCGTTACGCCGCACCGCTGGCCGGCAACGAAAAGACTATCGGATTCGACCAGTTGGGAGATCCGGTGCAGGGCAAGGAGGCATTGATCGCCCGCAACACCGGAAAGCTGACTCTGGCCGGGCCGCTGAATCTGGCTCAAGGCGGTCTGGGTGCTGTCGGGCGCCTGCCCGTGTTTCTCGACGATGCCAAGGGCAAGTCCTATTTCTGGGGGTTCACCAACGTCGTGATCCGTTTTCCCGAGGCGCTGGTGGGTGCCCGGCTGCCGCAGTTGCTGGAGCAGGGCGTCGATTACGAACTCTGGCGCATCAACCCGGACGGCGGACAAAAACAGGTCATTGCCGCCTCCTCGTCTACGGTCCTGATCGAGCCTGTGGAACAAAATATCGAATTGGGCGGCGGCAACTGGACGCTGAGCGTCGCGCCCGTCAAGGGCTGGGGTGATCCGCTCGGCCTCTGGCTGAAGGCTGTGCTCGGACTGATCTTCAGCCTGCTGCTGAGCTATGTGGCAATACTGGTGGTGAAGTTGCAGGCTCACCAGGAAAAGCTCGAGCAAAAAGTCGCCGAGCGCACGCAGGCACTTGCACATTCCAATGACGATCTGGCTGGTCGGGAGGCCTTGCTCAGGCAGATCTTCGATACATCCAGTGTGGCGATCTTCCTGGTTGATATGGAAGGGCGCGTCACGCAAGCCAACCAGCGCATGGCTACGATGTTCGGATGGCCGCTCGATGAACTGGTGGGAAAGGAATACGTCGATCTGGTTCACCCGCAGGAGCGCGCAGACGGGCAGGAGAAGATGCTTGCCTTGCGTGAGAGAGAAATCCCCGCAGTGGATTTGGACAGGCTTTATTGTCGGGCCGACCAAACCGAGTTTTGGGGGCATCTGACGGGAAAACGTTTCTACGACGCCCTCGGCGAGGAACGCGGCCTGGTGGGCGTGATCGCTGATATCAGCGAACGCAAGCAGAGCGAAATGGATCTGACGTTCGCCAACAAGTGCCTGGCGGCGTTGATCGAGGCCATCCCGGACGCCATCTTCTTCAAGGATGGCGATGGCCGCTGGATGATCACCAATGAAGCTGCCAAGCGGCTGTTCCGGTTGCACGACATTCCCTGGCAGGAAAAATCCGACATGGAATTGGCGGAGCTGCATCCGGAGTTCCGTGCCACGCACGAGACCTGTCTTGCGCATGATGAAAAGACCTGGGCGGCAGGCCAGTTGGCATTGTTCGCAGAGACCGTCGCCGGCGAGGACGGTCAACTGCACGACTTCGAGGTGCGCAAGGTACCTGTCTTTGACCGGCAAGGCCGACGCGAGGGCCTGGTAATCATCGGTCGCGACATTACACAGCGCAAGCAAGCGGAAAACGAACTGGTGCAGCACCGTCATCATCTGGAAGCGCTGGTGCAGCAACGCACTCTCGAGCTGGAACTGGCCAAGGAAGCCGCGGAAGCCGCCAGCATCGCCAAGAGCGCCTTCCTCGCCAACATGAGTCACGAGATCAGGACGCCGCTCAATGCGGTGCTGGGGATGGCCCGGATCGGCGCGCGCGACAGCGCCGGGCGTGCGAGCAATGAGACCTTCGTCCGGATCCAGGATTCCGGCGCCCACCTCCTGCGGGTGATCAACGATATCCTCGATTTCTCAAAACTCGATGCGGGCAAGCTGGTTGTCGAGAACCGGCCGTTCGCCCTGGCCGCCGCCATCGCCAACGCCGCCAGCTTTGTGGCCGGCGCGGCGAAGCAGAAGGGACTCAACTGCGAAATCGACGCGGCCGCCGATATGCCCGAGTGGGTCACCGGAGACGCCCAGCGCTTGCAGCAGATCCTGGTTAACCTCCTCTCCAACGCCATCAAGTTCACCGAGCGCGGCGAGGTGCGGCTGCGCATGGCGCGCGAGGGCGAGGACACCTACTTCAAGGTGATCGACACCGGAATCGGCATGGGCGCGGAGCAACTCGCCCGCCTGTTTCTGCCCTTCGAGCAGGCCGACAGCTCCATCACCCGCCGCTATGGCGGCACCGGCCTTGGGCTCGCCATCAGCCGGAACCTCGCCCGCCTGATGGGCGGCGACATCACCGTGGACAGCGCCCCCGGCGCAGGCAGCAGCTTCATCCTCCGCCTGCCCCTGCCGGCGGCCAAACCGAACCTTCTTGCCCATGACGGTCCGGCCGGCCCGGCTGAAAGGCGGCTTGCCGGCCTGCGCATCCTGGCCGCCGAAGACGTGGAGGTGAACCGGCTGATTCTGGAAGATCTTCTCAGCCATGAAGGCGCCCATGTGATGTTCGCCGAACATGGTCAGCAGGCGCTGGAGCGTCTCGAAGAGGCTGGCGTCAGCGCCTTCGATGCGGTCCTGATGGATGTGCAGATGCCCGTGATGGACGGTCTTGAAGCCACCCGGCACCTGCGCGAAGTCGCTCCCGCCCTGCCGGTGATCGGACTCACTGCCCATGCCTTCGCCGAGGAGCGCGACAAGTGTCTCGCTGCGGGCATGGTGGAGCATGTCACCAAGCCGATCGACGTCGACCTGCTGGTGGCAGCAATCCTGCGCCACGTGCGGCCCGCGCTCTGTGCGCCGTTCCGGGGGGCGCCTCCCGGAACGCTGGCGTCGTCATCGGGGGTGTCGCTGCGCAAGGCTTCTGCGGCGGAGCTGATCGATTGGCCAGGACTCCTGGCGCGCTACGGCGGCCGCGAGGCCTTCGTAGCGACGCTCGCCGCCGTCGCCCTGGAAAGCCAGCTGGATACCCCGGCCAGGTTGCGTGAGGCGGCGCAGAAGCAGGATCTGAAAACCATGGCCTTCATCGCCCACACCGTCAAGGGCGTCGGCGGCAACCTGATGGCGCGCGGCCTGCAGGACCTGGCGGCGCGTGCCGAGGTCGCCGCACGGCTGGACGACCCGGCAGCAGCATCACTCGCCGCTGAGCTGGCCGCCGAACTGGCAGATGAGGTGGAAGCCCTGCTTGTCGCTCTGGCGACGCGCGTACGGGGAGGCAACTAAAGGTCTGGGATCTCAAACAAAGGCATCGCCTTCGCCGCCGCCGCCGAGCTGGATTTGTCCTTCCTCGGCAAGTCGACGCGCGACTTTGAGTATTTCCTTCTGCTCGTTCTCAACTTCCGAAAGACGCACCGGGCCTTTGGATTCGAGGTCTTCCCGGAGCATCTCGGCCGCCCGCTGCGACATGTTCTTGAAAATCTTGTCGCGCAACTCCGGGGAGGCTCCTTTCAAGGCGATGATCAGCGCATCCGACTGCACTTCACGCAGCAGCAGCTGAATGCCTCGATCATCGACATCAAGCAGGTTTTCGAAGATGAACATCTCGTCGAGAATTTTCTGCGCGAGGTCCGAATCGTATTCACGCACGTTGTCGATGATCGTCGTTTCGTTGGTCTGGCCGACGTAGTTGAGAATTTCTGCGGCATGCCGAATGCCGCCCATGGCGGTTTTCTTGATATTGCCAGAGGCGTTGGAGAGAATGCGCGTAAGCGCTTCGTTCAGTTCGCGCAATGCGGTCGGCTGCACCCCGTCCAGCGTGGCGACCCGCAGCAGCACATCGTTGCGCAGCCGATCCGTGAAGTGTTTCAGAATGTCACCGGCATGGTCGTATTCCAGGTGCACGAGAATGGTGGCGATGATCTGCGGGTGTTCGTGGCGAATGAGATCGGCCACGCTGGCCGCATCCATCCACTTCAGGCCCTCGATGCCGGCCGTGTCGTTGCCGGACATGATGCGGCTGATGAGGCCGGCGGCGCGCTCGTCCCCCAGCGCCTTGGTCAACATGGCCTTGATGGTTTCGTTGTCAACGGCAACCGGCGTGCCTCTGGCAGTCTCCGCGGTGAATTCGTCGATTACCGACTCGATGCGCTCGCGCGCCACCTGTTTCAGGCTCGCCATGGCATGACCGAGCTTTTGCACTTCTTTCGGGCCGAGGTTTTTCAGTATCTCGGCGGCCTCGTCCTGACCGAGCGATAGCAGCAGGATGGCGCTTTTCTCGACGCCTTCGCTTTCAGTGCCCACCGCCGCCCACCCAATCCTTGATCATGTTGGCGACGGCCTTGGGATCCTGTTTCGCCAGTTCGCGGGCAGCGGCGAGTTTGCTTTCATAGGTTGGCTGCCCCATATGCGGCATGCCTTCGCCGCCCGTTCCGGCATATCCCGACGGGGCGACCGGAGCCGCCTCCATGAGCTTTTCCAGGATTGGCTTCAGCACGCGGGTCCATAGCCAGAATACGCCGCCGGCGATGAGCAAGTATTTCCCCAAGTCCTTCAGTATTGCCATGAGTTCCGCATTGGCCCAGAACGGCGCATCGGGCACGATGTCCTTTTCTATCACGGTAAACGGCGCATTGGCGACATTCAAGGTGTCGCCGCGCTCCTTGGTGAAGCCCATGGCCTCGCGCGCGAGCTCGTTGATCAGCTTGAGATCGGCCTCGGCGAGCGGTTGGGGCGGGGCCTTTGCCGGATCCTTCTCCTTTGTCAGGTCTTTCTTGAAGTTGACAACCACGGCAACCGACAAGCGGCGAATGCTGCCCGGGGCAGCCTTGGTATGAAGGATGGTCTTGTCGACCTCATAGTTGAAGGTGGCGTTCTTGCTGTAATTCTGGCCGGTGCCCGCAGCGGGTCCCGGCGCGGGCGCCTGTGCAATGGGAGCCGTGGCCGTTGCGGGGGGCTGGTTGCTGAGCGCGCCGGGAATTCCCGCCGCCGGCGGCGAGCTATTTGCGGCTTCGGCAATTTGCTGGCTGCGGATGGCAGTTGCAGGGCTGGGATTGGGTTTGTAGGTTTCCGCAACCTGGTCGGTCAGGGAAAAATCGACGTCCGCCGCGACTTGTGCCCGCACATTGCTGACGCCAACGATCGGGGCGAGAATGCTTTCGATGCGCTTTACATAGCTGGCCTCGATATCGCGCACGTACTTGATCTGCAAGGGATCCAGCCCGGCATCGCGCGAGGGGTCCTTCTGTTGCGAAACCAGGCTGCCTTCCTGATCGATCACGCTGACATTGGCCGGATTGAGTTGCGGCACGCTGGAAGCGACCAGATTGACGATGCCGGCGACCTGGCCCGGTTCCAGCTTGCGGCCGGGATACAGGCTGACCAGCACCGAGGCCGAGGTTTTCTGGTCATCGCGCAGAAAGGCGGACTGTTTGGGGATGGCCAGATGTACGCGTGCGCCCTTGACGGCCGCGAGCGACTGGATCGAGCGGGCCAGTTCGCCTTCCAGTCCGCGCTGATAATTGACTTGTTCGGCGAACTGGCTGATGCCCATTTTCTGATTTTCGAGCAGTTCGAAGCCGACGAGTCCGCCCTTGGGCAGGCCCTGGGCGGCCAGGCGCAAGCGTGTGTCATGGACGACGGCCTGTGGCACAAGGATCGTGTGGCCGCCTTCGCTGAAGTGGTAAGGAATGTTTTGCTGCTGCAGGGCGGCGACGATCTGACCTCCGTCCTTCTCGTCCTGAATCGAGAACAGCACTGCGTAAGAGGGTTCCCTGGCCCATAGCAGACCGCCGATCAATACAGCCAGCAGCAGGGCAATACCGATCATGCTGATCAACTTCTGGCGGTTGCCAAGGCGAAAAAAAGCCTCCATCGACATCGGGAACGGTGTTGCAGCCGTTGCAGTTTCTGCCATGGTATGCGGTCTTGTCCTGTGTGCGGCGTTGTTTTCGGGTCAATTCACCCGCGTGCAGAGTATGGACTGCCCCGGGAAGGCTGGTTCCTGAAAGAAGCGGCAATTTTTGCCGGCATATCGGGCGCCCATTGCCTTGTTTGCAGGCCTCGATTCTGCCATCATCGGAGCCCATGCAGCTTCCCTCCGTCACTCCCGCGTCGTCGACAATTCCTGCGTCATCGGTTCAGGTTGCGCCCGAAGAAGCGCTGCGCCTGGCTGAAGCCTTTCGCATCTTTAGCCAGGCGTCGGAGCAACTGACAGGCGCCTACAGCGAGTTGCAAGGCCAGGTGGAGCAGCTTACCGAGGAACTGGCTGCGGCCAACGGCGCCTTGCGCCAGCAGTACCAGGAAAAGGCCGCGCTGACGGAACGGCTGAGCCTGTTGCTCGACGCCCTGCCGGCAGGGGTGGTGGTTCTCGATGACGCCGGTAGCGTGGTCCAGATCAATCCCGCCGCCAGGGATTTTCTGGGTGGCGCAAAGGTGGGTGCCGGCTGGGCCGCGATTTATGCCACGGCGCTGGTTCCCGGCGATACGCCCGGCGAATTTCTCGGAGGTGAACGATGCCTGGCCGTCGATGTGACGCCGCTGGACTCCGCCGGTGGCCGCATCGTCCTGCTGCATGACATTACCGAGGCGCAGCATTTGAAGACCCGGGCCGAGCGGAATCAGCGGCTCGCAGCGATGGGTGAAATGGCGGCCCAACTGGCGCATCAGCTGCGCACTCCGCTGGCCGCCGCGCTGCTCTATGCCGGCAACCTCGAAAGCGCGGAACTGCCATCTGCGAGCACTGTCGCCATCGCAAAAAAAACCGTGGCGCGGCTGAAGCATATCGAGCACCTGATTCAGGACATGCTGTTGTTTGCGCGCGGCGAAGCGCTGGGCCGCGAACGTTTTACGGTGTCTGATCTGCTCGCCGAACTGGCACAGAATTTCGAGCCGCTGGCCCAAACCAGTGGCGCACAATTTGTCGTAACCGATGAGAGTCCGGGGGCGCTGCTCACCGGCAAGCGCAAGTCGCTGGTCAGCGCGCTGACCAGTCTTCTGGAAAACGCGCTGCAGGCAGTCGATGGACAGGAAGGCGGACGCATCGAGCTTTCTGCCCGGCACGAGGAGAGCATGGTATTCCTTGCGGTACGGGATAATGGGCGCGGCATGGACAATGCGACCGCCGCCCGTCTGTTTGAACCCTTTTACACCACCCGCAGCGACGGCACCGGCCTTGGTCTTGCGATAGCGCGCGGTGTGGCCCGCGCCCACGGTGGCAGCATCGATGTCGTCTCCAGCCCCGGCGCCGGAGCCGAGTTCATTCTCAGTCTGCCGTGGCAGAAAAACTGAACATTCTGGTCGTCGAGGACGACGACGCGCTGCGCGATGCACTGCAGATCACGCTGGAGGCAGCCGGCCATGGGGTCGCCGGTGTTGACGGCGGCCCGGCCGCGCTGGAGACGTTGCGACGCAGGACGTTCAACATGGTTGTCTCCGACCTGCGGATGAGCCCGATGGATGGACTCGTCCTGCTCGGTGAAATCCGCAGCCGACATCCTGGCTTGCCGGTACTGCTGATGACCGCTTTCGGCGATGTCGACAAGGCGGTGGCGGCGATGCGCGGCGGAGCCTGCGATTTCATGCTCAAGCCTTTCGAGCCGAAGGCGCTTATCGAGCAGATTGCCCGTTACGCGACGCCGCCCGCGCCGGCGGCCGGTGTCGTTGCGGTCGACGCCAGGACTCGCGCCACCCTGCTGCTTGCCGCCCGCGTGGCGCGGACTGATGCGACAGTGTTGCTGACCGGCGAATCGGGCGTTGGCAAGGAGGTGTTCGCACGCTATATCCACGATCAGTCGGCGCGCGCGAAGGGGGCTTTCGTTGCCATCAACTGCGCCGCGATTCCAGACACCCTGCTTGAAGCGACTCTTTTCGGTTACGAGAAGGGTGCCTTCACCGGTGCACAAACGACCCAGGCCGGCAAGTTCGAGCAGGCCAATGGAGGCACCCTGCTGCTCGACGAAATTTCGGAAATGCCGCTGGGACTGCAGGCCAAGCTCCTGCGTGTACTGCAGGAGCGCGAAGTCGAGCGCGTCGGCGGCAAGAAGCCGGTATCGCTCGATATTCGCATACTGGCCACCTCCAACCGCGACATGGCAGGGGAGGTGCGTGCGGGACGTTTCCGTGAAGATTTGTTCTACCGTCTCAACGTTTTCCCGCTGGAGATTTCGCCACTGCGTGAGCGTCCTGACGATATCGTGCCGCTGGCGCGCAAGGCTTTGGCGCAGATGGCGGCAACGGCGCGTCGTACGGCAGGATTTGCCGCTGCAGCAGAGGCGAGGCTACTCGCGTATACATGGCCGGGGAATGTGCGCGAGCTGGAGAATGTAGTTCAGCGCGCGCTGATTCTCGAACCGGGGGATCTCATCGAGGCCGACGGTTTGCCGCTGGCCTTCCCGTCAGCAGCGGCTCCCGAGGTGGCTGAAGGATCTTCCGGCGCCACCCCGGTGGTGCCGGACTTTGTTGCAAGTCCTGTGGCAGCAGGCGCTCCCGCCAACATGAAGATGCTCGAGCGGCAGCATATTCAGGAGGTTCTGGCCAGTGTAGGCGGATCGCGCAAGAAGGCCGTGGCAATCCTGGGCATCTCGGAACGCACCTTGCGGTACAAGCTGAACCAGTATCGTGCCGAAGGGTTCATCAGCGAGAGCGAAGAAGAGTGAGTAGTCCGAATATATGGCACGGGAATTGCTGTTTCTGCTCTGATTGAATTCACCCAAGGTGCCCATCATGGCGATCGACACGCGACAAATAGACCAGTTGCTTTCCGAGTTGCGCTCGGCATCCGCTCTTGCGAGCGGAAAATCCGTTGGCAATGCGACACCGGTCGACGGGCCGGATTTTTCCCAGGTGTTGAAGAGCACGATCGATCAGGTGAATGCCGCCCAGCAGGACGCGCACAAGATGGCCGCGGATTTTTCCAGCGGCCAGAGCGATGTCAACTTGCAGGACGTGATGATCAATCTGCAAAAGGCCAACCTGTCCTTCCAGCAAATGGTGCAGGTGCGCAACCGGCTGGTCTCGGCCTATCACGACATCATGAACATCCAGGTCTGATTCCGCTTCACGACAGAACCAAACCCCTGGCTTGCCGTCATTTCACCTGACGTCGATCTCCTCGAAAGCTGCCGTTCCCCGAGTCCGCGGAACAATGAAACCGGCCCCGGAATTTGCGGCAACTGCAGTTAAGCGTCATGCCACAGGCACCCGGCTTTCCGGCACTTCATTAAAGAATCGCGGCCCGGTGCCGTAAGTTGGAATAACTCGAAAAGGACAAAAGGGAATCATGTCTGCATTGCGCGCGTCGTCCGTGCTTTGGGTGCTGTCTCTCGCCTTTGGTCTGCATGGTTTTGCAGCCGCCGGCAGCTGGCAGACAGTCATTGCCGGAAAGACTGAAACCATCGCGATCGACAAGGCAAGTATCGCGCGGGCGGACTCCGGCGCCACGGCCTGGAGCCGCATAACGCTTGATCGCGAGGTCAGGGAAGCCGGCGGCACTTATGACTCGATTCAGGCCCAGAACCTGTACGACTGCACAGCACGTCGCTTCACTACCTTGCGCCGCGCCTATTTCAATGGTGACACGCTGCTGCGCGAGGACGTGGTGTCGCGTCAGCGTGCCAATGCAGTGGAGTCCGGCAGCATCGACGAGCGGCTGTTCAACCTGGCCTGTCGCGCCGCCGTCGGCGAACTGCCGGCGCGGGCCGATGCCGCCACCCGGGCGGCGGCCCCGGCGCCACAGGGCGAGCCGGCTGAAAGGGTTGCGGCAATGCGCGCCGATATGCGAACCCTGGCGACCGATCATGCAGCGCCCCGATTGATGCCAGTCGCCGAAACCATGCCTGTGGTTCCGGCTGAAAAACCGAAACTGATCGTCCTGCCGCCCATAGACAAGGCCGCCGCCGACCAGGCCGCCGCCGGCAGCGGACAAAAACCGGCGGCAACCGCGCCGACCGCTGCTGCGCCGCTTTCTCCGTCGGCTGCCCGGAGCACGGCAAAGCACGAGGCGGAAAGTTCAGCCGACAAGCGTCTGCGCGAGCTGCACTACGCCACGTCGGGCCCGCGCAAGGCGACGAAGAAGAAGTCGACAGAAATCCCCGCCGCGAGCGAACAGGAAAATCCGGCAGCACATATGCATGGCCACTGGACTTACGAGGGTGCCGGCGGGCCGACCAGCTGGGCCAGGCTGCGTGGTGACTATGCGACTTGCGGTACAGGCAAGCGGCAGTCGCCCATCGATATTCGCGAGGGCATCAAAGTCAATCTCGAAGGGATCAAGTTCGATTACAAGCCCACGCAGTTCCGCATCATCGACAACGGCCACACGGTTCAGGTCAATGTCGGCGAGGGCCTGGGCCTGACGGTGATGGGCAAACGCCATGAGTTGCTGCAGTTCCATTTTCACCGGCCATCCGAGGAACGGGTCAATGGCCGTGCTTATGACATGGTGGTGCACCTGGTGCACAAGAATGCGGAAGGCCAGCTGGCGGTGGTCGCCGTGTTGCTGGAAAAAGGCAGCGAACATCCGCTGATCCAGACGCTGTGGAACAATCTGCCACTGGAGCAGGATATGGAGGTGGCGCCGGAAGAGGCCATCGACCTGAACAAGCTGTTACCCGAAAACCGCGCATACTGGACCTATATGGGCTCATTGACCACGCCACCCTGCAGCGAGGGCGTGTTGTGGATGGTGTTGAAGCAGCCGGTACAACTGGCAGCGGAGCAGCTGGCAATTTTCTCCCGCCTTTACCGCAACAACGCCCGCCCGGTGCAGGCGGCCAATGGCCGGCTGATCAAGGAGTCTCGCTGAGTCGCACTGATCCGGGCGCCAGCCGTGCGAAGTCGGCGCCGATACTGGTGTTACTCTCGGTTAAAATAACTGCGCTCCGCGATACGAAGTGGCACCAGGAATGGGTGGTCCGAACCGTGCCGGGGTGGGAAGTTCCGCAGCGGAAAACGGAAAATTCATGGACAGAAGCTCAATGGGCGCTTTGATGTTTGCCGGAATACCGATTCATGGAGCACTGAAGCGACTCACAATTCTGTTTGCGGTGTTGCTGCTCGCTGCCTGTGGCGATAGCCAGATGGCATTTGTCAGCGGCGGCGATCGCGATCATTCGCTTTCGCTCGTTCGTGAACAGACCTATCTCGGTGGCCCCTGGCAGACCACGCTGATAGTCGCCGGCTTTCCACAGTGCCAGCGGCGTTATGCGCTCGAAGGACTGGCGGCGAATGAACTCAGGATGGATGCCTATCGCCCCGAACCAGGTGTATTCATCCTCAATACCGGCAAACGCTGGTACGTAACCGAGCTGCAGAACTGCGGCTTTCAAGCCTACAAGCAACCGCCGCCGGAGCCGGGTGAACTGGTCGGCAGCTTTCAGGTCAAGGGCGGCGAATTGCGCTATCTGGACAAGGCATCAGGCAAACCTGTAGCCGGCGGCGCCTCTGGAGTTCCGCTTGCTGTCAAGTAATTGACGACAGATCATGCCTGCACCTCCAGTGTTTTTGACTACGCCCGCCGCGCCTAACGCTGCGAATGCCAGCGTCTTTTTGCCCTTTGCCAAATCATTACGAACAGCGGGATGGCTGGCATGCTGAAAAAGGTCGGCGTTGAACACCTGCGGATGGGAATGCATATCCACGAACTGTGCGGGTCGTGGATGGAGCATCCTTTCTGGCGTACGCGTTTCGTTCTGGACGATGAGGAAGACATACGCCGGATTCGCGAGAGTGGCATCAAAGAGGTCTGGATCGATACGAGCAAGGGCTGCGATGCATCCGTTGCCGAAACGCGGGCGGAGACGCACTCCGAGGCCGAGGTTGCAGCCGAGGTCGACCGCACGCTGGAGCAATCGGCCCTGCACAGCGCACCGCCGCGGCAGGTACCGATGGTCGAGGAGGTGCGGCGTGCGGCCAGGATTTGCGCCGGAAGCAAGAAGGCCGTGGTCTCGATGTTCCAGGAAGTTCGCATGGGCAACGCGATTTCGGCCGCGGCGGCGGGTGAGCTGGTGGACGAAATTTCAGGCTCGGTGATGCGCAATCCCGGCGCGCTGATCAGCCTGGCACGCCTGAAGACGGTGGATGATTACACCTACATGCATTCAGTTGCGGTGTGCGCGCTGATGGTGGCACTGGCCCGTCAATTGGGGCTGGACGAGGCGACAACGCGCGAGCTGGGCATGGCGGGACTGCTGCACGACCTGGGCAAGGCGCTGATGCCTATGGAGGTGCTGAACAAGCCCGGCAAACTGACGGATGCAGAATTCGCCATCATCAAGGGCCACCCTGAAGCCGGGCACAAGATCCTGGTCGAAGGCGCGACGGTAGGAGTGATTCCGCTTGATGTGGTGTTGCATCATCACGAAAAGATGGATGGCAGTGGCTATCCACGGCGGTTCAAGGGCGAGGAAATCAGCCTCTACGCCAAAATGGGCGCGGTGTGCGACGTATATGACGCGATCACCTCCAACCGTCCTTACAAGGCCGGCTGGGATCCGGCCGAGTCCATCCGCAAGATGGCGGAATGGTGTCACGGTCATTTCGATGAGCACGTGTTTCAGGCTTTCGTCAAATGCATCGGCATCTACCCCGTCGGTTCGCTGGTGCGACTGGCCTCGGGGCGGTTGGGTGTGGTGATGGAACAGTCCGAGCAATCGCTGCTCACCCCGTGCGTCAAGGTGTTTTTCTCGACCAAGTCGAAAACGCACATCGTCCCCGAAGTCGTCGACCTTTCGCACCGCGCGACAAAGGACAAGATCGTCGGCCGCGAGGAGGCGAGCACCTGGGGCCTGAAGAACATCGAGCAACTTTGGGCGCCGTAGGCATTGCCGCTTCGGGGCCGAGCCTGGCTGCCTGCACGCGACCTGCCAGGATCTTGCACGCTTATTGCTGTTACCTGCCGGATTAAAGACACAAAGGTGAATCATGGCTGAGCCTACCCAACTTTCCGAAATCGAAGTCGCCCGCGAAACTCTACGCGGTCTGGTTTCGCGAAAAATTCCGCCGACACCGGACAATTACCGGGCCCTGTATTTCGAAATATCGGGTGCGCCGGCGATCGCATCCTTTCCCGAGCACGAACTCAAGGCCTTGCATGCGACTTTGCCGCGCACCAGCCCGGAGCAGAATCGTTTCGCCCGCCAATTCGAAGCGGCCATTGCCAAGGGCAACTGGGACAGCGTCGGGGCAGCCCTGACTGAGTTGCTGGCCAAGTCAGGAAGCGACCAGCTCCACTGGCCTGGCTTGATTCGCGATCTGGTGCAACAACTCGAAGTGCATCATGTCGGCCTGACCGCAGCCAAAAAGAAGGAGGCGCTGGAGCATGTCCTCGCTGTTTCCGGCACTGCCGATCTGCTGATCACGCGCCTCCAGTCATTGATCCGCTCATGGATGCAGAATTCCGCCGCAGGCAGAGCGGAACTTGTGTCGCCGGTTGCGGCCGCAGTGCCGGCGGTACCAGCAGTGCAAGCTGTTGCGGCGGTCTCGGCCAGGGACAAGAAGCCGCCACCCAACCAGCCCGCCTGGCAGGGCGGCATCGTCGATCTGCGGGAGATCATTGCCCAGTTGCTCGACAATACGCTCTCGATCGTGCTGCGCGACAAACCCGATCTTGCCCGCGAAGCGAGCGACATTTCAAACAACGTGCGGGCCGCGCAAAACGCCGAGGCGCTGATCGGGCTCTCGGAGCGCCTGAAGAAGCTCTGCTACCGCGCTCATTTCATTGCCGAGGACCAGGCCGAGTTGAGTACGGCATTGGTTCATCTGGTGCAACTCATCATGGAGAACATCAGCGAACTGGTGGTTGAGGACCAATGGCTGACAGGCCAGATCAAGGTGGTGCGCGACCTGGTCCTGGAACCCCTGGATTTGCGCCGTCTGGATGATGTCGAGCGCCGCATGAAAGATGTCATCGTCAAACAAAGCTCGCTCAAGAAAAACCTGAATGAAGCAAACGATCGGCTCAAGCTGATGTTGGCCACATTCGTCGATCGCCTGGCCGATTTTTCCGAGACGACCAGCGACTATCACAGCAAGATCGAAACCTGCTCGGAGAAAATCAGCAAAGCCAGTGACATTTCCGAACTCACCGAAGTGCTGAGCGAGGTAATGCGGGAGACCCGGGTCGTGCAGATCAACACGGCACGCTCGCGCGATGAATTGAGCACCATGCGCAATCGCGTGAACGAGGCGGAACAGAGCGTGGCGCGTTTGCAACTTGAATTGTCAAACGCCAGTGAATTGGTCAGACACGATCTGTTGACCGGAGCACTCAACCGCAAAGGCCTCGATGAAGCCCTGGAAAAGGAAATCGCCCGCTTGCGACGGCAGGGCGGAACACTCAGTCTGGGACTGCTCGATATCGATAATTTCAAGAAGCTCAACGACACCCTGGGACATTCTGCAGGCGATGCTGCCCTGGTGCATCTGGTAGGAGTCGTCCAGGAAACGGTTCGACCCCAGGACACGCTCGCCCGCTATGGCGGCGAAGAGTTCGTCGTGCTGCTGCCGAACACCCCCATTGATGATGCCGTTGCCGCCATGACGCGCGTCCAGCGCGAACTCACGCGGAAGTTCTTCCTGAACAAGAACGACAAGATTCTCATCACCTTCAGTTGCGGGGTGGTGGAAATAATGAACGAAGAAGATCCGTATGAAGCCCTGAAGCGGGCCGACGCGGCAATGTATCTGGCCAAACGCGCCGGCAAAAATCGGGTCATCCCTGCATAACACCCGGGCGCCCGAAGAATCGGATCCGGCAGGCTTCGCCGACCGGGAGTATCCGGACGTGGCAGAAGCGGATCTGTTCCGCGTCAAGCTACGTAGATACCGCAGTTTGTCGCGTAATTCACGGATAAACAAAGTGCTGGCCATTTGAGAGTATTGCGCCCTGTGGGACGCGAACATGCTCCTGAAACAATCGACCCGCATCTGAATTCACCGGCATTCTTGCGGGAAGACCGTCAATCCAACTACCAAAGGCAAAGGAGTTCAAATGTCCAAGTTTCTGCTCGCATTCGCCGCTGTTGCCCTGATGTCGTCGGTCGCTTTTGCGGCCGATAACTTCGCCACGACGAAGGAGGCCGAGGCCATGGTCGCCAAGGCGGTCAAGGCTGTGGCTGCCGATCGGGTTGCCGCCTTCAAGGAAATCACCGGCAAGGACAAGAAGTGGGTCGACCGCGACCTTTACCCCGTGGTGTATGACATGAACGGAAAGTGTGTTGCCCACGGCCAGAATGAAAAGCAGGTCGGCAAGGACCTGATCGATCTCGCCGATGCCGACGGCAAGGAGTTCGTCAAGGAGCGCGTCGAGTTCGCCAGGAGCAAGGGCAAGTTCTGGCACGACTACAAGTTCACCGATCCGGTCAGCAAAAAAGTGCTGCCCAAATCGGCTTATTGCGAAAAGGCCGGCGACGTCATCGTCTGCGCCGGGGTGTACAAGCACTGAATTGGCATTGCGCTGCCTGTGGCGGCGAGGCTGGCTCCCCTGCGGTTCTTCCCTCCGAGTGGTCCGACCATGAACATCAAGACAAAGATACTGATCCCCTCCCTGGTTGCCGTGGCGATGATGCTGGTGCTTGGAATCGTCAGCTATTTCGGCATGAAGAGCATGCAACAGGCACTTGAGGTGGTTGCCACCAAGGGCATGCAGCACACCGCGCTGCTGAACGATAGCCGTGGCGAATTGCTGCAGGCCAATGTAGGCGTCTACCGCCTGTTCGCCACGATGGTCAACTTCGACGAGGCGCGGATCAAGAAGGACACAGCGGCGATCCTCTCCCACGCTGACGGCGCCATTCAGTTGCTGAAGAAACTGCAGGAGCGCAGCGATGTCGAAGAGGACGAAAGGAAGGCGTTTGCCGCCCTCGGCGAACCCTTGGCGAAATACAGAAAGAACGTCGCCCAGGCCATCGACATGGCCGAGTCCGATCTTGCGTCAGGTACCGGCATGATGCAGGCCGCCGACAAACGCTTTGTCGAAATCGACGGCAAGCTGGGCAGGATGATCGATGAGCAGAAACAAGAGGCGGACAAGCTGATCGCTGCTGCGGTCGCCCGCGCGTCGAGCGCCATCGCCGCCGACATCGCTGTTTTCCTGATCGGATTGGCAGCGGCCATCACGATTTCCCTGCTGCTGGCAGGCAGGATCGTAGGCCCCATGCTGGATGCTATCCGGACCGCCACTTCGATTGCCGGAGGAAATCTCACCAACGCCATCGACACCCAAGGTCAGGACGAAACCGGAGATCTGCTGCGCGCACTATCCAGCATGCAGGACAGCCTGTGCCAGTTGATCGGCCAGATCGGCGGCAACGCACACAAGACAACCGCTTCCTGCAGCGCCATGAGCGGAGCGCTGAACCAGATCAATCAATCGGTAGCGGGGCAGAACGATGCCACTGCCGCTGTCGCTGCAGCCGTCGAACAGATGAGCGTCAGCATCAGCAACATTCACGATAATGCGAGCCAGGCGCTGACGGCCAATCAGGCATCTTCGGAACTGGCAACCCAGGGCGCAGCAATCATCCAGAGCGCCTTCGACGAAATGACGAGGATCGCAAGCACAGTCGAGGAGGCGGCCAGCGTGGTGGAGCGCGTCGGCCAGCAATCCAGCGAAATTTCAACCATCGTCCGCGTGATACGCGAAGTCGCGGATCAGACCAACCTGCTGGCATTGAATGCCGCAATCGAGGCTGCCCGTGCCGGCGAGGCCGGGCGCGGTTTTGCCGTGGTGGCCGACGAGGTGCGCAAACTTGCCGAAAAAACCACCGGCTCCGCTGCGGAAATCACGCGCATGATAACCGCGATCCAGGAGAGTTCGGGCCAGGCGGTCAGCAACATTCATCATGTCGTGAAACAGGTGGAGCAAACTGCCACCTATGCCGGCAATGCCCGTGACTCAATTGAGCGCATTCGCACCAACGCCGGACAGAGCGAGGGATTTGCGCACGAGATCTCGTCCGCCCTCAAGGAACAATCGCAAGCCAGCAACCTGATCGCCCAGCAGGTGGAAGGCATCACCCAGATGAGCGAGAAGAACGCTCAAAGCGTGACCCATGCCGGTCAAGCGATGCATGCGCTTGAGGACGACTCCCGGGTGCTGCAGGCAGCGATCGCACGATTTTCAGTGTAGGCCATCGGGTTTTTCGGTTGCCCGGCCAACGCCGGGTTGGAAGAGGCCGGCGCCGACGCAGTCGAAGGTCATGGCTTGCATTGTCACTATGGACCGGGTGCCGGCCCATTCTCGGATTTTGTGAATAAGTCCGCTACTGCTCATCGCTTTCGTCGGCCAGGCACTAGGCTATCGTGTGCGCCATGATGCTACTTTTCCGCAGGCTGTGAAGCAGTCCCTGATTCCTTTGGCATCCGGCGCCCTTCTGGGGTTTTTCAGGGGAGCCCTGGAAAGCACGCTGGTCGAACGTGGCGCGGCGCAAGGTCGGGAACTGCTTGGGCGCCCTGAGGATTTCTGGACCAGCGTTGTCCCGCTCGAATTGCAGCGCATGGCCACAGGCGGCAATTGCAGCGCACAGGCAGAACTCGCCTGGCGCCATGCGACAGGGGATCGCGCGCCGAAAAATCCGGCCGTTGCGGTGCGCTGGGCCGTACTGAGCGCAGAGTCGGAATGCCCGGCGGGGGAAGCGGTACTGGGCTGGCTGCTCTATCACGGCTGTGGCCTGCCCCGGGATTACGACGAGGCGGCGCGCCTGTTCACTCGTGCCGCCGCGCAGGATGTGCTTCTGGCGCACTATTGGCTGGGGCGCATGTCTTATTTCGGTATCGGCGTTACGCGCGATTTTGCGCAAGCCGCTCACTGGCTGCAGCGCGCAGCGACGCAAGGGCATGCTGCGGCGCGCGATTTGCTGGCGCGTTGTCAATTCTTCGGTCGCGGTGTGAAGGAAGATCGTGACGCGGCTTTGCGCTTGTGGGCCGAAGCTGCGGCTGACGGCGTTGCCAATGCAAGTTTTTGTCTGGGCATGTGCCTTTACGTCGGTGCAGGTGCCGCCCGCGATCCTGCCGCAGCGGTTGTGCATTTTCGTGCAGCCGCACGCAAGGGCGTGACCGGTGCGATGTTCCTCCTGGGCCAATGCGCAAGCTTTGGTCTTGGCATGGCGCGCGATCCGGAATCAGGCCTGGCCTGGTATCGACGGGCGGCGGCGAGAGGCAGCCGCGACGCGGAATTCGAACTGGGCGAGTGCTTTGCGTATGGAGTCGATGCCAGGGGGCGCGACCTTGCCGAGGCCATGCGCTGGTGGCAGGCGGCGGCACGGAAAGGGCATGTGCGGGCGCATCTGAAGATTGCTCACGCGTATCGGTGGGGCGATGGCATTGCCGAGGACAAGGTGGCTGCCGTGAAATGGTATCGCTGCGCAGCAGAGCTGGGGGATGTCTCGGCGTGGGTCTGGTTGGGCGAATGCCATGAGCGGGGTGAAGGCTGTGCAGATGATCCGGTGGCCGCGCGCACGCTGTATTCCCGGGCGGCTGAAGCCGGTGACGCGCACGGTCAGGCGGAATATGGCCGCTGCCTGCTTCTGGGTATCGGCGGCGAGATGGCTATGGAACGTGGCGAAGCATTGCTGCTGGCGGCGATGCAGGCGGGCTGGCCGCAAGCGAAAGGCGAGCTCGAGCGCTACTGGTTTGCGCGCGGCCAGTCGCTGCTGCATGCGGCTGCGACAGCCGACGATGCCGCGCTGATCGAGGCAGTCAGCTGCTTTCGGCGAGCGGCTGAGAGTGGGCACCGTCGCGCCGCTTTCATGCTCGCGGAATGCCTGCGGCACGGCACGGGAACTGCGATCGACGTGCGCCAGGCGCTTGCCTGGTACCGCAAGGCGGCCGCGCTGTTCGATGTCAAGGTCATCCTTGGCGACCTGTTTTATTTTGGTCAGGGCATCGAGCGCGATCTGCGGGAGGCATTTCATTGGTATGAGCAGGCGGCGTTGCAGCATGGGGATGCTTACGCAATGTATAGCTGTGGCTACTGCTTGCTGCATGGCGAAGGTGTCCAGCGCGATGCGCACGGCGCGGCGCATTGGTTGCGGCAGGCCGCACTGCAAGGCGAGATCGGTGCGTGTCATGAACTGGGGATGGCTTATTACCGTGGCGATGGCGTCAGGCACAGCATGCGCCTGAGCCTCAAATGGCTGCGGGCTGCGGCTCGGCTGGGTCACGTTGGCGCCCGTGCCTTTCTGGAACGGCTGGAATGCGGCGAGCCGCTGGATTGAAGCCGGCCCCCGTCGGAGCGCTACGGGTAAGGCATTGATCCTGCCCAAGCCGCATCGGTGCGATAGTCTCGCTGCAATTGTGCGATGGATGCATCGATCTGGCCGCCCATTTCGCCGAGCAGGTCGCGCCCCTGTCGTCGGGCCTGTCGCGTGGCGATGAAAAGTTCATATAGATGCGAGCCGAATAGCCGGTGCAGTTCGCTTTCGATCTCGGACAGACGGGCGCGCAGGCGCTCAACCTGACGCAACAGCGTCGGTCCCGGCGCCGGTGCGGTAAAGGTGGAGGGAGAAGCAGCGGTGCCCGGCATCCCGCCGCGTCCCTCGTCCCACAGCGCGGCGACTTCGCGCAAGGCGCGTTCGTCGCCATGCCGATAGGCCCGGTTGGCCTCGCTCATCAACTGCGTACGCCAGGCGCGATCGGCTTCATCAATGGCGCGGTCGGGATGAATCTGCTGGGCAATCTGGCGAAACAGGCGCTTGATGTCCTGGGTCGGGCGGAAAACGGGCGCTTCCTCTGTCGCGGCTTCGGTGAAGCGTTGCGATTCGTGCGCCGATTGCTCCGCCTGCTGCTGCTTTCTCTTGGCTGTAGTCCAGGCTTGCCGGTTGTCAGGTGCGCGCTCTGCCTCCTCGCGGGCCCGTTGCGCCTGCAGCGCGTCGAGTTCAGCCATGCGTCGGCCGACCCGCTCGTAGTAATGACGCATGAATTCTGCTACTTCTGCCT
This sequence comes from Rhodocyclales bacterium, assembly GCA_026399475.1. GTDB lineage: Bacteria > Pseudomonadota > Gammaproteobacteria > Burkholderiales > Rhodocyclaceae > Sulfuritalea. The sequence goes on from JAPLQY010000062.1 coordinate 20,666, forward strand.
GGACGGTGATCAGCTCCAGTTCCAGATCGGCGATATCGCGGGTGAGCTGGGCCCATTCCAGGACAAGCCGGGCGTCTTCGTCAGCTAGGGCGAGGCTGCGGTGACGGGGCGCGGCGGCGCGCGGGCCAATTCGCAGCACGTGGCCGGCTGGCGCAATCAGTTCGGGCGGAGCATTGCAGCGGTAGAGCAGGGTGATGTCGGACGCCTGGTGTTGCAGCCTGCGGTAAGCCGCGAGCGGCAGGATCCGTACGGGGAACAATTCAGCCACGGCTACCGGGCCGTCGCTGCGATCATTCTTCGCCGCCCAGGTTTGCACCTCCTGCCACAGGCTTGCGTTGGCGGCGATGCGTTCGCGCTGGCGCTCCCACACCGCAGACTGTCCTTCCTCGCCATCGCACCACAGCCGGCTATTCAGCAGCGAAAGAGTGGCTCGCAGCGCAATCCGGGCAGCGAAATCAGCCGCAGGCAAGACCAGGCAAAGTGGACGAATTGCGAGGTCCAGCGAATTCGAAAGTTCCGGCAGGAGGTCGTCGTCCGGCACCAGAATCAGCAGCGTGCGTGCCTCCGTCAGTGCAATGGCGGCAAAGGCGGCGAGCGCTGCCAGTGGCCGCACCGGCAGCGTTTCCTCGCGCGGCATGTTGCCCGGCGACGAACTTGACAGGCGCGCGAACCATGCTCCGGCAATGCGCATTGCATCTTCGCCGGCTGCAGCAGAAGTAATCGAAGAAACAGACATCGCGGGCAGATTTCAGGAAATGCGCGGCGACGGCGAGCGTCGGATGAAAGGCGGGTTTCCGCGCCGTTTCAAGCTGAAAGTTCAGGCCGCCTGATCTTCGGCCGGCATGAACACCGATCGCGGTACGCCGCGCGCTTCGCCGATCATGACGAGTAATTCCTTCATGTCCAGAATGAGAACGATCTTGCCATTCGACAGGTTGGTCACGCCGGCGACCCCTTTGGGGCGGAAGTCGTCAAGCGACTTGATCACCGCATCTTCACGTCCCATGAAACCGTCGATCGCAAGAATGAAGGAGTGTGCCGCCGTCTGCATCAGCACCCCATATCCAGGCGGATGTTCGGAGGGCCAGCCCAGCAGATAACTGAGCGGATACATCGGCATCACTTCGCCACGCACCACCATGGTGGCGCAACCGCCGACTTCCTGAATCGCTTCCGGCTGAATGGGCATGATTTCCCGGACCATCGACAGCGGCACGGCGAAGGGTTGCCGCGCCAGTTCCACCACCAATACCGGAAGTATCGCCAGTGTCAGCGGCAGGGAAAGGACGAAGGTCGAGCCCTTGCCTTGTATCGATTTGATGTCGATGCTGCCATTGAGCTTCTGAATGTTGGTCTTGACCACGTCCATGCCCACGCCGCGGCCGGAAACATCGGAGGCCACATCCTTGGTCGAAAAGCCGGGCAACAGGATGAGATTGAAGCTCTGCGACTCATCCATCGTATTGGCCTCTTCGTCCGTGATCAGGCCCTTTTCAATCGCCTTGGCACGCAGGTGCTCGGCATTCATGCCGCGCCCGTCGTCGGCGATAAGAATGACGATGTGATCTCCTTCCTGTCGTGCCTCGAGGCGAACCTGGGACTTCTCCGGTTTGCCTGACGCCCGCCGCTCTTCTGTCGACTCGACACCGTGGTCGACGGCGTTGCGGATCAGGTGGATGATCGGATCTGACAAATCCTCGATCATCGTCTTGTCGATCTCCGTTTCTTCACCTACCAGCGCCAGTTCCACATCCTTGCCCAGACTGCGGGCGAGATCACGAGCGATGCGCGGATACTTCTGGAACAGGCGGCCAACCGGCTGCATGCGGGTTTTCATTACGGCGTTCTGCATGTCCGAAACCAGCAGGTCGAGCTGACTCACGGCCTGGTCGAGCGCGTGCAGCGTCTCGGTATCGGAACGGCCATTCATGATGTCGGAGCGCAATGCATTCAGGCGGTTCTTGGTCAGACCGATTTCTCCCGACAGATTTAGCACCTGGTCCAGTCGCGCGGTGTCGACCCGGATGGAACTGTCACGGGTCTTTTCGGTATCGCGCCTGCCCGCGGGAACGGCGGCCCCCGGTTTGTCCGCGGCGCGGCGGCCGATGGCGGCATGAATGATCTGTTCGGGTGTCTCTCCTTTGACGCTGTGAGTGAAGCCGGGCTCGGCAGGTATGCCGGCAGCCGCAACACCGGCCGCAGCCGCGGCCAGGCCCCTGGTGCCGGCAACGGCATCGAACAGGACATTCCAGTTTGGTTCGTCGCCATTAGCGCCAGCCACCTGTGGCGTTGCTACTGCCAGTTTTCCTGTCAGCGCTGCTTTCAGCCTTGCAAGCAAGGCCGGATCGGCGGGATCGGGTTGCAAGCCGCGCGCCAGCGTATCGAACATGGTGCGCACGGCTCCCGTGGCGGCGAGGATCACATCCATGATTTCGCCGTCGACGCTGAGCTCGTTGTTTCTCAGGCGATCAAATAGATTCTCGGTCAGATGGCATAGTGTTACCAGTTCCGTGGCATTGAGAAAACCCGCACCGCCCTTGATGGTATGAAAGCCGCGAAAAATCTCATTGAGCAGTTTGTGATCGCTCGGGCTCTGCTCAAGATCGACCAGTTTGTTATCGACCCCCGACAGCAGATCACCGGCCTCAACCAGGAAATCCTGCAGCAGATCTTCCATTCCATGAAAATTGCTCATTTTCAACTCCTCGACAAGCGCAAGACCCTGGCTTAGAAACCCAGGCTTTCCAGTAGTTCATCCACCTGCGACTGATTGCTGACAACATCGATGCGCCCCTCGCTGCTGACGACCGGACCGTTGAGCAGGCCCTCGGGCGCCTCCGCCTTGCGCTGCTCGGGCATCGCCTCGAGCAGCAGGCCCAGCAATTGGGTCTCGAGGCCCTGCACCAGTTCCACCACCTTCTTGATGACCTGGCCGGTCAGGTCCTGAAAATCCTGCGCCAACATGATTTCCAGCAATTGATCGTTGGTCAGCTTGAGCCTGGCGGGTGCCTGCGCAAAGTAGCCGCGGGTATCGGCAGCCAGAGCCTTGAACTCATCCACCGACAACTGATTCGCGAACATTTTTTCCCAGCGCTGCGAAAGTGCCTGCGAATGCGCAATCAGTTCATCCTGCACCGGCTTGGCAATATCGGTCGCATTCAGGACGCGGGACGCCGCCTGCTCGGTCATCTGCGCGATGTACGCCAGGCGCTGGCGGGCATCCGGTATCTGGCGCGCCGAATCCTCCAGCAGCTTATCCACTCCCAGTCCGCGCAAGCTGTCGTGCAGCTGCCGCGCGAGAAGTCCCAGGCTGTTGAACACCGCTTCCTGTGGATCGGCCCTGGTCGCCGGGGAAATCGAACCCGGCGAAGTTGCGGCAGGCTGCCGCTGTTCCTGCATGACGCTGTCGAACAAGGCCTGCAACTCATCCGAATCGCCGTTCGAACCGGCCCGTTCGGGCTCGGGCAAGGGGTTTGGGCTTGCCGGTGGCGCGGCTGCCGCGATGCTGTCGAACAAGGCCTGCAGATCGGCAGAGTCGCTGCCGTCATCGTGTGTGATTGGATTTTTCATCGTGCCGATTCCCGATTGATTGGTGGATGCCTTCAGGCACTCCATCCCAGCTTTTCAAATATCTTTCCCAGCTTCTCACCCAGAGTCGCTGCCGTGAATGGTTTGACGATATAGCCGGAGGCGCCCGATTGTGCTGCGAGGATGATGTTTTCCCGCTTCGCTTCGGCGGTGATCATGAGCACCGGCAAATGCTTCAATGCCGGATCCGCACGCACCGTCTGCAGCAGCGTCAGCCCGTCCATGTTGGGCATGTTCCAGTCCGTAACGACAAAATCAAATCCGCCGCCCTTGAGCTTCTGCAAGGCGACAGCGCCATCTTCAGCCTCGTCCGCGTTGGTGTATCCCAACTCCTTGAGCAGATTGCGCACAATTCGGCGCATGGTCGAAAAATCGTCCACCACCAGAAACTTCAGTTTTGCCGGATCAATTGCCATGAAAGTATTCCTCCTCAGATCGTTGCGTGCTTCTGCAACTGCGAACGCAATGTTTGCGCCAGTGCATCGGCGTCGAATTTCGCTACATAGGCATCCACGCCGACGCTCTTGCCCATGGCATGATTGGCTTCGGAGGACAGCGAGGAGTGCATCACTACCGGAATGCCGTCAAAGCGCTTGTCGGATTTGATGTTCTTGGTCAGCACGTAGCCATCCATTTCCGGCATTTCGGCATCCACCAGTATCAGGTCGAGTTCGTCATGCACGCTATGGCCCGCCTGCTGTGCATGCGCCGCCATTCCCGAGAGCCGCGTCCAGGCCTCCATTCCGTTCTGCGCATGCTTGTGCCTGACAGCGAGTTTATCCAGAACCTCGGCGATTTTCTTGCGCGCCACCATCGAGTCATCGACAAAAAAGATATTCAGCTCGTCGCCATCGGACATCGGATCGATATGACCGATCACCGCATCGCCAAACGTATTGGCCATGATCTGTTCAACATCGAGAATCGACACCAGGCGGCCATCGGGCAGTTCGGTAATGGCGATGATATAGGCATGCGCGGCGCTGGTGACCGACTCGGGTGCCCGTACTTTTTCCCAGTCGACGCGAATGATGCGATCAACATCGTGCACCAGAAAACCGAGGTTGCGCTTGCTGTACTCGGTGACCATCATCGACGCCCCCAGACCGCCAGGCGCATCCTCCAGCTTCATGACGGTAGCCAGCGACAATACCGGAATGACATTGCCGCGCAGACTGATGAGGCCTTCTACGCCGTGCGGCATATTGGGCGTTTTGGTGATTTCGGGCGTGTCGCTGACTTCGCGCACCTTGAACACGTTGATGCCGAATACTTCCCGGGTACCCAGCGAAAACAGCAGGATCTCCATCCGGTTTGAGCCGGCAAGCCGGGTGCGCGCGTCGACGCCATCAAGCAGCGTACTCGACCTCGCTACGGAGGGAATCCGGACAACGTTGGTTGTCGCAGGTCCTTCTAAGGGTTCTCCGGCAGTTTTGCCCAGCAACAGCCGGGTCAGGGTTTCCGAGAGGCGGTGCGGCTCGAATTTCGGGATGTATTCGTCAACCCCGACCGAATGACCCAGTTGCTGGTTGGACATCGAGGAAAGGGACGAGTGCATCAGTACCGGAATGCCGTTGAAGCGCGAATCCGCCTTGATGCTGCGCGTCAAAAGGTAACCGTCCATTTCCGGCATTTCGACATCGGTCAGTATCACCTGCAGATAATCTCTGACCGGTCGTTGCGCGCTTTCCGCATGATCCGCGATGCGCCGCAATTCATCCCATGCTGCGCGGCCGTTTATCGTGCTGATGGAACGCACACCCATCGCATCCAGCGTGCGCTTGATCTGCCCGCGTGCCACCGAGGAGTCGTCGGCATACAGGACCGTGAGATCCTCGCGGCCGAGATGTGAAATGTTTTCGAACACCATGTGGTCATCCGGATTGGCCGTTTCGGCCAGAATCCGCTCGACATCGAGCAGCATGACCAGGCGGCCATCCGCCAGTTCGGTGACTGCCGTTACCAGTCCGCCGAGGTTGGCCGTCAGCATGTCGGGCGGCACGCGCATTTGCGACCAGTCGAGGCGCAGGATCGTATCCACCGACTCCACCAGGAAACCCTGGGTATGGCCGTTGTATTCGGTGACGATCATGATCTCGCGCGGCGTGTCAGGTGGAAGGCCGATGTAGTCGCTCAAATCGACCACCGGCACCAGCGCGCCGCGCAGACTGACCATGCCCTTGACGGCGCCTGCCATTTCGGGCGCAGCCGTAATCGATGGCGAGCGCATGACCTCGCGCACCTTGAATACGTTTATGCCGAAGGTTTCGCGCCGCCCCGTGCGCGCGTCCAGCCCCAGCGAAAACAGGAGTATCTCCAGTTTGTTGGTCCCCGCCAGGCGGGTGCGGGCATCGATGTTTCTCAGAAGTTCAGACATGGTCAAACCTTTCAGTGCGCATCAGCCGGGACTGGATATTGATCGTTTTCACTCTGTAGTTGGCGAATCGCCACGCAGCGGTCATTGACCGGGCCTCATTCCGTACGATAACCGATTCGCACGCCACCCCAATGGCGGCCCTTGACATACACCGGTGCCGAAATGTCGTGCATGATTTCGCCGGTATCCCGTCGGTATGTCTGCAGCAGAAAGGGAATCTCGTGGTCGCCACAGCGTTTGCCGACCGGATCGGCAAAGACGCGCTTGGTGCGGTTGCCCACAAAGTCCTTCTTCTCGTCGCCGGTGAGGGGCTGAGAGTAGCGGCTGTTGTGCGTCGGCACATAGCCTCGCCGGTCACAGGCGATTGCGTAGGCCGCCGCGGCGTTGCCATCCAGTACGGGTTCCTGGATTGGCGGCAACAATTTGTCGCAAAAGCCGTCGAATCTGGTGTGAAACTTCTGCGGCCTGGTGTTCGCAATCGGCACGTAGTTTTGGTCGAACAGGTCATCGAGCCTGATCTGGCCGCGATCGACGGCATCGGAAAAGGCATCGGACAGTGTCTTTGCCATGCTCTGGACAACGCTCGGCATGCGTTCGTGCACTTTCATGGCCTGTTCTCCGGCCGGCCCGAGCTTGAAGATGGTGCCGATTTCCTCGAGATTCATGGCCAGGTAGTCGAGTTGATTGGCCTCGGCCAGGGCGTTTTTCGAACACTCGCTATTGTGGTCGGCCAGCCCCATGATGCTGCTTACATGCTCCGCAACTGTTTTCGTTTTCTCGCTTTGCTCGTGCATGGTTTGGGCGATGCTGGTGACTTTGTCGAGCGTCTCCTGCGCGCCTTCCTTGATCTGCCCCAGTGCCTCGGCGGCCTGATTCGCCAGTTGGGCGCCGTTGGCGGCCTGCACGGACCCGGCCTTGATGGTGAGGATGGCGTGGCTTGTTTCGCTCTGGATTGCCGCAATCACCGAACTGATCTCGGTCGTTGCGGCCGTCGTGCGTTCGGCAAGCTTGCGTACTTCGTCGGCCACCACCGCGAAGCCGCGCCCCTGCTCACCGGCCCGGGCTGCCTCAATCGCGGCGTTCAGGGCGAGCAGGTTGGTTTGGTCGGCAATGCCATGAATCACCTTGACGATGCCGGAAATCTGCGTCGAACGCTCGCCGAGTGCCGCCACCACCTGCGCCGACTGCTCGACCGAGGTTGCAATACGTTCGATTTCGGCGGCAGCATCGAGGACGATGGCGGCGCCGCGCGACGAGTGCTCACGTGCTGCGAGGGCAATGCGTGCGGTTTCCTCGGCGCGCTCAGCGGCATCGTTCATGCCTCCCGCCATTTCGGCGCAGGCGATGGCAGCCGACTCGGCCGCGGCATTCTGCTGCTCCGAACTTGACCGCGTGTCGCGCGCCTCGACGATCAGCTGGTCAGCGGCCTGCGCCAACTGATTCGAATTGAACAGAATCCGCGTGATGATGCCCTGAAAAGTCGCCATCAATTCGTTGTAGGCTGCTGCGGCTGGCGCTACCGCGGACGTCGGAGGAACAATCACCCGGCGTGCCAGATCGCCGTCATTGCGGGTCATGTGCAGCACGTCGCGCATGTGATCCAGCGGTTCGGCCAGGCGGCGACGAAAATATAGCGATGGCACAACAGCCACAGTCAATCCCAGAGCAGCCAGGATCAGGGCGACATCCAGTCCGAGCCTGCCGCCAGCATAGCCGACCACGGATGCGCCGCCGCCGGCGATCAGCAGTCCTGCCGCAACATGGACCAGGGGAATACGAACTGTTGCACCGATCATTTCATGTCTCCTCTCTTGTTTTTCTGGCAACCCGCAAGATCCTGAATTCTGGTATCCACTCGATTCGGCCGGTCAGGCGCGCAGCGCATCGATCAACGATGCAACTTCTGCCGCCGACTCCTGCAGGATGCTGCTCAGGGTCTGGTCATCCAGTGCGACGTCGATGCTGACTTCGGTTCCCTCGCGCCCGTTGCCCGCGAGTTCGGCAAGCGGCGATTCCACCGGCGCCAGCTGGTCGGCCAGCAGCAGGGTGTCGGCAAAGCTTTGCGGCGGCATGGCGAGATATCCCTGCCACATGCCTTCAATCGCCTCCAGCACTGCGGCGGGAACCTCCAGCCGCTTGAGTACGGCACGGCCGACTTCGGCCGCGCCGCCTTCGTCCCATGCCAGCAGGCTGCCATGCGCAGAGTCCAGCAAACCGGGGAAATCTCCCGCACGTGAAATCAGGTAAAAGCCGCCCACTTCATGAATGATGCCGGCAAAGAATGCGGTGTCCGGATCGACATGCGTGACGCGGCGTGCGATGACCTGGGACAGTGCCGCGACATGGGCTGTGTGCTCCCACAGGCGCAAGGCCAGCAGCCGGTGTGCGGGAGTGCGCGCCATGCCTTCCATCTGTCTTACCACCACCGCGGCGGCCAGCACCCTCAGGGTATTGAACCCGATGCGCGAGACGGCGCTCCTGACATCTGCAATGGCACGGCCGGAGCGGTTGTAGGTCACCGAATTGGCCACGGCCACTACGCGCGTCGCGAGCAGCGGGTCGGCCTGCACCAGTTTGGCGAGTTGCTCGACCGAACAGTCCGGGTCGTCGAGGGTTCGCTGCACCTTGAGCGCCATTTCGGTTGTCGTCGGGAAAATCAGCTCGTCCCGGATCGCTGCTTCAGCAATCTGACTCAATATCGTTGGTACGTCCACGTGCTTATCCTCCCGGTGGCGGGTTGTGGAAAAACGGAAATTGACGCTGGCGGGTAGTCATGGCGTGGTTCAAAACAGCTCGATCTTTTTCTCGCCCGTCGGCTTTGCCGGCCGGATCAGGGACTGTTCGTAGGCCCGCTCGGCCTTGACGACATCCTGCACACCGGGCTGGTTGATCGGCAAGCGACGGCAGAAGGCATCGCCGCCATCGGGCGTGAAGATCACCTTGCGCGACCAGGCCCCGCCGAAATCCTGTGCCGCCAGCGGAATGCCCTCGCGATCCAGCCACTCCCTGGCGAACTCGGCATTGCGCTGGCCGATCGCCATCAGGATCGAGGTAACGATGGTGCCGCCGCCAAAGGCTTTGGCGATCAGTCGCTGTTTGGCGGCCCCCTTGCTCAGCATGGTATTGAGCAGCACCTCCATCGAGTAGTCACCCGCCAGAATGACATCGGTATCGTCACCGGCCGATTTGGCGCGGCTGGGCAGCAGGAAATGGTTCATGCCTGCCAGGCGCAGCTTCGGATCGTAGAGGCAGACCGCGACGCAGGAACCGAGCAGGGTGGTGATCGGGCGTTCCGTCTCGACTGTCCAGCCTCCTGGATTGATATTGCGGGCGCGGCGCTCGAGGTCCTTGGGGTCGTGGTCGATGGATAGCATGGTATTCGGGTGGTCAGTGCTGGCAGGTGATCAGCCGTAGCCGATGATCTCGGCAGGAATGCGGTCGAGTGGCACGATGCGGTCTACGCCGCCGAGCTTGATCGCCTCCTTGGGCATGCCGAATACGACGCAGGTGGATTCGTCCTCGGCCACGGTTTGCGCGCCGGCGTCGTGCATCTCCTTCATGCCGCGCGCGCCGTCGTCGCCCATTCCGGTCATGATGACGCCCATCGCATTGCGCCCGGCGATCTGCGCCACGGAACGGAACAGGACATCGACGGAAGGCTTGTGGCGATTCACCAGCGGACCATCGGCGACCTCGACGTAATACTGGGCGCCGCTGCGCCGCAGCATCATGTGGCGGCCGCCAGGAGCGATCAGCGCACGGCCTGGCATGACCCGGTCTCCGTTTTGCGCCTCGCGCACTTCCAGCTTGCACAGACTGTTCAGCCGTTCGGCAAACATGGCGGTGAATTTCTCCGGCATGTGCTGGACGATGACGATGCCGCTGCCGACGTTTGGCAATTTGGTCAATACGGCTTCCAGCGCCTGTGTGCCGCCGGTCGAGGTGCCGATGGCCACCACCCGGTCGGTGGTATTGGCCATGGCGCGGGTGCTGGCCACCTGCGCGGCGAGCATGACATCGGCGGTTAGCTTGGGCGGCGGCGCAAGCGGCTGCGCCGCACCGGGCGTTATGCGGCGCATGTTGGCACGCGCCGCGCCGCGAACCGCCGACACCAGGTCGTTGCTGGAATCCTGCAGGAACTGCTTCACCCCTCCCTTGGGTTTGGTGATGATGGCCAGGGCACCTGCGGCCAGCGCGTCCATGGTGGCTGCCGCACCTTTTTCGGCGAGCGAGGAACAGACGATGGTCGGGGTCGGGTGCTCGCTCATGATTTTCTTGAGGAAGCTCAGGCCGTCCATGCGCGGCATTTCGATGTCGATCACCAGCACGTCCGGCCACTGGAGCTTCATTTTGTCCAGCGCATACAGCGGATCGGCCGCGACGCCGATGACTTCGATGTCAGGCTCCCGTTCCAGGGTTTCGCGATTCACCTGGCGCACCACCGCCGAGTCGTCGACGATCATTACCTTGATCTTGTTTGCCATGCTCTAGGCCGGTAACTGGTAGATGGTCGGTTTGAGGGCGCGCAGCGTATCGGTCAGGCCATTGAGGCTTTCCGAATGGCCGACGATGAAATAGCCGCCGGGATGCAACTGCTCGACCAGGCGGGCGACCACCTGGCGCTTGGTTTCGGCGTCGAAATAGATCATCACGTTGCGCAGGAAAATCACATGGAACTTTCCCAGGGCAGGCAGGGTCCGGTTCAGGTTCACCTGCAGGAAGCGGGTATGGCGCTTGATTTCTGGGGCGATCATGAAGCCGCCCTCCTGGCTGCGCACGCCCTTCAGGCAGTACTTGCGCAGGTAGGACTGCGGCAGGCCGCGGGTGCGGTCGAGCCAGTACAGGCCGCGCTGGGCGGTGGCCAGGACAGTCGTCGAGATGTCTGAGCCGGTGACGTTCCATGGCGCATCCAGGCCCAGCGTGTCTGCCAGCACGAAAGAGAGCGTGTAGATTTCCTCGCCGGTGGACGAGGCGGCGCTCCAGACATTGAATGGGCTGCCGGCCGGATGCCGGGCGACAATGGTCTTCGCCAGAAATTCGAAGTGCGCCTCCTCACGGAAGAAATAGGTCTCGTTGGTCGTCAGCAGATCGACCATGGTCTGCAGTTCGTCGGGCTCATTACCGCTGCCGACGAGGCGGTAGTACTCGGCGAAGGTCGTCAGCCCGAAATGCTTCAGGCGCCGCCCTAGGCGGCCTACCAGTAGCACTTTCTTGCTGTCGGCCAGACTGATCCCTGCGATCTTGTAGATCAGCTTCTGGAACTGGGCAAACTCTGCGTTGCTGATGTCGGGGTTGTCGTTGGCAGCCATGAAGGTTTTGCGGACGCTAAGGGGCGCTGAGGTTTTTGATGGTTTCTCCACCCACGACGGTCTCAAACGCAGCTAAAATGCGGGCTCAATATCTCCTGATCCTTTTGCCCATCATCTCAAAGAGGCAGTACCTTGTGCATCCGGGAATTACGCTACAAACTGCGGTATCTACGTAGGCTCAAGGGCTAGTGCGGCATGCGCAGGAACTCCCGTCTGCCGCAGCGCAATAGAGGATCGGCCACCTGATGCCCGCCAGACAGTCCGAGCAGACGGTGCCGAAGGTCTATCTGATCGACGATGATCCGGTAATCACCTTTCTTCTGGTGGACCTGGTCGAATCGGTGAACTTGCCCTACGTCGTCTTCGACAACGCGATCAGCTTCCTGCAGCAGGACCTGTCCGCACTCGCCGGTTGCATCGTGACCGATGTGCGCATGCCGGGAATGAGCGGCATCGAACTGCAGGACGAGTTGCGCCGGGGAGAGATCGACCTGCCGATTATTTTCATCTCCAGTTACGCCGAGGTGCCGTCGGTGGTCCGCGCAATGCGCGGCGGCGCGCTGGACTTCTTTCAGAAGCCGTTTTCCACGCAGCGGCTTCTGGATCGCATCCAGGATGGACTGCGCATCGACAGGGCGCGGACCGAGATTCAGGCCAGAAGCCGGGAAATCGGCGAGCGGATGGCGCTCCTGACGCCGCGCGAGCGAGAGGTTCTGGAAGGGGTGTTCGAGGGCAAGCTGACCAAGGTCATCGCCCATGAACTGGGCATCAGCCAGCGCACCGCCGAAACCTATCGGCACCTCATCATGCAAAAGCTGCAGGCCGGGTCCATCGCGGAACTGGTGCGCTTGACCATGGAATTCATGCCCGGCAAGACCTAGGAAAGACTGTCCGTTGTCAGCCTGAGCAGTCTTTGCAAGCGGTTTCACCTCAATCATCGCGAAAAAGGCGACGCTTCAGGTACGGAAGCGACCGACCGAACTCTGCAGATTCTCTGCCAGCACTTCCATCTTCTGCGCGGCGGCGGCCGTCTGTTCTACCGCGTGGGCATTGTCGCGCGACATGGCGGCGATGGATTCGATGTTCCGCGCGACTTCGCCGCTGACCCGGCGCTGCTGGTCGGTGGCGCTGGCGATGGCATCCAGGCCATGGTTCACTTCGGTAACCGAGGTACTTGCTCCCGCCAGCACTTCTGCCACGGCATCCATGGAATTCTGGCTGGAGGCAATGTGTTCCAGGCCGCGGTCGATGGACTGACGCACCACCTCTGCCTGTCGGGCCAGAGCCTGGGTAACCGCGTCGATTTCGCCGGCTGAGGCGCTTGATTTTTCGGCCAGTTTGCGCACTTCGTCGGCAACCACGGCAAAGCCGCGTCCCTGCTCTCCGGCGCGGGCAGCTTCGATGGCAGCGTTGAGCGCCAGCAGGTTGGTCTGATCCGCGATCTCCTTGACCTGGCGGGTCATGCTGGTGATTGATTCGGTACTTCTGACGAACTGGTTCACCGATTCGGCGATGTTCTTGACCGTATCTTCCACCTGTCCCACCTCGCCGATCAGGCGCGACAGACTTTCATTGCCTTCTGATGAGCGGCGCAGGCTTTCACGCGATTGCTCATGCACGCGTTCCGTGCCTTGGGCAATCGACGTAATGCTGGAGACCATTTGGTCCACCGCTGCGGCTGCCGCCGAGGATTTTGCATCCTGCTGCGTTGAGCTGGCAGCTACTTGCCGGGCGCTCGCGGCCAGCGTTTGGGCGGCGGACAGGACCTGGCTGGCCGAGTTGCTGACGTGATGTACCAGCGCGCCGAATTTTCCCATCATGTCGTTGAATGCTCGTGCGGCATCGCCGATTTCGTCCTGGCTGCGGATATCCAGCCGGTGGCTGAGATCTCCCTCACCGCTGGAAATCTCTCGCAAACCGCTCACCATCTTGTCCAGCGGGGCGGTGACAAAGTTGCGAATGAATGGGTAAATGAAGGCAAGCATGAGCAGGCTCACGACAAGCGCGGCGAGCAGCGAGTTGATGCGTTGCGTCGCAAGGGCCTCGTTGACCTGGTCCAGTGAAATTTTCATGCTGACCACGCCAAGCACGGTTCTTTCCGGTACCTGGTGACAGGCGACGCAGTCCTTGCCCAGATAGCTTTTCAGCGCCAGTGCAGGGCGCACCACACGCAAGTATTCGCCTTTCTCGTCCGACTGGACTTCACTGAATTCCCGGCCGCTGGCCAGTGTCTGCTGCTCGATGGCGTCAATGGTAGTGTCCTGCGCATTACCCGGGCCGAACAGTTTGCTGACGCTGTCGCCGCGAATGACCTTGAGATCGCGAATAATGGTAAGTTGCCTGATCTGTCCCAGAAAAACTTCGCGCTGAGCGATCGTACCGGTGATCATCATGCCGGTTAGGCCGGCCAACGTAGCCTCGTGCATCGAGTTGGCGAAACCGCGCGCCTGATCAATGGCTGTTTGCCGATTGGCATGGCTTTCCCAGAAAATCATCCCGGACCAGGCAACGAGCAGCATCAGCCAGATGGCGCCGGTGAGGCGAATCCAGATCTTCAGGTCGGAAATACGCGCCATTGTTGGTCCTTTGGTGTTGGAAACGTCCTACGCCATCGCCTGGAACGAAGATTCAAAAAGACCGGTTGCAAACGGCGAACCACTATGGGGAACGATGGGGAACGGTTCCGGGCGTGGCCTTCGATCCATCGGGTCGGTGGGCTCAGCGAATGAACTTGAAATAGGCGATCAGGTCCTGCAGGCGTGACGAGGTGGCCCGCATCTGGCTGGCTTTCTCGCCAACCTGCGCCATGGCCGTGTTGGTCCTGTCGATGCCGACCACGATGCCTTCCACGCGACCCGAAATTTCGATCCCTGCGGCGGCCTGTTCCCTGGTGCCACTGGCGATATGGCTGGAAATCGCCATCACCGTATCGCCGTGCGCGGAGACCGAGTCGAGGCCGGCCCTGGCCTGGTTCATCGCCGTGTCCGTGGCGTTTACGTGGGTGCCGGCCGTTTCCATGCCGGACACCGCAATCTGGGTAATGCGCTGGATGTCCTGCACCGTGGCCGTGATTTCACTGGTTTGCGCGCTGGCCTTCTCGGCCAGTTTCCTGACTTCGTCAGCAACCACGGCGAAGCCGCGCCCGGCTTCGCCGGCCCTTGCCGCTTCGATCGCGGCATTCAGCGCCAGCAGGTTGGTCTGTTCGGCAATGCCCTGAATGGCCTGGGAAATGCGGCCGATGGCAAATATCGACTGGAACAGTTCGGTCATGGTCTTGCCTGCGCTGTCGACCGTCAGTACGACATTGCGTGACGCCGCCTGACTGTCGATCATGCGATTCGACGCCTCGGTCAACAGGCCTCGCGAGGCGGCCACGGCCTGGTTGGCCTCCTCGGCGCTGTCGGCCACGGCATGTACCGAGGCCACGAGTTCTTCAACCGATGCCGCAATGCCGGTCACCGCACTGAACTGCTGATCGGTGGTCTGACGCATCTGCAGCATTTCCGCATTCAGGGCCGCAGAGTTGTCGCCGACCTGGTCGGCCGCCTCGGCAATTTCGGCCATCATGGCCTTGAGATGAGTCTGCATGGTCACCAGGGCATCATTGAGCTTGCCCAGTTCGTCGACGCGATGCAAAGGAATGTCGTCGGTCAGGTCGCCCTGGGCAATGTTGTCGAGGCGGCCGATGATGCGATTGATGATCGTCATGGTCTGGTTCTGCATCGCCACCAGCCAGACGCCGGCGGCGATGCCTGCCGCGCCGAGTACCTGCATGGCAAGCGTGATGCCGGACGCCGGCATGCCGAGGGAGGGCCCGAAAACATGGATGCCTGCGGCCAGAATCTGTGTTGCCAGCAGTCCGTATACCAGGCCATTGAGCTTGGCCGCGAGCGGCACGCGCATCCAGGCCGTCGGCCGGGGCAGGGCGGCCTTGCTGGCATTCAACTGCTTGTAGAGGGCATCAGCCGCCGCGATCTGCTTGCGGGTCGGTTCGGTGCGCACCGACATGTAGCCGATGGTCTGGCTGTTCTTGCGCACCGGCACTGCCAGGGCGTCCACCCAGTAGTAGTCGCCGGTCTTGGTCCGGTTCTTGACCGTGCCGCGCCAGGGCCGGCCTTCCTTGATGGTGTCCCAGAGCCAGGCAAAGGCCTCCGGCGGCATGTCGGGATGGCGGACGATGTTGTGGTTCCTGCCCACCAGTTCGTCGCGACGGAAGCCGCTGATGTCGACAAAGGTGTCGTTGGCATAGGTGATCATGCCCTTCAGATCGGTGCGGGAAACAATGTAGCGCCCGCGCGGAAAGGGAACCTCGATTTGCGTGACGGGTGAATTTATTTTCATGTCCCTGTACTGGAAAGAGGTTCAATGACCCCGACTGCGCAACTCGCGCAATTCGGCTGCGGCATTCTCATACTCGAAGGCCTCGATGCGGGCCAGCAGTGGCCTGGCCGCTTCGCCGAGAGCCGCGAGCAAGAGCCCGGCCTGGTCCTTGGCAAGGTAGCTGGCGGCCATGTCGCCCTGGTCGAGCAAATTTTCCAGGCGCGTCAGGACCTCTGTTAAATGGGTGGAAACCACCTCCACCTCGACAGCCTCGGCAATTTCCACGGTCGCCTGGCGAATGCCTCCCACCAGGCTTGCCAGTTCGTCGGCCAGAACCGTGCAGAGTGGGCCGATCTGTTCCGTGCCGCCTTCACCGCGGCATGCCGCCAGAACAGCGCCGGCCGCGTCGGACACAGTTGTCGCGCCCAGCATGCCGGCCGATCCGCGCAAGGAATGCGCGATGGATTCGATGGTCGTCAGTTCGCCGGCCGCCAGCATTTCGAGAATCTGTTCGGCATGTTTCTGGTACCCGTCTGCAAACAGGACCAGCAGTCGCTTGTATTTCGTCACGTTGCCGCGCAGCATCGTGAGGCCGAGGTCAAGATCGAGGCCGGGAACGTGGGAAAGGCGCTGCCGCTCGTCCTCGTCATTACCGGCAGGTGTGGCAGGCGTTTCAGTCACGATGCGGGCGAAAGGTGATACGGGTGCGGCCTTCGGCAGCCACTTCAGCAGAGCGGCATAGAACATCGGGGGATCCACCGGTTTGGCGACAAAGTCGTTCATGCCTGCATCCTGGCAGGCCTTGCGGTCGTCATCGAAGGCATTGGCGGTCATGGCCAGAATGGGTGTGGCGGCACCACCGATCTGGGCGCGAATCGCGCGCGTGGCGTCGAGGCCGTTCATCTGCGGCATCTGCACATCCATCAGGATCAGGTCGTAGGCCATGGCCGCCGCCCTGCTTACGGCCTCGCGACCGTTTTCCGCCGTATCGGCGTTGAGGCCGGCGGCGTGTATCAGTTCGAGGGCCACTTCGCGGTTGACGGGGTTATCTTCGGCCAGCAGGATCCGGGTGCCGCCGTGATGCAGGCGCAACTGCGTCTCGATATCCCCGGTATCCGTGATCACTGCAGCCGGCATGAGGCCGCGGCCGCGGTGCAGGCGAGCGGTGAACCAGAAGGTGCTGCCTCGTCCTTCCTGGCTATCCACCCCTGCGTCACCGCCCATCAGGTAGGCCAGGCGGCAGGTGATGGAGAGCCCGAGCCCGGTGCCGCCGTAGTTGCGCGTGGTCGAGGCATCGGCTTGCATGAAGGGCTGGAACAGGCTGGACAGATGCTCGGTGGGGATACCGATGCCCGTATCCTCGACCTCGAAGCGAACCAGGACTTGGTCGGTGCCGTCTTCCAGGCCCGCATCGGCATTTTCTTCCAGGCACAGGCGGGCGCGCAGGGTGACGGTGCCCTGTTCGGTGAACTTTACGGCGTTGCCGGCGAAGTTGAGCAGCGCCTGGCGCAGGCGGGTTGGGTCGCCCCGCAACCAGGGCGGCATTTCGTCGCATTCCACCGCGATGGTCAGACCCTTGGCCCTTGCCTGCTCGGCGATCAGTGAGCGCGTGTGGTCGAGAATCGCCTCCAGTGAAAAGTCGGTCTGTTCCAGCGTCAGCTTGCCGGCCTCGATCTTGGACAGGTCGAGAATATCGTTGATGATCGACAGCAGATGACTGGCTGCGCTGTCTATCCTGCCGAGCTTGTCGGCCTGCTCGGGCGTCGGGTGGCCGCGGCGCAGCAGATAGGTCAGGCCGACAATGGCGTTCATCGGGGTGCGGATTTCATGGCTCATGTTGGCCAGGAAGCTGCTCTTGGCCAGATTGGCAACCTCTGCCCGTTCCCGCGCTTCTTCCAGTTGTAAGGTACGGTTGACCACGAGTTCCTCCAGATGATGGCGATGCTGATCGAGTTCATTGCCCAGGCGCTTCTTCTCGGTAACGTCTTCCTTTACCGCGACGTAATGGGTGACGCGACCATCGGCCTGGCGGATGGGAGTAATGATGGCGAACTCGATGTATTCGCTGCCGTCCTTGCGCCGGTTGAAAAACTCGCCCTTCCACGCCTGGTCTTGGGCGAGCGCATGCCACATCGCTTCGTAGGTCTCGGGCGGCGTCTTGCCCGAGTGGAGAATGCGCGGGTTCTGGCCGATAGCCTCTTCCCGGCTGTAGCCGGTTTTGCGGATAAAGGCATCGTTCACGTATTCGATCCGGCCCTCGAGGTTGGTGATCACGATGCTTTCCGGGCTTTGTTCCACCGCCAGGGAGAGCTTGCGCAGCGATTCCTCGGTACGCTTGCGTTCGGAAATGTCGCGGACATAGGCAGTGAACAGGAAGTGTTCGCCTTCGCGCAGCGCGCCTATCGACAATTCGATCGGAAACTCCGTGCCATCGGCGCGCATCCCTGTCAGTTCGAGGCGCTGGCCAATGACCTGCTTCTCGCCGGTTGTGATGAAACGTGCCATGCCCTGCCGGTGCCGTTCCCGGTACGCGGGCGGCACGATCAATTCGGCCATTGCATTGCCCTGGGCCTGTTCTGCCGTGTAGCCAAAGATTTCCTCGGCATGTGCATTCCAGACGAGTACCTTGCCGTCCTGATCCATGCAGATCACCGCATCCGGCGCGGAGTCGAGCAACAACCGTGTCCGCGACAGAGTATCCCGCAGCGATGCTGCGGAAGCCTGCACATCCAGCAGCAGCTGTTTGCGCTCGGTGATGTCGCGGGAAATGCCGAAGGTGCCTATCACCTTGCCCTCGGCATCGTGCAGCGGTCCCTTGTTGGCGTTGAAGATCCTGACCCCTCTGGTTGTTGTCAGGGTTTCCTCGGCGATCCGGGTGCGGTTTTCCGTGCGCAATTGCCGGTCGATGGCCGCCAGCATTGCGGCGTCTGCTGGCTGAAAGACGGCTCTGTCGTTCTGTCCCAGCACCTCCTGTTGCGTCTTGCCGACCATTTCGCATGCGGCGCGATTGAACAGCAGATAGCGACCTTCCACGTCCTTGACGAAGATGCAGTCCTCAGAGCCTTCGGCCAGGGCGTCGAGCATTTCCAGTGCGTGCAGCTTCTCGGACAGGGCCATGCGTTCGCGCCGTGCCGTGTCGAGGGTTTGCCGCTGGCGCAAGACGAAGGCGCCGACGGCGGTCATGAACAGGGTCAGCAGGCCTGCCAGACCAATCCAGAGGCTGTCGCGCCAGGCTTGCGCAAAGAGTTCTGCCCGATCCAGCTTGGCCACCAGGAACCAGTCGGTGTTCGGCACCACGTGCGCCACCCCGAGCACGGGCATGTCGCGGTAATCCAGCCCTTCGACCAGGCTGCCCTGTTCGACTTCGCCACGCAGAACGCGGGCGCCCAGCAGCTTCTCCGCGGCAAGCGGCGCGCGCAGGTTTGCTGCCGAGCCCGGACGATGGCGCAACTCGTTGAGGAACAGGAGCTGGTCGCCGTCGCGGCGGAAGAGCAGGATTTCGGCGCTGGCACTGGGCGCGGGCCAGCTCTGCAAAAGGGGAAAGAGATAAGCAGTCGGGTCCGTGCGCAGGATGATGACAGCGTCCGGCCGATCACCCAGAGTCGAAAAGGTGCCGACAAAATCGAGGTACAGGCGGCCGCTGGCATCGCGGTAGGGCGCGCCTTGGCTCGGTTGTTTGGCATCGATAGCCACGAGAGCAGCGCTCCTCAGCCTCGGGGCGACGGCGAGCGACCCGCCTGCCGAATCCCACAGCAGTTTGCCCTGCGCGTCGAGCAGAAGGAGTCCCTGATAGCCCTTGATGACGCGAAACTGCTCAAGGCGGCCAAGCAGCAGATCGCGACTGGCGGTGTCTCCGCGTTCGCGCCAGCGGCGAAAGTTCTCGGTCATGGCGCGGCTGGTTTGCAAAAAGTCCGCGTCGCCCTGTCTTTCCCTTAACCAGTCGGCGATCTGGCTGGTCTTGAGCTCGGCGATGGCCTGCAGGCGCACTGCTTCTGTTCTCTTGTGACGGGCGATGTCATAGAGAATGGCTGCTGCCGTCAGGCCGATGATGGCTGCGGTGGCCAGTGCGAAAGGCAGGCGCATGGAGCGCCGGGCCATGCTTTCCAGCGCCCTCGATGCAGGGTCCGCGTGACCAAAGCGACGCCGCATCAACTGGTAGAGCAGCAGCGAGGTAAGGGCGATGAAGGCCCAGCCCTTGAGTGTGCTGGCAATGTTGATCAGGGCCGGGTCGTCCAGCAGCCAGACGACGACCCGGTCGGAAACCAGTATCCACAGCGCACCAAAGGTGGCGTAGCCGAGCACCACCGTCAGGATGGACATGCGGCTGAGGCTGGCATGGAACTGTTCTGGCTTCATGGGCGTTTGTCTCGATTCATGACCGTGCCTGCCTTTTCATCGGCCATCGCTGTGACGCGCGGCAATTGCGGTGAATTCCTCGAAGCTGGACAGGAAGGCGTCAGTCATGTCGGGATCGAACTGGCGGCCACGCTCGGCGGCGATGATTCCGCGCACCTCATCGAAACCCATCGCCTCCTTGTAGACGCGTCTCGAGATCAGTGCATCGAAGACGTCTGCCAAAGTCATGAGCCGCGCCGAGATGGGGATTGCATCTGCGGCCAGTCCGTCCGGGTAGCCTGTGCCATCCCATCGCTCGTGGTGCCAGCGAGCTATTTCCTTTGCCAGCGCGAGAAATTCCACCGGCTTGTCGATGTCACGCTCGGCCTGTTCGATCGCTTCGCTGCCCAGGCGAGAATGAGTCTTCATGATCTCCCACTCGTCCGGGGTGAGCTTGCCGGGCTTCTGCAGAATCGAGTCGGGGATGCCGACCTTGCCGATGTCGTGCAAGGGTGCCGAGTGGGCCAGCATCTTGATGTAGGAATCATCGAGCGTGGCGGCGAAGCGGGGGTGATCCCGCAACTGGGTGGCCAGCAGGTGCACATAGCCCTGGGTGCGCAGGATGTGGTTGCCGGTTTCGGGGTCGCGCGTCTCGGCGAGGTGGGCCAGGGCCCGGATGCTGACGGTCTGGATCAGCTCGTTTTCTTCCATGCGCCGGGTTACCTCGGCCTCCAGCGCAGTATTCTGGTCACGCAGCCAGCTCCGCGCCAGTCCCGCCAGCAATTGGCTGCGCACCCTGGCCAACACCACGTCAGGCTTGATCGGCTTGGTGATGTAGTCGGCGGCGCCATGCTGAAAGCCCCGCTCTTCGTCGCGCGCGTTGTCCAGCGCGGTGAGGAAGACGACCGGGATGTCGCGCGTGACCGGGTCTTGCCGCAGCGCCGCGAGGACCTGGTAGCCATCCATCTCCGGCATCATCACGTCCAGCAGGACCAGTGCGGGCTGCGGCTGCTGGGCGGCATAGCGCAGTGCGGTGCGGCCGGAAGTTGCCGCCTTGACCTGATAGCCGGCGTCGTGCAGGAGATCGCCCAGCACGCCGAGGTTCGCCGGCACATCGTCCACGATCAGCAGCAGCGCACCTCTCACTGCATCGGCAGTGAGTGTTACTTCGCTCATTCCAACTCGGGAAAGATAGTTCACGCTAGGCGCATTCATTTTCAGATCACCTCGTTTCCGGGCTGCCACCGCGCATGACCTGGCGCGTGTCGATTTTGAAGAACCCCATCAGCTCCTGCAGTTGCGCGGCCTGGCCGCCCATTTCCTCGGAGGTGGCGGCGAGTTCTTCGGAGGCCGAGGCGTTCTGCTGCGTCGCCTTGTTGAGTTGTCCCATGGCACCGTTGATCTGGCCCACG
>JAPLQY010000104.1 GCA_026399475.1 Rhodocyclales bacterium
CCATGGCCTCCTCGTCAGCCACCAGCAGCAGGTCCACTTTGGTCGCGGACATGCCCGCGAAACGCTCGATGCGCGCCGACATGCCATCGCTCTCCAGTTGCCAGGCCAGCATCGATACTTCTGTGGCGACTTGCACGCCTTCCAGCCGCTTGCCGGGAAGGATGCCCGAGGCCTCGCGTGAAACGAAGCCGATGCGCGAGCCCTGCTGCATTTCGACGAACAACTCGCGATAGCGATCCAGCATGCGCTGCCATGGAGCGATCTCGCCGAAGGTTTGATCCGCGGCTGTCGTCATCAGTGCTTGGGAGTGGCAAGCTCAAGCGATTCGATGAAATCGGCAAGCCCGGCGGCTTCCAGAATCTCCATCTGCTGCAACAGGAAAGGCCTGATCTGCACCCGACGCACCAGACCCGCCAGGCATGCGTCGCCTTCGACACACAAGCTATCGAGCGCGGACTCGCTCATCACCAGCAGCATGCCCCACTTCGGCGGAAAGCCGCCATCGAAGTCGCAACGCCCGCCCGGCTGGCCGCTGTCCGGCCACCATAGCCACGCCGAGCCGCTCTTCGACGCGAAATCATCGGCATCGACAAAGGCTACCGCCAGGGCGTTGCCGACCTTGCCGTCGGTCGAAGGCAATACCGCGAGCACTTGCCGCCAGGTCGATTCATCCAGCCTCATGCGTCGGGAATCACCGCCGTAACTTCAATTTCGACCTTGGCGCCTTCCTCGACGAAACCTCCAACCTGCACTGCCGTCATCACTGCGTCATAGGTGCCGATGATTTCGCGGAAAACACGGCCCAGTTCCTTTTGCGACACGTCATACTCGTCCTTGTCGCCGAGGTACCAGGTCATGCGCACGATGTGCTCCGGGCGCGCGCCGGCCTCGGCCAGAATCGCCACGATGTTCTTCAGCGCCTGCGCCGCCTGGCCCACCAGATCGTCAGCGTGGAACTTGCGCTGCCCGTCCCATCCGACCTGTCCGGCGACAAACACCAGTTGCCCGCGTGGAGCGACGAGGCCGTGGCTGTAGCCTTTGGCCTCCATCCAGTCCGGTGGCCGCAATTTCTTCATCGATGATCTCCTTGATTGGTCTGACGCAGTCTGAAGCGTTGCAGCTTGCCGGTTTCGGTACGCGGCAACGTGGTGACGAACTCTATGCTTCGCGGATACTTGTACGGAGCGATGCTCTGCTTGACGAAGTCCTGCAACTCCTTCGCCATTTCTGGCGTCGGCTCGTTGCCGGGTCGCAGGACGATGATGGCCTTGACGATCTGCCCTCGCTCCTCGTCGGCAGCGCCGACCACGCCGCATTCGGCGACCTTGGGGTGCCGCAGCAGGGCATCCTCGACTTCGCGCCCGGCGATGTTGTAGCCAGCGGAGATGATCATGTCATCGGTGCGCGAGTGATAGTGAAAGTAGCCCTCGGCATCCATTCGATCATCGGCCAGGTAACGGCAACCGGTAGGACCCTTGACCGCCAGATTGCCGACCTCGCCCAGGGGCGCCGGCTTGCCGTTGTCGTCCATCACGCAGGCGACGTAGCCGGGAACCACGGTACCGGTGGCGCCGGGGAGCGCATGCTTCTCGTCGGCCGAGATGAAGATGTGCATCAGTTCGGTGGCGCCGATGCCGTCGATCATCTCGATTCCGGTCGCCTCCTTCCACAGCGCCCTGGTCGCCGCAGGCAGCGCCTCGCCGGCCGACACGCATTTGCGCAGACTGCTGTTGCGCAGCGGCCCGGCGATCGGCGCGATGGCGCGATAGGACGTCGGCGCGGTGAACAGCACGGTAGCCTTGTATTTTGCAATCGCGTCGACCAGATCCTGCGGTCCGCCCTGCTCCAGCAATACCGTCGACGCCCCGATGCTGAGCGGGAACAGCAGCAGCCCGCCGAGGCCGAAGGTAAAGGCCAGCGGCGGCGTACCCATGAAGATATCGTCCGCCACCGCGCGCAGGACATGCGGCGGCCAGCAGACGCAGGATGCCATGACATCGCGGTGAAAGTGCATGGTCGCCTTGGGCTGTCCGGTGGTGCCCGAGGTGAAAGCGAGGATGCAGGTGTCGTCGCGCGCCGTGTCGACGTTGTCGAAACTCGCGGAATGCTTAGTCATCGCCGCCTCGAGACCTTCTGCCGAGCCATCGTTGAACCAGTGGATATGCTTCAATTCGGACGACTCGGCAGCGGCCAGCTTGAGCTCCTCTGCCAGACGCAGGTCGCACAGCGCGTGGGTCACCCGCGCCTTGGCGATCACATGTTTGAGTTCCTTGGCACGCAGCAGCGGCATGGTCGCCGTGGCGACAGCGCCGACTTTCATCACGGCGAACCAGCAGGCCGCCATCATCGGATTGTTGGGCGCGCGCAGCAGCACGCGGTTGCCCGGCACCACACC
>JAPLQY010000078.1 GCA_026399475.1 Rhodocyclales bacterium
CAGGCCGAGCAGCAGCAGCACATGCAGGAACATCTCCAGCGGATTCACCGCCACCGAGCGCAGCAGCGGCTGCGCCGGCGCGTAGAGCCCGCCCCAGAAGGCGATGTTCACCGGGGTCATGACGATGGCGGTGAGCGTCGACAACGTGCTGATCGACACCGACAGCGCGGTGTTGCCCTTTGCGAAATGGGTGAGGAAGTTGGAAATGTTGCCGGCCGGGCAGGACGACACCAGGATCATGCCCAGAGCGATGCTGGGGCGCGGTTCGAGCAGCAGCACCAGCAGGAAGGTGAAGGCAGGAAACACCAGGTGATGCCCGAGCAGCCCGATCACCAGGGCGCGCGGCGTGCGCAAGGCCTCCTTGAAATCTTCCGGCTTCAGTTCCAGCGAGACGCCGAACATCACGAAGCCCAACACGAAGTTGAGCAGCAGCAGCGTCTGCGGATTGAAGTTGAGGCGGACGAGGTCGATGTCGGTCATGACACGCCCTCCAGCTTAACCCTTCGGTTCCTCGTGCATCTTCTTGAAGTGGATCAGCCCCGGCGCCCACATGTGCTTGACCGGATCGACATCGACGTGGATCACCGCGCAGCCGCCGGTGGCCAGCGCGCGTTGCAGCGCAGGCTTGAGGTCCTTGGGATCGGAAACGCGTTCGCCGTAGGCGCCCATGCTCTCGCCCAGCTTGTCGAACTTGATTTCGCCAAGGTCGGCCTTGATCGTCTCGTCGGGATCGAGGTGCTTGAAGATCATGGTCTTGAAGGGCCGCAGCATGAACTGCTGGTTCATCTTGACCATGCCCCATTGCTTGTCACAGAGCACGATGTAGATCACCTGCGCGTGGTTTCTCACCGCGGTTTCCACCTCCTGCGAATGGAAGCCCATGGCGCCGTCGCCGATGATGCAGCAGACCGGCTTGCCCGGCCGCGCGATGGCGGCAGCCACCGACTGCGACATGCCGGCGCCGAGCATGCCGAACTTGAAGGTCGATATCACCGTGTTGGGCACGGTGACCTTGTGATAGAACATGGCCCAGATCGTCGCGTTGCCGCCATCGGCCACCAGTACCGAATCTTCGGGGAACAATTCGCGGCAGACCGCGCCGATGTGCGCCGGATGCATGGGGATCGCCATGTCGGACAGCGCCTTGTCCCAGCCGGCGCGGTCCTCCTGCATGGTCTTCGTGTAGCCGGCGACGCGTGTGCGGCGGGCGTCGAGCTTGATCTCGCCCTTGCGCGTTTCCAGTTCGTCGCCCAGCAGTTCGAGGAAGCGCTTTGCGTCGGCGACAACACCCAGGTCCGCCGGCTTGTTGAGGCCGATCATGTCGGCATCGAGGTCAACCTGGATGGTTTTCTGCTCGGAAGGATGACGCCAGTAAGGCGGCTTGCCCCACCAGTCGGTTTCACCGATGCGCGAGCCGAGGATCAGCACCACGTCGGCGTCGTTGCGCACCTTGTGGTTGAGCTTGACGTGCGGCATGGTGATGGCCAGCGGCGAGTTCTCGGTCAGCATGCCGCGCGCGGCCCAGCTCGTGGTCACCGGCGCATGCAGCAGTTCGGCGACGCGCTGCAACGCCGCATAGGCATTGCAGTGGATGACGCCGCTGCCGGCGTGAATCATCGGCGCACCGGCCGCGATCAGCAGGTCGGCCGCCTGCCTGACCTGATCGTGCGTCGGCGTTGGCGCCACGACGTTGCGGTACTGATGCGGTGCCCAGTAAGCAATGTCGGCCTTGAATTTGCCGTTCATGATGGTTTCCGGCACATCAAGATGCACTACGCCGGGGCGCCCCTCCCAGCTCTTGCGCAAGGCTTTCCTCATCAGTTCCGGGACGCGATCGAAAGAGGACACGGCCGCGCTCCATTTTCCGATCTTGCCGATCACGCCGCTCTGGTCGAAGCACTGGTAGCTGCCGCCGCGATCCGGATACATGATGGTCGGCCTTCTGGCGCTGGTAATGGCCAGCACGCGGTTGCCGTCGGCCTGTTCGACGACCAGGCCGGGCAGCAGGTTGGCAACGCCGGGGCCGTTGCTGGCCATGCACACGCCCAGCTTGCCGGTGAGCCGCGCATAAGTACCGGCCATGTGCGCAGCGCAGGTCTCGTGGCGCGGCGTAATTATCTCGATGCCGATCCGGTGCAGCGCCGCGTAGAAACCGAAATAGGTGCCGTCGATGATGCCGAAGACTTTCTCGACGCCTTCCTTTTGCAACATGCGGGCGAGGATTTCGCCGCCGCTGATCTCTGCCATGTTCTTCTCCCTGGTTATCTGCCACTCATCCGGCAAGCATGATTGCATAGTCAGGCAGTATTCTCAACAATCGCCCCATTGTCTTGCCGACTGCACTCCCTGTCGCATCGATTTGCTGATCCGCGACGGGTCGAGCCCTCCCCTTTTTCGCATCATCCAAAACTTGCACAATTTGTGCAATGCAGCAATATAATGTGTTCTCAGGCGATTCCTGCAGCGAGACCACCATGACCAACGACGAACTGATCCCTTTCCTGCTCCAGAACGTCAAGCTGTTCGAGACCTTCAACCGGGACGACGTGGAAGCGATCATCGACGCGTCCGATCTGCGTACCTTCGAGGGCAACGAATCCATTATCCAGTGCGGTGAGGAAGGCCGGTTCATCGGTGTCCTGGTTGATGGGCACGGAGAGATTTCAATCACCGACAATACCGGCGGCCGCCTGGTCATGAGCCCCCTGGAAGCAGGCGATGTGTTCGGCGAAATGTCGGTGCTGACCGGCGACCGTTCCGTTGCGGATGTGATTGCCGGCAATCGCTGCCTTGTCATGCTGATTCCGCAGGATGTGGTCAGCACCTGCATTCTGGTGCATCCCAAAGCCATTCTTTACCTCTCCAAGCTGTTGGCGGACCGCGCCCGCGAACAGGCGATCGACATGACCAGCAACCAGCTTCACGCCAGGGCCGTCGCGCAGTCCGACGATCCCTACGCACTGAGCCTGAAGACCGTCGTGCATGGCAAGATCCTCGCCCTGAATGTGGGTCTGAGCCAGATTCATTTTGGCATCTACGATACCCACGACGAATCGCTCGATGTGCATGGAATCATCGACTGTGCAGACTGCGGAGTCGCTCATGTCACGATGACCGCAGGCAGCCTGGTAACAAAACGTGAGCGCGAAGCCTTCCCCTTCAAGGATTTCTTCAATGTCCTGTTCGAGTCGATGCTCGGGCTCGACGACCGGTTTCTATTTACGCCCTTCGACGTGATCGCCGTGGGGCACCGCGTGGTCCACGGCGGCAACAAGTTTTCCAGTGCTACCGTGATTACGCCGCAGGTTCTTGCCGATATCGAGGTGCTTTCCGTCTTTGCACCGCTGCACAACCCGCATAACCTCGAAGGCATTCGCGAGGCCATGAAATTCTTCCCGGAAGTGCCCCACGTCGCCGTGTTCGACACCGCCTTCCACCAGACCCTGCCAACCTACGCCTACCTCTACGGGCTGCCCTACGACTGGTACAAGAAGGAAGGTATCCGCCGCTACGGCTTCCACGGCACCTCGCACCGCTTCGTGTCGCTCAAGGCCGCTGAAGTGCTGAAGCGTCCTCTGGGCGAACTCGAGATCATCTCCTGCCATCTCGGCGTGGGCGCTTCCATCTGCGCCATCGATCACGGCCGTTCGGTCGATACCACGATGGGCATGACGCCCTCCGACGGCCTGATCATGCCCAGCCGGGCCGGCAGCCTCGACCCGGCTATCATGATTCACCTGATGCAGCACTACAAGCTGGGGCCGGACGAACTCGGCAAGCTGATCAACACCGAAAGCGGCCTCAAGGGCATCTCCGGGATTTCAAGCGACATCCACGAAATCGAGGCCGCTGCCGATGAAGGGCATCACCGTGCCCTGCTCGCCCACAAGGCCTTCTGCTACCAGATTCGCAAGAACATCGGCGCCTACGTCGCCGCCATGGGCGGCGTCAGCGTGCTGGCCTTCACCGGCGACATCGGCGAGACCAGCCCCGCCGTGCGCAGCCTGGCCTGCCAGGGCCTGGCCTACATGGGCATCAGGCTCGACGAGGAGAAGAACCGCGATCTCGGTACGGTGCACGACTACGCGGTCATTTCCAGCGACGATTCGCCGGTCACCATCCTGGTCGTCGCCAACAACGATGAACGACTGCTGGCCTGGGAAGCCCTGCGGGCCATCGAGCGCAACCAGATCACGCTGGCGATCAAGGACCAGGCCGCAGAGCCCATCCCGATCGAGGTCTCTGCGCACCACGTTCATCTGTCGCAGGCCGACGTCGAGAAGCTGTTCGGCACCGGCCACCAGTTGACGCCCGAGCACGAACTGTCCCAGCCGGGTCAGTTCGCCTGCGCCGAGAAAGTCGATCTGGTCGGGCCCAAGGGCAGGATCACCAATGTTCGCGTGCTCGGCCCGACGCGCAAGGAAACCCAGGTCGAGATCGCCATGACCGAGCAGTTCAAGCTCGGCGTGCAACCACCGATCCGCGAATCGGGCGACCTGGCCAACACGCCCGGGATTGCCCTCGAAGGCCCGGCCGGCAGCGCCGTGCTGCCGAGGGGCGTGATTTGCGCCCAGCGCCACATCCACATGTCTCCCGAGGACGCCATGCGCCTGCGCCTGCGCGACCGCTACGTGGTGCGCGTGCGCATCGAGGGCGAGCGCGAGGTGACCTACGGCGACGTCGTGGTGCGCGTGAATGCCAATTACCGCCTCGCCATGCACATCGATACCGACGAAGGCAACGCCGGCAACATCAGCACCGGGATGCTCGGCTACATAGAGGAAATACAGAGTCGCCGCTGAACCTTCGCCGCGACATCACCAGGAATCAAGTCTCAAATCGCCAGCTTGGCCAATCGTCACAGGAGTAATGATCATGTCAAAAGCAAGCATTATCGGAGCCTACAACACGGAATTCGGGGCCTTCGTAAAGAAGGACAAAGCCACCGGACTGATAACCGACACCAAGAGCTATTACGATCTGCTGATCGAAGCCGGGCGCGGCGCCATCAATGATTCGGGGCTCGATGCCAAGGACATCGACGCCGTCTACGTCGGCTCCTGCTCGCCGGGTTCGTTCATCAATCAGGAACACGTCGCGCCGATTGCCGCCGAAATCGATCCGGCCCTGCGCTTCAAGCCCATGACCCGCTGCGAGTGCGCCTGTGCGTCTTCATCGGTCGCCCTCTACGACGCGGTATATGCGATCGAGGCCAACCGCTACAGGAACGTGCTGGTGATCGGGGTCGAAAAAATGAACCTGCTGCCCACCCCGCAGATGACGCATGTGCTGGCCTGCTCGTCGCACTGGCCGAGCGAAGGCTCCAAGGGCTGGTCTTTCCCGATGCTGTTCGCCGCCTACGCCAAGGGCTACCAGGCGCACTACGGGATATCGCAGGAGGATCTGGAGAAGATGCTGTGGACCACCGGCGCCCTGTGCTACAAGAACGGCGCCGAAAACCCCCTGGCGCATGTCAGGAATGGCCCGGCGACGATGGAAGAAATCATGAAGCTGAACGAGCTCGATGCGCGGGGCCGCAGCAAGAACATGATGATTGCGCCACCGCTGCGGCTGCACGATTGCTCGCTGGTCACCGATGGCGCGGCGGCGCTGGTAATCACCCAGACCAGCAAGGTCAGCAACCGGAAGCGGGCCGCCGAAATCGCCGGCATCGGTCACTCGGCCGAGCGCCTCGCGGAAAATGTCCGTCCCAACATGCATGAGCTGATGGCCGGCAAGGACGCCGCCGCCAAGGCTTTCAAGGAGGCCGGCATCACGGCAGCCGATATCGACATTGCGGAAGTCCATGACTGCTTCACCATCAACCAGATCCTCTCCACCGAAGCGCTCGGCCTGTCCAAAGACGGCCGCGGCGGCTATGACTACCTCGACGGTCGCTTCACCCGCGACGACAAGGTCGCCATCAACCTTTCGGGCGGCCTCAAGGCGAAGGGGCATCCGGTGGGCGCAACCGGCGCCTCGATGCATGCACTGGTGTACAAGCAACTCATCGGCGAGGCGATTGGCGTCAAGGCCAAAAAGGCCGACATCGGGGTGGTCTTCAACGTAGGCGGTTCGGCGGTGACGAACTGCATTACCGTGCTCAAGGCCTTCAAGTAAGCCGCCCAATCTTTCAAGGAAAAATCATGAAAAGCTTTACCTACAACGACATGGATTTTTCGGTCGAGAAAGTACAGGGCCGCTGGGATATTTCCTGCAAAAAGCCCGATGGAACTTCGGCTTTGGTCGGCGCCGGCCTCTTCGCCGGGCTGCCGGAAGATGAAGTCGGGGACAGGGCTCGCGCCCTGGTCAAATCCATCCTCCCGGTGGGGATCAAAATCGTCGGTCCGGATGTTACGCATCCCAACCTGATTGGCGACATGAAGCTGGTCGGACCGGACGTTACCCATCCCAACTTCATCTACTGGGACAAGGACAGTTCTTCTTTCCCGAAACAAGCGGGATAAGAACGCGCGGCACAAGGATTTTTGACTGAACAATTATTGATAAGGGATAAATACCATGGAAATCAAGGGAAGTGTCGCCGTCATCACCGGCGCCGGCAATGGAATTGGCGAGGCCGTCGCCAAGTATTTCGTACGCAACGGGGCCAAGGTGGCGATCGTCGATATGGTTCAAAAGAACATCGACCGTGTCGTCAAGGAAATAAAGGACATGGGCGGCGAAGTGATCGGCGTCCAGGCCAACGTGTCCAGCGAAGCGGAAACGGCCAAGTTCATCAAGGCCACCGTCGATGCCTTTGGCAAGATCAACGTCGTGGTGGCTTCGGCCGGCATCATCAGGGACGGCATGATGCTGAACCTCGACAAGGAAACCGGCAAGGTTTCGAAGAAGATGGGGCTCGACAAATGGCAGCCCGTGATCGACGTCAACCTCACCGGAACCTTCCTCACTATTCGGGATGCGGCCGAAGCGATGGTCAATGGCGGCTGGCCCGGACTGCTGGTCGCCATCTCCTCGGTCAACAAGGTCGGCCAGGTCGGCCAGATCAATTACTCTTCGGCCAAAGTGGCCGATGCCCTGTTGCCCAAGATCGTGATCGGCGAATTCCTCATGCGCGGCATCCGCAACATCCGCTGTGTCGGCATCGCTCCCGGCTATACCGCCACACCGATGCTCACCGGCATGAACCAGGACGCGCTGAAGGCCATCCTTGCCGACGTTCATCTGGATCGCCTGGTCGATCCTGACGAAGTTGCGCGCCTGATCGGCCACTGCGTCGAGAATGAAGCCATCAACGCCACGACGCTCGAAATCACCGGCGGATTGTGCTATCCACACGGTATCGCCAAGTAAGCGGATTCATGCCCCGGATCAAAGGGCCGGATCGGATGATCCGGCCTTTTTTTTGGTGACTGAAATGCCGCGAGAATAGGAGCATGGCTTGTTGCGTCGCAGCAGTTCCGCGCTAAGATGAGGCTGTCAGTTCAGGGAGTGCGCTCATGACTCAAATTCAGTCCCTCAATTCCGAATACATCGAAAATCGCACCTTCGACGAAATCGCGATCGGCGACAGCGCGACGCTGGTGCGCACCTTGCGCCACGAAGACATTCAGATGTACGCCATCATGTCGGGCGACATCAATCCGTCCCATGTCGATCCGGAGTACGCCAACTCATCACTGCTGCGCGAGGTAATCGCGCACGGCATGTGGGGCGGGGCACTGATTTCCACCGTGCTCGGTACGCAGTTTCCCGGACCGGGGACCGTGTACATCGACCAGTCGCTGCACTTCGCGCTGCCGGTGAGGGTCGGCGATACGCTCACGGTCACCATCACCTGCCAGAAGAAGTACCCACGCAACAAGCACATGCTGATGGATTGCATCTGCACCAACCAGGATGGACAAAAGGTGATAACCGGCACCGCCGAGGTGCAGGCGCCGAACGAGAAGATCAAGCGCCTGAAAGCCAAGCTGCCCGACTTCAAGCTGTCGGAAACGCGCAAGGCGCGCTTTGAGCACCTGCTGGAAATCACCCGCGGCCTGACTCCGATCTCGATGGCGGTGGCCCATCCCTGCGACACCGAATCGCTCAAGGGTGCGTTGCAGGCCCGCGATCGCGGCCTGATCATCCCCACCCTGGTGGGCCCCGAGGAAAAGATTCGCCAGATCGCGGAAGCCAACCAGCTCGACCTCTACGGCTGCACACTGATCAACGTCGCCCACAGCCATGCCGCCGCCGAGATCGCCGTCTCGCTGGCGCGCGAAGGCCAGGTCGAGGCGCTGATGAAAGGTTCGCTGCATACCGACGAACTGATGAGCGAAGTCATCGACAAGGTCACCGGACTGCGCACCGCGCGGCGCATCAGCCACGTCTTCCTGATGGACGTGCCGACCTATCCGCGCCTGCTGTTCATCACCGACGCGGCCGTGAACGTAGCGCCCGACCTCGAAGCCAAGGTCGACATCGTGCAAAACGCGATCGACCTCGCGCGCATGCTGAAGATCGCCGACCCGAAGGTGGCGATCCTCGCCGCAGTGGAAACCGTCAACCTCAAGATGCAGGCCACGCTGGATGCCGCCGCGCTGTGCAAGATGGCCGACCGCGGCCAGATTACCGGCGGCCTGCTCGACGGCCCGCTGGCCTTCGACAATGCCATCTCGCTGGTGGCCGCGCGTACCAAAGGCATCAAGTCGGCCGTCGCCGGCCAGGCCGACATCCTGCTGGTGCCCGACATCGAGTCCGGCAACATGCTGGCCAAACAGCTCGAATACCTCGCCGACGCGCTGACCTCCGGCATCGTGCTCGGTGCCCGGGTGCCGATCGTGCTGACCAGCCGCGCCGATTCGGCCGAAACGCGCACCGCCTCCACCGCCGTGGCGATGGTGATGGCGCATGCCAAACGCAAGAAAGTCTGAAAATGGCTGACGCAATCCTCACCCTCAACGCCGGTTCGTCCTCGATCAAGTTCGCCTTGTTCGCCAGCGGCGAGGCGATACCGCAACAGCCCGAACTGGTCGGCCAGATCGACGGCATCGGCGCCATCGGCGGCCAGCCCGCTCACATCAAGGTCAAGGACGCCGGGGGCATGACGCTGGACGACAGCGACCTCGATCTCGATGGCCCGGCAGAGACTCCGCACAAAGCCGCACTGCGTCTGCTGGTCGATTGGCTGCACGGCCACGAGGCAGGCTGGCGCATCGCCGGCGTTGGTCATCGCGTGGTGCATGGCGCGCAGAAGTTCTCGCAACCCATCGTGCTCGATGCCTCCATCGTCGATGCCTTGCGAGGCTTCATTCCGCTGGCCCCCTTGCACCAGCCGCACAACCTTGCCGGCATTGATGCGCTGAGCGCAGCACTACCGGGCATACCGCAGGTGGCCTGCTTCGATACCTCCTTTCACCGCAGCCAGCCCGAGGTCGCACAACTCTTCGCCCTGCCCCGTGCGATTACCGCGCAAGGCGTGCGCCGCTATGGTTTTCATGGCCTGTCCTACGAATACATTGCCGAGATTCTGCCGCAGCACCTTGCTGCCGACCGCGCCAGGGGCCGCGTCATCGTTGCGCACCTGGGCAATGGCGCGTCGATGTGCGCGATGAAGGACCTTAAAAGCCAGGCCTCGACCATGGGCTTCACCGCCGTCGATGGCCTGATGATGGGCACGCGCACCGGCAGTCTCGATCCCGGCGTGCTGCTGTACCTGATGGACTATCAACAGATGGACGCCAAGGCCCTGACGCGGCTGCTCTACAAGGAATCGGGCCTGCTGGGTGTGTCCGGAATCAGCCAGGACATGCGCGTCCTGCTCGACTCAGCGGCCCCTGCAGCGCGCGAAGCTGTCGATCTGTTCTGCTACCGTATCGTGCGCGAAATCGGCTCGCTGGCGGCCGCTTTGGGGGGGCTTGATGCATTGGTATTCACCGGCGGCATCGGCGAGCATGGCGCGGCTGTGCGGGAACAGGTTTGCGCCCCCCTTGGCTGGCTCGGATTGAAGCTGAATCGCGCCGCCAATGCCGCCAATACATCAAAAATTTCGGCCACCGAAAGCCAGATCGACGTCTGCGTGATACCCACCAACGAAGAATGGGTTATCGCGCGACACACGGCGGAGCTCATCGCCTGACGCTGGCCCGCGAAGCGGCATCCCCGGCGCACAAAGTGACCACTTTCGGCGTTTTCCAGTCACATCGGGCCTGTCAACCCCCTTGACAGACGGGCACGAATCCAGCCTAGCAAAAAGCGGCCCCGAAACGCAAAAACGCGCCCTCAAGCCAACTCTTGAAAAGAAGCCCCATCCTGCTGTTTTTCTTCCCATTTCACCTCGGAAAAACATACTATATCTAGTAGGGCGTACCGGTAGCCTGCACTAGTGGTTTTTGTAACTACCTGTTTTGTTTGATGTAAAAATTTTCTGCTTTTCACGATACAGAGCCGGGGGTATGCTTCGGCGCTCACTGGATACTTAAAACGGACCTATCCTTCGGAAGAGACCATGACTACTACAAACAATAATACTGAGGAATCAACAAGCTACGAGCACACAGGGCAGATGGATCTACCTCTGCCGCAAGAAATTTCAGGCGAGGTTCTGCTCGAAAAATATGCCAAGGGCACTGAACGCGACGTCCGCGACGTGCGCAGCCGCGTGGCCCGCGCGCTGGCCTCGATTGAAGTCGAAGACAAGCGCAGTTTTTGGGAGGCGCGCTTCCTCGAAGCCCAGGAAAACGGCTTCGTTCCCGCCGGTCGCATCAACTCCGCTGCCGGAACCGATCTGTGCGCCACTCTGATCAACTGCTTCGTGCAACCGGTGGGTGATTCGATCTCCGAGATCGTCGATGGTCGCCCCGGCATCTACACCGCACTGCTGCAGGCTGCCGAAACCATGCGCCGCGGCGGTGGCGTCGGCTACGACTTTTCATCCATCCGCCCGATTGGTGCCCATGTCAAGGGCACGCAGTCGCGCGCCTCCGGTCCCGTGTCCTACATGCGCGTCTTCGACCGCTCCTGCGAGACGGTCGAATCGGCCGGTTCGCGCAGGGGGGCGCAAATGGGCGTTCTTCGCTGCGACCATCCGGACATCGAGGATTTCATCCACGCCAAGGACCAGGGCGATCTGACCAACTTCAACATCTCGGTCGGCGTCACCGATCCCTTCATGCAGTCCGTGGAGGCCGATAGCGACATCGAACTGACGCATCGCGCCACCCCTTCGGCCGACATCAAGGCCGCCGGCGCCTACCAGCGTGGCGACAGCATGTGTGTCTATCGCAAGGTGCGCGCCCGCGACCTGTGGGAGCAGATCATGCGCTCCACCTACGATCACGCCGAGCCGGGCATCCTTTTCCTTGATCGCATGAACAAGGACAACAACCTCTACTACTGCGAGACCATCGAGGCCACCAACCCCTGTGCCGAACAGCCACTGCCGCCCTACGGCTGTTGCTGCCTCGGGTCGATCAACCTGACGCTGTTCGTCCAGGATGCCTTCAGCAAGAAGGCCAGCTTCGATTTCGCCGCCTTCGGCAGAACCATCGACACCTCGGTGCGCATGCTCGACAACGTGCTCGACGCCACCCACTGGCCGCTGGAACAGCAGCTCAAGGAAGCGCAGAACAAGCGCCGCGTCGGCCTCGGCTTCACCGGCCTCGGCGATGCGCTGATCATGCTCAAGCTGCGCTACGACACCGATGCCGCGCGCGACATGGCGACCAGGATTTCCGAGTTCATGCGCGACCGCTCCTACCTGTATTCGGTCGAACTGGCGAAGGAGCGCGGCGCCTTCCCGCTGTTCAACGCCGACATGTATCTTTCCGGCGGAAATTTCGCTTCGCGCCTGCCCA
This sequence comes from Rhodocyclales bacterium, assembly GCA_026399475.1. Lineage (GTDB taxonomy): Bacteria > Pseudomonadota > Gammaproteobacteria > Burkholderiales > Rhodocyclaceae > Sulfuritalea. The sequence continues at coordinate 11,805 of JAPLQY010000078.1, forward strand.
ACGACATCAAGGAGCAGATCCGCAAGCACGGCCTGCGCAATTCGCACCTGCTGTCCATCGCCCCCACCGGCACCATCAGCCTGGCCTTCGCCGACAATGCCTCGAACGGCATCGAGCCGCCCTTCTCGTGGACCTACACGCGCAAGAAGCGCATGGCCGACGGCACCTTCAAGGAATACGCGGTCGAAGACTACGCCTGGCGCCTCTACAAGCACCAGGGCGGCGATGTCGCCAAACTGCCGGACTACTTCGTCACCGCGCTGGAAATCTCGGCCCAGGCCCACGAACAGATGGTCGCCGCCGTCGCGCCCTACATCGACACATCGATCTCGAAGACCGTGAATGTCCCCGCCGACTACCCCTATTCGGAGTTCGAGGACCTCTACATGGTGGCCTGGAAATCCGGCCTCAAGGGACTCGCCACCTACCGGCCCAACTCGGTGCTGGGCAGCGTGCTCTCGGTCACCAGCACGCCAGCCGAAAGCGCCCAGAAACAGCCTCAGGACGTCACCATCGATAACGCCAACCGCCGGCTTTCCATCGGCGCCCTGCCGGCCCCGGTGCTCGCTTCCCTGCGCTGGCCGAGTCGTCCGCGCATGACCGACGGCAATGCGGCATGGACTTACATGATCGAAGCGCCGCACGGCGAGTTCGCCCTCTTCGTCGGCCAGATAGAAAACGACCAGGGACGAAACGTGCCCTTCGAAGTCTGGGTCAACGGCGCCGAGCAGCCGCGCGGCATCGGCGCCGTGGCCAAGACCCTGTCGATGGACATGCGGGCCAACGACAAGGCCTGGCTCAAGCTCAAGCTCGATGCCCTGGCCAAGACGCAGGACGATGACGCCTTCGAACTGCCCCTGCCGCCCAACGGCGAGCGCAAGCTGGTCCCCGGCGTGGTCTCGGCACTGGCCCAGGTGGTGCGTTACCGTTGCGAAAAACTCGGCGCGCTGGAAGGCTCCGAAGCCACCCCGGTGATCGACTGCATGTTCAGCCGCGACGAACCCAAAACCGGCACCGACGGTACGCTGTCATGGACGGTGGATGTGGTCAATCCGGCCTCTGGCGAAGAGTTCGTGCTGGGCCTGAAGGAAATCACCCTGCCCGACGGCGTCACGCGGCCCTACTCGGTATGGCTCTCCGGCCACTACCCGCGCGCCCTGGACGGCCTGACGCGCCTGCTCTCGCTCGACATGCGCGTGCTTGACCCGGCCTGGATCGGCATGAAGCTGAGGAAGCTCTTGAACTACGCCGAACCGCTGGGCGATTTCATGGCGCGCGTGCCCGGCTCGAACAAGCAGCAGAACTGGCCCTCCACGGTCGCCTACATCGCCCGCCTGATCATGCATCGCTACGCCATGCTGCGCATACTCGACGAGCACGGCTACCCGACGCGCGAAATGGGCATCCTCGAAGTCCCCGAGCAGAAGAGCGGTGGCGTCAAGGTCATGCAGGGCTCGCTGTGCGGCGAATGCGGCAACTACACCGTCATCAGAAAGGACGGCTGCGACTTCTGTTCGGCCTGCGGCGCGGTGGGGAGTTGCGGCTGACGACGCTGCTCCAGTCCTCGCAAAAAAGCCCGGCACAAACCGGGCTTTCTTGTTTCTGCACGATGCCACTTTGCTTACTCGCTACCCCTCTGCCACCGCATCCAGTCGCCGCATCCAGTCAAGCACCTCGCGTACGGTTTCATCCGGCCGCTCGAAGGGAAACAGATGCGAGCCTTCGATCCAGCTGATGCGCCCCTGCGTGATGCGGTGCGTGGCGGTGAGCCCGACCTGGCGGACCTCGCGCGAGCGGGTGCCGGCCACGAAGGCCACTGGCCCGCCCGGTGGATGCAACCGCATATAGGGCACCAGCCGGTGCGGCACGGTCGAGTAGATCTCGGCTTCGATCGCCGGGCGAAAACTCAGGCGCCGTCCGACACCCGAAGCGTCCGCCGGATCGGCCTCGGTGCCATGGTGAATGTAGTCCTTCAGCACATCCGGATGCCAGCGCGCGAACATCGGCTTTGCCGCGAAATGACTATGCACTTCGCCCAGATCCGGCCAGCGGTCGCGGCGTTTGACGGCCACCGCGGCGGGCGACACCCTTTCCATCTGGCCGACCGCCTTGACCACGCTGAGCAGGCCGGATTTCCAGCCATAGACGACGGGCGAATCGAGCAGCACGATGCCGCGCACCCGCACCGGGCGCTGGCCGGCGGCCAGCAGGCTCAGATAACCGCCCATCGAGTGCCCGACCAGCCAGACGCGGGGCTGCGGCAGGCTGTCGATCAGCGCGGTGAGTTGCTGCGTCATGCCGCGCCAGCGGCGATCGACCGGGAACTGCGCATCGTGGCCGAAATGCTCGACCGCGGCCACCTCATGGCCAGCGGCGCGCCAGCCGTCGAACAGTTGGCGATAGGTAGCGGCGCTGTAGCTGTTGGCGTGGGAAAAAACGATCATGGCGCCGTTGTTGGTCAGGAGGGCGACCCCATTGGGTCGGGCGTCATCGTGGCCACGTAGGCGCGCTTTTGAGCGGCCGTGAGCTGCTTGATGCGGTACTCGGCCTTGGAGGCCGCCGAGCGGTCGGGATGCGCTTCCGCGGCCAGCATGCGCACGGGTGCATGCATGCGCATGGAGCGCGCGCCGCGACCCTCGCTGTGAGCCGCGAAGCGCGCGGCCAGGTCGACAGTGATCCCGGTATACAGGCTGCCGTCGCTGCATTCGATCAGGTACACGAACCAGGTCTTGGTCGATGACATTTGTTCGACAGCAGCGCCGCTCAAGTAAGCAGCGGATGCATCCAGACGAACAGCACCTGGTCCTGCGATTCGGCCAGACGCGCCAGATCGGCCAGCTCCATCACCAGCGCCTGCACGTCTTCCGCCTCCCACTGTTCCATTTCATACTCTTCGGTGGCCGCCAGTTCCTCGGCAACGAGTTCCAGCGCATCCTCATCGAGCGTGGCCAGACGTTCCATGACCTCGTCCGCGATGCGCAGCACGACAGCACCCTCATCGCCAACATAGACGGGCTCATAGGCGCTGACGGCTTCTTCGAATTCGTCACCGGTCAACAGGCAGTGCAGCGTGGCGATCTTGGCCGTATCGATGCCGCGGCGCTCGATGCCGCTCCACTCGTCCACGGGCCGCAGGGATTCGCCGATGGCAACAATTTCATCTTCTTCGGCGGCAACGATGTTGGTCAGTATTCCCAAGCCATGACTCCTTTGTACAGTGCCGGCGGATCATAGCGGAAACTGACCGAAAGACTCGCGTCGAAAGACGTCAGCGCGGTCGACGCCTGCGCCTTGCAACGTGGTCTGGCACCTCGGGCAAACCGAGGGCCTGCCGCGAAAGACGATCCGCCCCGGTATTGCGATGCCGGGGTATCCACACCAGTTGCACGTCTTCGAAACGCTGCAGCCAGTCGCGAGCCTCGGCCACCCGGACAACCAGGCGGCTTATCTGCGTGCTGTCCGGTCCGCGCACATAGCGAATCGCGACATCGCTGTCGCCGCGCAGCACCAGCCTCCGCGCGCCAGCCTGGCAGGCCATTTCCAGCGCCACACGCAGTGCATGCAGCTCGGCTTCGTTATTGCAGCCCGAGCAGCCCGGCAGCACGGAGTTGTCGGAACGCACACCCGCGGGAGAAAGAAGGATGACGCCAACGCCTATCTTTCCCGGATTGGGCAGCGCAGAACCGTCGAACCAGGCCTGCCAGCAGTCGTCGGCGTCTATGCCTGCGCCTTGCGCGCCGGGTATTCCGCTTTGCCGGCAGGCGTCAAAACAAGCTGGCGACGACGAAGCGGTCACGTGCCGCGAGCTTTTCCAGACCCTTGACCACCTCCAGCGAGGCGCCCCATTTCATGATGTGCGCCAGGAAAGTGGTCAGCCCCTGCGACAGCGCGTAGCCGGTTTCTTTCCATTCGTGGCGGAACTCGTCAAAGGCTACGGTCTTTGCCGAAAGCCGGCCGCTTTTCATCGGCACCAGAGTGACGCTGTCGCCCCGATGGCGGATCACGATCGCGGTAGTACGCTGTCCGTTGATGACAACCACATGAGTCTCCCTGTCCGGCTGACAAGGTAGAGACTAAATCCGGTGCATGCTGAATGAGACTTGGAAAAACAGTCCTTTTTGGCGCCAGCTTTCAGCCCTTCGCCTCCAGGGCCTCCCAGCGCAGCAGCGCCGCATCGATTTCCGCATCGACGCTGGTCATGCGAAGTTGCGCATCGCGCACGGCCTCGGGCGGCCCCTGATAGAAGACAGGATCGGCCAACCGGCTTTGCAGCGCTGCCTGTTCCACCTCCAGCGCGGCGATGCGCGCCGGCAGTTGTTCAAGTTCACGCTGCTCCTTGAAGCCGAGCTTCTTGCGCTCGACGGGTTTGGCTTTTACCGCATCCCCGGTGCTGCTTTTGCCACCTGGCTTTGCATCGACGCCACCCGTTGCATCGAAGCGCGCCGCCCCCCCGGTCGGCCGCTGGCGCAGCCAATCAGTGTAGCCGCCGACGTATTCCTTCCACTGCCCATTGCCTTCGCTGGCAATGGTCTGCGTCACCACGTTGTCGAGAAAGGCCCGGTCGTGGCTAACCAGGAATACCGTGCCCGAATAGTCCTGCAGCAGCGCTTCGAGCAATTCCAGGGTTTCGATATCGAGGTCATTGGTCGGCTCGTCCAGCACCAGCACATTGGCCGGCCGCGCGAAAAGGCGGGCCAGCAGCAAGCGATTGCGCTCGCCGCCGGACAGCGATTTCACTGGCGAACGCGCCCGTTGCGGGGCGAACAGAAAATCCTCTAGGTAGCCAATCACGTGCTTTTTCGAGCCGCCGATCTCGACATAGTCTGAACCAGGGCTGATGACCTCGCACAGCGGCGCTTCGGGATCGAGTTGGGCGCGGAACTGGTCGAAGTAGGCGACCTCGATCTTGGTGCCCAGTTGCACCTTGCCTGCATCGGCTGCCAGCTCACCGAGGATCAGTCGCAGCAGCGTGGTCTTGCCGGTACCGTTGGCGCCGATCAGGCCGACCTTGTCGCCGCGCTGGATGCGGCAGGAAAAATCGCGAACCACGGTCTTTTCGCCCGCAGTCGTCGCAAATCGCTTGCTGACGTCTTCGAGCTCGGCCACCAGCTTGCCCGACGCGTCGCCACGCACGACACGGAAATCGACACGGCCCAACTGCTCGCGCCGCGCCGCCCGGGCCGCGCGCAAGTGCTCAAGGCGCTGCACGCGACCGACGCTGCGCGTGCGCCGCGCTTCGACACCCTTGCGGATCCAGACTTCTTCCTGCGCCAGCATCTTGTCGGCACGTGCGTTCGCCAGCGCCTCTTCGTTGAGCATGAACTCCTTGCGCTCCTGGTAGGCCGCGAAGCGCCCCGGAAAACTGACCAGATTACCCCGGTCCAGTTCGATGATGCGCGTCGCCACGCCATCGAGAAACACCCGGTCGTGGGTGATGACCATGATCGCCCCCGGGTAGCCGCGCAGCAGGTCCTCCAGCCACAGGATGCCGTCGACGTCGAGGTGGTTGGTCGGCTCGTCCAGCAGCAGCAGTTCGGGCTCGGCCACCAGCGCACGAGCCAGGGCAACGCGCTTCTTGCCGCCGCCGGACAGCGCATCGACACGGGCATCGCCATCCAGCGCGAGGCGCGAAATGGCCTGCTCGACGCGCGAATTCAGCCGCCAGCCGTCGTTCGCCTCGAGTTGCGTCTGCAATTCCTGCAGGCGGTCCATGGTCGCCGCATCCCCGGCACCGACTGCGTGGGTCACTTCGTGGTACTCGGCCAGGACACGCGCCACATCGCCCAGCCCCGCCGCTACGGCCTCGAAGACCGTGTCGTGGGTGGCGAATTCGGGCTCCTGCGGCACATAGGCGATGGAGAGGCCGGGCTCGCGCCAGACCTCGCCGTCATCGAGCGAACCGAGGCCGGCGAGGGCCTTCAGCAGGCTGGATTTGCCGCTCCCGTTGCGGCCGATGAGCCCGACCCGCTCGCCGGCATCGATCTGCATGGCGGCGTGATCAAGAAGGGCGACGTGGCCGTAGGCGAGGCAGGCGCGATCGAGGGAAATAACGGGCATGGAAACGGAGCCGGGAAAGAGGCAGGGAAAGGGGTGCCGGATTATAGGCGCGCAGCTTATGTCTGCGGCCGACCGCTGACGGTATCCCCAAGTGGGATAAAATTCGCACCTCGCGCCCTTGTAGCTCAGTGGATAGAGCGACCGCCTCCTAAGCGGTAGGTCTCAGGTTCGATTCCTGACTTGGGCGCCAAATATTATTCCTCACCGTTCCACACAAGGCCAGCAAACCACGTAAATACAAGGTTTATGGCCTTTTTAACGTCCAAAGCAGGCTGAACTGAGCTATTGCAATCTGCCCCCAAGCGGGGGCACAATAGGGGGCATATTCAGTCACTACCTGAGAGCGTGCCCCCAAATGCTTACCGATACCGCGATCAAGAAGGCCAAGCCCAGCACCAAACCCGTTCGCATGTTCGATGGTGGCGGGCTTTATTTGGAGCTAGCAATTTCCGGCGGAAAATTGTGGCGATTCAAATACCGATTCGACGGGAAAGAGAAACGTCAAGCTCTCGGTTCCTACCCTGACACCAGCCTTGCCAAGGCCAGAGAGAAGCGCGACGAGGCGCGGCGGCTGTTGGCTGACGGGATTGACCCGAGCGAACACAGGAAAGCGCACAAGGCGACAAGGGCCGAAGTGGCTGGCAATACCTTCGAGGCCATCGGGCGCGAGTGGTACTCGAAGGAACTTCCCTTGTGGGCACCTACTCAGGCGGTCAAAGTGAAGGGAATTTTCGAGAAGAATCTCTATCCGTGGCTTGGGAGTCGCCCAATTACGGAAATCAAGGCGTCCGAGTTCTTGGCTACACTTCGCCGGATGGAGAACAGGGGCGCGATGGAAACGGCACGGCGGGCGCTCCAATACAGCGGGCAGGTATTCCGCTATGCAATTGCTACCGGGCGGGCCGAGCGCGACATTACGCCAGACCTGAGAGGGGCGCTCTCCAAGGCCAACGTCCAGCATCATGCCGTCAAATGCGCTCTCAAGCTGGCGGCGTTATTGTTTGTCCGACCAGGCGAACTGCGAAAAGCCGAATGGACCGAGATTGATCTTGATCGCGCCGAATGGAACATTCCCGCCAGCCGCATGAAGATGAAAGAAGCGCATCTTGTGCCGCTGTGCCGTCAAGCGCTGGAAGTATTGCGCGAGCTTCACCCGTTGACCGGGCGCGGGCGCTTCGTGTTTCCCGGCGAGCGCAGCCATGAGCGCCCAATGTCCGAAAACTCGGTCAATGCCGCCTTGCGGTGCATGGGATACCCTCAGGACGAAATGACCGGACACGGTTTCCGAGCAATGGCGCGGACGATCCTTGATGAAGTGCTGGGGGTGCGTCCTGACTTTATCGAACACCAGTTAGCCCATGCCGTGAAAGATCCGAACGGACGCGCCTACAACCGCACGGCGCACCTTCCAGAGCGGCGCAAAATGATGCAGCAATGGGCGGACTATCTGGACAAGTTGAAAGCCGGGGCCGAAGTGATACCGCTGCACGGCAACGCGGCATAATGACTTCGCCGAGCCCAGCCCGAGGATGATCCCAAGGGGAATACCGGGAACCCTTGTCCGGTTGGCGCGGCTTCCTGATTCAAGGGCGAGCGCGAAAGGGGCGCTATGACTGGTGAATTCAATGCAGAACTCGCCGAGCAGATTAGGGAGGAAAAGTACCGCGAGGCAACGGAACGCCTAACCGAACTCGAACAGAAGGGGCTGAATGACGCCTTTCCGAAACTCGACACAATTGCAAGTCGTGTTGAGGCAGGCGACAGAAGCGCGATGTTGGAGCTACTCGCCATAACGGCAGGCTCGCTCCGGTGGTTCGATGCCCTCCCCCAGCAAACGCGGGAAGCTCTAGCCGAGGGCCTGGAAAAAATGCGAAACAACTTGGAAGAAGCTCAAGGTTTCTTACCGCGCGGACGTGGCGAGCGGTCCGAGAGCTATAAGCGCACTCTGGGGCAAAACGAGTTCGCTACTGCCTACGCGGTGGAGTTTGCGCGGCATGTCGAGGGACTAAGTCTTGAGGATGCAATCACCAAGGTAATGGACGAATCTGGAATGACTGATTCGCTGATCCTGAAACGATGGAAGCGCCGCCATAAAGATGCAAAGAAGAATTTGAGCCTGTGTGATGCGTTGTCGGATGAGTTGATTGCCCGGTGGTCTAGCTTGCCCGAGTGGAACATGATTTCTGAGCTGCCTGAGCTGCTTAAGACAGCAGAGATGCGTTGTTCGACGATGCCGCATAGAAAGAAGCGTCAACCGTAAACTTGTACGCGAGACAGCGTTTCGCGTACTTAGATTCTTCATTACAAGGCGCATATTGTGCGAAACCATGCCGGTACGTTCCGGCGCTTCCTTAGCGGGGCGAATCATGGCCGCACGAAACCAAGCAGCATTCAACGACAAAGCCGAACTCCGAATCCTTCGGCGCAAGCAAGTCGAAGCCCGAATCGGGTTATCGCGCTCCACAATCTACGACGGCGTAAGTGCCGGGACATTTCCGAAGCCGATCAGTCTCGGTGCTCAGTCTGTTGGCTGGATTGAAGCCGAAATAGAGCAATGGATTCGTGATCGTATCGAAGCCTCTCGCGGCGCGGCGTGAGGGACGGATATGCCATGAGCCAGAATCGTGATGCCCCGGCGTATCAGGAATACGCCGCCTCAATGATGGCGAAAATGCCTTACCGCGAAATGAATTTGCAGCAACGTGGTTTGCTCTACACGATGCGGAACGAGTGCTGGGTAAATTCCCTACTTCCAAGCGAACCGGGTCGGCTAGCAAAAGTCTTGGGGCTTGATGCGGATGAAGTCGCTGCCGCATTGCCAGCCGTAATGTCGTTTTTCAGGGATGACGGGCGCAACATTTTAAGCCCCGAACTGGAGGACTATCGCGCGCATCTTGCGGATCAAAAAGCGCGCATGGCTAAGGGTGGAAAACGGGGAGCGGAGACGACAAATGGAAAACGCAAACCCGCCAAGAAGCGCACTGGCACTGACGACCCGGCTACCTCGGCGGCCCCCCCGACAGCCACCCCGCAGCCAGCCCGCCAGGGTGGCGACGAGGTCTTAGTACAGTCAAGTTCAGTCCAGCAAAGTCAAACCCAGTCTCCAGTAAAAGATTCTGCCGTTGATCCTTTTGTTGCCGATTACGTGGCCGCCGAACAGCGCGAGACGAGCAAACGTATCCGGGTGGTGGTCTGATGGCCGCCGCGGATATTCTGGATGCCCTGCGTGCTGACGGCCTTTTTGTGGAACTCGATGGCGCCGGCATTGCACTTGACGGCCCCGACGATGCCGTCGCCCGATGGCTACCGGTCATTCGAGACCACAAGGCCGTGCTGGTCGCCGCGCTGGCAGGTGCCATTGATGCGGCAATGATAGAGCCTCAGCCGGCCGCCGAAAAGGCACCACGGGCCGATTCTGCGACGCTGGAGACGGCAAAAGTCGGCGCTGACGACACGGCAGAACTGCCGAAGCCTGACTTGCTCCCGGATGACCGGCGCACCTGTTCCCAATGCGCGAACCTTCGGCAACGAGCTTGCGCCATTGCCAGGCCGGAACACGGGGCGCTGGTGGTAGCGAATCGAGGTTTTCGACCAGGCCCGGCGCGGCTATTGCGTTGCGCGGGTTTCGCGCCGATGGCTGACGACACAGATCAGCGACCGGGTGCCAACCGATGGCCAGGACTGATGGAGACGCTGCAATGATGGAAAAAATGTACGACCTCGCGTGGAAAATTGATGGCGATACCGTCAACCTTGAGCAGGACGGCGGTTGCGAAGGGGGGATTCGCGTAGATGTCCACATCAGCCAATTGCGCCTCATTGCCGAACGTGCCGGCCTGCTGTCGCCTATGCCCGCTGTTGCATGGCCGCGAGGATTCAAGCAACGCCTGCTGAGACTACAAACCGATGTTGGCTACCTGGCCGGGGATGTTTGGATGGATGAAATATGCGGCCGGTTGAGTGATGGGCTGGCGTATCGAATCGGAATGACCGCCGCGCTCGACACGATCAACGGCTTGTTGCTCGATACCGGCATCATGCCCGACACAGACGGCGCTGATTCACCGGAAGCAGTAAGGGGATGACATGGACAAGCGCAAGCGACCAATCCCCTATCCGGTCGGCAGCGAGCGGCGGCACAAGCGAATCGCAGAGGCTTTGCGCTATGGGTGGGCCAGCAGCTACCGTGATGCTGTTGCGCGGCTCGCGGCGGCGAACAAGCGAGCGAGGAATACGCCCAGGCCCGGTGAGCGATGCGAGGCTAGGACGAGACGAGGCACGCCCTGCCAGTGCAAGGCATTGGCGAACGGACGCTGCAAACTGCATGGCGGGAAATCAACGGGGCCAAGGTCAGCGGAAGGCAAGCGACGGTCAGCGGCGAACCTGCGGCGATGTTGAAGGATGTAGAGCTTTGCTAGGGTTTCGTGTGTCCAGGCGCTTTCCTGCCCATTACGCGCGCGAGTGCGAGCAGTACGCGAGCGCGAGCGCGTCATGGAGTTCAAGTTGTTTCGAGGCACACGGCGAAGTCTGCACCTGCGCCGATGTTAAAGAACGATAGCTTTTGATAGGGTTCCTCGCGCGCATGCGTCATGGACTCCGAACGCTCCGCGCGCGTACGCGTGATGGGGTCTAGCGGCAACATCGGCCGTTCTCAACTTTAGAAAGGAGTTACCGGAAATGAATAGCGAAATGAAAGATAGCAAGGTTGCGGCAAGGCTTCGGGTACAGCGATACCGCGTCATGCATCGACGGATTGACTATGCCCCCGCGCCGGAAGTCCTGGCAGTCATTGAGCGGCACTTGACTGCTGGACTGGACAACTGCATCGCCGGGGTAATAGACCGGCTGATAGCGGCGGGCGACAAAGCCATTTCCGGAAATGGGCAGGAGTAATGAAGGGGTAAGGTTTCACTAAGGATGCGGACCAGTACGCAGCAACGCGCAGGCGTGCGCGCACGTCATGGGCTTTGGTAGTCAGCACACCGAATGACGTCGACGAAAATATCGCTGGCTATTTGCGTTGCCGGCAACAGCGGTTTGTCTGGTAACAGGCTGATAACAGAAGATGAGCGATTCAGATACCGAGCGGCGGCGGTTGTGGTGCCAGCACTGGAAAGAGTTTTCCAGACTGCATGCCCGCTACGAGGTAGAAGACGTCGACTACCGTCTGCGTGAATACCCATCGTTCCCCGAGGAAGCCCGCAGCCTCATCTGTGGTGCCAAGAGCAAGCGCACCGGGCAGCCCTGCAAGCGCAGGGACATCTCCGGTAGCAATGGGCGGTGCAAGTTCCACGGTGGCGCTTCCACCGGCCCGACGACCAAGGCCGGTAAACGGAAGTCAGCAAGAAACGGCAAGAAGGGCGGGAGACCGCGCAAGAACCAAAGCCGATGAAGGGGTGACAGAACATGACATTTTCAGGGCGAGCTCGGATGTCCAAAGATGTCCAGGTTGCTGCGACCTTGCTGCGCACTATCGGCCAGCGCCGAACCAAACCTCTTGAGATGCGGAGAAATGTTAAGGCCCTGGGCGCTGTCTGATTGGGAATGACAGGGGTTCCGGGACACGGTTAGCTAGAGCTTCGCCTTCTTCATGAGTTGAGCCAGGCTGACTTCAAGGGCGTCAGCCAACTTTTTCAGCGTCAGAATCGCCACATTGTTATCACCGCGCTCAACGCGGCCAACGTGAGTTCGATCAACCTCTGCCAATAAGGCCAAATTTTCTTGTGAAATTCCCCGGTCGATCCGAACTGAGCGAATAGTTTCGCCTAGAGCGACCAATGACGGGTGTTGGCGATGTTGGGTGAGATTTGGCACACCCATATAGTTTCTCTATACTGCATCGAGCGCCACGGTACATGTACGTTGTTCGGAATGCCTGCTGAGCAGATGATATGACGCAGCCCATCCCAGCCTTCTTCGACCCAGAGGCGTTAGCCCAGAAACGGAAGGTCATTCAGTGCAAATCAATTGAGCTTCCCTCTGTTTTTCGTCTTCCAACCCAACGGCATTATGCCGCCAATTGCTGCTCATGCTGAGTGCTGATCCAGTCTTCCAAGAATTTCATTGGCGAGGCGTAGCCGAGCGTGGAGTGCTGCCGTCTGCGGTTGTA
>JAPLQY010000034.1 GCA_026399475.1 Rhodocyclales bacterium
GGTCGCAGTTGCTCAATACGGCGACAAATTCTTCCCCGCCGTAACGACCGACGGCATCGTAGTCCCGTACCGCCCGGCGCATTCGCGCCGCGATTTCGACCAGCACAAGATCTCCCGACGGATGACCATAGGTGTCATTGACCTTCTTGAAAAAGTCGGCATCGACCATCGCGACGCACAGCGGGATACCGCGTTTCGCCCGCGCCAATTCAGCGTCAAGCAGTTCGGTGATTGCAGCCCGATTCCACAAGCGAGTGAGCCCGTCTATGGCGGCCTTGCGTTTCAACTCGTCTCTTTCGTGTATCAGGTCGCGCTGGGTTTCGCTCAGTTGCCCACGCTGCAACTCCGCCTCGGCAATCGCCGCGAGGTCGCGCAATATCTGAAACTGCTCCGCCGTGAACTTTCGCGGATTGCGGTCTATGACACACAAGGTGCCGACTCGGCTGCCATCCACGGTATGCAAGGGAAGTCCCGCATAGAAGCGGATGTTCGGCTCGCCCGTCACCAGGGGATTGTCGGAGAAGCGCGGGTCATGGGATGCATTCTCGACAACGAAGGTTTCATCGGCGAGGATGGCGTGACCGCAGAAGGATATCTCCCGGGAGTTCTCCGTTCCGTCGAGGCCTTGCGCCGACTTGTACCACTGGCACTTGTCGGTCACCAGACTCACCAGCGCGAAGGGCGTGCCGAGCGATCGCGCCGCAAGCCGGGTAATACGATCGAAGCGCTCTTCCGCGGGGGTAAAAAGTGCATCAATCGAATGTAGCGCTGCGATGCGTTGCTTTTCATTCTCGGGAATTTCTGGTGCGCTCATGGCGTTCCCCTGCGGGCCTGTTGTTCAAGGCATCGTAACTGCTGCGCAACCACAGATCAATCTGTTGTTGCACGCGGTCGAATTGACCCTGTTTGTCTGATGGTTTTAGAGCCGGGACTGGGAACATTCCCGCTCACTGCGCCAGCGGAGTTACTGCCTAGTCGTTGCTCTCGGCGAACCAGCGCAACTTGTTGCGCAACGTCACGACTTCGCCGACGATGATCAATGTCGGCGCACGCAGGTTGGCGGCGGCGGCCAGGGTCGGCAGCGTGCCGAGCGTGCCGGTTACTGTGCGCTGGCTGGGCTGGGTGCCGTGTTGCACGATGGCGGCTGGCCAATCGGCGGGCAGACCGTGTTCCATGAGCTTGGCGCAGAGGTGCGGCAGGCCCGACAAGCCCATGTAAATCACTACGGTCTGACGGCGCCGGGCCAGCCCCGGCCAGTCGAGGTTCATGCTGCCGTCCCGAAGATAGCCAGTGACGAAAACGCAGGCCTGGGCGTGGTTGCGATGGGTCAGCGGGATACCGGCATACGAGGCGACGCCGGCGGCCGCCGTGATGCCCGGCACGACCTCGAAGTTGATGCCGTCGGCGTGCAGGGTTTCGACTTCCTCGCCGCCGCGGCCGAAGATGTAGGGGTCGCCGCCCTTGAGGCGCACCACGCGCTTGCCGCTTTTGGCCAGACGTACCAGCAACTGGTTGATTTCTTCCTGGGGAATGGCGTGGTTGCCGCGTTCCTTGCCGGCATAGATGCGCTCGGCATCGGGGCGTGCGAGCTCGAGCACAGCTTGCGAAACGAGATTGTCGTAAACCAGAACA
>JAPLQY010000070.1 GCA_026399475.1 Rhodocyclales bacterium
CGGTCTGGTGATCGACACGGCAGAGGATGGTGCAGAGGCTGTATCCATGGCAGGCCGGGCCGCCTACGCGGCCATCCTGATGGACATGCAGATGCCGAAGGTGAACGGGCTGGACGCAACGCGGCAGATACGCGAGATGCCCGGCTACGGGGACACACCGATCATTGCCATGACCGCCAATGCCTTTGCCGAGGACCAGGCCCGCTGCTTCGAGGCGGGAATGAACGACTTCCTGATCAAGCCCTTTGACCCCGAGACGCTGTTTGCGACTTTGCTGCGTTCGTTGAGCCAGCGCACTGCTTAGGACAGGTTCTCTCTCACCTTCTGCAACCGTAGAGGGACAGGCAGCAGCCGGTCTGATTCCACATGTCACGCGGTGGCAGAAATCTGGACAAATTGTTGTTATATAGTTAGCAATTAAGTTATAGTTGTTACATCAATTTAACGATGTAACCTGCCCATGGAGTTCCTCGCCCTTTTTGTCAGTCTGCCGACGAAGCAATCGGCCGGGCGCATGCGTATCTGGCGCGCGCTGCGCGCATTGGGCTGTGCAACCTTGCGCGACGGGGTGTATTTGCTGCCCGAGTCGGCGGAACATGCGGCGGCACTGGCGCAGATTGCCGAGGACGTGCGTGCGGTGCAGGGCAAGGCCGACCTCTACCGCCTGGGCGGACGCGACGAACTGCAGCAGGCTGAAATCGTCGCGCTGTTTGATCGCGGCCCGGAATACGCCCGTCTGTTGGCGGCGATTGCCGACACCGATGCGGCGGATGCCAAGGTTTTGCGCGTCCTGCGCCGGGAACTGACGGCCATCGCTGCGATTGACTATTTTTCCGGCGAGGCCCGGCGTCAGGCGGAAGCGGCACTGGCCGCGCTTGAAGCAGCGGCCAGCGGCGAGCCCTCGGCCAAAGCGGGTGTGATTCGCCGACTCGCCAGCGCCGATTTTTCAGGCCGGACATGGGCGACGCGCAAGAGCCTCTGGGTGGATCGCATGGCATCCGCCTGGCTGATTCGCCGCTTCATCGACCGCAAAGCGAAATTTCTCTGGCTCGACAATCCGAAGAAATGCCCGAAAGCCGCTCTTGGCTTCGACTTCGATGGTGCGGCCTTCACCCATGTCGGCGGCCGCGTCACGTTCGAAGTGCTGGCAGCGAGTTTCGGTCTGGACTCTGACCCCGCCATCGCCCGCATCGCCGCGATCGTGCACTGCCTGGATGTCGGCGGTGTGCCGGTGGCCGAGGCAGCGGGCATCGAGGCGGTACTGGCCGGGGCTCGCGCCGCGGCGCCCAATGACGACAAATTGCTGACCGAGGCGAGCCGTCTCTTCGACAACCTTTACCAGAACTATCGACAGGAGAACTCGCATGAGTGACGCCGCAATCCCCAACACCGCGCCACCGACGCCAACGCTGGGCGAAGCCTTCAAGTACTGGCTGAAGCTGGGTTTCATTAGCTTCGGTGGTCCGGCCGGGCAGATCGCGATGATGCACCAGGAGCTGGTCGAACGTCGGCGCTGGATCTCCGAGCACCGCTATCTGCATGCGCTCAACTACTGCATGCTGCTGCCGGGACCAGAGGCGATCCAGCTCGCGATCTACATCAGCTGGCTGCTGCACGGCGTGAAGGGTGCGATCACGGCAGGCGTGCTGTTTTTCCTGCCGTCCTTTGCACTGCTCTCGCTGCTGGCCGGCATTTACCTGAATTTCGGCGACGTGCCGGCGGTGCAGGGCATCTTCTACGGCATCAAGCCGGCGGTGGTCGCCGTGGTGCTGTTCGCTGCCTGGCGCATCGGCTCGCGCTCGATCAAGAACGGGGTATTGTTCGCCATCGCCGCGCTGGCCTTCGTCGGCATCTTTTTCTTCGATATCGACTTCCCGTGGATCGTGCTGGCCGCCGGCATTCTCGGCGCCATCGGCGGCAAGCTGGTGCCGGCCAAATTCAAGGCGGGCGGCGGCCACGGCGCCAGCAACAAGGAATATGGACCTGCGCTGATTGACGACGACACGCCGCCTCCGCTTCATGCGAAATTCACGTGGGGCAAACTCGCCGTCACGGTGATTGCATTTGTGCTGATCTGGGCCGTGGCCATGGCGACGATCGCCGGCACGCCCATTCTGTTCGACATGGGCGGGTTCTTTACCAAGGCGGCCTTTCTCACCATCGGCGGCGCCTACGCCGTGCTGCCCTACGTCTATCAGAACGCAGTCGATCACTTCGGCTGGCTCACCGGACCGCAGATGATGGATGGCCTGGCATTGGGCGAAACCACGCCGGGCCCTTTGATCATGGTCGTGACCTGGGTCGGCTACCTCGGTGGCGTCGGCAAGCAGGTCTTCGGCAATCCGGTTGCGGCGGGGCTTGCAGGGGCCACCGTGGCGACCTTCTTCACCCTGCTGCCGAGTTTCTTCTTCATCCTCGTTGGCGGTCCGCTGGTCGAGGCCACGCGCGGCGAACTCAAATTCACCGCGCCGCTGACCGGCATCACGGCCGCCGTGGTCGGCGTCATCCTGAATCTGGCCACCTTCTTCGCCTGGCATACCTTCTGGCCGAAGGCGACAGCCAGCGCGCCTTTCGGCGGCCTGTTCGATGTCATTCCCGTTGTCATCGCCATTGCCTGCTTCATTGCCCTGTGGAAGTACAAGGCCGACATCATGAAAGTGATCGGCGTCTGCGCGCTGTTTGGCCTCGCCTACTCCTTTGTCATGTAAGGAAAGCATCATGAGCTGCGAACTGGAATCCCCCGCCTGCGATAACGCCGCAGCTTCTGCCAAGCTGGCGACACTCACCGGAGCATGACCATGGAACGCACCATCAAACCCGAAAGCCTGAAACCCGCGCTGGCGGACAAGCACCTGATCGACGTCCGTCGCGTCGCCGATCGCGAGATATCGGCCGAGCAACTGCCGGGCGCTACCTGGCACGAGCCGGAAAAGCTTGCCGAGTGGGCAAAGAGACTGCCGCGCGACAAGCACATCGTCCTCTACTGTGTGCGCGGCGGCTCGGTCTCGAATAGCGTTGTCGATGCTTTGCGCGCAGAAGGCCTGAATGCCTGCTTCATCGAGGGCGGCATCGAGGGCTGGAAGGCGGCCGGCGGAGCGCTGGCGAGGAAGGACTGACCTGCTTCATCTCTTGAGGAGCGTGCCAATGAATCGTCGTATCGTTTTCGTCCTGCTGGGTTTGCTGATGGCCATACCGCCGGCCCAGGCCCAACTCCGGGACGCCGAATCAGCGATCAAGCACCGGCGTGCGGCCTTCACCCTGATGAGCACCTACTTTGGTCGCATTACCGCCATGATCAAGGGCGACAGGCCTTTCGACCGACCCGAACTCATCCGCAACATCGAACTGGTCCAATTCGTCGCCAGGCTTCCGTGGGAAGCATTCGCTCCCGGAAGCGAAGTCGGCAACACTCGCGCGGAAGTCGACATCTGGCTGGAAGAGGAGCGTTTCAAAGCCTATCAACAAGACTTGCACAAGGAGCTGAAGATATTTCTGCAAGTCGCGCAAGCCGGCGACATGCCTGCCCTCGCGCAAGCATTCGAGGATACGCGTCATGTCTGTGGCAGCTGCCACAAGGTTTTCAGAAAGGACGAGTGACAAATCATGAAATGGATCACCCGCGAACGTCCGAAGATCGACCGCATCGCCTGTCCCTGGCTGATCATCAACTTCATCGATCCTGGCGCGGAGTTCCTCTACGTGCCGGCCGGGCAGGTGGCGAAGGTTGCCGAGGAAACCGGCGCGACTCCCTATGATGTCAAGGGTGCCGAGTTGGGGCATCACGGTGGCGAATGCTCCTTCGACGCTTTCATCCGCAAGTACGAACTCCACGATTCTGCGCTGGACAAGCTGGCCTTGATCGTTCGTGCGGCAGACACCGGCCGGCCCGATCTTGTGCCCGAGGCTGCCGGATTGCTTGCCGTATCGGCGGGGCTGTCGCTCAACTTCACCGATGACCACGAGATGCTAAGGCATGGCATGGTGATCTACGACGCACTTTATGCCGCGTGCGCCGATACACCGTTGAAAAAATTCGGTCGTCATCTGGAACGGGCGTTGAGCTAACCTCGCAATGGTTTCAGCTTTCCGGAATCGTCGGCATACGCGCATCTTTCTCATCGCACTGGCGATGATGTGGTCGGCCGCCGTATGTGCCACCGATTCTGGATTTCAGCGCTTATCGGCCGCGAATCTTCGCTCGACTCTGATCGGCAAGACGGTGACTGACGATGCCCATTGGATGGATCGCTTTCTGCTTGATGGTGTTCTCGACAGCGTTGAACTAGGCGAATCGCGTCGAGGTGCCTGGGTCATCGAGGGTGGTGAGTTGTGCATCAAGCGCAAAGCCAGGCGACCCGTCAAGGAATGCTTTGAAGTCTGGAGAAAAGAAGACCGGATCGAATATCGCCGTGACGGCATCACGGTTCTGGCGGGAGTGCTTCGCAAGCATGTTCGATAAACCCGGGTGTCGTTGGCGTACGGGGATGTGTGCGTTTCCATTCCTCGAATCAGCGCCGCCCGGAATTGCCGGTCCGTAATTCCGGGGACAGCCGGATGAACTGGATTGACTGTTTCTTTCTTGGGAGAATGAAATGACGACGACAAGCAAAAGGCAATGGACCAGCTATCGGGTAGCGGCAGTGGCGGCTTTGCTGGGCAGTATTGGCTTGACGGGTCTCGCGGCGGCGCAAAACTCCCTGACGCCGATAGAAACGATGTCAGTATCGAATAAGACACACCGGGTTGAATCGGGGCAGAAGTTCTTCGGCGATGCCAAATATGTCGGCAGCGACAATTGCAAGTCCTGCCACGAGCAGCAGTACGGCGAATGGAAGGCTACCTGGCATGCCAGGATGGAACGCGTGCCCAGTCCCGACATCATCGTCGGCGACTTCGCCGATCGGACTATCCAGCTGAAGGATATCAAGCTCAAGGGGAAGAGCGGCAGCGAGGAGACCATTGCACCGTCGGCACTGGCCTTCCGCAAGGGCGACAAATTCTTCTTCACGCTGATCGATGCCGATAACCCGGGCAACAACCAGACCTACGAGATAGGCAAGGTGCTGGGCGGCAAGTGGGATCAGGGCTATGAAGTCAAATTTGGAGACAACTTCATACCCGCGCCGCTGCGCTGGTCGGTTTTCCAGAAGGACTGGCTGACCGGCGGCTTCAACCCGCAAGACTGGTTCGCCGCCGACGGGACGCCGGATGGCCGGCCCTTGAAGCCGGAGGAACTGCCGATGAATCGTGTCGCTGAGGCAAAGTGCAACGGCTGTCACACGACCGGTTTCCAGTTCGCCAAGAACAAGGAGACCGGCGTCTGGAAGTCGCATGGCAAGGGCGAATTGGGTGTTGCCTGCGAATCCTGTCACGGCCCGGGCAGCCGGCATGCCGACGAAGCCGGTGCCGCCAAAACGGCGGGCAAAAAGCTGGCCGCCGGCACATCGACGATCGTGAATCCGCTCAAGGACCTCAATGCCGAACAGGCGTCGCAGATATGCGCCCAATGTCATGGCCGGGGTACCAACAAGAGCCAGACCGAGCTTACCTACCCGACCGGGTTCCTGCCCGGCGATATGGACATCGCCAGCCGCTATCGCTTCTGGAGTTTTTCGGGCGCGTCCGCTAAGAGCGAATCGGACTATTTCTGGAGCAACGACTGGGCGTCGCGCAACCGGCAGCAGTGGCAGGACTTCACCAAGAGCGCGCACTACACCAAGGCAAATATGAGTTGCACCACCTGCCACGCTTTTCATGGCAAGGCCGAGGACGCGCAGTTGCGCAGGAAACCGGCCGAACTATGTGCCGACTGTCATACAGCGACCGGTCGCGCCAAGAGGCCGAACGTCGAAATGTTCGAAGGCAGCATCATGCAGGAATCGGGCGTCGTGTGTTCCGATTGCCACATGGCACGGATCGGCAGCCGCTCACGCAAGACGGCCAAGTCCGGCCATCAGTGGGACACCTCTGCCCACAGCATGTTCGTTGCGTCGCCACTCCTGGAAAAGGAGCGCGGAGTGCGCAGTTCATGCACCGAGTGTCACGGCGGCAAGCCCAACGTTCGCGGCAAGATCATGCCTTCCGGCGAGCAGACGAAGACCTACACGCTCGACGACATGACTGACCGGGCTGCCCAGCGCGCTGCCTATATTCGTACGTCCATCGATGAGGCCCAGCAACTGCTCGCTAGCGTAAAGTCGAAGCGTCCTGAAGCCGCTGCCCTGGTCGATAAAGCCAACTCGAAAATAAATTTCGTGCTGCTCGACAACAGCAAGGGGGCGCACAACTACTTGCGCGCAAAAAAGCTGGTCGAAGAGGCGAACAAACTGGCGGCTGAGGCAGCGGGAATGAAGTGACGAGGAAACTTTTTCCCCCGCGGAGGTCGTGTGTCTCTGCAAAACGAAGCTGCCGGCCTAGTGCCCATCTCGCAGGGCTCGTCGCTCAATTATCGCGATGACCAGAAATGCTTGGACACAGAATGGTGATCTACGACGCTCTCTATACATGGTGTGCCCAGTGACCCCGCTTGTCGCGGCGAAGGAGCTTCGCCTGCTGCTGGTCGGGCGCGGCCTGCGCGCCTTTGTCGACGGCTATGTGGCGGTGCTGTTGCCGGCCTACCTGTTGGCGCTGGGCTATGGCACCTGGCAGGTGGGCTTGCTGAGCACCGCCACCTTGCTTGGCTCGGCGCTGGCCACGCTGGCACTGGGCGCCTGGGGGCATCGCGCCTCGCCGCGCCTGCTGCTGCTGGGCGCAGCACTGCTGATGACGGTGACCGGGCTTGGCTTCGCCGGCCTGTCGGCCTTCTGGCCGCTGCTGCTGGTGGCCTTCGTCGGCACCCTTAATCCAAGCTCGGGCGATGTCAGCGTCTTTCTGCCGCTGGAGCATTCCCGTCTGTCCCTCGCGACGGAGGGCGATGCCCGCACCCGGCTGTTTGCGCGCTACAGCCTGACGGGCGCCCTCTGTGCGGCCTTGGGCGCGCTGGCCGCCGCCGTGCCGGACGCGTTGGCGGCGATGGGCATCGACCGCCTGGTGGCACTGCGGGGCATGTTCGCTGCATACGCTGGAGTCGGGGCATTGCTCTGCTGGTTGTATGCGCGACTGCCGGAGCGGCAGGCCAGCGGTCAAATGCATGCGCCTGCACCGCTGGGACCTTCGCGCGGGATTGTGGTCCGGCTCGCCGCGCTGTTCTCGGTTGACGCATTTGCCGGCGGGCTGATAGTAAATGCTCTGCTCGCCCTGTGGCTGTTCGAACGTTTCGGACTCTCGCTGACGGCTACGGGTGCCTTCTTTTTCTGGGTCGGCGTGCTGAACGCGCTTTCACTGCTGGCGGCGCCGTGGGTGGCAAGGCGCATAGGGCTGCTCAACACGATGGTATTTACCCACATACCTGCCAGCCTGTTCCTGATTCTGGCCGCCTTTTCCCCGAGTCTGCCGCTGGCCCTGGCCTTTCTGCTGCTGCGTGCCGCGCTATCCCAAATGGATGTGCCGACCCGTTCGGCCTATGTCATGGCCGTGGTAACCCCGCCCGAACGGGCGGCCGCCGCCAGTTTCACGGCGGTGCCGCGCAGCCTGGCGGCTGCGCTCAGTCCCTCGCTGGGAGGCGCGCTATTCGCTACCGGGTGGCTGGCCGCACCGCTGGTAGCCTGCGGCTGTCTCAAGATCGCCTATGACCTTGCACTGTGGCGCGCCTTCAGACAACAGCCCGACACCCGGATGGTTAGTGGTGCGGAAACCAAGTAACCGAATGGAATACTTTAGGTGGAAATCAAATCTTCACAAGTGCTTGAATTGATGATCGAGGCGGAGCACTCCTGAAGCTGGCTCAAGTCTTGCGATAGCCCTACTGACATCAGGTCCGGACGCGGCCTGGCTCTTGGAGGGGGATAGCAGACATGGGCGACATGAACGAAATCTTTGAAACGAGCCGCAAGACCCTGCTGGAAGTCGAGCAACGCCTCGAGATGCCGCGACGGGAGTTTCTGCAGTTCTGCGCAACCCTGGCGGTGACCATGGGCTTGCCCGCCGGAGCCGAGGCGGCGGTCGCCAAGGCGATCGAAGCGGCCAAGCGGCCGTCGGTGATCTGGCTGCACTTCCAGGAGTGCACCGGTTGTTCGGAGTCGCTCCTGCGCGCCGAGCATCCCACGCTGGAAAAGCTGATCCTCGACGTGATTTCCCTCGATTACCACGAAACCCTGATGGCTGCGGCCGGCCATCAGGCCGAAGCGGCCCGCAAGGACGCCATGAAGGCGAACAAGGGCAAATATGTGCTGGTGGTCGAAGGCGCCATTCCGACCAAGGACAACGGCATCTACTGCAAGGTTGGCGGCCACAAGGCGATCGACCTGGTCAAGGAATGCGCGGCCGACGCCGCCGCAGTAATCGCCATCGGGTCCTGTGCCTCGTGGGGTGGCATGCCTTCCACCGGCCCGAATCCGACGGGTGCTTCAAGCGTGGCCGAAGTACTCGGCAAGCCGGTGGTGACGATTCCCGGCTGTCCGCCCAATCCCTACAACTTCCTGGCCACCGTGGTGCATTTCCTGACCTTCGGCAAGCTGCCGGAAGTCGACAAGCTGGGTCGCCCCAAGTTTGCCTACTCGCGCCTGATCCACGAAAACTGCGAGCGTCGCGCCCACTTCGACGCCGGCCGCTTTGCCATGGAATTCGGCGATGTCGGCCACCGTCAGGGCTACTGTCTTTACAAGCTGGGTTGCAAGGGCCCGGAGACCTACGCCAACTGCTCGACGCTGGGTTTTGGCGATGCGGGCGAAAACAACTGGCCGGTGGGTTGCGGTCACCCCTGCATTGGTTGCACCGAGAAAGGCGTGGGTTTCGAGAAGCCGATTCATCAGGTTGCCAAGATGCTCAACGTCACGCCGCCGCTACAGTATCCGCGCATCGTCGAAGAACAGGGCAAGGCTGCTTCCTTCGCCTCGGCTGCGGCCGTGGCTGCGGTTGCGGGTGCGGCGGCGGGTGCGGCGATCATGCTGACGCGCAATCTCGGTTTGTCCCATGCGGCCGAGGAAGCGGAGCGCGCCAAGGACGCTGCCGGTGGCGGCAAACCGGCTGCCGCAGACAAGGCCGGAGCCTGATCATGGGCACCCGGCGAGAATTTCTCAAGGGTGTCCTCGCGAGCGGGGCGGCGGCTACGGCAGGCGTCGTGGCGGTGCCGGCCCTCGCCAGGGAAACCAATCCGCGGCCGCCCGAGGCGCTCGGACTGCTTTATGACGCCACACTCTGCGTCGGCTGCAAGGCATGCGTTGCGGCCTGCAAGGAGGCCAACCACAACCCGCCGGAGTTTTCCACGGTGGATCATCTGTGGGATACGCCGCTGGATACCTCCGGCCATACCTTCAATCTCATCAAGATGTATCGCAACGGCACGATGGATGTGAAAGATCAGGAGGTGAACGGCTATTCGTTCATGAAGACCTCCTGCATGCATTGCGGCGATCCTTCCTGCGTTTCGGCCTGCCCGGTGTCGGCGATGACCAAGGACGCGGTGACCGGCGTCGTCGGTTACAACCCCGACAAGTGCATCGGCTGCCGCTATTGCGTCGCGGCCTGTCCCTTCGGCATTCCGAAATATCAGTACGACTCGCCCACGGGTCGCATCGGCAAGTGCGAACTGTGCCGCCATCGCCACAAGGATGGCCACTATTCGGCCTGTGCCGAGGTCTGTCCCACAGGCGCCACGTTGTTCGGCAAGACCTCCGACCTGCTGGCCGAGGCCAAACGTCGCCTGGCGATGAAGCCCGGCGAGCGTAACCGCTTCCCCCGTGGTCACCTGCGGTCGGCGCAGGAAAAGATGCTGCAGGGCAAGCCGGATGGCAAGGGCGTGATGATGCGCGCCGGTTGGCGCGACGAGCCCGACCAGAGCTACGAAACTCCTGCCGGCAAGTATTTGCAGCATGTCTATGGCGAAAAGGAGTACGGCGGCACGCAGGTGCTCAAGCTCTCCGGCGTCAATTTCGCCAAGGTCGGCATGCCTGACCTGCCGCCGGATGCGGCCGCGGCCATGTCCGAGACCATCCAGCACACGCTGTACGGCAATCTGATCATGCCGTTCGCCGTGCTGGGTGCGATGACCTATGTCGCCAAGCGCAACGTCAAGCCCGACGACGAGTCGTCCGACAAGGAGGGGAGCTGATCATGGCCAATAATCGACATGCGGTATCTGCGCCGCTGGGTGGCAGCCTGGTCAACGCCGTAACCCTGACCTGCGGCGTGCTCATCGCATTGATGGTCGCGGTGCTGGCGGTGCGCTTCCTGTTCGGGCTCGGTGCCGTGACCGGCCTCAACGACGGCTATCCCTGGGGCATCTGGGTGGTGGTCGACGTCATCATCGGTTCGGCCTTCGCCTGCGGCGGCTTCTCGGTGGCGATGCTGGTCTACATCTTCAACAGGGGTGAGTACCATCCGCTGGTGCGACCGGCGCTGCTGGCCAGCCTGTTCGGCTACACGCTGGCCGCTGCCGGGGTCATTTTCGACCTCGGCCGCTGGTGGAACGTGTGGAACATGTTCTGGCCCGGCTCGATCAATCCAAACTCGGTGATGTTCGAGGTGGCGGTGTGCATCACGCTCTACGTCATCGTGATGTGGATCGAGTTTTCGCCTGTCGTGTTCGAGCAGTTGGGCAAGCAAGATGCGCGCAATAAGGTAGGCAAGGCGATGTTCTTCTTTATCGCCCTGGGTACCGTGTTGCCGATGATGCACCAGTCCTCGCTCGGTACCCTGCTGGTGGTAATGGGCGTGCAGATCCATCCCCTGTGGCAGACGCCGATTCTTCCCCTGCTGTATTTGTTGACGGCGATCACCATGGGCTACGCGGTGGTGCTGTTCGAATCCTGCCTGGCGTCTTCCGCCTACCGGCGCAGGATCGAGATGCACATGCTGACCCCGCTGGCGAAGGTGATGCTGGGCTTCCTGGCGGTGTACGTGGTGGTTCGACTGGGTGATCTGCTGGTGCGCGGCGCGCTGCCGAAAGCCTTCGTTCCTTCGGTCGAGGCGCTGATGTTCTGGCTGGAAATGGCCTGCTTCATCGCGCCGCTGATCCTGATCGGCGCCGAGTCCAACCGGCGCAATCCGGCCCGGCTGTTCCTCGCCGGCGTCCTGCTCATGCTCGGTGGTGCGTTGCTGCGTCTGAACGGCTTCCTGATCGGTTATGAAACCAATGTCGATGGAGCCGGCGGCTTCACGTATTTCCCGACCTTGGCCGAGATTCTGGTCACCGCAGGCATGTTCGCTATTGAGGTTCTCGGTTACATCATCATCACTCGACGCTTCCCGGTGTTGCCGCGGGAAGAGGCCATCCACTGAAGGACGGAGACAAAAATGTCCAAGCGCATAACAATTGATCCGATCACCCGTATCGAAGGCCACCTGCGTATCGACGTCGATGTGGATGGCGGCCGCGTCAAGAAGGCCTGGTCGTCCGGCCAGATGTGGCGCGGCGTCGAGCTGATCCTGCTCGGCCGCGATCCGCGCGACGCCCCAGCGCATCTGCGGCGTGTGCACCACGGTGCATGCCATCACCTCGGTGCGGGCGGTGGAAAACGCCCTGAAGATGGAAATCCCGCTGAATGCCCAGTACATCCGCAACCTGATCATCCTGGCGCATTCGGTGCATGATTTCATCGTGCACTTCTACCACCTGTCGGCGCTCGACTGGGTCGATGTGACCTCGGCGCTGAAGGCCGATCCGGACAAGACCGCGATCCTGGGCGAGAGCCTGTCGTCGTGGCATCTCAACAGCAAGCACGAAATGCGGCGCGTGCATGAGCGGCTGAAGCATTTTGTCAATGGCGGCCAGCTTGGCATTTTCACCAACGGCTACTGGGGCCACCCGGCGATGAAACTGTCGCCCGAAGTGAACCTGCTCGCCGTGGCCCACTACCTGCAGGCGCTGGAAGTGCAGCGCAAGGCCAACAAGATCGTATCCATCCTCGGCGCCAAGACGCCGCACATCCAGAACGTCGCCGTCGGCGGCGTAGCCAACCCGCTGGCCACCGATTCGCAGGCTGTGCTGACCGTCGAGCGCCTGATGGCGATCAAGGGCTTCATCGACGAGTTGTCCGACTTCGTCAAGAACGTTTACCTGATCGATGTCGCCGCCGTCGGCGCGTTCTACCCCGAGTGGACCAAGATCGGCAAAGGGATCACCAACTACCTGTCGGTGCCTGACATTCCGCTCGACACCAAGGGTACGCAGTTCGCCTTCCCCGGCGGATACATCGATGCGGGCGATCTTGGCAAGCGCAAGCCGATCACCTCGTTCAATGATGAGTACTGGATCAAGGGCGTCGAAGAGGCGGTCAAGCATTCCTGGTACAACTACGACAAGGCGGGAGCCCTGCATCCATACAAGGGCCAGACCACTCCGAACTACACCGACTTCAAGGACGACGCCAAGTATTCCTGGATGAAGTCGCCGACCTTTTACGGCAAGCCGGCCCAGGTGGGCCCGCTGGCCCGTGTCTTGAACGGGCTTGCCGCCGGTCATGCGCCGACCACCCAGTACGCCACGGCCGCACTCGATACGGTTTCGGCACTGGCGAAGACCAAGATCGGGCTGGATGCGATGCATTCGACCATCGGTCGCCATGCCGCACGGGCCATCTCCTGCTGCGTGAACGTCGATCTGCTGGCCGAACAATGGACCTTGCTGCTCGGCAACATGGCCAAGGGCGACCTGACGACTTTCAACAGGCCGGTGTTCCCCAAGGACGAGGTGATGGGTGTCGGCTTCCACGAGGCGCCGCGCGGCGCGCTGTCGCACTGGGTGGTCATCGACAATGGCAAGATCAAGAACTACCAGTGCGTGGTCCCCTCGACCTGGAATGCCTGTCCGCGCAACGAGAAGGACGAGCCGGGGCCCTATGAGGCATCGCTGGTCGATACGCCGATCGCCGATGCGGAGAAGCCGCTGGAGGTGTTGCGCACCATCCACTCCTTCGACCCCTGCATTGCCTGCGCCATCCACCTGACCGACATGGACAGTGATACGGCGATTACCGTCAAGGCAGTTTGACAGCGCGTAACATAAGAGGGCCGGCGGGTGCCGGCCCTTTCTTTTTCCGGTCTCCTTCCATGCGTGCAGTCGTTCTCGGCATCGGCAATACCATCCTCACCGACGAGGCCGCCGGCGTGCGCGCGGTCGAAGCGCTGGAGCGGGACTGGAAGCTGCCGGAAAATGTGCTGGCCATCGACGGCGGCACCTCGGGCATGGAAATGATCGAGGATCTGTCCAATCTGGATTTTCTGATCGTCCTCGATGTCGTCAAGAGCGGCGCGGCGCCGGGTACCGTGGTGAAGATCGCCGGTGACGAGATCCCGGTGTTTTTCCGCAAGAAGTTGTCGCCACACCAGATCGCATTGCCGGACGTACTGGCCAGCCTCGAACTGCTCGACACCATGCCAAAGGAAATCGTGGTGCTGGGCGTCGAGCCGATTTCGCTCGAACTGGGCATGGAAATGACGCCGACGGTCGCCGAAAAAATTCCCGTGCTGGTCGCCATGGCAGCGGCCGAACTTGTCTCGCGCGGCTACGAACTCGAGGCGCTGACGGCGCAAGTTAATTGAAATGTGCCTGGCCGCTCCCTCCCGCGTGATCGAAGTCCGTGAAGGCACGGCGGTTACCGAGTGTTTCGGACAGACGCGCGAGGTGAGCCTGCTGCTGCTGACCGAAGAAGTCGCGGTAGGCGACTACCTGTTGATCCAGGCCGGCGGTTTCGCATTTGAAATTGTCGAGCGGGAGCGCGCCGAAGAGGCGCTGGCGCTGATGCAGGAACTCATGGCAGAAGGGGGCGACGCCCGAAACTGGGGCAACGGACCTGAGGCGACATGAACTTCCGCATCCACGACACCAGTCCGGCCGATGCGGTGGAGGAGGCCTTCTTCCGCATCCAGCGCGAGCAAATGGCGGATGTGCCGATTCTCAATCCCGCGCTTGTCGTGGAAGCCGTCGATTTTCAGCGCTGGCAGGGGCATTGGCTGGGCATTGTCGTTACGCCTTGGTGCATGAGCATGCTGCTGGTGCCCGGCAGCGCCGAAAACTGGATCTCCACGGGCGAGAACAAGCGCCGTTTCGTCAAGTTTCCCGCCGGTGATTTCGCGTTTCTCGGCAGCGAAGAAGTGGAACTGGGCGAGTACCAGAGCTGTCCCCTGTTTTCGCCGATGGGCAAGTTCTCCACCCAGTCGGAGGCGACAATGACGGCAAGGGCTTCGATGATTGCCCTGCTCACGTCTCCGCAGCAAGCCCAGGCCGCGCCCAAGGCCGAGAAGCAAGGCGATGAACCCTCGCTTTCGCGCCGCCGCTTTCTCGCTTTGCGATAAGCTTGACGGCTCTGATGTTTCTGCGGACAACGAGGACTTGAACATGTCGAATATCTCTGACTTCAATAGCGCGGCAAATGCGGAAACCGATCGCGAGCACGAGGTTCAACTCGGCTTGTTGCAAGCGCTGTGCAGCGCGGTTCGGGACAATCGCGATGCCGCTTCGATCGGGGAGATTCTGGACCAGCTGATTGCCTACAGCGAGGCACACTTCATGTCCGAAGAGTTGCTGATGCGGCTGAAAAGCTATGACGACTATGAGGATCACGTCGATGAGCACATCCACATGCTGGATGTGCTTAACCAGATCGCTGCCGACCATGCCGCCGGCAATTCTTCGCTGGTAGCGGGCAAGGCGGAGGCGGTTCTTGGTTTTATCGGCAATCACATCGCTACGCGCGACCGACGTTTCGCTGACTTCGTGCGCAGCGGGATGTAGAACTCGAAACAGTCTGGGCGAAGTGAAGGGCTAGGCGCCCGATTTTGTGTCCGGACGATCGAGTCGCTTTGGCAACTGAAGCGATTACCTGGTAATCCGTCGGATCGCTGGTTCTTGCGCTGCCTAGTTTTAACTAATTGAATTTAAAGTATTCATGTTGGTCGTCACGGCATGGCTTGAAGCTTGCATTATTGACATCCGAAGGACCTTTTCCGACGGAGACCGACATGACCGAAACCTTTTACGATGTACTGCGGCGCCAGGGCATCAGCCGGCGCAGTTTTCTCAAGTTCTGTTCCCTTACTGCAACGTCGTTGGGCCTGGGCAGCGCCTACGCGCCGAAGATCGCCCATGCCATGGAGACCAAGCCGCGCACGCCGGTGATCTGGCTCGAAGGCCTCGAGTGCACCTGCTGCTCGGAATCCTTCATCCGCTCGGCGCACCCGCTGACCAAGGATGTCATTCTCTCCATGCTCTCGCTCGATTACCACGTCACGCTGATGGCGGCGGCGGGTCATCAGGCCGAAAAGCAGCTCGAGGAAATCAAGAAGAAGTACAAGGGCAATTACATCCTGGCCGTGGAGGGCAACCCGCCCCTCAATGAAGACGGCATGTTCTGCATTGAGGGTGGCCGGCCTTTCGTCGAGATCCTCAAGGAAACTGCCGCGGATGCCAAGGCGGTAATCGCCTGGGGTGCCTGCGCTTCCTACGGCTGCGTGCAGGCCGCCAAGCCCAATCCGACGCGAGCCACCCCGATCGACAAGGTGATCTCCGGCAAACCCATCATCAAGGTACCCGGCTGCCCGCCGATTGCCGAGGTGATGACGGGCGTGGTGACCTACATGCTGACCTTCGACCGGCTGCCCGAGCTCGACCGCCAGGGACGGCCGAAGATGTTTTACGGCCAGCGCATTCACGACAAGTGCTATCGCCGGCCGCACTTCGATGCCGGCCAGTTTGTCGAGCAGTGGGACGACGATGCGGCACGCAAGGGCTACTGCCTCTACAAAATGGGCTGCAAGGGGCCGACCACCTACAACGCCTGTTCGACGGTGCGCTGGAACGATGGCGTCTCGTTTCCGATCCAGTCCGGGCACGGCTGTATCGGCTGTTCGGAAGACGGCTTCTGGGACAAGGGCAGCTTCTACGACCGCGTCACCGACATCAAACAGTTCGGCATCGAGGCGAATGCCGACAAGGTCGGCGGCACGGCGGCGGCCGCGGCTGGCGCCGGAGTCGCGGTGCATGCCGCGATGTCCGCGCTGAAGAAGGCGAAGAAAACCGAAAGTACCGAAAAAGTGACGGGAGATAACTGAGATGGGCGCTTACGAAACCCAGGGCTTCAAGATGGACAACTCCGGCAAGCGGGTCGTTGTCGATCCGATCTGCCGCATCGAGGGCCATCTGCGCGTCGAGGTGAATCTCGACAAGGACAACGTGATTCGCAACGCCGTTTCCACGGGAACCATGTGGCGCGGTCTGGAAGTGATTCTCAAGGGCCGCGATCCGCGCGATGCGTGGGCTTTCACCGAGCGTATCTGCGGCGTGTGTACCGGCACCCATGCACTGACCTCGGTGCGCGCGGTGGAAGATGCGTTGAGCATCAAGATTCCGG
Source organism: Rhodocyclales bacterium (assembly GCA_026399475.1). Taxonomy (GTDB): domain Bacteria; phylum Pseudomonadota; class Gammaproteobacteria; order Burkholderiales; family Rhodocyclaceae; genus Sulfuritalea. The sequence continues at coordinate 16,386 of JAPLQY010000070.1, forward strand.
AGAACGCCAACACCATCCGCAACATCATGCAGCTCAACCTGCAGGTGCATGATCATCTGGTGCATTTCTACCACCTGCATGCACTGGACTGGGTGGATATCGTTTCGGCGCTCAAGGCCGATCCGAAGCGAACTTCGGAATTGGCCCAGTCGATTTCCAATTGGCCACTGTCGTCGCCGGGATATTTCCGCGACCTGCAAAACCGCCTGAAGAAGTTCGTCGAATCCGGCCAGCTCGGTCCCTTCGCCAATGCCTACTGGGGCAACCCGGCCTACAAATTGCCGCCGGAAGCCAACCTGATGGCGGTGGCGCACTATCTCGAAGCGCTCGACTTCCAGAAGGAGATCGTCAAGATTCACACCATCTTCGGCGGCAAGAATCCGCATCCGAACTGGCTGGTCGGCGGCGTGCCCTGCGCCATCAATGTGCATGACACGGGTGCGGTGGGCGCGATCAACATGGAACGCCTGAATCTGGTCAAGAGCATCGTCGATCGCGCCAAGGAATTCGTCGAGCAGGTCTACATCCCCGATCTGCTGGCCATCGCCTCGTTCTACAAGGGCTGGCTGTATGGCGGTGGACTGTCGTCGCAGTCGATCATGTCCTACGGCGACATTCCGCAGCGCGCGAACGACCATTCGACAGCGAATCTGCTGTTGCCACGCGGCGCCATCATTAATGGCGACCTCAAGAAGATTCACGAAGTGGATCTCAAGGATCCGGAACAGATCCAGGAGTTCGTCACCCATTCCTGGTACAAATATTCCGACGAGTCCAAGGGCCTGCACCCGTTCGACGGCGTCACCGAGCCCAACTACAAGCCCGAGGGGCCGAACTTCAAGGGCACGCGGACGAAGATCGAGAACCTCGACGAATCGGCCAAGTACTCGTGGATCAAGGCTCCGCGCTGGCGCGGCAATGCGATGGAAGTCGGCTGTCTGTCGCGCATGGTGCTGGGCTATCTGCAGCCGAAGCAGTTTCCGATGATCAAGGACACCATCGACAGCGTGCTGAAGCAACTGGATATACCGCTGACCGCCTTGTTCTCGACTCTCGGGCGTACGGCGGCGCGCGGCATCGAGGCGCAATACTGTGCCGATCTTCAAGTCAAGCAGCTCGACAAGCTGATCGCCAACATCAAGGCCGGCGATTCGTCGACTGCCAACGTCGAGAAATGGGACCCGAGCACCTGGCCGAAGGAGGCCAAGGGCGCCGGCTTCACCGAGGCGCCGCGTGGAGCGCTGGGTCACTGGATCAAGATCAAGGACACCAAGATCGACAATTACCAGTGTGTGGTACCGACGACCTGGAACGGCAGTCCGCGCGACGCAAAGGGGCAGATCGGCGCCTACGAGGCCGCGTTGATGAATACGCCGTTGGCCAAGGCTGACGAGCCGCTGGAGATTCTGCGCACCATCCACAGCTTCGATCCCTGCCTCGCCTGTTCCACCCACGTGATGAGTCCCGACGGGCAGGAATTGACGTCGGTCAAGGTTCGTTAACTGTTCGCGAGGGAAATGCCATGAACCACAATCCGGAAACCGCCGCCGGCCGGACGGTGTATGTGTATGAAGGCCCTGTGCGCCTGTGGCACTGGATCAATGCCCTGTGCATCCTGGTGCTGGCCTGCAGCGGCTACCTGATCGCCAGTCCCCTGTCCAGCACACCGGGCGAGGCTTCCGATCACTTCCTGATGGGCTACATCCGCTTCGCCCACTTCGCCGCCGCCTACCTGTTCGCTGTTGCTTTTCTGGTGCGCATCTACTGGGCCGTGGCCTACCTGTTCGCTGTTGCTTTTCTGGTGCGCATCTACTGGGCCGTGGTCGGCAACCATCACGCGCGGGAGCTCTTCTACCTGCCCATCGCCAATGCGAAATGGTGGGCCGGACTGCTGCGCGAGCTTCGCTGGTATCTGTTCATCGAGAAGCAGCCCTACAAGTATGTCGGCCACAATCCGATGGGGCATCTGTTCATGTTTCTTTTCGTGACCGTGGCCGCCGTGCTGATGATCTGCACCGGCTTCGCACTCTACGGTGAGGGGATGGGGCTGGGCAGTTGGCAGGACCGCCTGTTCGGCTGGGTAATTCCCCTGCTGGGCGGCAGCCAGGCGACGCACAGCTGGCATCACCTCGGCATGTGGGGCATCGTTTGTTTCGTCATCCTGCATGTCTATGCCGCCGTGCGCGAAGACATCATGAGCCGCCAGACCATGATCAGCACCATGATCAGCGGTCACCGCACGTTCAGGGAATAAGCGCGAATGAATGCCATCGACGATCTGCGCTGCGAAGTTCTGGTTCTCGGCATCGGCAACCTGCTGTGGGCCGACGAAGGCTTCGGCGTGCGCTGTGTCGAGAAGCTCGCGGCCGAGTGGGTGCTGCCGGAAACCGTCAAGGTGATGGATGGCGGTACCCAGGGCTTGTACCTGCTGCCCTACGTGCAAGCGGCGCGCCGCCTGGTCGTGTTCGATGCCATCGACTACGGCCTGCCACCCGGAACGATGAAGCGGGTGGAGGGAGACGAGGTGCCGCGTTTCATGGGCGCCAAGAAAATGAGTCTGCATCAGACCGGCTTTCAGGAAGTGATTTCCGCATCGGCCTTGACCGGGAAACTGCCGGAGGAGCTGCTGTTGATCGGCGTGCAGCCTGAAGAGCTCGACGACTATGGCGGCAGCCTGCGGTCGGTGGTGAAGGCCCGGCTGGGCGAAGCTGTCGATCTGGCGCTTGAGCAACTGCGGCACTGGGGCTACGCACCACAACCGCGTCATGCACCCGCGGAGTCGCGCGATTCCGCGCTGGCGATGGCCGCCTATGAGGCCGGCCGCCCGTCAGTCGAGGCGGCGTGCCGCTTCGGTGACGACCGCTTCATGCCGGGTGCCTGACATGTGCCTTGCCTTGCCGATGCAGGTCGTATGCATGGAAGGAACGTTTGCGCTCTGCGAAGGACGCAACGGCCGCGAGCGCATGGACACGCTGCTCACCGGGCCGCTCGAGCCGGGGCAGTGGGTGCTGTGTTTTCTGGGTGCCGTGCGCGAGGTGATTGACGCCGAGCGTGCCGCGCAGGTCGGCGCGGCGCTGGCCGGGCTCGAATCGCTTCTGAGCGCGGCCAGTGCGGGCGCCGACCAGGCCAGCATTGACACCTTGATCAGCAGCCATTTTTCCGATCTCGTCAATCGCGAGCCACAGTTGCCCGATTTTCTAAGGCCCGCGCTTGAATCCACGCTTGACTCCGCAATTTCATCCACCTCCGAGTGACTCAAATCATGAGCGAACTTTTGCCAGCTCCCGACCGCACCGAACGCCTGGCCGAGCGTTTTTCTATCATGCGTGACCGCTATGGCTACACGCTGCTGGATCGCGACGGGTTTGACGCCTTCATTGCCGCCCCCGGTGCTTGCCTGATCCTGTTTTCCGAAGAGCTGCAGAAAATTCCGGAGACCTGGGATCTCACTGTCATTCTGCCGGAGGCAGTGGCCAAGCTCCCGATACCGGTCCGTGTCGGGATTCTTGCGCCGGAGACGGCCCGCTTGCTGGCCGCACGCTATGGCATTCGTGTCTGGCCGGCATTGCTGGCATTGCGTGATGGCGCCTATCTGGGCACTTTGGAGGGCCTGAAGGATTGGAGTGCCTACAGCCGGCTGATCCCCGAACTGCTGGCGGCGGAACCGTCGCGTGCTCCGGGCATCGGAATTCCGGTGCTCAATGCAAATGCCAGCACTTCCTGTCACTGAATTCCACTGAGAGAACGCCGCCATGATGAGCTTTCCAATTCCCGTTGTCGCCTACAAACCCGATATCGGTCCGGGCTCGCAGCCGCTCGAAGACGAGATCCTGAATACGCTGGACGTGCAGAGCGATGTATATACCTTTCGGCCGCCGGTGACCGAACTCAATGCTCCGCCGGAGGTCGTGGCGGCGGCAATGGACTTCCTGCGTCTGTTGCATGCCTCGTTGCGGGCGACGCCCTTCCCGGTGTCGCAACCCTTGCGCTTCTCGCTGCTGTCCATGGCGCCGGCGGTGCGCGACGAGATCAATGAATTGCTGGGCGTGGGCGAGGTCAGCGTTCAAACCGGCATTGATTTGCGTGCGCAGGAAACGGCCTTTACCGGCATCTGGCGCATTCGCGGCGATGGCGTCGACGATGTCGAAGCCGGCGCCTTCCCGAGTGCCTTGCGCAATCTGGCCCTGGCGCGTGCGTTTCCGTCCGCTGCACCCGTCGAACCGCCGCTGGATCTGATGAACGCTCCGGCGCTGTATCACGAGATTCGTACGCTTTCGGCGCAATGGACTGCCGGACGGACAGCGCATGTCATCAATCTGTCGTTGTTGCCGGCGACGCCGGATGACCTGGCGTGGCTCGACGAGGAACTGGGTCGGATTGCGTTTTCCATTCTGTCGCGCGGCTTTGGCAACTGCCGTATCACCGCCACCGCACTGCCTTACGTCTGGTGGGTGCAGTATTTCAACAACATGGAAAAGCTGATCCTCAACTCGGTCGAGATCGTCGATGTGCCGGCCGTGGCGCTGGCCGCAGTGGAAGACTACGAAGAGACCACCATCCGGCTGGCCGAGTGGATCGAGTCGCTCGAAAGCGCGCTCTAAAGCTGTCATGAAATTTCCTGAAGGTTCCTTTGAGCGCACCGGGCGCGAAGTGATCGCCAATCCGATGGCGCTCTTTGAGTGCGGTGTCTGCTGGCTTGTTTATGATCCGACTGAGGGTGATTCGATCAGCCAGATTCCCGCGGGGACCGCTTTCGTCGACCTTCCGGAGCATTGGGTTTGTCCCGGATGTGAGGCCGCACGCGAGCGCTTCCTGCTACTTGATGATGCCGCTGACTGAGGCGGTCGGTGCACTGACCGCCGCCTTCTCGCGTATTGCGGCGACGCGCATGGCGGGATTGCCGATGAATAATCCTGCCTTGCGGGTGGCTACCGTTGGCTTCCGGCCATGCCATGAAAACCATTTTGTCGGGGTGCTGATTACTCCGTGGGCAATCAATCTGATGCTGCTCGGCGACAAGGCTGCCCGCGACCTGTATCTCGCCGCCGATTGCCGGCAGGCGTGGAACTTTCCGTCCGGCGATTATGATTTCATGGGCGGCGATGAACCGGAATGCGGTGCCTATCAATCCTGTTCGCTGTTCTCTCCGGTGTTCGAGTTCCCTGATCAGGCCGAAGCCGAAACTATGGCCAATGAGGTCATGAACGTACTTTTTCTCGACGCAGCGGTGAACGCGGCGGACCGGAATGAGATGGCACGTATCTCCGGACGCTCGGTGCTGCAAGTTCCGACCAGCCGCAGGGGCTTTCTGCAAGGATTTATTGGCGGTGTTAAGGCGTAAACTCCGGCCATGCACGAAATGTCGCTCGCCGAGGGAATATTGCAACTGATCGAGGATGCCTCGCGTCAGCAATCGTTTGCTCGAGTAAGCACGGTCTGGCTCGAAATCGGCCAGCTCGCGGGCGTTGAAGTCGAGGCCATGAAATTCTGCTTCGACGCGGTGACGCGCGGTAGCCTGGCGGATGGTGCGCAGCTGGAGATAATTTCGACGCCGGGCTCCGGCTGGTGCATGCAGTGTGCGGCGACCGTGGCCCTGAGTGAAGTGTTCGGTGCCTGCCCGCAATGCGGTGTGCATCAGGTGCAGGTGACGGGCGGCACGGAAATGCGCGTCAAGGAACTTGAAGTAGCGTAGGAGACGGAAAATGTGTACGACTTGCGGCTGCGGTGCCGGTGAAGTGAAAATCGACGGCGAACACGCCCATCATGAACATGACCATGTGCATGCCGACGGCACCACGCATAGCCACGATCACGATCACGATCATGGACACGGTGCGGGCGGTGCCCACGAGCACGTTCACGAAAGCCCGCATGCCCACGCGCATGCGCACAGCTATGCACCCGCGCATTCGCATGCGCCGGGCGTCAGCGCCAAGCGCATGGTGCAGATCGAGCAGGACATCCTGTCCAAGAACAATGCCTACGCGGCCGAAAACCGGCAGCGCCTGGCGGATCGCGGCATTTTCACGCTGAACCTGGTCTCCAGCCCTGGCTCGGGCAAGACCACGCTGTTGGTGAAAACCATTGAATTGCTCAAGGGCAGCCAGCCCGTGGCGGTCATCGAGGGCGACCAGCAGACCAGCCAGGATGCAGAGCGCATTCGCGCCACCGGTGCGCCGGCGATCCAGATCAACACCGGCAAGGGCTGCCATCTCGATGCGCACATGGTCGGCCATGCCATGGGCAAGCTCGAGTTACCGGAAGATTCGCTGCTGATGATCGAGAACGTCGGCAATCTGGTCTGCCCGGCTGCTTTCGATCTGGGCGAGGCGCACAAGGTGGTGATCCTCTCCGTTACCGAAGGCGAGGACAAGCCGATCAAGTATCCCGACATGTTTCGCGCAGCGACGCTGATGTTGATGAACAAGTGCGATCTGCTGCCGCATCTGGCGTTCAGCGTGCCGAAGGCCATCGAGTTCGCGCGCCGGGTGAATCCGGGGATCGAAGTGATCGAAGTCTCGGCCACGTCGGGGCAGGGCATGGATGACTGGCTGGCGTGGATCGCACGAGGTGCCGCGGCGTCGCGCGTTCAGCGGCAGGACACGGTCGACAGCCTGCAGCGCCGAGTTGCCGAACTCGAAGGGCAACTGGCCGCGAGGAGCGCATGAAGCCATGAGCATGCAGCAAGGTGTCGTCCCCGGTTGCGTTGAGCATCAGATTGAACTGACGCGTCCTGCACCGCCCCTGCTGGCCATGGGCGCATGGTTCAAGAATACGCTGTGTCTGGCGCAGGGTCATCAGGCCTGGGTGTCGCACACGGTGGGCGATCTGTTCCAGGCCGAAGCCTGTCTTGCCCACGAAGCAACGGCACGCGAACTGCTGCAGGTGCTTCAGGTAGCGGACAAGAAACCCGTCGCCATCGCCCACGACCTGCACCCGGATTTGCATTCGACCCGCTTTGCGGTGGAACTGGCGGCGGAACTCGGTATCGAGGCCATCGGCGTGCAGCACCATCATGCCCATATTGCTGCCATTGCCGCCGAACGCGGCATCAGCGGCCCGGTTCTGGGTCTGGCGCTGGATGGCGTCGGTTTGGGTAGCGATGGACAAGCCTGGGGTGGTGAACTTCTGAGCGTCGATGGCAACCAATTCGCCCGGATCGGTCATCTGCGTCCGCTGGCGCTGCCCGGCGGCGATCGCGCGGCGCGTGATCCATGGCGCATGGCGGCGGCGGCCCTGTTCGATCTGGGGCGCGGCGAGGAAATCGCGCAGCGCTTTGCCGATCAGGCGGGTGCCGAAATTGTTGCAGCCATGCTGGCCAAGGGTTTGAACAGCCCACGCACGTCCAGCATGGGCCGGGTCTTCGACGCCGCCGCGGGCCTGCTCGGCATTTGTCCGAAGATGGAATTCGAAGCGGAGGCCGCCATTGCGCTGGAGCAGAGCGCGACTGCTTATATCGAAACGCATGGCTGGCCGGCGCCGCTGGAAGACGGCTGGCATATCGACGCCGGCGGCGAACTGGATCTGCTGCCACTACTGGGGGCTTTGTCGTCGGAGCCGGACACCGGCTACGGCGCGGCGCTGTTTCACGCCACGCTGGTGGCGGCATTGCTGCACTGGGTGGCGCGGGCGGCCGAGGCGACAGGAATCGAACGCCTGGCCTGCGGCGGCGGCTGCTTCTTCAACAAGCTGCTGCGTTCGGCGTTGGCCGAGAAAGTTCCTCCCACCGGTCTTGAATTACTATTGCCACGTCGGCTGCTGCCCGGCGACACAGCGATTTCACTGGGCCAGGCCTGGGTTGCAATTCACGTTCTGGAGAAATGAAGCGATGTGTCTGGCGATTCCTGTCAAGGTTGTTGAACTCGGCGCAGGCGACACGGCAATCGTCGATCTGGGTGGCGTAAAGAAGGAAATCTCGCTGGCTTTGCTCGCTGACGTACAGGTCGGCGACTACGTGATCCTGCACGTGGGCTATGCCTTGAGCAAACTCGATCCCGAGGAAGCCGAGAAGACCCTCGCTTTGTTTGCCGAACTGAACGAGGTGTCGTGAAATACATCGATGAATTCCGTGATGGCGAGGTCGCAAAGAATCTTGCGCTGAGCATCAGCGCAGCGGTCGAGCCGGGCCGCGGCTACAGCTTCATGGAATTCTGCGGCGGCCATACCCACGCCATTTCCCGCTATGGCCTCTCCGACCTGCTGCCGCCGGCGATACGCATGGTGCATGGCCCCGGCTGCCCGGTCTGTGTGCTGCCCATCGGTCGCGTGGACATGGCGATCGATCTGGCGCTGAACCATGGCGTGATCCTGTGCACTTACGGCGACACCTTGCGCATTCCGGCGTCCGACGGTCTGTCGCTGATGAAGGCCAAAGCGCGTGGCGGAGATATCCGCATGGTCTATTCGACGATCGATGCGCTGCAGATTGCCCGCGACAACCCGGCGCGCGAAGTGGTGTTCTTCGCCATCGGCTTCGAGACCACCACGCCGCCCACGGCCGTCGCCATCCAGCAGGCCGAGGCCGAAGGATTAAGCAATTTCAGCGTGCTCTGCTGCCACGTGCTGACGCCCTCGGCGATCAGCAACATCCTCGAATCGCCTGAAGTCCGCCAGTGGGGCACGGTGCCGCTGGACGGGTTCATCGGTCCCGCGCACGTGTCCACGGTGATCGGCAGCCGGCCTTACGAATTCTTCGCAGAGGAATACCGCAAGCCGGTGGTCATTGCCGGCTTCGAACCGCTGGACGTGATGCAGGCGATCCTGATGCTGGTGCGGCAGGTGAACGAAGGTCGGGCCGAGGTCGAGAACGAGTTCTCGCGCGCCGTCAGTCGCGACGGCAACCTGAAGGCGCAGGACCGCGTCGCCGAGGTGTTCGAACTGCGCCGCGAATTCGAATGGCGCGGCCTGTCGGTGGTGCCGTATTCGGCGCTGAAAATCCGGCAGAAGTACGCCGCTTTTGACGCCGAGCGTCGCTTCAAGCTGGACTACCGTTCGGTCCCCGACAACAAGGCCTGTGACTGCGGCGCGATTCTGCGCGGCGTGAAGAAGCCGCAGGACTGCAAGCTGTTCGGCACGGTGTGTACGCCGGAGAATCCGATCGGTTCCTGCATGGTGAGCTCCGAAGGTGCCTGTGCCGCGCATTACAGCTATGGACGCTACATTGACGTGAAAAGTAAAACGTGAAATGTGAAACGTGAAATGTGAAACGTGGAAGGCGCACCTGTCATCACGTTTCACTTTTCACGTTTCACAACTTGACATGAAAGAACAAGTCAGATGGCAGAAGTAAGAAAAAGCTACGTAAGGCCGCTCGATTTGAAGCACGGCCGCGTCGACCTGACGCATGGCTCAGGCGGCCGCTCGATGGTGCAGCTGATTTCCGAACTGTTTGCGAAACACCTGGGCAACGAATACCTGGGGCAGGGCAATGACGGCGCCGTATTGCCGGCTGCCAATGGGCGGTTGGTGATGTCCACCGACTGCCACGTGGTCTCGCCGCTGTTTTTCCCCGGGGGGGACATCGGTTGCCTGTCGGTACATGGCACGGTCAATGATGTCGCCGTGATGGGCGCCACGCCGCTTTATCTGGCGGCAGGCTTCATCCTCGAAGAAGGCTTTCCGCTGGCCGATCTGGCACGCATCGTCGAGTCCATGGCGCATGCGGCGCTGGAAGCCGGCGTGCCGGTAGTGACGGGCGATACCAAGGTCGTCGAGCGTGGCAAGGGCGATGGCGTCTTCATCACCACCACTGGTGTCGGCGTGCTGCCTGATGGCCTCGAACTCGGTGGCAGCCGAGCGCGGCCGGGCGATGCCGTAATCATATCCGGCTCTCTGGGTGACCACGGCGTGGCGATCATGAGCAAGCGCGAGAACCTGTCCTTCGATGCGCCGATCGAGTCCGATAGCGCGGCGCTCAACGGCCTGATTGCCGCCATGCTCGCCACCGGCGCCGATCTGCGCTGCCTGCGCGACCCGACGCGCGGCGGCCTGGCGGCGACCTTGAACGAAATCGCCGGCCAATCCGGTGTCGGCATGATGCTCCACGAAAAGGCGATTCCGGTGAAGCCGGTGGTCGCCGCGGCCTGCGAGTTCCTCGGCCTCGATCCGCTCTATGTCGCCAACGAAGGCAAGCTGATCGCGATCTGCGCCAGCGCCGACGCCGATCGTGTGCTGGCCGCGATGCGTGCCCATCCGCTGGGGCACGAGGCCGCGCTGATCGGCGAGGTCATCGCCGACGATCACCACTTCGTCCAGCTCACCACCGCTTTCGGCGGCAGGCGCATCGTCGATTGGTTGGCGGGCGATCAGCTTCCCCGCATTTGCTGATGCGCATCCTACTCCTGACCCACGCCTTCAACAGCCTGACGCAGCGCCTCTGGGCCGAGCTTCAAGGGCGCGGGCATGAGGTGTCCATCGAGTTCGATATTGCCGACAGTGTTGCCGAGGAAGCGGTGGCGCTGTTCAAACCGGAGCTGATCGTCGCGCCCTATCTGCGGCGGGCGATTCCCGAGTCGATCTGGAAGCGGCACGTCTGCCTCATCGTTCATCCCGGCATCGTCGGCGACCGCGGGCCGTCGGCACTGGACTGGGCGATACAGGGCGGCGAGGCCGAGTGGGGCGTTACCGTGCTGCAGGCCGAAGCCGAGATGGATGCCGGGCCAATCTGGGCCAGCGCCGTGTTTCCCTTGCGCAATGCCAAGAAGTCCAGCATCTATCGCAACGAGGTGACGCAGGCCGCGACCAGCGCCGTGCTGCAGGCGGTGGAGCGCCTTGCGGCGGGCGACTTCGAACCGACGCCGCTGACCGCCTGCAGCGACGCGCGCGGCAGCTTGCGCCCGCTGATGAAGCAGACGGACCGTGTCATCGACTGGCAACATGACGACACGACGACCGTACTGAAGAAGATCAACGCCGCCGACGGCTTTCCGGGTGTCGCCGATACGCTGTTCGGCCACGCCTGTCATATTTTCGATGCATGGCCGGAAGCTGTCCTGCGCGGCGCGCCGGACAGCAAGCCCGGCAACCTGCTGGTGCGGCGCGAAACCGCCGTGCTGCGCCGAACGAGCGATGGCGCGGTGTGGATCGGACATGCCAAGCGCCCCGGCGACTTCAAGTTGCCGTTGACGCTGGCCTTTGGCGCCGAGTGCGCGGCGCTTCCCGAAGCGTCGCTGGCGGACTGGTGGCTCGCGAAAAGCCAAACCTGGCAGGACATCGCTTACGAGGAAAACGATGGAGTGGGTTTTCTTCATTTCGAGTTCTACAACGGCGCGATGTCCACCGCGCAGTGCGAACGCCTGCGTGCCGCGCTGGCCTGGGCGAAACAGAGGCCGGTACAGGTGCTGGTGTTGATGGGCGGGGCGGACTTCTGGTCGAACGGGATTCATCTCAACGTAATCGAGGCGGCGAGTTTGCGTGACGGGTCCCCCGCGGATGAATCCTGGAATAACATCAATGCCATGAACGACCTTGCTCGCGAACTGATCGAAACCAGCGGACAGATCACAGTCGCTGCGCTGGCCGGTAACGCCGGAGCCGGTGGCTGCTTCCTGGCGCGGGCGGCGGATCATGTCTGGGCGCGCGAGGGCGTGATACTCAATCCGCATTACAAGAACATGGGCAATCTCTACGGTTCGGAATACTGGACCTATTTGCTGCCGCGCCGGCTTGGCGAGCAGGACGTGGGCGACAAGAGCCGCGCGATCATGCGTAACCGCCGGCCGCTGACGGCGCAGCGGGCGGTCGAAACCGGATTCACCGACGCCTGCCTGGCCGGCGACTCCCAGGCGTTTCGCATCGACGTGGCACGCCGCGCGGCCGAGATCGCGGTGTCGCCCGGTCTTGCGCAACAACTGGTGGCGAAGCGCGAACGTCGGGCAAGGGATGAAGCGGAAAAGCCGCTGGCCGCGTATCGGGAAGAAGAACTGGCGCACATGCGGCGAAACTTCTACGGCTTCGACCCGAGCTACCACGTGGCTCGCCACCATTTTGTGCGCAAGTCGTTGGCGTCATGGACGCCACGCCATCTGGCGCGGCATCGTGACCTCGGCTGGATGGGATGAGGACCTATCCCCCAGCCCGCGCCCCACGGTCGGCTTTGCACAGCCGACCGGCTGCGTCGGCGCGGAGCAGTGCTCCGCGAAACCCCGCCTGCGCCCCGCGGAAAGGGGTAACAAGGGTTCAGCCGCGTTGCGGCTTCCGGGCTGTTGGCTGCACGCCGCCTTGGGGCGGCCCGACGGAGGCGTGCGCTGCATGATGAAACCTCGCGCTCCCCTGACGGTGCTGGTGGTCGACGACGAGTTGCGGTCGCTGGAAACCCTGCGTCGCACGCTTGAAGAAGACTTTACGGTGTTCACCGCGCCGTCGGCGGAGGAAGGCGAGCTCATCATGGGCCGCGAGTTCGTGCATATTGTGGTATCCGACCAACGCATGCCGGGTACATCGGGCGTTGAGTTTCTGCGCCGTGTGCGCAGCCAGTGGCCCGATACCGTGCGCCTGATCCTTTCGGGATACACCGAGGCCGAGGACATTATTTCCGGCATCAACGAGGCGGGTATCTGGCAGTACCTGCTGAAGCCCTGGCATCCCGACCAGTTGTTGCTGACGCTGAAAAGCGCGGCCGAGTTGTGGCGTCTGCAGCAGGAGAACCAGCGTTTGTCGCTGGAACTGCGCGACAGTCCTGAACAATTGGTGCAACGGGTGGCCAGCCGGCGCGGCAAGGTCCGCGCCCGATCCGGTTTTGATCGCCTGACGCGCGCGGCAGACAGCCCCCTGAACGGCATCTGCGAGCTGGCGCAAAAAATTGCCGGCCATGAGCTTTCGGTGCTGGTCACCGGCGAATCAGGCACCGGCAAGGAATTGCTGGCGCGGGCCATCCACTACACCAGCGAGCGTGCCGAGCGACCCTTTGTGGTTGAAAACTGCGGCGCCATGCCGGACACCCTGCTCGAAGCCGAACTGTTCGGCCACAAGCGCGGCGCCTTCACCGGCGCCCATGAAGACCGCATAGGGCTGTTTCAGCAGGCCGATGGCGGCACGCTGTTCCTCGACGAAATCGGCGACACCTCGCCGGCCTTTCAGGTCAAGCTGCTGCGCGCCTTGCAGGAAGGCGAAGTGCGTCCGGTAGGCAGCCCGCGATCGGTGCCGGTCGATGTACGCATCATCGCAGCAACCAATCGCAATCTCGAAGCTGACGTAGCCAGCGGACGTTTCCGCCAGGATCTCTACTATCGCATCGCCGGCATCACCTTCCACATGCCCAGCTTGCGCGAACGGCCGCAGGACATTCCACTGATCGTCGGCAGCATGTTCAAGGAGTCCGCACTCGCGGGACGGCGATTTTCCGCTGAAGCCATGAAGTGTCTGGCCGCCCATAGCTGGCCGGGCAATGTGCGCGAGCTGCAGAATGAGGTATTGCGTGCGCTGGCGCTGGGCGACGGCAACGTGCTCGATGCCGGCCTGTTCTCGCCGCGGGTGCGGCAATCCGCGGGTTTGAGCAGCTCGGCGGCGCCTGCGTTTGATCCGGATGGCGCTACGCTCAAGGAACTTCTCGATCAGGTCGAGGCGCAGGTGATCGATGCGGCCCTGCGCCGTCATCACGGCAACAAGACGCGCGTGGCCGAAGAACTCGGTTTGACGCGCGTCGGGCTGCGCATGAAGTTGTCCCGCCTCGGCCTTGGAGACAGCGAATCATGAACCTCCTCTGGCTCCAGTCGGGCGGCTGCGGTGGCTGCACCCTGTCGTGGCTGGGCAGCGAACATGGGTCCCTGTTTCGTGAGCTGGCAGACGAAGGCATCGAGCTGCTGTGGCATCCAAGCATTTCCGAGGCCGGCGTCGATGAAGCGCGGGACCTGATCGAGCGATGCGCCGTTGGCCGCACGGCTGTCGATGTGCTGTGCATCGAAGGTTCGCTGTTGCGCGGGCCGCAGGGAACGGGCGGCTTCCATCGTTTCGGCGGCGGTGCGCAACCGATGATCGAGTGGGTGCGGCAGATCGCCGCCCGTGCTCAGCACGTGGTCGCCGTGGGCAGCTGTTCCTCCTGGGGTGGCATTACGGCCGCAGGCATGAATCCGACCGATGCCTGTGGCCTGCAGTACGACGGCGAGGCCACAGGCGGCCTGCTCGGACCGGACTTCCGTGATCGCACCGGTTTGCCTGTGATCAATATCGCCGGCTGTCCGCCCCATCCCGACTGGATTACCGAAACACTGGCGGCACTGGCGCACGGCAAGCTGCGTGCGCAGCATTTGGACGACTACGGGCGCCCGCGGTTTTTCGCCGATCAACTGGTGCATCACGGTTGCCCGCGCAACGAATATTACGAGTTCAAAGCCAGCGCCCTGAAATCGTCGGATCAGGGATGCCTGATGGAGCATCTCGGCTGCGGCGGCACCCAGGCCCATGCCGACTGCAACCAGCGCTTGTGGAATGGCGAAGGCTCCTGCCTGCGTGGCGGTTACGCCTGCATTCGTTGCACCGAACCCGGTTTCGAGGAACCGGGCCACCCGTTCGAGACCACGCCAAAAGTCGCCGGCATTCCCATCGGCCTGCCCTCCGACATGCCCAAAGCCTGGTTCGTCGCGCTGGCGGCGTTGTCGAAGTCGGCGACACCGGCACGCGTGCGTGAAAACGCGACGGCCGATCACCTGTTGCGCGCACCGTCGGTCAAACGCGGCAAAAAATGAGTACGCGGCGCATCGTCGGTCCTTTCAACCGGGTTGAAGGCGATCTCGAAATTACGCTCGATATTGCTGACGGACGGATTGCGGCGGCTTACGTCAACTCGCCGCTGTATCGCGGTTTCGAGCAGATCCTGCAGGGCAAGGTGCCGGCTGATGCGCTGGTGCTGGTGCCACGCATCTGCGGCATTTGCTCGGTGGCGCAGTCGGCGGCCGCCGCGCTGGCGCTGGCCGACGCGGCGGGTATCGAGCCGCCGAAGAACGGCAGACTGGCGGCCAATCTGACACTGGCGACCGAGAACCTGGCCGACCACCTGACGCATTTCTACCTGTTCTTCATGCCG
The DNA here is from genome assembly GCA_026399475.1 of Rhodocyclales bacterium. GTDB lineage: Bacteria > Pseudomonadota > Gammaproteobacteria > Burkholderiales > Rhodocyclaceae > Sulfuritalea. Next base: position 31,405 of record JAPLQY010000070.1, read on the forward strand.
GACTTCGCCCGTGCGGACTATGCCGGCCGCCCCTGGCACGCGGCGGCGGCAGAACGCTTTCGTGCCACGGTTGGCAGCGCACCGAATCAGGTCCTGCCGGCGCGTGCCCGCTTTATGCAGATAATGGGCCTCCTGGCGGGCAAATGGCCGCATACGCTGGCCGTGCAGCCAGGCGGCTCGACGCGGCCATTGCAGAGCTCCGAGATTTTTCGACTGCATCGGACCCTGCGCGAGTTTCGTGAATTCCTTGAAACCGTGACTTTCGGTGCGAAGCTGGAAGAGATCGCCGCACTCACCAGTCGCGCCGAGCTTGAAGCCTGGCGGGGAAAGGCCGGCGACGGAGATCTGCGGGGATTTCTCGCCATCGCCGAAGATCTCGACCTGTGGCATCTCGGGCGCGGCACGGATTGCTTCATGAGCTATGGCTGCTACCGCGAAGAGGATAGTCGATTGTTTCCGGCAGGGCTGTGGCATGGCACGGCCGCACTGCTCGATATCGCCGCGATAGAGGAAGACATCACCCATGCGTGGTACGCCGCCGCCGGCTTGCCGCAGCACCCTGCGGAAGGTAGCACCCTGCCGGTAGCGGAAAAAAACGGTGCCTATTCCTGGTGCAAGGCGCCGCGTCTGGCCGGGCAGGTGGTGGAAACCGGCGCATTGGCGCGGCAGGTAGTGGCGGGGCATCCCCTGGCGCGCGACATGATCAATGGCTACGGCGGCAGTGTCGCCGCCCGCGTCGTGGCGCGCTTGCTGGAACTGGCGCTGGTGCTGCCTGCCATGGAGCGCTGGCTGACCGAACTGGTGCCCGGCGAGCCCTGGTGCATCACCGCGAAACTCGCTGACGAAACCTCCGGCGTCGGTCTCGTCGAGGCGGCCCGGGGCTCGCTAGGTCACTGGATCACCGTGCGACGCGGCCGCATCCATAACTACCAGATCATCGCGCCGACCACCTGGAACTTTTCGCCGCGCGATGCACAGGGCCAGCCTGGTGCGCTGGAGCAGGCTCTGGCGGGCCTGCCGGCTGGCGCCACCGAACCCCTGCCGGCGGCGATCCATCATGTCGTGCGCAGCTTCGATCCCTGCATGGTGTGTACGGTGCATTGAACAGCCGCAATCCCGGGGCCTTTACGGCAGTCTCTTGGTTAAATGTCGCGCAGACGCAGTGACCGCAGCAAAGTCGCAAACAGCGTCTCGGGGTCAAAGGGCTTGATCAGGAAGTCGTTCATTCCCGCCTCGAAGCAGCGGGCCTGGTCCTCGGCAAAGGCATTGGCGGTCATGGCAATGATCGGTGTGTCCCGGTAGCCTGGCATCTCGCGTATCTGCCGCGTTGCGTCCAGCCCGTTCACCTTCGGCATCTGCATGTCCATCAGGATGGCCGCGTAGGCGGCCCGGCCTGCCATGGATACAGCCTCTGCACCATCCTCTGCCGTGTCGATCACCAGACCG
>JAPLQY010000066.1 GCA_026399475.1 Rhodocyclales bacterium
GAGGATGTCGTTGATGACGGTGAGCAGGTGCTGGGCGGCGCCCAGGCTCTTGTTGAGCCAGTCGATCTGCTGCGGGTCGGTGGCCCGACGCAGTACCAGGTTGGTCATGCCCATGATGCCGTTCATCGGGGTGCGCAGTTCATGGCTCATGTTGGCCAGGAACACGCTCTTGGCGCGGTTGGCGGCTTCGGCGGCATCCCGGGCCTGGGCCAGTTCGGCAGTGCGCGAGAAGACCAGTTCTTCGAGGTGGTGGCGGTGCTGCTCGAGTTCGGCTTCGGCTTGCTTGCGGGCGGTGATGTCGATGAAAGAGACCACAGCGCCAACGAGTACTCCGCTGCGGTACATTGGGCGAGAGCGGTATTCGACGGGGAAACTGGTGCCATCCCGACGCCAGTGCACCTCGTTTTCGACATGCGTGGTTTTGCCTGCCAGCGTCGACAGCCGCACGTGACACTCCTCCTTGGGATAGGGGCGACCATCGGGATAGGTATGGTGGATCAGGGCGTGGATGCCTTTCCCGACGAGTTCCTCCTCGTGCTCATAGCCGAGTATGCGCAGAGCAGCCTTGTTTACGAAGGTGCAAATGCCATTGGTGTCGGTGCCATAAATCCCGTCCGAGGCGTAGTCGAGGATCAGGCGCAATCGTTCCTGGCTCGCCTGCAGAATTTTCTCTGCCTGCTTGCGCTCGGTGATATCAACAAACGCCCATAGGGATTCCCCGGACTCCGGATCCAGGATGGCGCCGCTCACATCCACCCAGATGTGACTGCCGTCCTTGCGGACGTGTTCGCTCTCCGAGCGAAATGCTTTTCCGGAAGAGAGACTTTGGTACGCAGCCGCGCCAAATGCCAGATAGGTTTCCTCGCTCGGATAGTTCTTGCGGGTGGGCATCCCGACCAGTTCTCCCCGGTCATAGCCGAACATTTTTTCAAATGCCGGATTGGCCCAAACGATCGTGCGGTTCCTGACAGTCACGATGCCGACCAGTTCGTTTCCCAGCATCGCATTCTGTTGCGTCAGCAGACGTTCCAGTCGCTGCTGCATCCTTCCCGATACCAGTAGTGGCAAACCGATACCAAGGATGACGTTCGTACCGATCCCGAAGACCACGGCAAGCGTATGGATCGGGTTGGTTACCGCCATGAAGTTCTCTCCCGGCGAGTCCATGAAAAGCGTCAAGGCTGCACGTACGCACAGGAAGAGCGCCGTTACAAAATAGGCCGCCGCTATCATCCAGCGCGTGATGCGGTCACGGCTGTCACCGGGGAGCGCCAAGAGCAGGGCGCTGGGTAACAGGATTGTTGCCATTGCCGCCGACAGGGTAACGATGCGCCCCGCAAGGCTCGGCGCCAGGTAGGTGAAATAATAAAGCACCGCAGCTGTAGTCGCCGCCAGTACCCAGTACCAGGGAGCCTCGTTTTCCAGCTCGCGGAATCGCCGGTTTCCCAGGTATAGCCAGGCTGAACCCACGACCAGCAAGGTGTTCCCTGCAACGATGGAGAGCAGATCGGGAACAATGTCGCGTAATGCGAACAGGATGTAAGCCGCGCCATTGGCGCTGGCACCCAGGGTCCACAAACGCAGGCTGGGGTCCTTGACGATGATCCGATTGGCTATCTGCAGGCCCATCGCAAGCAGCAAGCTGCTGATCATGGCCAGAAAACTCAGTGTGCGGATATCGAGGCTGAGCATTTTGTGTGCAACTGAAGTGTCATGAATCCAGGTGATAACCTAAATGTCATTGCAACTAATCGACTGCAAGCGGCTACCTTGGCCCACTGTATGGTTTCATACCCTCTGGGACGCATTTTTGTCCAGCGCGCGCAGCTTTGCCAGGATGCTGCCGGCAATGTCGCCGAGACTGGCGATTTCGTCCAGCGCGCCGATTTCTGCGGCCTCTCGCGGCATCCCATAGACAACGCAGGACGCCTGATCCTGGCCGATATTCCATGCTCCGGCCTTGCGCATGGCAAGCAGGCCCTGCGCACCATCCTTGCCCATCCCGGTCAGGATCACTCCCAGCCCGTTGTGCCGAACCTGCTCGGCAACCGACCAGAACAGCACGTCGGCGGCGGGTCGATGACGATTCACCGGCTCCTCCTGCGAAAGTTCCAGCACCAGCCCGCCGGCACTTTTCCTTACTCGCATGTGCGAATGACCCGGCGCCAGGTAGGCCATGCCGGATTGCAGGCGTTCGCCACCCTGCGCTTCAATCACCGTCAATCGGGACAAGCTGTCGAGGCGGCGCGCGAAGGAGGGCGTAAAGGTATCCGGCATGTGCTGCACCATGACGATGGGAGGCATTTCTTCCGGCAGTGCAGCGAGCACGTCCTTGATGGCCTCGGTGCCGCCTGTCGAGGCGCCGATCGCTATGACTTTCTCTGACAGCAGGCGCGTCGAGAAACTGCCTTTGGGCTGGACGATAGCCGGCGCTGCCGGCGTGGTGGTGCGCGCCGTCGATCTCAGGCGTGCCCCCCTTGCAGCGCGGATCTTGTCGCGAATCTCCTCCGCATAGTCTTGCAGCATGGAAATGTTCTCGGCCCGCGGTTTGGCCAGGTAATCGACCGCGCCAAGTTCGAGCGCCTTCAGGGTTACTTCCGATCCGGCCGCGGTGAAGGAGGAAATCATGATTACCGGCATGGGCCGCAGACGCATCAGCCGATCGAGGAAATCGAGGCCATCCATGCGCGGCATTTCCACGTCGAGCGTCAGTACATCCGGGTTCAGCGTCTTGATCATCTCTCGTGCGGCGATGGGGTCCGGTGCGGCACCCACCACCTCGAGATCAGGTGCGCCATTGATGATTTCGGTCAGCAGCGCGCGCATCAGCGCAGAGTCGTCAACGATAAGGACCTTGATGGGCATGATTTTCCCTAGAACAGTTCGATGTCGCCCGATATCGGCGTTTCGGTCAGGCGAGCGGCGTATTCGCTTTCGCGGCGCAGCAGGGTGTCGTTGTGCAGTCGCGTCAGCTTCTTGACCAGGACGCGGCCGGTGTTGGGAAAGAAATAAACTTTACGCGGATGCACGTCGAGCAGGTCCTGCGCCGCCACGAAAATTCCTTCGGTGCGCAGAAAGTCGAGCACGAAGCTGCAATTGCGCTCGCCTACGTTCGAGCTTGAAAGTGCGGCCATCACCCTGCCGCCGCCGAACACCTTGGCCTCCAGGTTACCGCGGCGGGCACCCAGCTTGAGCAGATGGTTGATCAGGATTTCCATGGCGTAAGTGCCGTAGCGCGCCGATGCGGAGTAGGGGGATTGCTCCGCGGAATCCGCCAGCATGAAATGGTTCATGCCGCCGATGCCTTTCTCCCTGTCGCGGATACAGGCGGAAACACAGGAACCGAGCACCGTCACCAGCAGCATGTCGGTCGTCGTTACGAAATATTCGCCAGGCAGCACCTTGACCGCCTCGGCGCCGAAGGTTGGATCAAAGTAGCGATTGCCCGCCAGATGTTCGGCGAAACCCGCATCCATGGTCAGCTCTTTGCTACGGGTGCCGACGCCGGCCGGTCGGCCCGCTCGTACACCGTCCGCCCCAGCGGGCGAAACACGTCGGCGGCATGCAGGAAGCTTTCGGAATGGCCGGCAAACAGCAGGCCATCTTCGCGCAATAAAGGGGCGAATTTCTTGAGGATCGCATATTGCGTTGGCTTGTCGAAATAGATCATCACATTGCGACAAAACATGACATCGAACGGACCTTGCAGCGGAAGGCGTGCATCGAGCAGGTTGATGCGCGTGAAGCTGAGCAGCTTTTGCAGTTCCGGTCGCACGCGTGCATAGCCGGCCTGCGCGCCGCTGCCCTTGAGGAAGAAGCGGCGCAAGCGGTCCGTGCTGAGTTTTTCCACCCGTTCCATCGGATAGACACCTTTTTCCGCCGTGGCCAGGACATTGGTATCGATGTCGCTGGCGACGATCGATACCGGCGGCGTCAGCGTATCGAAAGCCTCGCAGGCTGTCATGGCAAGGGTATACGGCTCCTCGCCGGTGGATGCGGCCGAGCACCAGATGCGCACCGGACGATGCTTCAGCTTGCGCAGGTGGCTTATCAGAATGTCGAAGTGATGCGCCTCGCGAAAGAAAGATGTGAGGTTGGTCGTCAGCGAATTGACGAAGGTTTCCCATTCCGCTTCGTCGTTCGATTCGAGGTGCGCCAGATACTGGGCGAAGGTGCTGTAGCCCAGCGCCCGCAAACGTCGCGCCAGCCGGCTGTAGACCATGTCCTGCTTGATCGGCGCGAGGGAAATGCCGGCGTGCTTGTAGATCAGCGCGCGCACCCGCTCGAAATCGGCTGCGGTAAAGTGGAATTCGCGGTCGCGCTGATTCAAAACTCCTCCCACTGTTCGCCGGCATCGGCCAGGTGGGGCGGGGCGATCTTTCTCGAACCTGGCGCCGGTTTGGCCGGTGGACGGCCTGCGGCCAGGCGTCGCGGAGTCGCATCGCGCAGCACCGGGGCGGGCAGGGTGCGTCCGCCGCCCTCGGCCAGCTTGAACATGCTTACCCCAGCGCCGCATTCTGCTGGGTCACTTCGTCCATCTGACCGACTGCCTGGGTGGTTTGTTCGATGCCCGAACTCTGCTCACGCGAGGCGGCGGCAATCTCGGTCACCAGGCTCGCCACCTGCTGGAAGCTGGTCACGACTTCGTCCATGGTGGTGCCGGCCTGCTGCACCAGCCGGGCTCCGCTTTCCACCTTGTCCACCGACTCGGCAATCAGGGTCTTGATTTCCTTCGCCGCCGTGGCGCTCCTCTGTGCCAGATTGCGCACTTCCGTCGCTACCACCGCAAAGCCGCGCCCCTGTTCGCCGGCACGCGCGGCTTCCACCGCCGCATTGAGCGCCAGAATGTTGGTCTGGAAGGCGATGCTGTCGATGACGCCGATGATGTCCGAGATCTTCTTCGAACTGGCCTGGATCTCGCCCATGGTGACGACCACTTCCTTCACCACCTGGCCGCCCTTGACGACGCCGGCATTCGAGGTCTTGGCCAGTTCGTTGGCCTGCTTGGCGTTCTCGGCATTCTGCTTGACTGTGGCGTTGAGCTCTTCCATGGCCGAGGAGGTTTCCTCGAGACTGCTGGCCTGCTCTTCGGTGCGGCTCGACAGGTCCTGATTGCCGGCGGCAATTTCCTGCGAGTCATCTTTCAACTGGCCGAAAATGCCCGAGTAATTGGTGTCGATGGTCTGTGTCAGATCGCCCTGGGAGACGCGGGACAATACTTCGGAGGTGGCGAGCAAGGCCTGCTGCGTGGTATCCAGCAAGCCATTGATGCCCTGGGCCAGAGCGAGGAAGAAGCCGTCCTTGCCCGCGGGTTCGATACGATCATCGAGACGACCGGCACTGGCACTTTCCACGATCGCGGAAATTTCCTTTTCGACCAGGATCTGGTCGGTGCGGTCCTGCCATTCGCCGACCGACCCAAGGCGCTCACCACCGCTGTTGAAGACCGGGCTGGTGACGACGCGGTAGGTTCGACCGCCGATGTCCATCAGGGTTTCAGCGGTGCTGCCAAGAGCGGCAAGGCGTTTCAGGGCGGCATCCGGATCCGCATACAGCGTGCCTATGCTGCTGCCGACGAAACCATCAATGCTGAATGCCGGATTCTGCGCCTTCAAGGTCGGCTCGATGCGGCGCAGGGTATCGATCAACGCCCGGTTCGCGTAGATCACATGCCCAGCCGGATCGGCGATGCGCACCGGCGTGCTGACGCTGTCGAGCGCAATCTTGATGCGCGTCATCTCGTCGGCCTGGCGCTTTGCATCGGCGACTTCAAAACCAAGGCGGTTCTGCATGGTTTCCAGCCCCTGGCGCACGCGGCCGATCTCGTCGTTGCCGGCGACATCGAGCGGCGTGTCGTACTTGCCTGCCGAGAGTGCGCGGAACGTCGGCAAGACGTCGCGATTGAGCGGCACCATGATCAGGCGGGTGACCATCACGTAGATGGCTGCCAGCAGAGCGAGCACCATCCCCATGCCCCCCACTGCTACCAGCAACCGGATCCGGTGCGCCAGGGCGTCGAATTCCTCGATGTAGGTGCCGCCGGCAACCACCCAATTGACGCCGGGAATGATCTCGAAGCTCACCACCTTTTCCCGCGGCGAGGTTTCGCCGAGTTCCGCATTCATCCACGGGTAGCGGATGCTGCCCTGCTTCTTCTCGAGGATCTCGCGAATGAACTCGCGGCCCGAAGCATCCTTGGCCGCCAGGAGATTGGCGCCTTCCTTGGCCGGATGGATGATCAGGGTGCCGTAGGCCTTGCCCGGATTGGCGTCGAGCATGTAGTAGTAGCCCGTGCCGGCTATCTTGACCGCCTTGACCTGCTTCTTCAGCGATTCGAGTTCGGTGCTGATGTCGAGTCCGACAAAGCTGACGCCGATGACCTGCCCGGTTTTGCCCTTGATCGGGTTGTAGCTGGTGTAATAAGGCTTGTTGAACAGGGTCAGCAAACCATTCCACGGCTTGCCGCCAAGCAGCGAACCGCGCGCCGGATGATCCTGCCCGAGCATGGTGCCAACCGCACGCTCGCCATTGTCCTTCTTGACCGAGGTGGCGATGCGCAGAAAGTCCTCGCCCTTGCGCACGAATACCGTCGCGACGGCGCCGGTGCCTTTGGAAAACTCATCCACCTCATCGACGCGGTTATTGACGATCTCGCTCCTGCCGTGTCGCAACACCGGCACCGCATCGCTACCTTCGAGCGTGATGCCGTCATGGAACAGGCCATCGAAGGCGCGGTTGAGCTGGATGGATTCCCTGCGCAAGCCATCCACCTTCAGTTCGACCATGCCGCGGATCAGCCCGACATCGCGGTTCAGGTCGCTCATGCCGTTGGCTTGAAGAATGCCCCCGATGTAACTGTCGAGCCAGGTCGCACCGACACCCAGGACGAGGACGGCAATCAAGGCGGAGCCCAGCGCCAGCTTGGCCGAAACCGAGGCATCGGCCAGGCGCTTGCGCAGCCTTGCAAGCGCGCTGGTGGAACTTACCCAGCCGTGCTGCACACGAATTCCTGCTGCCTTTCCATCCCTGATTTGCCGATAGACGCTGTCTGCTGCCTCGACCTTGGCACGTGCAGGCTTGCTGCGAACCGACATGTAGCCCACCATCTGGCCGTTTTCCCAGACCGGTGCGGCGTGCGCCTCGACCCAGTAGAAATCGCCGTTCTTGGTGCGATTCTTGACGTAACCGACCCAGGGCCGGCCGGCCTTCAGATCGCGCCAGAGATCATCGAAGGCTTCCGGCGGCATGTCGGGATGACGCACGATATTGTGCGGCGCGCCGATCAGCTCGGCTTCGGTAAAGCCGCTGATCTCCAGGAAATCCTTGTTGACGTAGGTGATCCTTCCCTGAAGATCAGTCTTCGAGACGATCAGGGTGGCGTCGGTAAGGACAACTTCGTGGCTGGTGACAGGCAGGTTGGTACGCATGGAGCATCTCTCTGGCTGATGTTTCGCAACGGCGCCAGCGGATTGCAGTCGCCGCCTTGCATGAAATCAAGTCAAGCGTTCAAAACTCCTCCCACTGTTCGCCGGCATCGGCGAGATGGGGCGGGGCGATCTTTCTCGAACCTGGCGCCGGTTTGGCCGGTGGACGGCCTGCGGCCAGGCGTCGCGGAGTCGCATCGCGCAGCACCGGGGCGGGCAGGGTGCGTCCGCCGCCCTCGGCCAGCTTGAACATGCTTACC
>JAPLQY010000113.1 GCA_026399475.1 Rhodocyclales bacterium
CCAGGGTGCGGCGGGCGGCGGTCACATCGTGGTGACGGGCAGCACCAACGGCACGGCGCTGGGCGGGGCGGAGAGCCTGACGGTGGAAGCGGGCACGGGCAACGTGACCTTCACCGGCGCGGTGGGCAACGCCACCAGCCTCGGCGCCATCACTATTGCCAGTGCGGGCAATCTTGGTTTCGCCGGCAGCGTCAGCGCGGCCAGCTTGACTCAAACGGCGGGCACGGGCACCACCACATTGAATGGGGCGGTCAACACCAACGGTGTGGCCGGTGTCAACCTTAGCGGCACCAACCTGGTGGTGAATGCCGGCATCACCACTACCGGCGGTGGTGCGGTGACGATCAACGAATCAGGCACCGTGACCACGGCCGCGGCAGGTGACATCAATTCCGGCGCGGCGGTAAGCGTTACCGGCGGCGGCGCGTTGGCGTTGGCTGGAGACATTACCGGCACGGCCGTGAGCCTCACCGGCGTCGGCCTGACGAATACCGGCACAGTTACCGGCACGACCAGCCTTACCGTAAATGCGGGGACGGGAACCCTGAACAATAGCGGAGGCACGATCAGGAACGGTGGTGCTCTAAGCACGGCACCGATCGTGTTGAAGGGCAACACAATGAGCTTGGCCGGCGGGACGGTCACCGGGAATGCAGCGCTGGTTACACTGACCTCCGGCACTCCCGCTTGGGTGATCAGCCTGGGCGCCGGTACGGGGATGTTGCTGACGCAAGGAGATCTGAATTCCGTGTCTACGACCGGCGGCTTGATGATTGGCGACCCTGCGCATACCGGCGACATAGTCGTCGGCGGGACCATCAATCCGCTGACTGGCGCATCCGGCGGCTTCACCATCAACAACGGCTACGATCTGTTGGGTGGGCCGGTGACCGGACGGATAAAGGATAGTGGAGCCGGTCTCATCGACGTGGCGGACAACGTGATGCTGCGATCCTATGGCGATATCGGCGATGCCGTGACGCCGGTCCACATTGGCTCGAACGCAATCTCGCTGATCACCAGTTCCGAGGCGGGCAACGCCTTTACCTACATCGGGAAGATCGGGGCACTGGTGCTATCCGGAGTCAACAGCCCTGGCGGCCAAGTCTTCTACACCGCCACCGGGCCGATAAGCCAGAGTGGTCCGATTGCCGCAGGGGCCCTGCATGCCACTGTCAGTGGCGCCGGCGGCATTACCTTGCAGGACAACCTGAATACTGTCACCAATTTGTATCTTGAGGCCCCGGGAGCGCTGATTTACCATCAGAACGCTGCCTATACGGTGGTCGAGGCCAAAGGCGGCAGCATGGATTTCTCGTCAGCCGGCAACCTGAATCTTGCGCCGGTAACCGGGGGTGGGCCGTTGAATATCGATGCGGGTACGGGCGACATACTGTTGAGCACCACCGGAGTTGCATCCACAATCTCGGTTTCCGGAGCGGGCAAGGTGCTTGCGGGAAATATCAAGTTCACGTCCGCCAATGCCGTGAATTTCAGCGGCGGCAGCAATACCCTGAATCCCGGTGTGTCGAACGATCTCCTGGTGAAGACCACCGGCGACATTGAGGTCAATGCGGTCAGCATGAAGGTTACGGGCGGCACGGCGATCGCCGGTGTCGGCCAGAACCTCAAGAATGACGCGGTCATCGAGACGGGCGGAGTCCTGAAGATCACAACCACCGGCGATTTGACGCTGGGTGGAGGTACGGCGACGACGTCGGACGACACGGCTCAGGCGCAAGCCAACGCGTTCTTGAGCGCGGACAAGCTTGACCTCAAGGTCGGCGGCAATTTTTACATCAACGGCGGGACGGCCAACCTGACCGGCGGCCAGGCCAACGTGAGTTCCATCGTGTTCGTGAAATCAGGCAAGGCCTTCGATGTCACGGGAGATTTCGTCCTGACCGGCGGCGCCATCACAGGTACCGGAACGAAGGCTACGGCGCTGGCGGTGTTCGATCCGGAATTGGCGCTGGAGATCAAGACCGGAGGAAGCGTCGCGGTTGTCGGCGGCAGCACGCCATCCTCGTCGGCAAACCTGTTGGCGTCGGCCAGTATCCAGAATGCCGGGCCGATCAATTTCACCATCGACGGCTCGGGCAGCTTCACCCATCCCGATGCCGTGGTTGCCGCCCTGCTGGGCCCGGGCATCAAGGCCGGGCTGATAGTCGCCGGCGGCAAGGGATCGGGCCTTTATGATGTGTACGACAATCCCGTGACTGCCAATGTCTACCCGATTACCTACCGGTTCACAGGTGGCGGGGAATTCACGGTGATCACCGATTTGCCAAATCATTCGGTTGGAATGGTGAAATCCCGAACAGCGATCGGAGTGGATGAGTCCCTGATGGGCTACATCAACTTTTCGATCAATACCGAAACGATTGCCCAGAGCCGGCGCGGTGCGATGGATCAGGGCAATTACAAGCGCAAGATCGCAGGACAATGCAGCTAAGGAGAAGACCATGAAAACGAGTCGTTTTATTCTTGCAGTACTGGCGTGCCTGATGGCGGGTAGCGCTTTGGCCAATGGCACGATCATTCAGCTTTCGGGAACACTTTCCGTCAAACGGGCGGATGGTTCGACCCGGATTCTGTCGATGAAGTCGGAGGTCATCCCCGGCGACACGCTGGAAACGCAGAAGGGCAGCTATGCGCAAATCAAGTTCACGGACGGCGCAACCGTCACCCTGAAGCCGAATACACAGTTCACCGTGGCGGCCTATACCTTCGTTGAAGCCAAGCCGAAGGAAGACAAAGCGGTATTCGCGCTGTTGAAAGGCGGCCTGCGTGCGGTATCCGGCCTGATCAGCAAGCGCGGCGACCAGGATGCCTACGAGATGAAAACGGAGACAGCCACCATCGGTATTCGCGGCACGATATTCGATGTCGATGACTGCAAGACGGGCCTCTGCAAGAAAGAGGGCGCGGGTAGCGATGCAACGCATGAGGCGGGCGTCTATGTGAGCGTGCGCGACGGTGAAGTGCGGGTGGCCAACGGTGCCGGTTCCCTGTCTATCGGCGCCGGGCAATTCGGTTTCATCGCCGCGAACAATGTCTTGCCGAAACTCTTGCCGGCTGATCCAGGTCTGGGCTCCATTCCCCAGTCGTCGCTGGTCGAAACCGTCACCTCCGGCGGTGTGAACAAGGGTGTCTGCGACTGACGCCTTGCCGCAAGAGCGGAACAGGGGGTGACTTGGGCAGCTTTTTGGGCCTTGGGCACCCCGGCAGCCGGACATAATTCGTCAGTGTCCGTCATTCCGGTCCGGGTTGATTCCCGGACCGGCTCGTTGCCATGAATGCCATCAGCGCATCTGAATCCGTTTCGACTCCGCTACCCGAGAAAATCGCCTTGCTGGTGCATGAGGCGCGCTGGCTGCTGGTTGGCCTCGTCGGGCTTTATCTGGGCCTTGTGCTCTGGGGTTTCGAACGGACCGATCCCGGCTGGTCACATGCGGCGACGGTCGGGCGCATTGCCAATCCGGGTGGACGCTTCGGTGCATGGCTGAGCGATTTGCTGCTGTATTTGTTCGGGCTTTCCGCCTGGTGGTGGGTGGCCCTGCCGTTTTTCCTGCTGACATGGGGCTACCACCGGCTCAGTCACCTGTTCGGCGGTGACCGCCGTTCCCTGCTGATTGCCCTGGCGGGTTTCGTCTTGCTTCTGCTGGCAAGCTGCGGCCTCGAGGCAATGCGCTTCTGGAGCCTGAAGCTCGCGCTGCCGCTTGCGCCCGGCGGCATGCTAGGAACCGAGGTCGGTCGTTACATCACGCAGTTTCTCGGCTACACCGGCGGCACCCTGATTCTGCTGGTGCTGGCAATGATCGGTTTCAGTCTGTTCACCGGCGCATCATGGATAGCCATTGCCGAAAAGTGCGGCATCCTGCTGGAAGGCGCCTATGTCGGCTTGCGCAGTTTGTGGGACAGCTGGCAGGATCGTCGCTACGGGCGTGCGGTAGCCGAGCAGCGCGAGGAGGTGGTCGAAACCGAGCGGCGCAAGGTCGAGGAAAGTCCGCTGCCTCCGCTGCGGATCGAGCCGGTCGAAATCACCGTGCCGGTAGCACCCAAGGCCGTCGCAAGAGCGGAGAAGGAGCGCCAGTCGCCGCTGTTCTTCGATGCACCGGGAGGCGCCCTGCCGCCGCTGCATCTGCTGGCCGAGCCGGTGCACAATCCGGCCGATCTGCCCGCGCCCGAAACCCTCGAATTCACCTCGCGCCTGATCGAGCGCAAGCTGGCCGACTTCAACGTCGAGGCCAAGGTATTGACGGCTCACCCGGGGCCGGTGGTGACGCGCTACGAGATCGAGCCGGCGATCGGGGTCAAGGGCAGCCAGATCGTCGGCCTGGCGAAAGACTTGGCGCGCGCCCTGTCGCTGGTGTCGATCCGCGTCGTCGAGACGGTGCCCGGCAAGTCGTGCATGGCGCTGGAATTGCCCAATCCGCGGCGGCAGATCGTGCGCCTGTCGGAAATCATCGGCTCGCAGGCCTACCACGGCATGCATTCGCCGCTTTCCGTGGCGCTCGGCAAGGACATCGGCGGCCAGCCGGTGGTGGTCGACCTGGCCAAGATGCCGCATCTGCTGGTGGCGGGCACTACCGGCTCGGGCAAGTCGGTCGGGGTCAATGCCATGATCCTCTCGCTGATCTACAAGTCCGAGCCGAAGGACGTGCGCATGATCATGGTCGACCCCAAGATGCTGGAGCTGTCGATCTACGAAGGCATTCCGCATCTGCTGGCGCCGGTGGTGACCGACATGACCAAGGCGGCCAATGCGCTCAACTGGTGCGTCGGCGAAATGGAGCGGCGCTACAAGCTGATGTCGGCCATGGGCGTGCGCAATCTGTCGGGCTACAACAGCAAGATCAACGAGGCGAAGAAGGCCGGCGAACACATCCCCAATCCTTTCTCGCTGACCGCGAACACGGACATCGGCCCCGAGCCGCTGGAAACGATGCCCTACATCGTCGTGGTGATCGACGAGCTGGCCGACCTGATGATGGTGGTGGGCAAGAAGATCGAGGAGCTGATCGCACGCCTGGCGCAGAAGGCGCGCGCTTCGGGCATCCACCTGATCCTCGCCACGCAGCGGCCCAGCGTCGACGTGATCACCGGCCTGATCAAGGCGAACATCCCCACCCGTATCGCCTTCCAGGTATCAAGCAAGATCGATTCGCGCACCATCCTCGACCAGATGGGCGCCGAAGCGCTGCTCGGCCAGGGCGACATGCTCTACCTCGCGCCGGGTACCGGCCTGCCGATCCGCGTGCACGGCGCCTTCGTCGCCGACGAGGAAGTGCACCACGTCGTCGACCACCTGAAGAAGGTTGGGCCGCCCGACTATGTCGAGGGCGTGCTCGATGGCCCCGCGGGCGACGATGCAGAAGTCGGCGCTGGCGACACGGTGAGCGATGCCGAAAGCGATCCGATGTACGACCAGGCCGTCGAAGTGGTGCTGAAGACGCGGCGGCCCTCGATCTCGCTGGTGCAGCGCAATCTGCGCATCGGCTACAACCGCGCCGCGCGTCTGATCGAAGCGATGGAAAAGGCCGGGCTGGTCTCGCCCATGAACGGGGCGGGCGGGCGTGAGGTAATTGCGCCAAATCGTCAGGATTGAGCACAGCACGCGCAGGGCTGCGATAATCCCTGCATGAAGATATTCCTCCGTGTCATCTTTGCCCTGTGTGGCTATGGTTTTTTGGCTCCGGCATCGGCCTCCGGCCTCGACCAGCTCAAGACCTTCCTCGAAACCAACCGCAGCGCGCGCGGCGTCTTCTCGCAGACGGCGATTTCCAAGTCGGGGCGCAAGCCGCAGCTGTCCGCGGGTATTTTCGCCCTGCAGCGCCCCGGCAAGTTCCGCTGGTCCTACGAAAAGCCCTACAAGCAATTGCTGGTCAGCGACGGCAACAAGCTGTGGAGTTACGACCCCGAACTCAATCAGATCGCGGTGAAGAAGCTCGGTTCGGCCTTCGGCGCCAGTCCGGCAGCCCTCCTGGCCGGGCAGGACCTGGAAAAGCACTTCGAACTCAAGGAGGGTACCGCGGCGGATGGCCTCGAATTCGTCGAGGCCAAACCCAAGGGGGGCGACGCCAGCTTCGAGAGCATGAAGATCGGCTTCGCCGCCAACCGGCCGGTGAGCATGGAAATCCACGACAGTTTCGGTCAGGTGACGGTTCTGCGCTTCACCCAGTTCGAGGCAAATCCAGTGCTGCCGGCTGGGCTCTTTCGCTTTGTCGCACCGGCCGGGGCTGACGTTGTCGGCGACTGACCTGTTCGAGACGGTGAACCCGCATGCGCCGCTGGCGGAGCAGATGCGGCCGCGCACCCTCGATGAGGTGATCGGCCAGCGCCATTTGCTGGGCGAGGGCAAGCCGCTGCGCCTGGCGTTTTCTTCCGGAACGCCGCATTCGATGATCCTCTGGGGCCCGCCCGGCG
The DNA here is from genome assembly GCA_026399475.1 of Rhodocyclales bacterium. Taxonomy (GTDB): domain Bacteria; phylum Pseudomonadota; class Gammaproteobacteria; order Burkholderiales; family Rhodocyclaceae; genus Sulfuritalea. Next base: position 6,430 of record JAPLQY010000113.1, read on the forward strand.
TCGGCAAGACCACGCTGGCGCGGCTGATGGCCGACAGTTTCGATGCCGAGTTCATCGCCCTGTCGGCGGTGTTCTCCGGCGTCAAGGATATCCGCGAGGCGATGCAGCAGGCCGAAGTCATGGCCCAGCAGGGGCGCCGCACCATACTGTTCGTCGATGAAGTGCATCGCTTCAACAAGTCGCAGCAGGATGCCTTCCTGCCCTACGTCGAAAAAGGCACGGTGACTTTCATCGGTGCGACTACCGAGAACCCGTCCTTCGAGGTGAATTCCGCGCTCTTGTCGCGGGCGTCGGTGTATGTACTGAAGAGTCTGGACGAGGTAGAGCTGGGCGAGCTGTTCGACCGCGCCCGGTCAAGGGCGCTGGCCGATCTCGAGTTCGAATCCGAGGCGCGCGAACGCCTGATCGGTTATGCCGACGGCGATGCGCGGCGCCTGCTCAACGTGCTGGAGCAGGTACGCACGGCGACTGCCACCGCCGGTCACCGTCTCGTCAGCGCCGACTTTCTGGAGCAGACGCTGGCCGCCGATCTGCGGCGCTTCGACAAGGGCGGCGATGCCTTCTACGATCAGATTTCGGCCCTGCACAAATCAGTGCGCGGGTCGGACCCGGATGCCGCGCTGTACTGGCTGGTGCGCATGCTTGACGGTGGCGCCGATCCGCTCTACATGGGCCGCCGTATCGTGCGCATGGCCATCGAGGACGTCGGCCTGGCCGATCCCCGCGCCTGGGACATCGCGCTCAATGCGTGCGCCACCTACGAGCGCCTCGGCAGCCCGGAAGGCGAGCTGGCGCTGGCCAATGCCGTGCTCTACATGGCCGTGGCGCCCAAGTCGAACGCGGCCTACGTCGCCTATAATGCGGCCCGCGCGTTCGTGGCGAAAGACAAGAGCCGCGGCGTGCCCGAACACCTGCGCAACGCGCCGACCAAGCTGATGAAGGAACTGGGCTACGGCGCCGATTACCGCTACGCCCACAACGAAGCCGAGGGCTACGCCGCCGGGGAAACGTATCTGCCGGAGGGTATGCCCGCCGTGCATTGGTATCAACCCGTGGCGCGCGGACTGGAACAGAAGATCGCCGAAAAACTTGCCCATTTGCGCGAGCTGGATGCCAAAGCCGCAAAGACCCGATAGGAAACACCATGCTGGACATTCAACTTCTCCGCACCAATCTTCCCCTCGTTGCCGAGCGCCTGGCCTTGCGCGGCGTGACGCTCGACACCGCCGCCTTCGAGGCGCTCGAAGCCGAGCGCAAGCGTCTGCAGGTGCACACGCAGGACCTGCAGGCCAGGCGCAATACGCTGTCGAAGCAGATCGGCATGCTGAAGGGCAAGGGCGAGGATGCTTCCGCCGTGATGGCCGAAGTCGCCGGACTGGGCGACGACCTCAAGGCCGGCGAGACCGCGCTGGCGGAACTGATGCCGCGCTTCGACACCTTCCTCGAACTGATTCCCAACCTGCCGCACGAGAGCGTCCCGGTCGGCAACGACGAAACCGGAAATGTCGAAATCCTGCGCTGGGGTACGCCGCGCGCGATCGCCGCGCCACGCGACCACGTCGATCTCGGCACCGCACTGGGCGGACTGGATTTCGAGGCCGGGGTGAAGATTTCCGGCAGCCGCTTCACCGTAATGAAGGGCCAGGTCGCGCGCCTGCATCGCGCGCTCGCCCAGTTCATGCTCGATTTGCACACCACGGAGCACGGCTACACCGAGGTCTATACGCCTTACCTGGTCAATCCCGAAAGCATGTTCGGCACGGGGCAGCTGCCGAAATTCGAGGAAGACCTGTTCATGGTGCCGCGCAGCGACGGCAGCAAGCTCTACCTGATTCCCACCGCCGAAGTTCCGGTGACCAACATCGTGCGCGGCGAGATCCTGGCGGCAGATGCGCTGCCGCTCAAGTTCGTCGCCCACACGCCCTGCTTCCGTTCCGAAGCCGGCAGCTACGGCAAGGACACGCGCGGCATGATCCGCCAGCATCAGTTCGACAAGGTGGAACTGGTGCAGATGGTGCATCCCTCGCAATCGTGGGACGCGCTGGAACAACTCACCGGCCACGCCGAGGCCGTGCTGCAGAAGCTCGACCTGCCCTATCGCAAGGTGGCCTTGTGTACCGGCGACATGGGCTTTTCCGCGGCCAAGACCTACGACCTCGAAGTCTGGTTGCCGGCGCAGAACACCTATCGCGAGATTTCCTCCTGCTCCAATTTCGAGTCCTTCCAGGCGCGGCGCATGCAGGCCCGCTTCAGGAACGAAAAGAACAAGCCGGAACTGCTGCACACGCTGAACGGCTCCGGCCTCGCCGTCGGCCGCACCCTCGTCGCGGTGCTGGAGAACTACCAGAACGCGGACGACAGCATCACGGTGCCCGCCGCGCTGCGCGGCTACATGGGCGGCATGGAGAAGATCAGCGCCGCCTAGCGCGGGTTAGCGTGGACTGAGCGCAGACTGCACCGGGTAGGGTGAGGCGTAGGCCGCCTCGAAGCGGCTCAGGATGTCGTAGTAGCTGCGAATGTTTTCCACCATGATCACCGCTTCGCCGCCGCGTGCGGCGCCGCTCTTCAGCCGCGCATAGATCTCCGGCCGCGCCAACTGCGGCAGGACCTGCTTCATGTCGTACCAGATGTCCGGATCGCGCTTCATTTTCATCGCAATGGCGCGCGCGCCGCGGAAGTGGCCCATGCCGAGGTTGTAGGCCGACAAGGCCAGCCACAGGCGGTCCGGATGCTTCGCGCTGGCGGGAACCTGCTCCACCAGTTCCGCCAGATAGCGGGAGCCGGCGCGGATGCTTTCCTGCGCATCGAGGCGGTTCTTGACGTGCAGATGATCGGCCGTGTCCTCGGTCAGCATCATCATGCCGCGCACGCCGGTGGGCGAGGTGGCCAGTGGATCCCAATGCGATTCCTGATAGGCCAGCGCCGCGAGCAGGCGCCAGTCGATGCCCGTCAGGTCCTGCGCCGATTGAAAGTGACGGCGCCAGTTCGGCAGTTTGCTTCTTGTATCGTCGAGGAACTGCGCGATGCCAGCCGCATTGATGCGCTTGATGTGGCCGAAGTAGCGGTCATGGATGCGCGCCAGGGTGCCGTCGGCGCGCGCGGTGGTGATGAAGGCGTCGGCCTTGGCGCGCAGCACGGCAGCGCCTTCGCCGCCGAAGGCCCAGCCGATCTCCAGCTTGCCCGGCAGTTGCAGCAGGGGGATCAGCTCGGGGTAGAAGTTGACGCCCAGATCGAGATGGATGTCATGCACGGCGACCAGCTCGGCCTTGTGCTCCGCAACCCGGGCCAGCAGTTCCATCTCATCGACGCCTGGCACCTCGATCACCAACGGGCGCGACTTCTCGTCCAGCCCGCGCAGCGTGTCCGCCAGCGGCGAACCCGCCATCACCTCGACGCTTCGTCCCGCCAGGGCGGTGAGCCGCTGCGGTCCAAGCACATCGTCGTGGCCGATGATCCATTGGGTCACCGTGCGGATCGGTGTCGAATACTGCAATGAGCCGTTGCCGAGCGGCATCGATGCGGCGATGTGCACCCGCCCCGCAAGTGCCAGATCGTTGAGCTCGTAGGCGTCGACGGCCTTGATGAACTTCACTTTGAGGTCGAGGCTGTCGGCAAAGGCCGTGACGAGGTCATGCTCGAAACCGCTCGCCGTGGCGCCTTCCTGCTGCTGGAAGAAGGCCGGCGTTTCGCGCACCGCAACCACCAGCCGACCGTCTGTTTCCAGTGGCTCGATGCGGGTGCAGGCGGCGAGGCCGACCGACGCAAGGCAGCAGATCAGGCGAAGCAGTTTCGACAACGCTTTACCTCCGGGCGTGCTGTGACCGACGGCCGCTTCGCGGGTATAATCCGCGCCTCGCGGAGAGGTGGCAGAGTGGTCGAATGTACCTGACTCGAAATCAGGCGATGTCGCAAGGCATCCGTGGGTTCGAATCCCACCCTCTCCGCCAACTCAACTTCCAAACTGTTCCAGATTCTTCCTGAAAGCCCGCACCCAGCGGGCTTTTTCACGTGTAGCGCGCTCCAACCTGTTCCAGATTGTACCTATTGCATCCGTGGTAAGACCGTGGTAAAAATGGTGGTAACGAAATCGTGTATTTGGAGTTACCACGATGGCCGCCAAGCAAAATACCCTCACCGTCAAGGAAATTGACAACGCCACCAGCGGTGGCAAGAGCATTCGCAAGCTGCATGATGGAGCGGGCCTCTACCTGTGGGTGTATCTCGACGGTCGGAAGTATTGGCGACTGCGGTACTGGATGGCCGGCAAGGAAAAATCCCTATCTCTTGGCGTCTATCCTGAAATTGGGCTGAAGGAAGCGCGGCAGCGCCGTGATGATAACCGAAAGATCATGGGGGAATCCCTTGACCCTTCAGCCGAGCGCAAAGCCAACAAGAGGCAACGTAAGGTGGCTTCGGAAAACTCGTTCGAGGCCGTCGCGCGGGAGTGGTACGCCAAGCAACTGCATACCTGGGTGCCGAAGCACGCCGACGATGTTCTCCGCCGATTCGAGGTAAATGCTTTCCCCTTCATTGGGGCGAGGCCGATTGCCGAGATCGAGGCTCCCGAGTTACTGGAAATGTCCCGCAAGATTGAGAAGCGCGGCGCGCATGACCTGGCGCACCGGCTGATGCAGGCGTGCGGACAAGTGTTCCGCTATGGCGTTGCCACGGGGCGCTGTAAGCGGGACGTTGCCGCCGATCTGCGGGGCGCCCTGACGCCGCACGTCAAGAAACATCAAGCCGCCGTCCGGCCGGAGGAAGTACCGGCCCTGCTGCGAGCGATCGACACCTATGCCGAGCAAGGCGACAAGCAAACTATGCACGCCCTGCAACTACTGGCGCTCACCTTCGTTCGCACCAATGAGCTGATCGGGGCAGAGTGGCCGGAGTTCGACCAGGAAGCCGCGCTATGGGTTATCCCGGCCGCCCGAATGAAAATGAAATCGGAGCATATCGTCCCGCTCTCAACCCAAGCCCTGGCGATCCTTGGCGAGCTGAAGACGCTCGCCGGCCGCAGCCGCTTCGTGTTCCCTGGCAGGAATCGAGACAAGCCGATCAGCAACAACACGATGCTTTTTGCGCTCTACCGCCTGGGGTACAAAGGCAAGATGACCGGGCACGGTTTCCGTGCCGTAGCATCAACCATGCTGAATGAACAGGGCTATCGGCCTGACGTGATTGAGCGCCAGCTCGCACATTGCGAGCGCGACGAAGTGCGGGGGGCTTACAACCGTGCGGAATACCTGCCGCAGCGCACTGTGATGATGCAGGCCTGGGCCGATCACTTGGACAAGATCAAGGCTGGTGCGGAGGTGATTCAGATTAAGACCGCGGCCTGACGGTTTCAGGCAAAGCGGCGGGCAAGGTGGTTGGACACCAGGCCCGCCTGACCACGAAGCACCTATCAAGGAGATGCACCATGGCTACGAGCAATACTACCAGCGCAAGCAATCTCTATTCATCGATTCCGCCGGCAATGCGCCTCTCGTCGGCCATCGAAATGGCGACGGAGATATTTGAGGATCACGAGCGTCTACGCAGAATGACCGGCTTGAACCTGGGATCGGAAAAGACGGATCTGATCCGACCGCAGCGCGGCTGGCTCAAGTCTTGGAAGAAATGATGCGGGACAAGGGGCAGCAGTATCGGTTGATTGACTGCCTGAAGTCGATGCAAGAAAGTGCAGCATGAAGCCAGAGGCTGCTGTGCTGATTCGCAATGCCAACATGTCGCGGACCGGGTACCGCGCTGGCTTTGCGCTGGAGGCTGATTGGGAAAGCGATCAGCTTGGCCGCTTGTGTTTCAGAGCAACGCAGGCCGGCGATTTGTGCCAAGGCGCAGCGATGGAGATCCACTTCAAGCGCCATCACAAGCCAGATGAGGTTCATGAAAGCTCCAAGCTCTGGAGGGCGCTCGACAACCTCACTCAAGCCCGCAAGGTGATTGACTCGCTGACCAAAGAAATCGAGGCAATGACGGAGTGGAGCGCTCAGCGTGACTGATCACGTCCCCGACCTGCCATGACCCTGACCGCACGATTCTCCGAGGCGCTGACCCTCGCCCATCACCTGCACGGCGGCCAGGTGCGCAAAGGCACCGCCGTGCCCTACGTGGCCCATGTTCTGGCTGTTGCCGGCATCGCCTTGGAACATGGTGCCGACGAGGACGAAGCCATCGCGGCGCTGCTGCATGATGCCGTCGAGGACTGCGGCGGGGCGCCGGTGCTTGCCGATATCCGCCATCGCTTCGGTGATCGGGTTGCGGACATCGTGTCCGCCTGCTCGGATACCGACGTCACGCCAAAGCCCCCTTGGCAGGCCCGCAAGGAAGCCTATCTGGCCCACCTGAAGGACGCGCCGGCCTCGGTGCGGCTGGTATCGGCGGCCGACAAGTTGCACAACGCCCGGACCATCCTGGCGGACTATCGAAACGCTTTGGTACTACCACGCCCTGGTGGAAGCTTTCGCAGCGCGCGGCGGCAGCCCATTGGTGGCCGACCTGGAGCGCACTGTCGCGGAGATCGAGCGACTTGTAGTGCGGTCTGTGCGTCCGGGAACTAATTCCGATGACTGACTCCAAGCGCAGAGGACGCCCACGCAGCAGCACGAGCTCGAATGCCGGAGCGGCAGGATCATTGACGGCGATGCCTAGTTCCTCTCCGTTGCCTTGGCCGCATTGGGCCCCTCCTTCGCTTATCAGGTACAGAGAATCCATTGCCCCTCACCTTGACACCCCACTGAGGGACGAAATCCTCAATGTGATCGATACCCTTTGTTCTTCCCCTGCAATGGAGAGTGTGTGGCGCGAGATCGAGAGCAGGGCGATCGATTCCGACTATCACAGGGATTTTGCGCTTGCGGTGTTCCAAGCCCTCAAAGAAAGCCCCGCGCACGCATTCACCCCGGCCGAGTTCCGACGAAAGCGCCACCAGGCCGCTGCGGCTGCTGAGAAGCTGCGCAATATCCTGAATGAGATTGGAGGCGGCAGCAGTACTGTGTTCCCGATCCTTGGAACGAAAGCGATGTCCGGCGCCGTTGACTACTTCCTTCAGGGCCAAGGCTTCGTCACGCCAGATGACTCCCAATGGGGGCTTGAACTCCAAATCCTCAATGCGTCCCTTATGAGCAATGCGCCTGGGGTGGGCACTTGGGATGCACTGCTTCCTTCGCGCATGAGAAGGCCAATGATGCTGTAGGAAAGATAATCCTTCGAGCCACCGCCATAGTCACTGCGGAGCCCCAGGAGGCTTGCTGCATCTGAGTTTGAGATTCCCTTTGGATTGACCTTGGCGAATTCGAGTACAGCCTCCTTTAGAAGCGCGAGGCCGAGTTGCGCCTTTTCCTTCGCTCCGGATGGCAGAACTACGGACGTGCGAGACTTTCTTCCAAGCCCGGATGGAAGGATGGAATTTGTTAGCAATCCCATGCATCCCTCAAGACCTCGAACTCACGATCCTGCCCGAACGATCCGCGACCCCAAGCGGATTGAAATTATTCTCGGTGCAATACGGAAGACTTGGGAGCAAGATCCTGACCTGCGTCTGGGACAGCTTCTGCTGAATGCCATTCAGCCTGAAGAGCGGTGTCCAGCGGTCTACTATGTCGAAGACGATGTCATGCTTGAAAGGCTCACCCAATATGATTTGCTAGTCAGGAAGTGAAATTGACCATGCCAAAACTCGCTCAAGGCAATATCTTTGCAGCAGTCGCTGATCGTCGGGCTGACCTGGCAATCATCTTCGGACACATTGGATTCAACGCAATGTACGAAAGCTGGCGGGCATTTTCAGAGTCAGTACCCAGCCTGTCCGGAATTCGTGATCCGTTTTCCGAGATTGGAGGCAGGGCATGTCCAATTTCTGATGACCAGTGGCTGTGGTTTGTAGCGGAGCATGAAGGTCAGGGAATGACAGACACCCAACTGATGCCCGATCACCGGATTGGCGTATGTTTCGATGGTGTTGCGCCACTGCTGGACATGCTTGGTATTTCGCCACGTATCTGCATGTGTATCGATGTACTTCGTAGCAGCTTGGCTAAAGGTCAGGGCAGCCACCTGAGTCGCAACCAAGTTGCCACGAGCAACGCGACCATCGTCTACTGGATCGATACCTTGGCGCAATTTAGCGCGAATTGCACGTCCCAATTCTTTCGCCTGTGCCAAGGTCACATCTGGATAACCGCCAAGTCCTTTGTCTCGGCGTCTGCCGTTGACTGTGTAGCGTAGAACCCAACTGCGCGAGCCACACCCGCTGACGTTGATGGCAAGACCGGTAACACCGCCTACAAAATTTATACCCCGACGCCGGATATTGGATACTGCCATGGCACCAAGTTCTATCTGTCTCTTACCCATTATTTCACCCATCGAATTTATGACAAAGTTGTGGCTGGTTGCAAGCCGCAATTTGTGGGTGAAATTATATAACTAATTGTTTAGTAACGATAATATGAGGCTGTATGACCCCCTATGAGCCTTCTTGAGACAAGCGTTTTCTCACAATTCTTCGCTCGAACGAGTATTTCTATGGTCTTGGCTGTTCGGCTATGTCTCCGATGGGTAGGCGAAAGCACTACCCGCCGTCCTACCCATCGTTAGCGATGAGAAGTGGTGACCCGTACTGCTACCTCAAGGTACAATTCACTCCTGAAGATTGTGGTCCGGATTGGGTGCTGCGAGACAGTGTGATTGCTTGCGACATGCTAAATGAGTGGCCACCCTCTCCGCCACCCGATTCTACCTGCTCCAAACCCCCTGATTATTTTGCCTTCAGCCGCCCTTGCGGCGCGATAGCGGATGCCGCGGCACGTCCGGATGGCGGCGCGTCGGCGCGCCTTTGGCAGGTTTGGCCGGGGCGGCAGGCGTGGTTCGCCGTGTCGCCAGTGCCGTCCCACCAGGGGATACCGCTTCGTATAACTTTTGCGGGCGCCGGTCCGCGTGGGGTCTTTGTCCTGGCTTGTGCGGCAATGACGCCGTTCCCGTGCCGGCCGGCTGCCAGGCCGGGATCAGGTGGCGCTTGCCCGGTCCGATCAGGTCGGCGCGGCCCATGGTCCGCAAAGCCTCGCGCAGCAGGGGCCAGTTTTCCGCATCGTGATAGCGCAGGAAGGCCTTGTGCAGTTTGCGCTGGCGGCCGCCGCGCACCACGGCAACGCCTTCGGAATCCGTCGTCACTTTGCGCAGCGGATTCTTCTCCGTGTGCCACATGGCCGTGGCGATGGCCAGCGGCGTCGGCAGGAAGGTCTGCACCTGATCGAGGCGGAAGCCGTTTCGCTTCAGCCACAGCGCGAGTTCCAGCATGTCTTCATCGGTGGTGCCGGGGTGCGCGGCGATGAAGTAGGGAATCAGGTACTGCTCCTTGCCGGCTTCCCTGGAGAACTTGTCGAACATCTGCTTGAAGCGTTCGTAGGCGCCGATGCCCGGCTTCATCATTTTCGATAGCGGGCCTTCCTGGGTGTGCTCGGGCGCGATCTTCAGGTAGCCGCCGACGTGGTGGGTCACCAGTTCCTTGACGTACTCGGGCGAACGCACCGCGAGGTCATAGCGCAGGCCGGAACTGATCAGGATCTTCTTGATGCCGGGCAGGGCGCGCGCCTTGCGGTAGACCGAGATCAGCGGCGCGTGGTCGGT
>JAPLQY010000036.1 GCA_026399475.1 Rhodocyclales bacterium
AGATCGCGCATTTCGCCCACCAGAATCACGTCGGGGTCTTCGCGCAGGGCCGAGCGCAGGGCATTGTTGAAGGACAGGGTATGCGGACCGACCTCGCGCTGGTTGATCAGGCACTTCTTGGATTCATGCACGAATTCGATCGGGTCCTCGACCGTAAGAATGTGGCCGTATTCAACATCGTTCTTGTGATTGACCATCGCCGCCAGCGTGGTCGACTTGCCCGAACCGGTCGGCCCCGTCACCAGCACCAGGCCGCGCGGATAGTCGGCCAGTTCTTCAAAAATCTTCGGCGCCTTGAGATCCTCGAGCGACAGGATCTTCGACGGAATGGTCCGCATCACCGCCGCTGCGCCGCGGTTCTGGACGAAGGCATTGACGCGGAAGCGCGCCAGGTTGGGCACCGCAAAGGAAAAGTCGCACTCGAGGTTTTCCTCGTAGATCTTGCGCTGCCCATCGTTCATGATGTCATAGATCATGGCATGCACATCCTTGTGCTCCATGGCCGGCAGATTGATGCGCCGCACGTCGCCATGGACGCGAATCATGGGCGGCATGCCGGACGACAGGTGCAAGTCGGAAGCCTTGTTCTTGACGACGAAAGTGAGCAGTTCGGTGATGTCCATGAGCGCTTTCCTGTAGAGGGCCTGCGATATACTTTGAAGTTGCTATATGACATCAATCGCCGCCAACTTGCAAGCTGTGCGTGCACGCATTGCCGCTGCCTGCGTTGCCGCCGGGCGGTCGGCGGAATCCGTGCAATTGCTGGCCGTTTCCAAGACCTGGCCCGCCGCCAGCGTGCGTGAAGCCGTGGCAGCCGGGCAGCACGCATTCGGCGAGAACTATGTGCAGGAAGCGACCGACAAGGCGGCAGAACTGGCCGGGCTTGGGCTTGAATGGCACTTCATCGGGCCGCTACAGAGCAACAAGACGCGCCTGGTGGCCGAGAACTTTGCCTGGGTGCACTCGGTGGACCGCCTGAAAATAGCCGAACGGCTTGCCGCGCAACGCCCGCCGGGTATCGCGCCGCTACAGCTTTGCCTCCAGGTGAATGTTTCAGGCGAGGCATCGAAGAGCGGCTGCCTGCCGGCGGAGACGGCCTTGCTGGCGCGCGCGGTGGCGGCGCTGCCCGGGCTCAGACTGCGCGGCCTGATGGCTATTCCCGAACCGAGCGACGACCCGGCGCGGCAGCGTGAGCAGTTCGCCGTCCTGCGCCGTTTGCGCGATTCGCTGGATCTGGAGCTCGATACCCTGTCGATGGGCATGAGCCACGATCTGGAAGCGGCGATAATGGAAGGCAGCACGCTGCTGCGCATCGGCACGGCGATTTTCGGAGAAAGAGTGAAGCTTTGACTACCATCCCCCCAGCCCCCTTCCCATGGAAGGAGGTGACTACGGTTCGCAAGCAGTGCTTGCTCCATCTCATTGACTTGCTGCCTCCTTGGGGCGGCCCTGCGGAGGCAGCATGAAAATCACATTCATCGGCGGCGGCAACATGGCTGTCGCCCTTATCGGCGGGCTGCGCAAGCAGGGCTATTCCGCCGCCGGCATACAGGTGGTGGAGCCCTTCGCAGCGTCCCGCGAAAAACTCACCGAAACCTTCGGCGTACGCTGCACGGCAACCGTCGATGCGGCGGCACTGAACTGTGAAGTCATGGTACTGGCGGTCAAGCCGCAGCAACTGAGGGAAGCGGTTGCGCCGTTCAGCGGCAAGCTCGACAATCAGCTGGTGGTAAGCATTGCCGCCGGACTGCGCATGGCCGATATTTCGCGCTGGCTGGGCAACTACAAGAACCTGGTGCGCACCATGCCCAACACGCCGGCCCTGATCGGCGCCGGCATCACAGGCTTGTGCGCCGACCCGAGCGTGGACCTCGAAGGGCGCACCAATGCCGAAAAAATTCTCAAGGCGGTGGGCAGTACGGTGTGGATCGAGAACGAAGACAACATGGATGCCGTCACTGCGGTTTCCGGCAGCGGTCCGGCCTACGTGTTCTATTTCATCGAAGCCATGGAGGCGGCCGCACTCAAGCTGGGCTTCGATCCGCACTCCGCACGCCAGCTGACCGTGGAAACCTTTCTCGGCGCCGCGAGCCTGGCTGAACAGAGCAGCGAGTCGATCTCGACCTTGCGCGAACGCGTGACCTCCAAGGGCGGTACCACAGAAGCGGCCCTGCTGTCATTTGGCGCCAGCGGAATTGCCAGCGCCATCGAACACGGCATCATGGCCGCCGAGGCGCGTGGACGCGAGCTGGGCAACATCCTTGGTAAAGACTGATGCTGGCGCAGATCATCCTTTTCGTCCTTGATTCGGTCTGCGGCTTCCTGTCAATGGTGCTGCTGGTCCGCTTCGCCATGCAATGGGCGCGCGCTCCGTTTCGCAACCCGCTGGGACAATTCATCGTCGCCGTGACTGACTGGATGGTGCGCCCGTTGCGTCGCCTGATTCCGGGCCTGTTTGGCCTTGACATGGCCAGCCTGCTGCTGGCCTGGTTGTGGCAGGTGGTGTACCAGGGGATTGCCCTGGGGTTCTCCGGCGTGCTGCTCGTCGTGTCGCTGGCGCCGGCGCTCGTGGTCGCGCTGCTGGCGGCGCTCGAGGTGGCCAAGATCAGCCTGTATCTGGTGATGGGGGCCGTGCTGGTGTCGGCAGTGTTTTCCTGGGTAAACCCCTACGCACCACTGGCCGATGTATTCAACACGCTGACACGGCCCCTGTTGCGGCCGTTTCGCCGCGTGATTCCTCCCGTCGGCGGCGTAGACCTTTCACCGCTGGCGCTGCTGCTGGTGCTGCAAATAGCCTTGTTTGTCGTCGCCAGCCTGCGCAACAGCGTATTGCCACTGATGCTGCTTGGATGAGCTGGCTGGTCGCTGATGACGAAGGCGTGACGCTGCGGCTGCACATCCAGCCAGGAGCGAAAAAAACCGAAGTGGTGGGCCTGCACGGCGAAGCGCTGAAAATCCGGCTTGCGGCGCCGCCGCTGGATGGCAAGGCCAATGCCTGCCTGATCGCATTTCTCGCCGAGCGGCTTGGCGTCGCCAAAGCCGCGATCAGCCTGGTAAGTGGCGAAACCTCCCGCGCCAAGCGGGTTCGTATCAGCGGTGTCGATCCGGCATCGGTAACAAGTGTTCTCGGGGCTCGTGATTAATTTTGGCTTGCGGGCCAGCGACAAAGTACATATCGATCTGTCCCTTGCCCTTGGCATCCAGCTTGCCCCGGTACTCGCAATCGAATTCTTCCCGGATCAGGTCGAACGTGTAGGCCGAGACATTGACCCGGCCGATCTCGCCCGAGCTTTCCATGCGGGAAGCGACGTTGACGGTATCGCCCCAGATGTCGAAGGCGTACTTCCGCTTGCCGACCACGCCGGCCACCACCGGGCCGGAATGGATTCCCACGCGGAGCGCCCATTTGAAGGCAGCCGTCCTGTTTCGATTCTCAAGGTAGGCCAGCATGTCCAGTCCGGCGCGCACGCAGCGTTGCGCATGGTCTGCGCACGGTTTGGGCAGGCCGGCCGCAGCCATGTAGGCGTCGCCTATGGTCTTGATCTTCTCGACACCGCAGGCATCGGTGATGTCGTCAAAGGCGGCGAATATTTCGTTGAGCTCGGCAACCATTCGTTCGGCAGGCATGGACGAGGCTACCTGGGTGAAGCCGCTGAAGTCGGTGAACAGGATGGTGACGGACTCGTGCCGCGCCGGACGCGCGCTGCCGGTCGCCGACAACTCCTGAGCCAGTTCCGCCGGCAGGATGTTGAGCAGCAGCCTCTCGGAGCGTTCGTGTTCGACGGCGACGTCGCGCACTGCCAGGAATGCGCGTCGCAGGGCGAGATCCATCTGATAGCAAATCAGCATGCCCCAGAGGTTCGCCGTCAGGAGCGCACCCGCATGCCGGTACATGTTGATTCCGGACAGTAATCCGAGCGCGCTGAGCAAGACCAGGTACATGGCCATGCTGATCCATCCAGCGGCCACGGCCGCCGGAAAACGCAATCGAAAAACGCCATAGATGCTGAACAAATGGATGCTCATCAAGAAAAAGCCGGACGCTTCGAACGTCGGCGAATGCGACACGGCACGAATCATCCCGAAGGACATCGCCCATGCCATAGCGAACATCAGCCACTGATGCCGGTACAAAAAAAATTTCGGTGGGTCAAGACATAGCAGAGGCCGACCGTGGCCAGAACCAGAGCGACGATTCCCGGCATCCACTCTCGAGTGGGCGGACTTATCCAGAAGGCCGCAGGCCATATAAGAAACAGCGTTATCGCCGCAGCGCAGACCAGCGCGATTCGAATCGGTCGCAGGGACTTGCGCGCCTGCTCCTCGGCAAAAGCCTGCTCCAGTTCCGCGTCTGCGAAACGCAGCGTGAAGCGATTCATGCGGGCAGTGTCGGCGTTCATGTTCGCGTGTGAGTGAGGTCAGCGAGAAATCCTCGATTCCCGCCATGGCCAATCCAGGTCGAAGCGGCGTCCATACAGGAAATCGCTGATCCAGGTCTTCTGCACCCAGTAGTGGAATGTCGTAAAAGCCACGAACGAGGTGAAGCCGCAGACGAGCAGAAACTTGAGCATGGCGGGAAGGTCGAATTGCAGCAGCCACCAGCCGGCGAGGAACACCAGCGGCAGGTGCACCAGGAAGACCCAGTACGCCGATTGCGACACATAGACGATCCAGGACGATTCGCGGTCGAAGAAGCGCAATGCGCTGCCGAGGAACAGGTAGACCAGAACCCATGTGCATAGTCCCTGTACCAGCACTGCGCCCAGATGAACCGCAAAGTTGTCGCCGGGGGCGACGGCGTCGTAGTGGCTCACAACCAGCGAAAGCGGGAACAGGACGGCCGCAAGCACCGCCCAGAAAGGGGCATTTCGCGCCAGGGCGGGCAGGAAAACGGGATAGTGATGGAAGATGTAACCGAGCACGAAGAAGAACGAAAAATAGAGCAGGGCCGGCAAGTGCGGCTTGACGAAGGAGTACTCCATGAATACCGTGCCGCCCTCGAACGGCCACAGGCTGGCTGCCGTCAAAACCGCAAACATCACCAGCAGCAGGGGTGAAACCAGCCATCGCTTCACGCTATCCTCGAACTTCAGGCTGACCCGTACCAGGAAATCGCACAGCGGTATCAGCAGGTAGAAGAAGCAGAGGTAATACAGAAACCACAGGTGTCCGAGGGTCGGCTTGTCGATGGGGAAGCCCGCCGCTATGAGTTCCTGCTTGAAGGTTTGAACGGCCGCGAAAGAGGGAATGAAGTCGTGCGTCCCGTACCGGGCGCTGAGCATGAATGTCACCATCAACAGACCGGTGACCGGCAATATCGTTACGGCACCCGCAACCAGCGGCGCCAGAATCCGCTTCGCGCGGTTGCTGTAGGTGCCGCGAAGGCCGCGCTTTTCGATCAGCAGGGAGGTGAAGAACCCAGCCAGGACGAAGAACGTCGGCATGCGAAAGCTGTGAATAAAGGCAAGAAAGACGTTGAAGACATACGCCGTGTTGTGGTCTGTGGGGAAGGGATAGCGCGCCGGCGGATCGGCGAGATAAAGCATGCAGGCATGCAGGACGATGCCCAGCATCATCATGCCGCCGCGCAAGGCATCGAGACCATAGTACCGGCGGTTATCCATTTGCGTTCCGCGGATTCCTCCTCGCGGGCAGGCAATTCAGATTCATGTCCCGAAGGGACGGTATCCACTCGGACGCTGGCCGGCGTCAGCCAAGCGTACCGTCGAAGGCCAGGTGGCCATCGATCAGGGTGTAGCGCACGCGGCCGGGCAACTCGAGGCCGAGGAAGGGCGTGTTCTTGCCCTGGCTTCTGAGGTTCTCGCGGCTGACCAGGAGCCAGGCTGCCGGATCGAAGACGCAGATATCGGCCGCGGCGCCCAGTGCCAGGCTGCCAGCCTTGACGCCGAGAATGCGGGCCGGGTCCGAGGTCACGCGTGCCAGCGCGGTCATCAGCGGCAACTTCATTTCCTGCGCCCACTTGAGCGTCAGCGGCAGCAGCAGTTCGAGCCCGGTGGCGCCGACGTCAGCTTCCTCGAAAGGCATCTGCTTGCCGTCGTCATCGACCGGGGTGTGGTCGGAGCACAGCGCGTTGATCGCGCCCGAGGCCAGGCCGGTACGCAAGGCATCCCGATCGCGTTGCGAGCGCAGTGGCGGATCGAGTCGTGCATGCGCGTCGAAGAAACCCAGATCCATCTCGCACAGGTGCAGGTGATGAATCGCCACGTCGCAGGTCACCGCAATGCCTGCGGCACGCGCGGCAACGATCATTTCGACACCGGCCGCAGACGACACGCGGGTCACGTGCACCCGGGCGCCGGTCTCGCGCGCCAGTTGCAGAATGGTTGCCAGCGCGATGGTTTCCGCCGCCACAGGAATTCCGGCCAGCCCCAGGCGCGCCGCGACTTCACCGTCGTGGGCGACACCCTTCTTGGCCAGGAAGGGGTCCTGCGCCTGCAGCCAGACGGGAAAATCGAAGGTCGCTGCGTACATCATGGCGCGCAGCAGCACCTGGGTGTCGACGATGGCCCGATTGGCCTGTCCGAAAGCGACGCAACCGGCCTCGGAGAGTTCGGCCATTTCGGTAAGCGCCTTGCCTTCCAGTTGCACGGTAAGCGCTCCCACCGGGTGGACGTGGGCAAACTCGGGCAGCCGCGCCCGATGGGTCAGCATTTCCACCAACCCCGGCTCGTCCAGCACCGGATCGGTATCCGGCGGACAGGCGAGTGACGTGACACCGCCGGCCGCTGCCGCTGCCATTTCTGATTCCAGCGTGGCCCTGTATTCAAATCCCGGTTCGCGCAGCCGTGCCGCAAGATCGACCAGACCGGGGCAGACGATGCAGCCGGTCGCATCCAGCACGCTGTTGGCTTCGAAACCGGCCGGCGCGTTGCCGACGCCGACTATGCGTCCGGCAGCGATGAACAGGTCCAGCAGCTTGTCGGTCTTGCTCGCCGGGTCGATCAGGCGGCCGTTCTTGATGTGTATTTTCATGACTGTCCGCTCAATTGCCGGCCAGCATGGCCATCACCGCCATACGTACCGCGATGCCGAAAGTGACTTGCGGCAGGATCACGGCCTGGCCGCCGTCGGCCACAGCCGAGTCGATCTCGACGCCGCGATTCATCGGCCCCGGATGCATGACGATGGCGTCGGGCTTGGCCAGTGCCAGCTTTTCCGTCGTCAGGCCGTAGGACTTGAAGTACTCCTGCGTCGAGGGCAGCAGGGCGCCCTGCATGCGTTCATTCTGCAGACGCAGCATCATCACCACATCGACGCCACGGAGGCCTTCGCGCATGTCGTGGAACACCCTCACCCCGAGGCGTTCGACGCCTGTCGGCAACAAAGTCTTGGGCGCTATGACGCGCACTTCGGGAACACCCAGCGTGGTCAATGCATGGATCTGGCTGCGCGCCACGCGGGAATGCAGCACATCGCCGACGATGGCCACGGTGAGCTGGGTGAAATCCGCCTTGTAGTGGCGGATGGTGTACATGTCGAGAAGGCCTTGCGTCGGATGCGCATGGCGGCCGTCGCCGGCATTCACGACATGGATATGGTCGCGCCCGGTCGCCGCCATATGCTGCGCGATGAGGAAGGGTGCGCCGCTCGAGGCGTGCCGCACGACGAACATGTCAGCCTGCATCGCCGCAAGGTTGTCCGCCGTATCCAGAAGGGTTTCGCCTTTGTTTGCCGAGGAGGTATTGATGTTGAGGTTGATGACGTCGGCGGAAAGTCGCTTGGCGGCAATCTCGAACGTGGTCCGCGTGCGCGTCGAATTCTCGAAGAACAGGTTGAACACGCTCTTGCCACGCAACAGCGGCACCTTCTTCACTTCGCGCTCGGCGACTTCGGAAAACGGCGCGGCGGTATCAAGAATGCGCGTCAGCACGTCGCGCGGCAAACCCTCGATGGTCAGCAGATGCTGCAGCTCGCCGTGGCTGTTGAGTTGTGGGCTCTTCTGGCTCCCGAATGCGCTCATTTCTCGATCAACCGAAAGGACAGTCCGCCGTCAGTCGCCCGCTCCAGCGCCAGTATCTGGGCGGCGGGCAGGCTCAGCGAATGCGGACAGAAACTCGGCGCGATGGGCAACTCCCGACCACCGCGATCAGTCAGTACGGCAAGGTCGATTCGTGCCGGCCGACCGTAGTCGAACAGCTCGTTCATCGCTGCACGGATGGTGCGGCCGGTATAGAGCACATCATCGACGATGACGATGTGCGCACCCTCGACATCGAAAGGTATCTGCGAAGTCTTGGCGTTGGCGTGCAAACCGCGCTGATGGTAGTCATCGCGATAGAAGGACACATCCATCGAGCCGGAGGGGACTTGCAGACCCAGCGCAGCGTGCAGGCGCTCGGCGACCCAGACGCCGCCCGTGTGGATGCCTACCAGAGCAGTGGTGGCGGGGTCAACATAGGGCCGCATGGCCTCGGCGAGGGACGCGCAGAGTGCTTCGGCGTCAGGCAGTTGCATGGGCGGTTGGGTGGCCATTGGCATGAAGTTCAAACCAGCTTTGAAGAATAATGAGTGCGGCTTCGGCATCGACTTGTGTCTTGCGCTGCTGCCAGGAAAGCCCGCGTTCGCGCAGGTTTGCATCGGCTTCCGTCGAACTGAAGCGTTCGTCGACCTCCTCCACCGGCAAGCGAAACCGTCCGCGCAACTGATTGGCGAAGCGCTCGCAACGCGCTGTCATTTCATGCGGCGTGCCGTCTTCGTTCAAAGGCCGGCCGACCAGCAGCAGCACCGGCTGCCACTCGACGATCAACGCCGTGATGGCGGCAAAGCGGGCGTCGCTGGCCTCGCTGGCGATGGCGGTCAGGGCGCGCGCCGGACCGGACCGACCGGCGCCCAGTAGCGTTCCGATGGCGACGCCGATACGCTTGATTCCGAAATCGAAGGTGAGCACGGAGCCAGATACGCCCCCACCCCCCACCCCCCGCCCAGGCGAGGGTGACGCATGTTCGCCGCCTTCGGGCGGCTCCGGTTCGAACACTGTGCTCGCCTTGGGGCGGCCCGTCGGCAAGCACTCACGCATGGCCGGCGACGTCCGACAGGTTGGCGAAATCCACGCCGAGCAGCTGCATCGCTGCCGGCAGGCGCTCTTCGGGGGGGACGTCAAAGATGATGGCGACGTCGGCTTCCACCGTCAGCCAGGCGTTTTGCGACAGCTCCCACTCCAGCTGCCCGGCTGTCCAGCCGGCATAGCCAAGACTGACCAGCACTTCGGCCGGCAGGCCGGTGCTGCCCATGGCCTGGAGGATGTCGCGCGAACTGGTCAGCGCGATGCTGTCACTGACATTGAGCGAAGACTGCCATTGTCCGACCGGCCGGTGCAACACGAAGCCGCGATCGGTCTGCACCGGTCCGCCGAAATACACTGGCAGGTCGGCGAAGCGTGCCTCGGCGTGTTCGTCTTCAAGCGGAATGCTGACCCGATCGAACAGTCCGGCAAGCTTCATGTCGATCGGGCGATTGACGATGATGCCGATGGCGCCGTCCGCGTTGTGTTCGCAAATGTAGGTCAGCGTGCGGGAAAAATTCGGGTCGGCCATGGCGGGCATGGCGATCAGAAAGTGGTTGGCGAGACTGACGGTATCCATGAATGTGCCGTCATTGTAATCTCTCAGTCCGTTCCCGAGTATCCCCGTTCGATCATCCGATGTCCGCCGCCCTTGTCTGGTTCCGCCGCGATCTGCGCGTGCACGACCACGCCGCCCTGCACCATGCGCTGAAGGCACACCCGCGGGTGTATTGCGCCTTCGTCTTCGACACGAGGATTCTCGACCCGCTACCGCGTCGCGACCGGCGCGTGGAATTCATCCTGCGCGCAGTGGAGGAAGTCGCCGCCGCGCTCGAGGAGATGGGCGGCGCATTGATCGTGCGCCACGGCGATCCGCTGATCGAGATTCCGCGCCTCGCCGCGGAACTCGAGGTGACCTCCGTGTATGTCAACCGCGATTACGAGCCGGCGGCCATTGCCCGCGATGTAGAAGTCCAGCGCCGTCTCCTCAATCAGAAATCCGGCGCCGGCTTTCTGGATTTCAAGGACCAGGTCATTTTCGACCGTGCCGAGGTGATGACCCAGGGCGGCACTCCCTTCTCGGTATTTACTCCGTACAGGAACGCGTGGCTGAAGAAGCTCGGTCCGGCCCAGCTGCAGCCGTGGCCGGTCGACGAATACGCAGCCCATCTGGCGCCACCGCGCGGCATCGAACAACTGCCGTCGCTGCAAGAGCTCGGCTTCGAAGCAACGGACCTGAGCGACCTGCCCCTGCCCACCGGCATGAGCGGCGCGCAAGCCCTGTTCCGGGACTTCATCGAGCGCATCGATGGCTATGCCAGTCGCCGCAACTTTCCCGCGATAAAGGGCACCTCGTATCTTTCTGCGCATCTGCGTTTCGGCACGATCTCGATTCGCCAGCTCGCGGCCTATGCATATGCGCAGGCCGGGCGCGGTGCCGAAACCTGGCTAGCGGAGCTGATCTGGCGCGACTTCTACCACGCCATCCTCTGGCACCATCCGCGGGTGGCCACGCAGTGCTTCAAGCCGGCATTCGATGCCCTGCGCTGGGACGCGGCACCGGATCTGTTCGAAGCCTGGTGTGCGGGCCGCACCGGTTACCCGCTGGTGGATGCCGCCATGCGTCAACTAGCATTCAGCGGCTACATGCACAACCGCCTGCGCATGGTCGCCGCTTCGTTTCTGACCAAGGATCTGGGGCTGGACTGGAGACAGGGCGAGGCGTGGTTTGCTGAAAAGCTGCTCGACTTTGATCTGGCCGCCAACAACGGCGGCTGGCAATGGGCGGCCTCGACCGGTTGCGACGCGCAACCGTGGTTCCGAATCTTCAACCCGGTCACGCAATCGGAAAAGTTCGACGCAGAAGGCCGTTTCATCCGCCGCTACGTGCCGGAACTTTCCCGTGTCCCGCAGAAGTTCATCCACGCACCGTGGAAAATGAGCGCCGCAGAGCAAGCCGCCTGCGGCGTCTCCATCGGCCATGACTATCCGGCGCCGGTGGTCGATCACGTCGCAGCACGGGCGCGGACGCTGGCACGGTTCCAGGCTGTTCGCGAATAGTACAGAAGTGCTCCGGACTCCGACTCGGTCGCCAAAGCCAGCTGCAGCGTCAGACCGCTTCAGGCTTTCTCGATGACAGATTGCCCGGCCGCCACAGTAAAGCGAGCCAAGGTCTCGATACTCGTATCCTTGCGCGTCACGTCGTCGACCACGCGCAAGGCTACCGTGAGCTGCTTCGGCGTGAATTCGGCAATCCCGTAACCCTTGCGTTCCGCTTCGGCAAACACGAAGTGCGGATTCTCGGCCAGGCGTTCCGCCGTCTTGGCGTTGCCGCCGGAACGGGACGTGATGCTGGTGCCGCAGAACTCCACGCCGACGGCTTTGCTGGCTGCATCAGCATAGTCGGCCTTGACGTGGCCGACCCAGTTCTCATGCACGTCGCCGCCGAGCAGCACCGGATTCGCCACCGAATTTCCCACCAGCGAATCCGTCAGACGTTTGCGTGCGGCAGGATAGCCATCCCAGCCATCGTTCCAGAAGCTCTGGCCCGGGCCGGGGCGCAAGTCGCGCTGGCCAAACAGGGTTTGCTGTCCCACCACGTTCCAGCTTTTGCCGGCCCTGGAAAACTCGGCATGCAGCCAGCGTTCCTGCTCGACGCCGAGCATGGTTCGCCGGGGGTCGTTCCATTCGGGACAGGCGGCAGGATTCACCGAGCTCGACCCCGCCTTGCCACCGCTGTTACAAACCTGGGGGTCCTTGTATTGGCGGGCATCCAGCAGATAGAGCGAAGCCAGACGACCGAACTCGACGCGGTTGTAAATCCGCATCTCGGCCCCGCTCGCCGCATTCACCAGTCCTGCCGTGGCCTGGGTCAGCACCGATGAGCGCAAAGGCATGTGTTCGTAATAGGCCTGGTAGGCAGCAGCTCGCCTCGCAATGAAGTTGGCCACAGGCGGGCCGTTTTCGCCCTCTCGCTGCCCCGCATAGTCGTTCTGCACCTCGTGGTCATCCCAGGTCATCAACCACGGACAGGCGGCATGCATGGCCTGCAAATCGGCTTCGCCCTTGTGCAGGGCATAGCGCTGTCGATAGTCGTCCAGCGTCAGCACCCAGCCGCCCGAGGGCACGCGAACCGCATTGCGGCTGCCGGAATACTCGTAGATGTAATCGCCAAGAAACATCACCGCATCGAGGTTTTCCTCGCGCATGTGGCGATAGGCGCTGAAGTAGCCATGCTCCCAGCGCTGGCAGGATGCATAACCCAATCGCAGGCGATCCACGCTGGCGTCTGCCGCCGGGAAGGTACGGGTGCGGCCCACCGTGCTGACTGCATCGCCGACCATGAAACGGAAAAAATACCATCGATCCGATTCGAGACCCGAGACTTCGACGTGGACTGAATGAGCGAGTTCGGCAAGCGCCTGCGTCTGCCCGCTGCGGACGATGCGGATAAACCCGTCATCGTGCGCCACTTCCCAGCGCACCGTAATCGCCTCCCGCCCAATACCGGAATCGACCCGGTCTTCTGCCAGCAGTCGAGTCCACAACACCACCGAATCGTGGGTCGGCGAGCCGCTGGCTACCCCCAATGCGAAGGGATTACTGCTGAATCGAGCTTGGCTCCACGCGCCGCGCGGCAGCCACAAGCTGGCCGCGCTGGCGACGGCGAGTTGAAGAAGGCGGCGACGTTCGCGGAAATTGATTGCGGCCATGAAGACAGGCGCCCATGAGCGGAAGCAGGCTTTGGTGCGCTCGGCGGGGATCGAACCCACAACCCCTGGCTTCGGAGGCCAGTACTCTATCCGTTGAGCTACGAGCGCACGAGGGGCCGAAGCATAACGTGTTCGGGTGCCGGCGTCCATTGCAGGGCGCCTGAATCCGCTATAATCGACGGCCTCGTTTGACTCTTTCCGGAAGGTTGCTCATGCTCCAGTTGAATATCCGTACCCTTGCCACGGCCGGCGCGCTTGTTCTGTCCGTCAGCGTATTCGCCATGGGTGGCCGTCCCAAGGGTGACGAGGAAGGGACCAACAGCCGCATAGCGCCTGTCGCCCACGTCGAACTTGCTGCGCCGTCTGCAGGCGCTGCGGCCGGCAGTCGCAGCGGCGAGCAGATATACAAGACGATCTGTGCCGCCTGTCATGAAGCCGGCGTCGCCAACGCCCCCAAACTGGGTGACAAGACCGCATGGGCTCCGCGCATCGCGCTGGGGCTCGATGGCCTGCTGAAATCAGCAATCGCCGGCAAGAATGCCATGCCGCCCAAAGGCGGCTCGGATGCCAACGATGCCGAACTGGCTCGTACCATTGTCTATATGGCCAACAAGTCCGGCGGCAACCTCAAGGAACCCGCGGCGAAGTAAGCAATTGCCGCAAGGCCGGCCAGCAAAAAGGGACCGCGAGTGGTCCCTTTTTGCTTTCTGCGGCTCTCTACCGCTTGCCGGCAAGCATGGCCCGCAAAGCGCTCGCCTTGGCGCGGGCGGTGTCGGCGTCCGGCACTGTATTTCTTTGGGCCGAGGCTTGCTGCGCCGCCTCCCCCATTTCGGCGATGAAGCGCGACGGCTCACGCGGCATCCATGCCTTTCCCTGTTTGCGCCGCTCGCACCAGGTCACCGTCAGGCTGGCCTGCGCGCGCGTGATGCCGACATACATCAGCCGGCGCTCCTCTTCCAGCTTTGCGGGCTCGAGCGAGTCGCGGTGCGGCAGCAATCCTTCCTCGACGCCAACCAGAAACACGTGGCGAAATTCGAGGCCTTTTGCCGCGTGCAGGGTGGCGAGTTGCACGGCATCCTGCTCGTCTTCGTTCTTGTCCAGCATCGATAACAGCGCCACGGATTGCGCCAGTTCGAGCAGGGTCTTGCCTTCCTCTTCGCCCTTCCTCCCCAGCCACTCGACGAAGTCGCAGACGTTGGCCCATTTGCCTTCCGCCTCGCGCACGTCCAGCGATTCGAACAGCCAGCTCTCGTAGCCGATGGCCTTGATCAGGTCGTTCAGCACCGGTCCGGCGGGGGCGGCGGCCGCGCGCTGCTCGATGCGATTGATGAAGTCGCCGAACTCGCGCAGGGCCGTGCGCTGCTTGGTGTTGAGTTCGGCATCCAGACCGGGAGCGGAAATACTGGCGAACAGGCTCTGGTGGCTGCGCCCGGCAGCGCGGCCCAGTCCCTCGAGCGTGGTGCCGCCGATGCCGCGCTTGGGTGTGGTGACGGCACGGATGAAGGCCGGATCGTCGTCCTGGTTTGCCAGCAGGCGCAGATAGCAGGTGATGTCCTTGATTTCGGCGCGATCGAAAAAGGACTGCCCGCCCGAGATCACGTAGGGAATCCGCTGGGCGCGCAACTGCTGCTCGATGACGCGCGCCTGATGATTGCCGCGATACAGGATGGCGTAGTCGGAGAACTTGGTGCGCCGCTCAAAACGGTGCGCGGACAGTCGCGAAGTAACCCACTCCGCTTCGTGATCGCCGTCGCGGCAAGTCTGGATATGGATCGCGTCACCCTGCCCATGCTCGGACCACAGCTTCTTTTCAAACAGCTTGGGATTGTTGGCGATCAGCGTGTTGGCGGCGTGCAGGATGCGCGAGGTGGAGCGGTAGTTCTGTTCGAGCTTGACCACCTTCAGCGCCGGGTAGTCGCCCTTCAGCAGCCGCAAATTTTCGCTGTCGGCGCCGCGCCAGGCGTAGATCGACTGATCGTCGTCGCCGACGGCGGTGAAAGAATCGCGCCCCTGCGTCAGCAACTGCACCAGACGGTACTGGCCGCGATTGGTGTCCTGGTACTCATCCACCAGCAAGTGCCAGATCCGGCTGCGCCAGCGTTGTGCGACCGTCTCATGTTCGGCGAAGAGCTTGACCGGCAGGCGGATCAGGTCGTCGAAATCCACCGCTTGATAGGCGCGCAGGGTGCGTTCGTAGTCGGCGTAGAGCTGTCCCGCCGCCGCCTCGATCTCGTCAGCCGCATCGGTCAGCGCCGCTTCCGGATCGACAAGCATGTTCTTCCAGAGCGAAATGCGCGATTGCAGGGTGCGCAGCCGGCCTTTGTCGACATTGCCTGCCAGCTCCTGAAAAAGCGCCGTGGTATCGGCCGCATCAAGTATCGAGAAGCCCGGCTTGAGGCCCACTGCTGCGGCCTCCTGGCGCAGGATACGCACCCCGAGGGCATGGAAGGTACTGACGATCAGGCCTTCGGCGCGGCCCCCGATCAGCTTGCCGACACGCTCTTTCATCTCCTTCGCCGCCTTGTTGGTGAAGGTGATGGCGGCGATATGCGAAGGCGCGATGCCGTACTCGTCGACCAGCCAGGCGATCTTGTGCGTGATGACGCGCGTCTTGCCCGAGCCGGCACCGGCCAGCACCAGCAGCGGGCTATCGAGGTGATGCACGGCTTCCTGCTGCGCCGGATTGAGTTTGACCATGGGTGATTAAGAGCTTGAACCACAGAGACACAGAGGCACAGAGAAGAACCGCAGGAAAAGCGATTCGGGCTCCCGATCTTCTCTTCGCCGTTCTCTGTGTCTCTGTGCCTCTGTGGTGAGGTTTTCTTCTGCCTTACTTGAGCGCGCCGAACACCTTCTGCGCCAGCTTGCCGGCGGCGCCAGCGGGATCCTTGCGGATCGCTTTTTCTTCCTCGGCGATCATCAGGTAGAGACCGTCCAGCGTTTTTTGCGTGACGTAATTCTCCAGCTGGGCATCCTGCTCGCGTACCAGCCCGAACTTGGCCGCCTTGCCGGCCAGCTGGTCATATTTCTCAGCGAGCTTGACCTTGGCCATGGCCGTCTTCACCACCGGCCTGAATTTTTCGGCCAGAGGGCCGGAGGTGGTGCGGCGAAAATACTGCGTCGCGGCATCCTCGCCACCCGACAGGATGCCCTTGGCATCCTGCACCGACATCTGCTTGATCGAATTGACCAGCAAGGTCCTGGCCTGCGGCACTGCGGCTTCGGCGGCACGGTTCATGGCATTGATCAACTCGTCGGCCTGCTTGCCCATGCCCAGGCCGCGCATCACCCCCTCGACCTGCTGGACGCTCTCGGGCAGGGGAATCTTCACCTTCGGGTTGCCAAGAAATCCGTCCTGCTTGCCGAGCAATTCAACAGCCTTGGCGGCGCCCTGTGTCAGGGCTTCCTTGAGGCCGCCACCGGCATCCTTGCCCGAAATGTCGGCCAGCGAAAACGCGTGGACGGTGGTAGCCAGCAACAGTCCGGCCAGCAGCGGGATGACAGCGCGCATGTCAGGCCTTGGGCCGCAGTTCGCGACGCAGGATCTTGCCTACGGGCGACTTGGGCAGGTCGGGGCGGAACTCGATGAACTTGGGCCGCTTGTAGCCGGTGAGCTGTTCCTTGAGGAAGTCCTGCAGTGCGGCTTCGGTGAGCGCCGGATCCTTCCTGACGATGAACAGCTTCACCACTTCGCCGGAATGCTCGTCGGCGACGCCGATCACGGCGGCCTCCAGCACGCCCGGATGCTTCATCGCGACTTCCTCGACCTCGCTCGGATAGACGTTGAAGCCGGAGACCAGCACCATGTCCTTCTTGCGGTCGACGATGCGCGTGGCGCCGCTCTCGTCCATGATGCCGACGTCGCCCGACTTGAAGAAGCCGTCGGCGGTCATGACATTCGCCGTCTCGTCGGCGCGCTGCCAGTAGCCGGCCATCACCTGCGGCCCGCGGATGCAGATCTCGCCCGATTCGCCGAGCGCCACGTCCTTGCCCTCATCGTCGCGAATGGCGATTTCGGTCGAGGACACCGGCAGGCCGATGGTGCCGGTGAAGCCCTTGAGGTTGGCGACGTTGCAGGTCGCCACCGGCGAGGTTTCCGACAGGCCGTAGCCTTCGACGATGGCGCTGCCGGTCAGCGCCATCCAGCGCTCGGCCACCGGCCGCTGCGTCGCCATGCCGCCGCCGAGGCTGATCTTGAGCGTGGAGAAATCCAGCTTGGCGAATTCGGGGTTGTGCGCCAGGGCATTGAACAGGGTGTTGAGGCAGGGGAAGACATTGAACTTGAAGGTCGATAGTTCCTTGACGAAGCCCGGTATGTCGCGCGGATTGGGAATCAGCAGGTTGCAGGACCCGGTGCGCATGCCGATCATGTTGCACACCGTCAGCGCGAAGATGTGATACAGCGGCAGGGCGCAGACGAAGTTGTGCTGCTGGTCGATGTGGGTGTTGATCGCCGGCTGCATCCAGGCCTCGACTTGCAGCATGTTGGCAATGATGTTGCGGTTGAGCAGGGTCGCCCCTTTCGACACGCCCGTGGTGCCGCCGGTGTATTGCAGGAAGGCGACATCTTCGCGGGTGCGCGTCGCCGGCTTCAGCGTCTTGCCCGCGCCTTGCGCCAGCGCCTCGTTGAAACGCAGCGAGCCCGGCAGCGAATAGTCGGGCACCATCTTCTTCACCTTGCGCACCACAAAATTCACCAGCGTGCCCTTGAGCCCGCCCAGCAGGTCACCCATGGCGGCCACCACAACGTGCTTGACAGGAGTGTTGGCGATAACCTTCTCCAGCGTGGTGGCGAAGTTTTCGATGATGACGATGGCTTCGGCGCCGCTGTCCTTGAGCTGGTGCTCGAGTTCGCGTGGCGTGTACAGCGGATTGATATTGACCACGACGTAGCCGGCACGCAGCACGGCCGCAACGCAGACCGGGTATTGCATGATATTGGGCATCATCAGCGCAACCCGACCGCCGGGGGCTATTCCGCGCGACTGCAGCCAGGCGCCGAGGTTGCGGGATGCGGTGTCGAGCTGGGCATAGGAAATCGACTTGCCCATGCAGATGAAGGCGGTGCGCGCGGCGTACTTCTTCATCGACTCCTCGAGCACCTGCGACACGGTTTCATATTGCTTGACATCGATATCAGCGGGCACGCCGGCCGGATAATGCTTGATCCACAGCTTGTCCATTTCCAACCCCCTCTTTTTGTCTGGAGGGCAATATTACATGCATATTCCGGGGCTAACGGTATCGGAATTCATACGCTTGCCATGGCACAATCGACTGACTGGTTATGAATTCATCTCGCTCGCCTTTTTTCATCCGCTTTTTTGTTCAGGAGAATCTGCCGTGCGCTCCATGAAAATCCTTTCGCTGTGTGCCATCGCTACCCTGCTGGGTGTCTTTTCGTTGGGAGCCCTCGCTCAGCAAAAGCTGTTTGTCTACACCTCGATGAAGGAATCGATGGTGGGCGACCTGAAAACGGCCTTCGTCAAGAAGCATCCGGACATCAAGCTCGATTTTCAGTCCGCAGGCGCAGGCAAGCTGATGGCCAAGATTGCTGCCGAGCGGGAGTCCGGCAAGATTCTGGCCGACGTGCTGTGGACCAGCGAGGTCCCCGATTTCTATCAACTGAAGGCACAGGGCATGCTGCTGCCCTATATTCCGGCGGAAATAAAATTCCTTTTGAACCCCCTGCCGGATTACGACGGGTCGTTCACGGCGGTGCGTCTTGGCACCCTCGGCATCGCCTACAACACGCGCATCATCAAGGACGCTCCCAAAACCTGGGCGGACCTGCAGAAGCCTGCCTTCAAGGGCGCCTATGGCATTGCCAATCCCGCGCTTTCCGGCACGGCCTACATGAGCGTGGCCGTTCTCTCCAAGGCATTCGGCTGGTCCTATTTCGAAGGCCTGCGTGCCAATGGCGCAAAGATGGGCAAAGGGTCGGGGCAGGTGGTCGATGACACCGCGTCGGGCGATCTCCTCGCCAGTCTGGCGGTCGACTACATAACGCTGGACAAGATCGACAAGGGCGCTACGCTGGCGCTGGTTTATCCGCCCGAAATGCTGGTGATCCCGAGTCCCATAGCCATCTTTCGCGCCAGTCCGAATATCGACGCGGCAAAGAAGTTTGTGGACTTCGTGCTGTCGAAGGACGGGCAGACGGTTATCGCCAATGAAGGAACGCTTCCCGTACGTGCCGACGTCAAGGTCCCCGAGCGCTACAAACTTCCCCCGGTTGACGCAGCGATGAAGCGCGCCATGAAAATTGACTATCAGCAAATCATGACGGAAAAGGAAGCGACCATCAGGAAATTCACCGACATCATGCAGAAGTGAACTCCTGGTGACGGTTTGAACCATGGCCGATGTCCGCATCGAAGGCTTGGGCAAAAGCTATGGGGGGCGGGCAGTGCTGTCCGCCCTGTCGCTGGACCTCAACGACGGCGAGTGCTTCACCCTGCTCGGCCCGTCCGGTTGCGGCAAGACGGTACTGCTGCGCCTGGTTGCCGGCTTTGAGATCCCGGACAGCGGCACCGTCTCGATTGGCGGTGAAGCCGTGGCAAATGCCGCAACGGGAGTAATGGTGCCGCCGGACAAACGCGGCCTTGGCGTGGTGTTTCAGGATTACGCAGTCTGGCCGCACATGAACGTGTTTGACAATGTGTCTTATCCGCTCAAACTGGCCCGAACGGATACCACGTCACTGCAGGAGCGCACGGCACGGGCCGTCGAACTGGTGGGTCTGAGAGGACTCGAAGCACGCCTGCCATCACAGCTTTCCGGTGGCCAACAACAGCGGGTGGCGCTAGCGCGTGCGCTGGTTTCCGAGCCGCGCCTCCTGCTGCTCGACGAACCGCTCAATAATCTCGACGCCAATCTGCGCGAGGAAATGCGCTTCGAGATCAAGGCGCTGCAGCGCAAGCTGGGAATCACAATTTTCTATGTCACCCACGATCAGGAAATCGCGCTGAGCATTGCCGATCGCCTCGCGGTTATGGATGAAAACGGGGTACTGCGACAAATCGGTGCTCCGGAGGAGGTTTACGAGCATCCGGGTGATCCCTTCGTTTTTCGCTTTCTGGGCATCGCGAATTTTCTGCCGGTAAGGCGCGACGGCGACGCCCTGTATATTGGAGGATCATCGGCGGCCTGGGTCGGGCCACACCCGAATCGCCCGGGCGGCAAGCTCAGCGCAGGGTTTCGGCCCAGCGATGTATTGCTGGCGCGCGATGGGGACGGGCTGCCCGGAACGGTTCGCCGCGCGAGTTTCCTCGGCGCGCAGGTCGACTATCTGATCGATATCGCGGGTACCTTGATTCGGGCCGCCTTGCCCAGCCATGAGTGTCTTGCCCGCAATCTGCTGTTTGTCGAGGGCGATAGCTGCCGCGTCGGATTGGCCACTGTGCAGTGGTTTGAAGGCGACACCGGTGGTGGTATGGCGACGTAATTCATGAGCACAGGAACCGACACGCGCTTCGGCACCCCCCAACTGCTGTTTGGCCTCTCCGTGGCCATTCTGGTCATTGTCGTCGCCGTGCCCATGCTGCTGATTTTTTTCAATGCCTTCTGGGTCGATGGCCATTTCAATGTGGCGGATGTCATCAAGGTATTGCGCCAGCCGGAGACCTACAAGGCGTTGTTGAATTCACTGGTCCTGTCCGTAGGCGTCACCATCACGGGAACCATCGTCGGTACCTTTTTCGCATGGCTGGTCACCCGAACCGATTTGCCTTTCAAGAACGCAATGAAACTGCTGTTCCTGGTGCCCTTCATGCTGCCCGCATTCATCGGCGCACTGGCATGGAAGATGTTGCTGTCGCCGCGGGCCGGATACATCAACCGTTTTTTCATCGATGTGCTCGGCTTCGACGGGCCGGTCTTCGACATTTATACCTACGCAGGAATTATCCTGGTCGAGACGATGTATCTGTTTCCCTTTGTCTTCATTCAGGTCAGCGGCGCGCTGGAACGCATGGACCCGACGCTTGAGGAATCGGCGCGGATTTCCGGCGCGGACCTGTTCACGATTACGCGCAAGATCACCATCCCGCTGGTGCTGCCGTCGATCCTTTCCGGATCGCTGCTGATCATGCTCTATTCCATGGCGCATTTCGGCACGGTCGCCGTGTTGGGAATCGAAACCGGGATCTACAACATTCCGACCCTGATCTACGAAAAAATTCATCAAAGCGCAGGGAGCTTCGCTTCAATCCGCACGGCCACCGTGCTGGCGACGGTACTGGTGATTACCGCCGCGCTGATCCTCTGGCTGCAGAATCGCATCTTGCGCAAAGGCCGCTATCAGATCATCGCCGTCAAGAGTTTTCGTCCGACCGAACTGAAGTTGCGTGGCCTGCGCATCCCGCTGTTCATCTTTTGCCTCGCCTACATCGGCTTCACCATTGTCCTGCCGACCGTGACCATCTTCATGGTGGGGGCCCTCAAGACCTATGGTCTGCCGTTCACCGCGGAGAACATGACCTTTGGCAATTATTACCACATCCTGTTCGAGTGGGATCTCACCCGCGACGCGATCTGGAACAGCGTGAGCCTGGGTCTGGCGGCGGCTCTGATCACCATGTTTGCCGGCGTGATCATTTCCTATGTCATCGTCAAGATGAAAGTGCGCGGCAAGGGGCTGCTGGAGTTCCTCGGCATGCTGCCTTTCTCGGTGCCGGGCTCGGTCATCGCGCTGGGCGTCATCCTCGCCTGGAGCGGCAAGTTCGGCATCAATCTCTACAACACCGTGTGGATCATTCTGGCGGCCTACATCGCAAGATACATGGCGTTCTCGCTCAAGGCCAATTCGGCGGCCCTCGAGCAGGTGCATGACTCCCTGGTCGAGGCAGCGCGCGCCTCGGGAGCAACCATGTGGCAGGCGCTCAGGGATATCGTCCTGCCGCTGGTGCGGCCCGGAATGCTGGCGGCGTTTTTTTTGATCTTCCTTCCTGCATTGCGCGAACTGACCGTCTCGGTACTCCTGTACGGCCCGACAACGCGCACGATTGGAGTTGCGATCTACACGCTGAACGAGGATGGCGAAACCGTCTACTCTGCGGCGCTCGCCGGGATCGCCCTGATCATCATCGTACTGGGCGAAGGGATCATCAAACGCCTTGCGACAGGCAAGCACAGCGCCTAGCGACTATCCCCATGGCCTATATCGAACTGCGGCAGGTGAGCAAGCGCTTCGGCGACGTTACGGCGGTGGATCGGCTCGATCTCGACATTGCCGAGGGCGAATGCGTGGCGATGCTGGGTCCCTCCGGTTGCGGCAAGACGACCACCTTGCGCATGGTCGCCGGATTTGAGGATCTCGATGACGGCGAAATTCGCGTCGGCGGAAAACTGCTGTCATCGAAGCGCGAAAAATTTTACCTGCCGCCGGAACAGCGAAATTTCGGCATGGTTTTTCAGGCATTCGCCGTGTGGCCGCATCTGTCCGTGTTCGAAAATGTGGCCTTCCCCTTGCGCGTGCGCAAACTGCCGAAAACTGAAATCATTGCCCGTACCGAAGAGGCGCTGAAACACACGAATCTTCTCTCGGCTGCGCGCGGGAGTCCGGACGATCTGTCGGGCGGCGGCAAGCAACGGGTGGCGCTGGCGCGGGCACTTGCCATCCGACCGGACGTGATGCTGCTGGACGAACCCCTGTCGAGCCTCGATCCGCACTTCCGCGAAGAGATGCGTTTCGAGATCAAGGATTTGCAACGGCGATTCGGATTCTCGATCCTTTACGTTACTCACGATCAGTCCGAGGCGATGGCGCTGTCGGACCGCATCCTGATCATGCGCGCCGGGGTGGTCCAGCAGATCGGTACGCCGCTGGAGGTTTACGGCTCGCCTGCGAACCGCTTCGTCTTCGAGTTCATCGGGCTATCCTGTTTTCTGCAGGCGGGACTTACCTCGTCCGGGATGCAGATCGGCGGCATGAACTGCGCATGGCCCGGTGCGCTTGCACCACCCGGCGCACTCGTTGCTGCCGGTACCGGCATCCTTGCCGCGCGGCCGACCGAAATCGATTTTGTCGGCGAAGGCGGCGTACGGGGTACGGTGGCACGCAAGGCCTATCTCGGCGAGACCATCGACTATCGGGTTCTGGTCGGCGACGCCGAGGTTCGGGTGCAGAAGACCCGCCGCGTGCCGGGGCCTGCCATCGGCGACAGCTGCGGGCTGAATTTTGTCCGGCCCCAGTGGTATCCGGCTGATTGAAGCACCGCCACCGCTGCTCGGAGGATACCGATTCGCAGGACCCTCAAACCACACCAGCACCGTGCGCCTGCATGTCAGCATGGTAGCTGGAGCGTACCAGCGGTGCCGAGGCGGCATGGGTGAAGCCCATGGCCGTGGCTTCGCGGGCGTACATGGCGAAGATGTCGGGATGCGCGTAGCGCAGTACCGGCAGGTGGTGGCCAGAGGGCGCGAGGTACTGGCCGATGGTCAGCATCTCGACGTCATGGACACGCAGATCGCGCAGCGTGGCCAGAATTTCCTCGTCGGTCTCGCCGAGGCCGACCATCAGGCCGGATTTGGTGGGAATCTCCGGTCGGAGCATCTTGAAGGCCTTCAGCAGCTGCAGCGAGTTGGCATAGTCGGCGCCGGGGCGTACCTGCCGATAAAGACGCGGCACGGTTTCCATGTTGTGGTTCATCACGTCGGGCGGCGTGGCGGCGAGGATGTCCAGCGCGATGCCGAGACGGCCGCGAAAGTCCGGCACCAGCACTTCGATTTTCGTCTCTGGCGAATACTCGCGCACTTTTGCGATGCAGTCGGCGAAGTGCTGAGCTCCCCCGTCGCGCAGGTCGTCACGGTCGACGCTGGTGATCACCACGTACTTGAGCTTCATCGCGGCGATGGTGCGGGCGAGTTTTTCCGGCTCTGCCGCGTCCGGCGGCAATGGCTTGCCGTGGCCGACGTCGCAGAAGGGGCAGCGACGGGTGCACAGATCGCCGAGGATCATGAACGTCGCCGTGCCATTGCCAAAGCATTCGCCGATGTTGGGGCAGGTGGCTTCCTCGCACACCGTATGCAGATGGTGTTCGCGCAGGATCTGCTTGATCTCGCCGAAGCGACCCGCGCTGTTGCCCGCCTTGACGCGAATCCAGTCCGGCTTTTTCAGCACGGTTGTGGCCGGCACGATCTTTATGGGAATGCGCGCCGTCTTGGCTTCGCCCTTCTGCTTCGTCGTCATGTTTTTTTATCCACTTGCCGGACCAGATGTTCGGCGAGAGCTTCGCCCACCTTCACTGTATCGCATTCGCCCGTCAGATCGCGCAGTTGTGTCACCGCCATTCCCTCGTAGCCGCAAGGGTTGATGGCGCAGTATGGCGCCAAATCCATGTCGACGTTGAGCGAGACGCCGTGATAGCTGCAGCCATGCTTGATGCGCAGGCCCAGCGCGGCGATCTTGGCGCTGCCGACATACACGCCGGGGGCGCCGGCGAGGCGCGCCGCCGTGACGCCGTAGCCGGCCAGCAGGTCGATCACGGCCTGCTCGATGCGATTGACCATGCCGCGCACCGTGAGTTCGCGCCGGCGCAGATCGAGCAGCAGATAGGCCACGACCTGGCCGGGTCCGTGATAGGTGATCTGGCCGCCACGATCGATCTGCACCACGGGAATGCCGATGTCCTTGAGCAGATGCTCCGGCTTGCCCGACAGGCCCTGGGTGAACACCGGCGGATGCTCGCAGAGCCAGAGCTCGTCCGGAGTGTCCTCGTCGCGGGTAGCGGTGAATTCCTGCATCGCGGCGAAGGTCGCCGCGTAGCCCACGCGGCCCAGGTGGCGGACGATCACAGGACTACTTTTACCATCGGATGCGAAGTCAGCTCCCTGTACAGCGCGTCGAGCTGCTCCTGCGAAACCGCATGTACCGTGCAAGTCAGCGACAGATAGTTGCCGGCTTTGGAGGGACGCATCTCGATTGATGCGGCATCGAACTCCGGCGCATGCTTCAGTACCACCTCGACGACGGCTTGGGCAAACCCCGCGTCCGTCGCACCCATTATTTTCAGGGGAAAGTCGCAGGGGAACTCGATCAGGGTTTCGCGCGTCATGCTTCCGCCGGGCCGCCCCAAGGAAGCATGCGCCCCCCTTGGGGGGGCAGCGAGCCGGGTTTGCGAGCGTGGGGGGCCATTCAAACCACCGGTGCCCGCATCACCGTGGCCTTGAAGTCCTGATACCAGGCATACATCTGCGCAAACACGGGGCCCGGTGTTCCACTGGTCCCGACTGCGCGGCCATCGAGCGTGACGATGGGCAGCACTTCCTTGGTCGAGGAGCACATCCACAGCTCGTCGGCGGCACGCGTTTCGGCCTCGGTGATGTCGCGCACTTCGTGCGGCAGGCCGTGTTGCGCGGCGAGTTCCAGCACGACGTCGTAGGTAATGCCGGGCAACATCAGGTGATTCTTGATCGGCGCCAGGAGCACGCCGTTTTTCATGACGAAGATGGAGGAAGCGGAACCTTCGGTGAGAAAGCCATCGCGGAACAATACCGTTTCAACGCAGCCGGCAGACACGGCCAACTGGCGCAGCAGGCAGTTGGCCAAGAGCGAGGTGGTCTTGAGATCGCAGCGCAGCCAGCGGATGTCGGCGGCGGATACGGCAGCGATGCCCTGCTCGCGCTGGCTGGCAGGCGGCGTGTTCATCGCTTCCGCGAGGATCACCGCGGTGGGCGTGATCTCCTTCGGAAAAGCGTGATTGCGCACCGCCATCGGACCACGCGTGACCTGGATGTAGATCGACTGGTCTTCCCACTCGGCCTCGTGCGCCAGTTGCGTGATGAATCCGATCCACTCGTCCAGCCGATACGGATTGGCGAGTTGGATGCCATCGAGGCTTTGCTGCAGGCGTGCCAGATGCTGTTCGAGACGAAAAGCCTGGCGCGAATAGACAGGAATCACCTCATACACGCCGTCGCCAAACAGAAAGCCGCGATCCATGACGGAAACGCGGGCATCTTCCACCTCAAGCCACCGGCCGTTGAGAAAAACCCGGGCCGTCATTGGAAGTACAGCCTGAGATCGTCCCACAGCCGGCCGAAAAAGCCGGCCGCGGGAACAGCGGTCTGCGCAACGACGGGGTATTCGCCCCAAGGCTGGCCGCCCACCGCCAGCTTGAGCGTGCCGATCGGGCTGCCGACCGCAACGGGCGCGATCAGGGGTTGCTGGCTGACCAGTTGCACGGTGACCTTGTCGGCCATGCCGCGCGGCACTGAGACTACGAAGTCTTCGGCAAACCCCGCGCCGACTACGTTCTGCACACCCTTGAACACCTTGAGTTGCGAAATCGCCTGCCCCTTGTCGTAGAGCTTGACCGCATCGAATCCGGTAAAGCCCCAGTTGAGCAGGTTCAGCGAATCGCGGGCGCGGGCTTCTTCCGAGGCGGTGCCGAGCACCACCGAGATGAGCCGCCGCGGGCCGCGTTTGGCGGTAGCGATCAGGCAGAAGCCGGCAGCACTGGAATGCCCTGTTTTCAGCCCGTCCACGGTCGCATCCGCCCAGAGCAGGCGATTGCGGTTGTACTGACGGATGCCGTTGTAGGTGTATTCCCTGGTCGCATGCAGGGCGTGGGTTTCCGGATGATCGCGGATCAGCGCGGCAGCCAGCCGGGCCAGATCGCGCGCCGTGGAATAGTGGTTCGGCGCCGGCCCTTCGAAATAGCCGCTGGCGTTGAGAAAATTCGTGTCTTTCAGACCCATGCGCAGCGCCGTGCGGTTCATCATGCCGGCAAAAGCGTCCTCGCTGCCGCCGATGGCTTCTGCCAGCGCCACCGAAGCGTCGTTACCTGACTGGATCACCATGCCCTTGAACAATTCGTCGACGGTAACGCCCTTGTTCACCGGAACGAAACTGCGCGAGCCCTGGGTGCGCCAGGCCCGTTCGGACACCGTGACCGGCTGTTGCAGGGACAGGGTTTTCTGCGCCAGTGCTTCGGCCACCAGGTAGGTGGTCATCACCTTGGTCAGCGAGGCCGGTTCCAATCGCGTGTCGGCCTCCTGCGCGGCCAGCACCTGCCCTGTCGCGTAGTCCATCAGGATCCAGGCCCGCGCGCCGATTGTGGGTGCGGGAGTCGGTACGGGAATCGGCTGGGCGTAGCTGGCGGCAAAAGGCAGCAGCGCCAGGAAAAAGGCAAGAAATCGCATCGGCAAATCGTAGGGGAAAAGAACGTGGATTATACGGCCGGGCCGGCAAGCTCCCGGCGCCTAGCGCTGCACGACAACCGCTGTCATGCCGAAACTTTCGCGCAAGCGCCCACCCGCCAGTTGCGCGGCGGCGGCGTCGGGCCAGGGGCCGAGCTGGACGCGGAACAACTTGCCGGCAGACTGCACCACCAGCTTCTCGGCCAGATTGCCGAGTTCGCGTGCCAGCCGCGCCCGCAGCGCCTCGGCGTTGTCGCGATTGCCGAAGGCGCCGAGCTGCAGGAAGTGGCCGCGCGCGTCTTGCACCTGCGGCAGGGATGGCTCCGGTTCCGCGGCGGCCATCGCCGCGATCGGATCCGCGGCAACGGTCGGCGCGGGCGCGGCGGCGAGCACTTGGCCGGGCAGCACGCTTTCCACCTCGACAAGGGTGCTGCCCTCGTCGATATAGCCGAGCTTGAACGCCGCCGTCCATGACAAGTCGATCAGCCGTCCGGAGTGGAAAGGGCCGCGATCATTGACGCGCACCACCACCGATTTGCCATTGGCCGGATTGCTGACGCGAACATAGGACGGGATCGGCAGGGTCGGATGGGCCGCACTCATGCCGTACATGTCGTAGGGCTCGCCGCTGGAGGTCTTTTGCCCATGAAACTTGCGACCGTACCAGCTGCCGATACCTCGCGCCTTGTAGGGCTTGCCATCGCGCAGCGGCACATAGTCGCGCCCCAGAACCGAATACGGATTGTTGGCGAAGCGGTGCAGCGGCTCGACCCGGGGCACCGCATCGGGAATGGCCTCGATGTCTTCCGGCACTTTGTCGCCGGGACCGTCGTCCTTGTAGAAGCCGCCGCTGTACTTGATCGATGACGCCGGCTTCCTGCTCTCGGTCTTGAAAGTCGGACCTGACGGGACGGCGGCTGGCGTCTCGGCGCGGTCGATGACCGGCCGCGGCGTCTGCGTGCCGCAGGCGGCGAGCAAGAAGGAAAAACCCAAAACCGAAAACCCCTTACCGCAGAGGCGCAGAGGCGCAGAGGAAAACCAAGGCGAGAAGTCCGAAAGAATTGCCATTGGTTTTCTCTGCGCTTTCTCTGCGCCTCTGCGCCTCTGCGGTGAACGCTTTTCCATCACTTCTGCACCAGCATCCGGTTGCCGTGAATCGACATCAGGATGCCGATGCCGATGAACAGCGTCACCAGGGCAGTTCCACCGTAACTGATCAAAGGCAGCGGGACGCCAACCACCGGCAGGATGCCGGAAACCATGCCCATATTGACGAAAGCGTAGGTGAAGAAAATCATGGTGACCGCGCCGGCCAGCAGGCGCGAAAAAAGTGTCGCCGCGTTGGCCGCGATCATCAGTCCACGGCCGATCAGCAGCGCGTAAAGCGCGAGCAGCACAAGGTTGCCGAAAAGACCGAACTCCTCTGAGAACACAGCGAAGATGAAGTCGGTATGCCGCTCGGGGATGAATTCCAGCTGCGCCTGGGTGCCTGCCCGCCAACCCTTGCCGAAGATGCCGCCGGAGCCGATGGCGATGGTCGACTGGATGATGTGGAAGCCCTTGCCCAAGGGATCTTTTTCCGGATCGAAGAGGGTAATGATGCGATTGCGCTGGTAATCGTGCAGCAGATTCCACGCCAGCGGCGCCGCCGCCAGTGCCGCGACGGCCATGCCGATGAGAATTTTCCATGACAGTCCGGCAAAGAAAATCACGTAGAAACCAGCCGCCAGTACCAGAATGGCGGTGCCCAGGTCCGGCTGACGCGCAATGAGCCCGACCGGCAGCAGCAAC
The DNA here is from genome assembly GCA_026399475.1 of Rhodocyclales bacterium. Taxonomy (GTDB): domain Bacteria; phylum Pseudomonadota; class Gammaproteobacteria; order Burkholderiales; family Rhodocyclaceae; genus Sulfuritalea. Next base: position 28,669 of record JAPLQY010000036.1, read on the forward strand.
ATCACGGCGGCGATGCCGTAATCGCGCAAACGCGGCATGGCTTCGCGCTTCTGGAAGAACCAGGCGAGCAAGAGCGGCATGGCGATCTTCATCAGTTCGGAGGGCTGTGCGCGCATGAAGCCGAGATTGAGCCAGCGTCGCGCCCCCTTGGAAACGTCACCGAACAGCGCCACGGCGATCAGCAGAAGCACGCCGACCAGATATACCGGCACCGCCAGGTGCATCAGGCGCTGCGGCGGAACCTGGGCCAGAACGCGCATCACCACCAGGGCAACGGCAACATTCAACAGCTGCGAATTGACCCGTTCGGGTGAGGCGCTGCCCATCACGCCAATAGCCATAAGCAACAGCAGTCCGGCAATCAGCATCAGCGGCGGGTCGATCGGCGCGATCAGCCGCTGCAGCAGGTTGCGAATTCTGGCGAGGCCCATTCCTCGGTTCATTCCTCATCCTCTTCGACGGCGGCTTCATCGGCCGGTGCGGGCGCATTGGGCCGCTTGCCGAGCAGATAATAGTCAAGCACCTGGCGCGCAATCGGGGCGGCGGCCTGGGCGCCAAAGCCGCCATTCTCGACCAGCACGGCCAGCGCGATTTTTGGATTGTCGGCGGGCGCGAAAGCAATGAACAGCGCATGGTCGCGCAACTCCTTCTTGACGCCGCCCGACTTGTACTCGGCGCCCTTGAGCGAATACACCTGGGCAGTGCCGGTCTTGCCGGCGGAAACATACTCGGCACCGGCGAAAGCGCGCGCACCCGTTCCCTCCTTGTTCACGCCGACCATGGCGTTCCGGATTACCTCGACATGCTCCGGTTTGAGTCCCAGATTTCGCGTCGGCTGCGGCTCGATCTCGGTTCGCTTGCCGGTCCGCGTGTCGGTAATGAACTTCACCAGGTGCGGCCGAAACACTACCCCGTTATTGGCCAGGATCGCCGTCGCATGCGCCAGCTGGATTGGCGTATAGGCGTTATAGCCCTGACCGATGCCGATCGAAATGGTTTCACCGGCATACCATTTCTGCTGCTCCGGCTTCTTGAAGCGCTTTCTCTTCCACTCCTGAGAAGGCAGCACACCTTCCGATTCGCCATCGATATCGATGCCGGTGCGGCTGCCGAGACCGAGTTGTCCCATGAAGGCGGAGATGTTGTCTATCCCCATGTCATTAGCCAGCATGTAGTAGTAAGTGTCGCAGGACTGCACGATGGACTTGTACATATCCACCATGCCGTGACCACCCTTCTTGTCGTCGCGAAAGTGATGGCCGCCGAAGTTGAAGAAGCCAGGATCGGAAATCACCTGTTCCGGACGACGCTTGCCCAGCGTCAGGGCGCCCAGCGCCATGAAGGGCTTGAAAGTCGAGCCCGGCGGATAGGCGCCGTTCAGAGCACGGTTGACCATGGGCTTGTCGGGAGATTCGTTGAGTTCCTTCCAGCTTTGCGTATCGATGCCATCGACAAACAGGTTGGGGTCGTAGTTGGGGACCGCGACCAGCGCCAGGATGCCGCCCGTGGCCGGTTCGATGGCGACCAGCGCGCCACGGCGCGAGCCGAAGGCCTGCTCGGCGATGCGCTGCAATTCGACGTCCACGGTCAGCGTCAGGTTATTGCCGGCGACCGGCGCAGTGCGCGCCAAGGTGCGCACTGCGCGGCCGCCGGCATCGACTTCCACCTGTTCGAAACCGGTATTGCCGTGCAGGTCGAACTCGTAATGCTGTTCGAGCCCGGTCTTGCCGAAATGCTCTGTGCCACGGTAGTTCGCGTCCTGTTCCTTCTCCTCGATCTTTTCCAGATCGCGATCAGTGACACGGCCTATGTAGCCCAGCATGTGCGAGGCAAAGGCGCCGCCCGGATACTGGCGAAACAGGCGGGCCTTGATATCGACGCCGGGGAAACGGTAGCGATGGGCGATGAACTTCGCCACCTCCTCATCCGTCAGCCGGGTCCTGATCGGCAACGACTCGAAATTGCGGCTTTCTTCGAGGAGCTTCCTGAAGCGTTTGCGGTCCTTGGGCTGGATATCGATGATTCCGGCCAGGCCATCGATGACCTGCTCCAGATCGCGGCTCTTGGAGGGCGTGATTTCCAGCGTGTAGGCCGAGTAGTTGCGTGCCAGCACCACGCCTTTGCGGTCAAGGATCAGGCCCCGGTTGGGCACGATGGGCACCAGCGAAATCCGGTTGTCCTCGGCGCGGGTCTGGTAGTAGTCGTGCTGGATGATCTGCAACCAGACAAAGCGGATGAACAACAGGGCAAAACAGAACAACACGAAACCACCCGCAACGGCCAGTCGCGAGCGGAATCGCTCAAGTTCTTCCTGTGGATTCTTGAATTCCATCTATTTTGGGTGAAACGTGAAACGTGAAACGTGAAACGTCATGAAAACCCGCCACGAGCCGCCGCCATCCGATCGCTGGTTACTTTTCACGTTTCACGTTTCACGCCCCACCTAGATCGGCCGGTGTACATCTTTGTCTTCCGACCGGAACTGCGGAATAAGCAGCAGGTAGGTCACCGGATGCCAGAGTAGAGCCGCGGTGAAGCTCGAAAGAAACCACAGTACGCCGGGGAACTCGGCGCCACTCACCATGCGCGCCACCATCATTACCAGTTGCATGCCAACGAACAACGGCAGCACGTGCAACGCCTGCTGCGAAAGGGGAAACCACAACACGCGTCGCGATAGCCCGGCGGCGGCAAACGCCAGCAGCACGTAGGCCAGAGCATGCTGCCCCATTACACTGGCATCGGCCACGTCCATCGCCAGACCCAGCACGAAGGCGGCGGCCATGCCGACTTTCAGGGGTTGATGAACGCACCAGAACGCCAGTACCAGGGCCACCCAGTCGGGAATGCCCGGCAGTCTGCCGAAAGGAATCAGATTCAGCAGCAAGGCGAGAAAGAGCGTCACCACGATGAACCAGTTTCGGACCGGCAGGAGAATACGGCGCGAGGAATGGGTGGGCTGCATCTACGCCGCCGTCGGACCGCCCCAAGGCGGCGTAAAGTCAGAGACACGGAAACCGCGTAGCGGTTGAACCATGGTCACCCCTTTCCTTGGAAAAGGGGTTGGGGGATAAGTCGTCATCGCACTTTCTTCTTTATCCGCTTGCCGCGGCTTGGTTCTTCGGCTGTCGGTGCGTCGTCCGGCTGCGGTGGCAAGGCGGTGCGTCCGCCCAGCACCAGGGCCAGCCCGTGGCGTTCGACACCGGCCAGCGGCGTACAGGTGATGCGGGCAAAGGAGTAGGAACTGTCGCGGTCGATCTTGACCACTTTTGCCACCGGCAGACCCGGCAGATAGACGCCGTCCAGGCCGGAAGTCACCAGAATGTCGCCGACCTGCACCTCGGCATTCGATGCCAGGAAGCGCAGCTCCATCATGCCCGCGCCGGCTCCCGCCAGAATGGCGCGCAAACCGCTTCTCTGCACCTCCACCGGTATCGCCTGGTCCTTGTCGGTGAGCAGCAATACTTCTGCCGTAAGCGGGAACACGCGCGCCACCTGACCGACGATGCCGACGTCGTCCACCACGGCCTGACCGGCGCTGATGCCGTGCTGCATGCCCTTGTCGATGATTACCCGGCGCGAAAAAGGATCGCGCGCGGCATAAAGAATCTCGGCGATGCGGCCTTCGACCGGTTGTCGCGCACGCATGTCAAGCAAGGCTCGCAGCCGCTTGTTCTCCTGCTCGAGATGCTGCTGCCGCAGCAGGAGATTGGCGGTGCCGAGCTGGCGCCGGCGCAGTTCCTCGTTTTCTGTCAACAACGTGGATTGCCGCGTCAGATAGGCACCGAAGTCACCCGCGGCATCGATCGGCATCCAGGTGATGCGCTGCAAGGGCCAGGCCACCGTGGCGACCGCCAAACGCGCCCATTCGAGGGTATGAAAGCGCAGATCGGCAACCAGCAAAATCAGGGAAAGCGAGACGAAAAAGGCCAACCGCACAAGCGGCGCCGGACCCCGTTTGAAGAAGGGTGGCGGTGCATGGCCAACGACGGACATCAAGGCAGGTGCACCCTCAAAGGCTGTGGAAAAATGATGGAACCCGGTGGTATCCCGCGCTCAGCTGCCGCGGGACCAGCTTGCAAGCTACACGGGGCAGACCTTACTCGGTGGCGAAAATACTGCCGAGTTTGTCCATCTTTTCAAGTGCCATGCCGGAGCCGCGCGCGACACAGGTCAGCGGATCGTCGGCGACAATCACCGGCAGGCCGGTTTCTTCGGTCAGCAGGCGATCCAGATCGTGCAGCAGCGCACCGCCACCAGTCAGCACCAAGCCCCGTTCGGCAATGTCGGCTCCAAGCTCGGGCGGGGTTTTTTCCAGCGCATCCTTGACCGCCTTGACCACCTGGTTGAGCGGCTCGGACAGCGCCTCGAGCACCTCGTTGGAGGAGATGGTGAACTTGCGCGGAATGCCCTCGGCGCGGTTGATGCCGGAGACTTCCATCTCGCGCACTTCGGCGCCGGGAAAAGCCGAACCGATCTTCTTCTTGATGTTTTCAGCGCTGTTGTCGCCGATCTGCATACCGTAGTTTCGACTGATGTAGGAAATGATCGCCTCGTCGAACTTGTCGCCGCCGACACGCACCGAGTTCGCATAGACCATGCCGCCCAGCGAGATTACGCCCACTTCGGTGGTGCCGCCACCGATGTCGACCACCATCGAGCCGGTGGCATCCGAGACCGGCAGGCCGGCGCCAATCGCCGCCGCCATCGGCTCCTCGATCAGATACACCTGCGAGGCACCGGCGCCGAGCGCCGATTCGCGGATCGCTCGGCGCTCGACCTGGGTCGAGCCCGAAGGCACGCAGATGATGATGCGCGGGGACGGCGAGAACAGGCGGGATTCATGGACCCGCTTGATGAACTGCTTGAGCATCTGCTCGGTCACCGTGAAGTCGGCGATCACGCCATCCTTCAGGGGCCGGATCACCGAGATTTCCTTCGGGTTGCGGCCGATCATGGTCTTGGCCTCGCGGCCGACCGCCTGAATGGTTTTCTTTGCGTTGGGACCGCCTTCGGTGCGAATGGCGACGACGGAGGGTTCGTCGAGGACCACGCCTTTGCCCCGCACATAAATCAGCGTGTTGGCGGTACCGAGGTCGATGGCAAGATCGTTGGAAAAATAGGAGCGGAGAAAGCCGAACATCGTGGTTCCCGTGTTGAAGCCCGCCCAGAGGGGGACTGGGGCTAAAAGGTCGCTTATGATACCCTATCGCGCTGGCCAACACAGCACCAACCAGGCCCGGTTTCACTCGGGTCCGACATCACTCACCCCCATTTGTCATCATGTCCCTGAACCTGGAAGACGTCGCCCGCATCGCCCTTTTGTCCCGCATCGAACTTTCCGCCACGGAGCGCAAAGGCACGCGTGACCAGCTGAACGGCATCCTCGGCTTTATCGAACAGTTGCAAGCAGTTGATACCACGGGCATCGAGCCGATGGCTCATGCCGTCGATGTGGTCCAGCGCCTGCGCCCGGACGAGGTTACGGAAACGGATCGTCGAGCTGACTTCCAGGCGGTTGCGCCGGAAACCGAAGCCGGCCTCTACTTGGTCCCCAAGGTGCTCGAATGAGCGGTCTGATCAATTCGTCACTCAGGGAACTGGCGGACGCGCTCGCGACGAAAAAGGTTTCTGCCGTTGAATTGGCAACGCTTTTCCTCAACCGCATCGAGACCTTGAATCCCTCGCTCAACGCCTTTGTCACCACCGACCGCGAAAAGACCCTGGCTCAGGCCCGGATCGCCGACGAACAGCTGAAAGCCGGTACCGGCGTCACAGCGCTGACCGGTATCCCCCTGGCGCACAAGGACATATTCTGCACCCGGGGCTGGCGTACGAGTTGCGGCTCGAAGATGCTCGCCAACTTCGTTTCGCCCTACGACGCCAATGTGGTCGAGAAGCTTGCCGACGCAGGCATGGTGACGCTGGGCAAGCTCAACATGGACGAGTTCGCCATGGGCTCGTCGAACGAAACCTCGTACTTCGGCCCGGTGAGGAATCCCTGGGATCTTTCCCGCGTGCCCGGCGGTTCCTCGGGCGGCTCGGCAGCCGCCATCGCGGCACGCCTGACCCCCGCGGCGACGGGCACCGATACCGGGGGATCGATCCGCCAGCCAGCGGCCTTGTGCGGTCTCACCGGCCTGAAACCAACCTATGGCGTGGTCTCGCGCTACGGCATGATCGCCTTCGCGTCCAGCCTCGACCAGGCCGGGCCGATGGCGAAGAGCGCGGAGGACTGTGCGCTGCTGCTCAACGCCATAGCCGGTTTCGATGCCCGTGATTCGACTTCACTCGAGCGTCCCCGGGAAGATTACAGACGCGATCTGGAAAAGCCGCTGGCCGGGCTGAAAATTGGCTTGCCGCAGGAGTTTTTCGGAGAAGGCATGGATAGCGACGTGCGCACTGCCGTCGACGCCGCCCTGGCCGAATACCGCAAGCTCGGCGCCACGACCGTGGAGGTGCAGCTACCCAACTCCGGTCTCTCGGTGCCCGCCTATTACGTGATCGCCCCGGCCGAGGCCAGCTCCAACCTGTCGCGCTTCGACGGCGTGCGCTACGGCTATCGTGCACCGGAATACAACGATTTGACCGAGATGTACTCGCGCAGCCGGGCGCAGGGCTTCGGCGCCGAAGTGAAACGCCGCATCCTGATCGGTACTTATGTGCTGTCGCATGGCTACTACGACGCCTATTACCTCAAGGCGCAGAAGATTCGCCGTCTGATCGCCGCCGACTTTGTCGATGCCTTCAAGCAATGCGACGTGATCATGGGGCCGACCTCGCCTTCGGTGGCCTTCGCCTTCGGCGCCAAGAGCGCAGACCCGGTGCAGATGTACCTGTCGGACATCTACACCATCTCCACCAACCTCGCCGGCCTGCCGGGCATGTCGCTGCCCTGCGGCTTCGGCGCAAACAGCATGCCGGTCGGTCTGCAGATCATCGGCAACTGGTTCGGTGAGGCGAAGATGCTCAACGTGGCGCACCAGTACCAGAAGGCGACCGACTGGCACAAGCGGATGCCGGAGGCAATGAAATGACAGCCCACCCCCCATCCCCCGCCCCGAGGGCGGGGGTGACTTTGGTTCAGCCGCTTCGCGGCTTCCGGTTTGTTGGCCTGCCACCTCTTTGGGGCGGCCCGGCAGAGGTGGCGAAATGAGCCGCACGACACAATGGGAAGTCGTCATCGGGCTGGAAACCCACGCCCAGCTGCAAACCAAGTCGAAGATATTTTCCGGCAGCAGCATCGCTTTCGGCGCCGAGCCAAACGTGCAGGCGAGTGCGGTGGATATTGCACTCCCGGGCGTGCTGCCGGTGCTCAACCGCGAGGCGGTGGTCTGCGCCATCAAGTTCGGCCTCGCCGTCGGCGCGCAAATTGCACCGCGCTCGGTCTTCGCCCGCAAGAATTATTTCTACCCCGACCTGCCCAAGGGCTACCAGATCAGCCAGTTCGAGATCCCCGTGGTTCTAGGCGGCGGCCTGAACATAAGAACCGGCGCTGGAGAGACCGCAACGGAAAAGTTCGTCCATCTAACCCGCGCCCATCTCGAAGAAGATGCGGGCAAGTCGCTGCACGAGGATTTCCACGGCAGGACCGGCATCGACCTGAATCGCGCCGGTACGCCGCTATTGGAAATCGTCACCGAGCCGGAGATGCGATCAAGCGCCGAAGCGGTGGCCTACGCCAAGGCGCTGCATGCGCTGGTGCAGTGGATCGGCATTTGCGACGGCAACATGCAGGAAGGCTCGTTCCGCTGCGACGCCAACGTTTCGATGCGGCCCATGGGGCAGAAGGAATTCGGCACCCGACGCGAGATCAAGAACCTTAATTCCTTCCGCTTCATGCAGCAGGCGATCGACTTCGAGGTGCAGTGGCAGATCAACGAAATCGAGGAAGGCCGTGCCATCCGCCAGGCCACCGTGCTGTTCGATCCCGACACCGGCGAAACCCGCTCCATGCGCAGCAAGGAAGACGCGCACGATTACCGCTACTTCCCCGACCCAGACCTGCTGCCGCTGGAAATCACTCCCGACTGGATCGCACAGGTGAAGTCAGGCCTGCCCGAACTGCCGCAGGCCATGAAGCAGCGCTTCATCACCGAGTTCGGACTGTCTTCCTACGACGCTGCGACGCTGACGGCGTCCCGCGAGATGGCAGGCTATTTCGAAGATGCACTGGCGTCGGCCAGCAAGGAAAACGCCAAACTGGTCGCCAACTGGGTGATGGGCGAGTTGTCCGCCCAGCTCAACAAGGAAGGGTTGGACATCGGCGCCGCGCCGCTTTCAGCGCTGCAACTTGCCGGGATCATCCGCCGCATTGCCGACAACACGATATCCAACAAGATCGCCAGGGACGTCTTCGAGGCCCTCTGGGCGGGTGACGGCAAGGATGCCGACGCCGTTATCGAAGCAAAAGGCTGGGAACAGATCACCGATACCGGGGCGATCGAAGCCCTGGTCGACGAGGTGCTCGCCGCCAATCAGAAATCGGTCGAGGAATATCGCGCCGGCAAGGAAAAGGCCTTCAACGCCCTCGTCGGGCAAGCCATGAAGGCCACCCGCGGCAAGGCCAATCCGCAGCAGGTCACCGACCTGCTGAAGAAAAAACTCGGCGGCTGATTACTTCTTGTCGGCCGATGGCTTGGCGGGGGCCGGCACCGGCGCGGGTGCAGCTGCCACCGCAGGCTTTTCGGCCGGCTTGGTTTCAGCCGCAGGCGCGGCAGGTGTGGCGTCCATCGCCTTCTTGCCAGTCAGCTCGAGATAGCGCTTCTTCTCCTCGGCGAAGCGGTTGCGCACTTCCTCCATCTCCTTCGCCTTGCCCTCCACCGCTGCCTGCTGCGCCTTGATCTCTTTTTCGTTGTCGCGGATCTCCGCCTTGACCTGATCGGGCACCGGCTTGCCCTTGTAGAACTCCTTGTCACTGTCAATCTTCTGCTTTTTCTTGTTGGCTTCCTCCAGCCGCTGCTGGGCCTGCTTCATGTTCTTTTCAACTTCGGCCAGAGCACGATCGCGAGCCGAATTGATATCCTTTTCGCTGGAATAGGTCGACAGCAAGGCAAGCGTGCGGCGGCGGTCCTCACCCGCCTTCTTCTTCTCTTCTTCCTTCTTTGCCTTTTCGGCATCGCGGCGCGCCTGTTGCTCCGCGCTCAGGGGGGCTTCGACCGTTTTGGAAACAAAACCTCGACTGTCGCGCTCTTCATAAGCCCGTCCCTGGCATTCTGCGGGCAAAAAGTCGCCGCACACCTTGCGCCCCTTGGCGTCATCACAACAATAGATACGTGTCTGGGCAGCAGCACCCAGGGCAAGCACGGCGGTGGAAGCGAACAGCAGGGCGGAAATCAGGCGCATGGAATATCTCCCTGGAGAAGTGTCATGGGGCATCAGTCGATGCCGTAACGAACGCGGTAAGCGCGCACGGCAGCAAGTTTGTTTTCAAGTTCGGGATGGCCGGAAAGATAATCGATCAGGTCGGTCAGGCTGGCGACGCTGATCACAGGGATTCCGTAATTCTGTTCAACTTCCTGCACTGCCGAAAGCGTGCCCTGGCCTTTTTCCTGGCGATCGAGCGCAATGATCACCGCGGCAGGCTGCGCCCCGGCTTCGCGGATCAGATCCACCGATTCGCGCACCGACGTACCCGCAGAAATCACGTCATCGATGATCAGCACACGGCCCTTGAGCGGCGCTCCGACCAGTGTGCCGCCCTCGCCATGGTCCTTGGCTTCCTTGCGGTTGTAGGCATAAGGGCTGTTGTGCCCAAGACCCGCCAGCGCCATGGCCACGCCGGTGGCGAGCGGAATGCCCTTATAGGCGGGTCCGAACAGCACGTCGAACTGAACCCCGGCAGCCAGAATGCGCCGTGCGTAGAAATCGCTGAGACGCGACAGGGAAGCGCCGTCGTTGAACAAGCCGGCGTTGAAAAAATAGGGGCTCAGACGCCCCGCCTTGGTCCTGAATTCGCCAAAGCGCAACACGCCCAGCTCGCACGCGAAGGCGATAAACTCGCGGCTCAGCCCGCTGGTGACAGTAAAGTCGGCGTTCGCATTCATCAAACGCATTCTACATGCTCAGGCACATGCTCCGAATACTCAGTCTGAATCTCAATGGTATCCGTTCCGCCGCCAGCAAGGGGTTTTTCGAGTGGCTGGCGACGCAGCAGGCCGACATCGTCTGCGTCCAGGAACTGAAGGCGCAACTGGCCGACCTGACCCCAGCCTTGCAAGGCCCCCCAGGCTTCGTCGGTTGCTTTCATGTCGCAGAAAAAAAGGGCTACAGCGGTGTCGGCATCTACTCCCGGCAGGCTCCCGACCGCATCGTCGAAGGTTTCGGCAATGCGGAGTTCGATGCCGAAGGGCGTTACCTGCAGGCCGATTTTGGCAAGCTGTCGGTAGTCTCGCTATACCTGCCTTCGGGTTCCAGTTCGGACGAGCGCCAGCAGGCCAAATTCCGCTTCCTCGAGCAGTTCCGGCCGCAACTGGAACGTCTGGCGCACGAAGCCAGGCGCGACGGACGCGAAGTCCTGCTGTGCGGCGACTGGAACATCGCGCACCAGCCGATCGACCTCAAGAACTGGAAATCGAACCAGAAGAACTCCGGCTTCCTGCCCGAAGAGCGTGCCTGGCTGTCTGCCGTCTTCGATGACCTGGGCTGGGTCGATGTCCATCGCCGGCTCCTGCCGGAGGCGACCGGCGAGGCCTACACCTGGTGGTCAAACCGGGGCCAGGCGTGGGCCAAGAATGTCGGCTGGCGCATCGATTACCAGATCGCCACACCGGGCCTGGCAGTGGCGGCGCGCCATGTGGCCGTCTACAAGGATCAGCGCTTCTCCGATCATGCGCCGCTGACAGTTGATTACGAGTTGGCTTCCTTATGACATGGATCATTGCGGCGCAGCGACAAAATCGGTAGCCTTGCAGTTCCAGACTTTCAATTCAGGAGAAAACCATGAGCGACATAAGCGATGTCACCAAAGACAAACTGATTGCCGACGTAAAGCTGGTAATTGCCGACACCGAAGAACTGCTGCGTGCGACAGCCGGCCAGACCGGCGACAAGATCGCCGAGATCCGTGCCAAAACCCAGGATCGTCTCGCGGCCGCCAAGATCAAGATGGCCGAAGCCGAAGCCGCCGTGGTGGACAAGGCCAAGGAAGTCGGTCGCGTTGCCGACGACTACGTGCATGACAATCCCTGGCGCTCGGTGGGCGTGGCCGCAGGCTTCGGTTTCATCGTCGGCCTGCTGATCGGCCGTCGCTGAACGCAGCAATGGGTGATGGAACGGGCAAGATGCCGGACCAGCGCGGCTTGTTCGCATCGAGCAAGGGATTGCTCGGCACTGGCGTCACGCTGCTGCACAATCGCCTCGAACTCCTCGGTGTGGAACTCGCCGAGGAGCGGGTGCGGCTGGTTTCCGTGCTCGCCTACGGCGGGGCGGCGTTTCTTTGCGTCGCTGCGGGCCTGATCTTCCTCGCGGTCTTTTTCACCGTCCTGCTGTGGGAAAGCAACCGACTGCTTGCGCTGGGCGTCTTTTCCGCGCTTTTTCTTGGCGCCGGCATCGCCAGCCTGACGCTGGCGCTGAGCTTGGCGCGCTCCGGCTCGAAGCTGTTTTCCGCCAGTCTGGCCGAACTGCGCAAGGATCATGACGCCTTGGCAACAGACAACGCCACAAGATCGCAGTGAACTCCACTACGCTTGAACTCGCGCTGAAGAAGCAGCGACTGCAAATCGCCAGCGAGAGTTTGCGTACCGACTTTGGTCGTTACGCGGCAGGCCTGACACCGGTCTTCTCCGGAGCGGACGTCGTCGTCGAAGGAGCCCGATGGGTACGCCGCAACCCGCAGATTCTGGTTGCAGCCGGCATTGCGCTGGTCGTCGCCCGGCCGAAACGAGCCTGGCGCTGGGCGCGCCGCGCCTTTGTGGGTTGGCAGATGTGGCGGAAGTTGAGTGATTTTCTGGAGCCCCGCCTGCAGGCCTGATCCGGCAATGGCATCCGGGCATTTCAGGCCACGCAGCGACGTCAAGCCCGCCAGTCGCCATAGCTCCACAACTGCCGGGATAAGCGTTTCACCCGGTCTGATGCAAAAGATGCTCGCCGCCCAGAACCGCGAACGCAGCCGATTGCTGGGCGAAATGGGCAGGGTGCGCGGCCTCATGCCGCTGCTGATGAAGCCCCGCAACGGCGAACGCTGGACGACCGCCGAGAGGACCGTCCTGCAAGACCAGTTACGGGCCTTGGTCAGCCTTTCTCCCTATCTGGTGGTCTTGGTCCTGCCCGGGTCGTTCATCGTACTGCCCGCGCTGGCCTGGTGGCTGGACCGTCGGCGACGGAGTCGCGACCACTAACGCGACTCAAGCCCGCCTAACAATGAAAAAGGCCCCCATCGCTGGAGGCCTTGGTATGACTGGTGGTGATGGGTGGACTTGAACCACCGACCCCCGGATTATGAATCCGATGCTCTAACCGGCTGAGCTACATCACCGTGCAAAGGGGCGGAATTATCCTCGCCACACGCTTGCCTTGTCAAGATAAGCCCCCGTAGGCGACAATTAGCGGATGGATTTCGATATCGTGATTGTGGGGGGTGGCCTGGCGGGTCTGGCCTTGGCGGCGGCTTTGCGCCGCTCGACCTTGTCCGTGGCATTGGTCGAAGGGAATACGCCAATTTTCCGCGAGGGATGGGATGCGCGTGTCTACGCGATCAGCCCTGGCAATGCACGCTTTCTCGATGCCGTCGGCGCCTGGCGCCATCTGGATCAGGCGCGCATGGAGGCGGTGCGGGCCATGGAGATTCACGGCGACGCCGGAGGCCGGCTGGATTTCACCGCCTATGGCAGCGGGGTGTCGGAACTGGCCTGGATACTCGAATCGTCGCTGATGCAACGCGAGTTGTGGGAGGCGATCAAGCGGCAGGGCAATCTGAGCCTGCTTTGCCCGGCTCGCCCGCAAACCCTTACATTCGGGCCCGATTCTGCGCAGTTGACCCTTGACGATGGCCGCAGTCTTTCAGCGCAGTTGATTGTCGCGGCAGATGGCGCTGATTCCTGGACGCGCTCCGCGGCGGGCATAGGCGTGCGCTTCGACCCTTACGACCAGCTGGGCGTGGTGGCCAACTTCGCAACCGGGCAGCCGCATCGTGGCACCGCCTTGCAGTGGTTCCGCCAGGACGGGGTGCTCGCATGGCTGCCGCTGCCAGGCAATCGCATCTCGATGGTCTGGTCCACCGGGGAAGAGCATGGGCGCGAGTTGCTGGCGCTCGATCACGCCACGCTATGTGCCCGTGTTGCCGCAGCAGGCAACCAGCGACTGGGCGCGTTGCAGCTGGTTACCGCGCCTTCCGGCTATCCGTTGCGCCTGATGCGCGCGCCGCACATCGTGGCGCCGCGCCTGGCGCTGATCGGCGATGCAGCGCATACCATCCATCCGCTTTCGGGTCACGGCATCAACCTGGGTTTTCAGGACGCGCAGGCTCTGTCTGGCGTACTGTGCGACAAGCCTGGTCATGTGGATTGCGGCGATCTGGCGCTGCTGCGCAGCTACGAGCGGGCACGCAAGGAGGACGTGGTGACTTTGCAGACGGTGACTGATAGCCTGCACGACCTTTTCGGGCCCGCCGCCGGCCCCTTGACCCGTCTGCGCAATTTTGGATTGAACCTCACCAACACTTTGCCGGTCGTAAAGAACTTGCTGGTCCGTTACGCGCTGGCGTCCTGAATCATTCGCGTCCTGAATTTCCCTGGAGAATCCATGAAACTAGCTATGCTTGCCGCCGCCCTGGCCTGTGTGTCCCTCGCTGCTGTTGCCGACGAGGCCGATGTGAAAAAAGCCGTAGAGGCCAAGCTGGGCAAAGTCGAAAAGATCGCCAAGGCGCCCATGGCCGGCATGTGGGAAGTTACGGTGGATGGCCAGATTTTCTATGCCGACGACAAGGCCGGCTACGTGATATTCGGCAATCTGCTCGACATGAAAACAGGCAAGAACCTCACGGCTGAGCGCCAGTTCAATGCCCTGCCGCTGGAACTGGCCCTGAAGCAGGTGCGTGGTTCGGGCAAGAACATCATGGTCACCTTCGAGGACCCGAACTGCGGTTACTGCAAGAAGCTGGCGAAAGACATCCTGACCCTGAAGGACGTGACGGTCTACACCTTCCTCTTGCCGGTGCTGGGCGATGATTCCTACGAAAAATCCAAGGCGATCTGGTGCGCGCCAGACAAGTCGAAAGCCTGGACCGACTGGATGACGAACGGCAAGGCGCCGCCTGCCGCACCGGGCAAGTGCGACATTTCCGGCCTCAACAAGTCGGCGCAACTGGGCAGCAAATTGCGCATCAATGGCACACCGGCGATCTTCTTCGCCGGCGGTGAACGCGTCGGCGGTTACATTCCTGCAGCGGAGATCGAGAAGCACTTCAGCGGCTCAGGAGGTTGAGACGCGTCGGTTACCCCGACCTTGCCGAAGACCCTGATGGCATAACGCCTTTTCATTCCCCTTGCTGCTGCAAAGCAGCATAAATATTTCCAATGCAAGGATTGCATTCGCCCTTCGCGTAACACATACTTTTGTTTGCTTCAATGCTGGAAATCAAACAAAAGGAGGAGGCGAACAATGCAAGTCTCACGGCGGCAGTTCTTCAAGGTCTGCGGCGCCGGTCTCTCCGGGTCTTCCATCGCACTGATGGGATTCTCGCCGACATCGGCCCTGGCGGAGGTGCGCAGCTACAAGCTCGCGCGCGCCACGGAAACCCGCAACATGTGTCCCTACTGCTCGGTCAGTTGCGGGGTCCTGATCTACACCACGGGCGACAAGTCCAAGAATTCGAAATCGGACATCATCCACATCGAGGGCGATCCGGACAATCCCGTGAATCGCGGCACCTTGTGCGCCAAGGGCGCCGGCCTTCTCGACATGGTCAAGAGTACAAACCGGATCAAGTACCCAGAAGTGCGTGAGCCGGGCAGCAACGAGTGGAAGCGCATTTCGTGGGAGGACGCGATCGGTCGCATCACCACCCACATGAAAAAGGACCGCGACGCCAACCTGATCGAAAAGAACGCCGATGGCGTGACGGTAAACCGCTGGAATACCACCGGTTTCCTCGCCTCCTCCGCCGCCAACAACGAATCCGGTTACATCACTGTCAAGACCCTTCGCAGCCTCGGAGTTGTCGCACTAGACACGCAAGCACGTATTTGACACGCCCCCACGGTATCCAGTCTGGGTCCGACATTTGGGCGTGGTGCAATGACCAATCATTGGGTCGATCTGAAGAATTCAGACCTCGTGATCGTCATGGGCGGCAATGCCGCCGAAGCGCATCCCTGCGGTTTTAAATGGGTCATCGAAGCGAAGAAGGATCGCAAGGCCAAGCTGATCGTGGTCGACCCGCGGTTCACGCGGTCGGCCTCCGTTTCAGACTTCTACGCGCCGATTCGCGCTGGTAGCGACATCGCCTTCCTCGGCGGCGTCATCAACTACCTGCTGTCGAAGGACAAGATCCATCACGAGTATGTCAAGAACTACACCAATGCCGCCTTCCTGATCAATCCCGACTACAAGTTCGAGGACGGCATCTTCTCCGGCTACAACGCGGAGAAGCGCAGCTATGGCAAGGACACCTGGGCCTACCAGATGGGCAAGGACGGTTTCGTCATGGTCGACCCGACCCTGCAGGATCCGAACTGCGCCTTCCAGTTGATGAAGAAGCACTACAGCCGCTACACGCCGGAACTGGTGAGCAAAACCACCGGCACCCCGCAGGACGCCTTCCTCAAGATCTGCGAAATGATGGCGGAGACCGCGGCGCCCGACAAGACCATGACGATTTGTTATGCGCTGGGCTGGACGGAACATTCGGTCGGCTCGCAGAACATTCGCACCATGGCCATGATCCAGCTCCTGCTCGGCAACATGGGCATGGCTGGCGGCGGCATCAACGCACTGCGCGGCCACGCCAACGTACAGGGCATCACCGACATGTGTGTCTACTCGGAAGTGCTGCCCGGCTACCTGTCGGCGCCGACCGACCAGGACGTCGACCGCAAGACCTATCTGGAAAAGCGCACGCCAAAGGCCCTGCGGCCGAACCAGATGAACTTCCCGCAGAACTTCCCGAAGTGGTTTACCAGTCTGCAGAAGGCCTGGTACGGGGCGGCCGCGACCGACAAGAACGACTACGGCTACGACTGGCTGCCGAAGAAGGA
>JAPLQY010000071.1 GCA_026399475.1 Rhodocyclales bacterium
CTGTTTGTCAGCACCAAGCGCCAGGCGCGCGAAATCATCGCCGAGGAAGCCCAGCGTTGCGGCATGCCGTTTGTCGACGACCGCTGGCTCGGCGGCATGATGACCAACTTCAAGACGCTCAAGCTTTCCGTCAAGCGCCTGAAGGATCTGGAACAGGCCATGCTGGACGGCAACTTCGAGAAGCTGTCGAAGAAGGAAGCCCTGACCCTGCAGCGCGAGATAGACAAGCTGAGAAAGTCCATCGGCGGCATCAAGGACATGGGTGGCCTGCCCGATGCGATTTTTGTCATTGACGTCGGCTATCACAAGATTGCGATTACCGAGGCCGGCAAGCTCGGCATTCCGGTGATCGGCGTGGTCGATACCAACCATTCTCCGGAAGGCGTCAGCTACGTGATTCCGGGCAATGACGATTCCTCCGGCGCGATCCGCCTCTATGCTCGCGGCGTGGCCGATGCGGTTCTTGAAGGCAAGAACCAGTCGATCAACGAGGTGGTGCAGCAGATGGCCGGCGACGACGAGTTCGTCGAAGTCGAGGACGCGGCGGAGTAGCTTTAAATTCAAGTGAAATGTGAAACGTGAAACCTGACGCCAGCCGCCTGAGGCGGCTGGCGGTCATGACGCGGGTCTAGTTTCACTTTTCACTTTTTACGTTTCACGGGGTTAAAAGATGGCGGAAATTACCGCAAGCATGGTCAAGGAACTGCGCGAGAAGACCGACGCGCCGATGATGGAATGCAAGAAGGCGCTGACCGAAGCTGGCGGCGACATGGCGAAAGCCGAGGAAATCCTGCGCGTCAAGCTGGGCAACAAGGCCAGCAAGGCGGCGACACGCATCGCTGCGGAAGGCGTGGTGGCGATCCACATTGCCGCCGACGGCCGGCTTGGCAGCATTTTCGAGATCAACAGCGAGACCGACTTCGTCGCCAAGAACGATGAGTTCCTCAGGCTGGCCGCCGACTGCGCACGCCTGGTGGCGGAAAAGAATCCGGCCGATGTCGCGGCGCTCTCCGCCCTGGCCATGGGCGAAGGCACGGTCGAATCCACCCGCACTGCACTGGTGGGCAAGATCGGCGAGAACATGAGCATCCGCCGCTTCGTGCGCATGGCGGCAAAGGGCAAGCTGGCGTCCTACATTCACGGTGGGTCGAAAATTGGCGTGCTGGTCGATGTGGTTGGCGGTGACGAACAGCTGGCGAAGGATCTGGCCATGCATATCGCCGCTTCTAAGCCGAAGTCGCTGGATTCCTCCGGCGTTCCGGCCGAGTTGCTGGATACCGAGCGCCGCATTGCCATCGAAAAGGCACGCGAGGCCGGCAAGCCGGAAGCGATGCTGGAAAAGATTGCCGAAGGCACGGTGCAGAAATACCTGAAGGATGTGACGCTGCTGGGCCAGGTCTTCGTCAAGGCCGAGGACGGCAAGCAGACCATCGAGCAACTGCTGAAGGCAAAGGGCGCATCGGTTGCCGGCTTCGCGCTGTTCATCGTCGGCGAAGGCATTGAAAAGAAGGTGAATGACTTCGCCGCCGAGGTAGCCGCCCAGGCAGCCGCCGCCGCAGGCAACAAGTAAGCGACGATGCGCGCTCACGCCGGGCCGCCCCAAGTGGGCACCAGCCAAGACCTCGGAGCCGCAAAGCGGCGAACCTCGGTCACCCCCTCCCAGGGGGAGGGGGCTGGGGGGAGGGCTGTTCGATGACCGCACCGAAATTTCGCCGCATCCTGCTCAAGCTTTCGGGCGAGGCGCTGATGGGTGATGATGCCTACGGCATCAACCCGAAGGTGTTGGCTGGCGTCGTGGCGGAAATCAAGGCGGTCACCGATCTCGGCGTCGAACTCGGCGTGGTGATCGGCGGCGGCAACATCTTCCGCGGCATCGGCGGCACGGCCACCGGCATGGATCGCGCCACGGCCGACTACATGGGCATGCTGGCGACGGTGATGAACGCCATGGCGCTGTCGGATGCGATGCGCCAGGCCGGGATCAACGCCCGGGTGCAGTCGGCGCTGAACATCGAACAGGTGGTCGAGCCCTATATTCGCGGCAAGGCCATTCGTTACCTGGAAGAAGGCAAGGTGGTGATTTTTGGTGCTGGTACCGGCAATCCATTTTTCACTACGGATACGGCAGCGGCATTGCGCGGCTCGGAAATCGGCGCCGAAATGGTGCTGAAGGCGACCAAGGTCGATGGCATTTATACTGCGGACCCGAAGAAGGACCCAGCGGCAACCCGCTTCACCCGCATCAGCTTCGACGAGGCGATCAACCGCAACCTGGCGGCGATGGATGCCACGGCCTTTGCGCTTTGCCGCGACCAGAAATTGCCGATCAACGTGTTCTCGATCTTCAAGGCCGGCGCGCTGAAGCGCGTGGTGATGGGAGAGGATGAGGGCACCCTGGTTCACGTCTAGGATTTTAGGAGTGGCAGCATGATTCCCGAACTGAAAAAGACTTCTGAACAGAAGATGCAAAAGAGCCTCGAGGCGCTGAAAGCCGACCTGGGCAAGGTGCGCACCGGCCGGGCGCATACCGGCATCCTCGATCATGTGCAGGTGGATTACTACGGTTCGCCGGTACCGATCACGCAGGTGGCCAACGTGACCCTGATCGACGCCCGCACCATCGGCGTGCAGCCATGGGAAAAGCCGATGGTGGGCAAGGTCGAAAAGGCGATCCGCGATTCAGACCTCGGCCTCAATCCCTCATCGCAGGGCGAACTGATTCGCGTACCGATGCCGGCCCTGACAGAAGAACGGCGCCGGGATCTGATAAAGGTCATCAAGCACGAAGGCGAGAACGCCAAGGTGGCGATCCGCAACCTGCGACGCGATGCGATTGCGCATCTGAAGGAGGCGCTGAAGAAGAAGGAAATCGCCGAGGACGACGAGCGCCGCGCGCTGGACGACATGCAGAAGCTCACCGACCGCTATGTCGCCGAAGTGGATCGGGCTCTGGCGGACAAAGAGAAGGACCTGATGGCAATCTGATCCCGGGTCGCAGTCAGGGCAATATTGCGTTGCCGCGACTGCTTGCGCTGTCTGCAACGCATTGCAATCCGCTGCGCAGCAGGAATAATCACAGGCTCTGAGAGGGTGTCATGGCAGGAAAATTCACCAGCTCGACGCAGGCAATTCCCAATGTAGGCGATGTTCCGCGCCACATCGCCATCATCATGGACGGCAACGGGCGCTGGGCCAAGCAGCGCTTCATGCCGCGCGTCGCAGGGCACAAGCGTGGTGTCGAGACCGTGCGGGCGATGGTCAAGGCCTGCATTGCGCGCGGCGTTGAATACCTCACCCTGTTTGCCTTTTCTTCGGAGAACTGGCGGCGTCCCGTGGAGGAAGTTTCCTTCCTCATGAATCTTTTTGTCAGTGCCTTGCAGGGCGAGATCGGCAAGTTGCATGCCAACGGCGTGCGGCTCAAGGTGGTCGGCGATCTTTCCGCTTTCGAGCCGCGTCTGCTCGCGCTGATTCGCGAAGGCGAGGCCAAAACGGCCAATAATTTTCGCTTGACGCTGACCATCGCCGCCAACTACGGCGGACGCTGGGACATCCTGCAGGCGATGAATCAGCTTGCGCTGGCGCATCCCGAAAAGGCCGGGTGCTACGGCGAGCCCGACCTGGCGCCACATCTGGTGATGGCCTATGCGCCCGAGCCCGATCTCTTCATCCGTACCGGAGGCGAACAGCGCATCAGCAACTTTCTGCTCTGGCAACTGGCCTACAGCGAACTTCATTTCACCGATATCTTGTGGCCGGACTTCGACGATGCAGCGCTGGACGCCGCGATCGGCTCGTATCGCCGGCGCGAGCGTCGTTTCGGGCGCACCAGCGAGCAACTTGGCGAGCGGACGCCCGCCGTAAAGCCGTCGCCATCCGCAATGGACGAAGATGCTTAAGACGCGGGTCATCACCGCACTGCTGCTGGTTGCCGGCCTCGCGCTGATCCTGTTCGCCATGCCGCCGCTTGCGGCGGTGCTCACTTTTGCCGCGATTGCCGCGCTGGCGGCGTGGGAGTGGGGTGGCCTGATGCGCCAGGACCAGCCGGCACGGGTGATGTATGCAATGACGCTGCTGCTGTTCTGCTGGCAGCTGACCGTGGCGGCGCCGCAACTCATACCGGTCTTGCTGGGAGTGTCGGTAGCGTTCTGGATCCTGGTCGTACCGCTGTGGTTCCGCTTCAAATGGACGCTGGCCGGCAACGATTTCTTCGGCTACCTGCTTGGCGCTCTGGTGATCCTGCCGACCTGGGCGGCGATGGTGGCCCTGCACGCCGTGAGTACCTGGCTGCTGCTGGCTGCCATGGCGCTGGTCTGGGTCGCCGACATCTCCGCCTATTTCGCCGGGCGGGCATTTGGCAAACACAAGCTTGCGCCGGCCATCAGCCCCGGCAAGACCTGGGAAGGCGTCGCCGGCGCGGTCGTCGGCGTGCTGATCTACGGCAGCATCGTGCTGACTTTTTCGCCGCTTGCCGGGACGCTGTCAGTGGCCGCACCGCTGCTCGCCCTGATGCTGATGCTGCTCACGGCCGTCAGCGTCATGGGCGACCTGTTCGAATCGCTGCTGAAGCGTCAGGCCGGCATCAAGGACAGCAGCAATCTGTTGCCGGGCCACGGTGGGGTCCTCGATCGCATCGATGCGCTGACCTCGACCCTGCCGCTGGCGGCGCTGATCCTGTATTTCGTCCGCTCATGAAGCTGACGGTTCTCGGCGCCACCGGTTCGATCGGCGTCAGCACGCTCGATGTGGTGGCACGTCATCCGGATCGTTTCGAGGTGGTCGCGCTGAGCGGGCACAGCCAGGTAGACGTTCTTGCCGCACAGTGCCGCCAGTGTCGTCCGGCTTATGCGGTGATCGGCAGCGCGCCGGATGCACGGCGCCTTGCCGGGCTGCTCAAGGACGCGGGTTTGCGCACCGAAGTGCTGTACGGTCCGGATGCCTTGCTGCAGGTCGCCAGCCTGCCTGAAGTCGATGCGGTGATGGCCGCCATTGTGGGCGCGGCGGGACTGCCGCCGACACTGGCTGCCGCGCGCGCCGGCAAGCGCCTGCTGCTCGCCAACAAGGAAGCCCTGGTAATGGCCGGCGCGTTCTTCATGGCCGAAGTGCGCCGCGCCGGTGCCCTGCTGTTGCCGATCGACAGCGAGCACAACGCGGTGTTCCAGTCCATGCCATACAGTTACGCGGGCGACATGGCGCACGGCGGGGTCAGACGAATTTTGCTCACGGCCTCGGGTGGTCCGTTCCGCAGTGCGCCACTCGATGCACTGACGCGGGTAACGCCGGAGCAGGCGGTGGCACACCCGAACTGGTCGATGGGCAGGAAAATCTCCGTTGACTCGGCGACCATGATGAACAAGGGCCTCGAAGTGATCGAGGCGCACTGGTTGTTCAACGCGCCGGCCGACAGGATCGAGGTGGTGATTCACCCGCAGAGCGTGATCCATTCCCTGGTCGATTACGAGGATGGTTCCGTGCTGGCCCAGCTTGGCAATCCCGACATGCGCACGCCCATTGCCCACGCCCTGGCCTGGCCCGAACGGATCGATTCGGGCGTTGTGCCGCTGGATCTGTTCGCCGTGGGCCAGCTCAGCTTCGAGCGTCCGGATCTGGCGCGCTTTCCCTGCCTTGAACTGGCCTATCGGGCATTGCGTGCCGAAGGCAACGCGGCCGCCGTGCTGAATGCTGCAAACGAAGTTGCCGTGACGGCGTTTCTCGATCGTCGTTTGCCTTACCTTGGTATCGCCGAACTCATTGCCGCAACGCTGGATGCCGTCCCCCAGGCGGCCGTACCTGACCTGGCTGCGGTGTTGGAGGCCGATCGGCAGGGGCGCGCGGCGGCGGTCGATCTTCTCGCGCGCCGCCCTTGCGCAACGCAGCCGTGACCTCCGCATGAACCCTGAAATGCTGGCCTGGTATGCGGGTGCCTTTCTGCTCGCGCTGGCGGTGCTGGTGGTGGTGCACGAAATGGGCCACTATCTTGCGGCGCGCGCCTGCAATGTGAAGGTATTGCGCTTCGCCTTCGGGTTTGGCAAGGTGATCTGGATGCGACGCCATGGGCGTGATGGCACCGAGTGGGCCATCTCTGCGTTTCCCCTGGGCGGCTACGTCAAGATGCTTGACGAGCGCGAGGGCGAGGTGGCAGCCGGGGAGTTGCCGCGCGCCTTCAACAGGCAGTCCGTGGGCCGGCGCGCGTTTATCGTGGCTGCCGGCCCGGCGGCCAATTTTCTGTTGGCGATCGTGCTTTACTGGTTCCTGTTCATGCATGGCGTGACGGAACTCAAGCCCCGTCTCGGCGTGCCTCCCGTCGGCAGCCCGGCGGCAATGGCGGGCATCAGCGAGGGCCTGACGGTCCGTACTGTGAATGGCCAGGCCATCGAGACCTGGCAGCAACTGCGCTGGGAA
Organism: Rhodocyclales bacterium; assembly: GCA_026399475.1. GTDB lineage: Bacteria > Pseudomonadota > Gammaproteobacteria > Burkholderiales > Rhodocyclaceae > Sulfuritalea. Next base: position 6,400 of record JAPLQY010000071.1, read on the forward strand.
GTCCTGCGCCGGGCGCTGGACAAGGAGCCCTTGCAACTGGAGGCGATCAGCCCGCAACGGGAGATCGGTGTCTACCGCTTCGACAGCGATCGTTTCGATCTGGAAGAGCTCGAGAAGGATCCCTTGCGTTTACTCGGGCTGGTGCTCTACCGGCCACGCCTGCCTGCCGTAGTCGGTCGTGTCCTGCCTGACTCGCCAGCGGAACTGGGAGGGTTTCGCGACGGTGACCGGGTGCTGTCGATCGATGGCAAGGCGATTGTCGAATGGTCTGAACTGTCGGCCATTGCGCGCGTTGCGGCGGGACGCCAGCTGAAATTTGAAATCGAGCGTGATGGCCGGCAGCTTTCCCTGGTTGCCAGCCCGCGCCTGACGGAGGAGGGCGGGCAGAAAATCGGACGGCTGGGCCTGATGGCAAGGGAAGGCACGGGTGATGACTTTGCGATGACCACCGTCGTGAGTTACGGCCCGCTCGAGTCGGTCAGTCGGGCGCTGGGGCAGACCTGGGATACCTCGATCCTGAGTCTGCGCATGATGGGCCGGATGCTGACCGGCGAATTGTCGTGGAAGAATCTTTCCGGACCGGTGACGATCGCCGATTACGCGGGGCAGTCTGCGCGCCTGGGTGCCAGCTACTACCTGCGTTTCATCGCCCTGATCAGCATCAGCCTCGGCGTACTCAACCTGCTGCCGGTGCCTGTTCTGGACGGAGGGCATTTGATGTATTATCTCGTCGAGTTTCTCAAGGGGGGGCCGGTATCCGAACGGGCTCTGGAAATCGGCCAACAGATCGGTTTTGCCTTGCTGGCGCTGCTCATGGCTTTTGCCTTCTACAATGATATCAACCGTCTTGTTTCCGGCTAATTTTCGCCTTATTTTCGTCATAACCACATGAACAAGAAACTGCTTGCCGGTCTGGTCTCTGCCCTTCTGGCCCACTCCGCCCTGGCGTTTGTGCCGTTCGAGATCAAGGATATCCGGGTCGAGGGCATTCAGCGTACCGAGGCCGGAACCGTGTTCTCCTACCTTCCCGTCAAGGTGGGTGACACCATGAACGACGAGAAGGCGGCGGCGGCGATCAAGACGCTGTTTGCCACCGGCTTCTTCAAGGACGTGCGTCTCGAGATCGACGGCCAGGTGCTGGTCGTGGTGCTGGAGGAGCGTCCGGCCATCGCCTCGCTTGAATTCAGCGGCCTCAAGGCCTTCAAGCCGGAAGACCTGAAGAAGTCGCTGCGCGATGTCGGTCTCGCCGAGTCGCGCATTTTTGACCGCGCCATGGTCGAACGCGCCGAGCAGGAACTCAAGCGCCAGTACCTTGCCCAGGGACACTATGCGGTTCAGGTGACGACTACCATCACGCCGCTGGAGCGCAACCGTGTCGGTGTGAATTTCGCTGTCGATGAGGGCGATATCGCCAAGATCAAGCAGATCAACATCATCGGCGCGGGCGCTGTCAGCGAGGCCGATCTGCTCGATCTGATGGTGTTGCGCACGCCGGGTTGGCTGACGTGGTACACCAAGAACGATCAGTATTCCAAGCAGAAACTCTCCGGTGACCTCGAGACCCTGCGCTCCTACTACCTCGATCGCGGTTATCTCGAATTCAATATCGATTCGACCCAGGTGTCGATTTCACCGGACAAACAGGATATCTACATCACCGTTAACATCACCGAGGGTGAAAAATACACCGTCTCCTCGGTCAAGCTGGCAGGTCAGCTGCTGCTGCCGGAAGACGAATTGACCAAACTGGTGAAGGTCAAGCCCGGTGAAGTGTTCTCGCGCGAGAAGATGACCGAGACCACCAAGGCCATCAGCGAGCGACTGGGCAATGACGGCTATGCGTTTGCCAACGTCAATGCATCGCCGGAACTGGACAAGGAAAAGCGCCAGGTGGCGTTCACAGTGTTCATTGATCCGGGACGCCGCGTTTATGTGCGCCGGATCAATGTGACCGGCAACACGCGGACGCGTGACGAGGTGGTCCGTCGCGAAATGCGCCAGGTCGAATCCGGCTGGTACGACGGCGACAAGATCAACAAGTCGCGCACGCGGGTCGACCGCCTTGGTTATTTCGAAGAGGTGACGGTGGAAACGCCGCCCGTCGCCGGGACTACCGATCAGGTCGACATGGAGGTCAAGGTCAAGGAGAAACCGACCGGCAACATCATGGTGGGAGCAGGCTTTTCGAGCGCCGAGAAACTGACGCTGTCGGGCTCGGTGCAGCAGCAGAACCTTTTCGGCAGCGGCAAGCACGTTGGCGTCCAGGTCAGCACCAGCACCTCCAACAAGGTCTATTCCCTGTCGACTACCGACCCCTATTTCACGGTCGATGGCGTCAGCCAGGGTTTCGACATCTACTACCGCAGGACCGACACCAGCAGCCTGGCGATCGGCAGTTTCGGCTCCAAATCGTTTGGCGGCGGCGGCCGTTGGGGGCTCCCCATCGCCGAGGATGATTACTTGAATTTTGGTCTTTCCGTTGACCGCACGACGCTTGCGGTTGATCTCAACAGCCCCATTCGCTATCAGGACTATGTCACGCGCTTCGGTTCGACAGGCAACACATTGCTGTCCACCGTTGGCTGGCAGAAGGATGGACGCGACAGCCTGCTGGTGACTACTCAGGGGGTGTTGCGCAGGGCGGTACTTGAACTTTCCCTGCCGGGCAGCACGGCGACCTATGCTCGGGCGACCTACCAGCACCAGCATTTCTTTCCGCTTGATCGCAAGCTGACCCTGGCGCTGAATGGCGAGTTCGGCCTGGCTACGTCCTACGGCAACAAGGAACTGCCCTTCTTCAAGAATTTTTACGCCGGTGGCATCGGTTCGGTGCGCGGCTTCGACTCGAATTCCCTGGGGCCGCGTGATACGGCCACCAACGAAGCCATTGGTGGCAACAAGCGGCTGATCGGCAACGCGGAACTGCTGTTCCCCGTTCCCGGGATGGGGCGCGATAATTCGATGCGCATGAGCGGTTTCATCGATGCCGGCAACGTCTGGGGCTACGACAGCAAGTTCAGTCTGGGCAGCATGAGGTACAGCGCCGGTTTGGCCCTTGCGTGGAATTCGCCGATGGGTCCGCTGAAGTTCTCGTTCGCCAATCCGTTCAACAAGAAGACCGAAGACAAGGTGCAGCGTCTGCAGTTTCAGATGGGCTCGGTCTTTTGATCCTCCCCTAATAGTGAGAGAGTTATGCTAAAGAAATACATTCTTGCCGGAGTTGCGCTGTTGTCATTCTCTGCCGCCGTCCTCGCGGAGAACCGGATCGGATTCGTCAATAGCCAGAAGATACTGAATGACGCGCCACAGGCGGCGAAGGCGAAGAAGAAGATCGAAAAGGACTTCGAAAAGCGCGACCAGGACCTGCAGCGCATTGCCAAGCAATTGCAGGGGATGCAGGAGAATCTCGACAAGAACGCGGTGACCATGGCCGAGAGTGAGCGTCGTACCAAAGAGCGCGAGTTCGGCGACCTCAACCGCGATTTCCAGCGCAAGCAGCGCGAGTTCCGCGAGGATCTGAGCCAGCGGCAAAATGAGGAAATGGCGTCTATTTTTGAGCGCGTGAACAAGATCATCAAGCAGATCGCGGAAGCCGAGAAGTACGATATCATTTTCCAGGAGGCGGTCTACACCAACCCGCGCATCGACATTACCGACAAGGTGATCAAGGCGCTGGGCGACGGTACCAAGTAAGACCGATCGGCCGTGGCGCTGCGGCTCGACGAGATTGTCGCCAGGTTTGGCGGAGAAATCGTCGGCGCAGGCGATACGGTGGTTTCCCGTATTGGCACGCTGGAAAATGCCGGCGCCGGCGATCTGGCCTTTCTCGCCAATCCGAAATATCGCCATCAGCTGTCGACCACCCGAGCCGCTGCCGTGATCATGGCGCCGCCTGTGACGGAGTGTCCGACGGCCGCGATTCTCACCCCGCAGCCCTATCTCTACTACGCGCGTGTTGCGCAGTGGCTCAATCCGGTACCCATGCCCGCCGCCGGGGTCCATCCAAGCGCGGTGGTCGAGGGTGAGGTTGCGCCGACGGCCAGCATCGGTCCCCATGTCTGGGTCGGCCCCGGTGCGAAGATCGCCGATGATGTCGTTATTGCCGCCAACTGCAGCATCGGCGCAGGAGTCGAGATCGGTGCCGGCAGTTGCCTGGCGGCCAACGTGGCAATCTATTCCGGCACTCGTCTGGGCGCGCGTTGCCTGATCCATTCGGGGGCGGTGATCGGTGCCGATGGCTTCGGCTTCGCTCGCGAAGCGGACGGTACCTGGGTCAAGATTCCTCAGGTGGGGCGCGTACTGATCGGTGATGATGTCGAGATCGGTGCAGGAACCACGATTGATCGCGGGGCACTGGGCGATACCGTGATTGCCGATGGCGTCAAGCTCGACAACCAGATACAGGTGGGCCACAACGTGCAGATCGGCGCCGATACGGCGATGGCCGGTTGCGTCGGCATAGCGGGCAGTGCCGTGATCGGCGCTCGTTGTACGGTGGGTGGCGGCACGATAATCCTTGGCCATCTGCAAATTGCCGATGACGTCAATGTCGCGGCGGGTACGCTGGTGACGAAATCGATTCGCAGTCCGGGCAGCTACAGTGGCGCGGTGCCATTCCTCGAACACGGCGAGTGGCTGAGAAATTTCTCGCGGCTGCGTCATCTTGATGCGATGGCCGATAAAATCCGCGTCCTGGAACAGCGGCTTGCCGCATTGGAGAAGAAATCATGAGCGAAACAGGCATCGGCGGGGCAGTCGATTCCCGCATGGATATCCACGAGATTCTCGACTACCTGCCGCATCGCTATCCGATGCTGCTGGTGGATCGTGTGCTGGAAGTGGTTCCCGGCGAGCGGATTACCGCGCTGAAGAATGTCAGCATGAATGAGCCGTTTTTTCCCGGCCACTATCCGCACCATCCGGTGATGCCTGGCGTTTTGGTGGTCGAGGCAATGGCGCAGACGGCGGCGATCCTCTCATTCAAGACTATGGACAGCAAACCCGACGACAAGTCGGTGTATTACTTCGTCGGCATTGACAATGCGCGTTTCAAGAAGCCGGTCGGCCCCGGCGATCAACTGGTGATCGATGTCACGCTTGCCGCCAACAAGCGCGGCATATGGAAGTTTTCGGCTGTGGCAACGGTGGATGGTCAGGTTGCAGCGGAAGCCGACCTGATCTGCGCCGTTAGGCCCACGCCCTGATGAGCGTCCATTCCACAGCCATCGTCCATCCTGCGGCGAGGCTCGGCAAGGGCGTCGTCGTCGGCCCCTATTCGATTGTCGGCGAGCATGTCGAGATTGGCGATCACAGCGTGATCGGGCCCCACGTCGTCGTGTCCGGACACACCAAGATCGGCTGCGACAATCGCATCTTTCAGTTTTGTTCCATCGGCGAAGCACCGCAGGACAAGAAGTATGCGGGCGAGCCGACGCGGCTGGAAATTGGCGACCGCAACACCATTCGCGAGTTCTGCACCTTCAACTGCGGCACCGCACAGGATGCCGGTGTCACGCGCCTGGGTAATGACAACTGGATCATGGCCTATGTGCATCTGGCGCACGATTGCCAGGTCGGCAACCAGACCATTTTTGCCAACAACGCGCAATTGGCCGGTCACGTCCAGGTGGGCGACTGGGCCATTCTCGGCGGCTTCACGGTGGTGCATCAGTTTGTGCGCATCGGCGGCCACAGCATCACCGCGATGGGCAGCATTCTCTTCCAGGATTTGCCGCCTTTTGTCATGGCTGCCGGCAATCCGGCCGAGCCGCGCAGCATCAACGCCGAAGGTCTCAAGCGGCGCGGCTTTTCAGGCGAGGCGGTGTCTGCGGTGAAACGTGCCTACAAGATCCTTTACAAGAACGGCATGAAGCTCGATGAGGCGCGTGCCGGCATTGAAGCCGACTCGGCCGCCGTACCGGAATTGGCACTGCTGGCCGGCTTTCTCGCCACCCCGGGCCGCGGGATCATTCGCTGATGGTAAGAATCGCCATGGTGGCGGGCGAAGCCTCCAGTGACCAGCTTGCCGCACATCTCATCACCGCTTTGAAGCAGCATCTGCCCGATGCCCAGTTCTACGGCATCGGCGGCCCCAAGATGCAGCGCGAGGGCTTTGAATCGCTTTGGCCGGCAGAAATTCTTGCCGTCCGCGGCTACGCCGAAGTCCTGCGACATTATCGGACAATCACCAGCATGCGCCGGGGGCTTCTTCGCCGTTTGCTGAAAGACAGGCCGGACATCTTCATCGGCGTCGACGGTTCCGATTTCAATCTTTGGCTGGAGAAGCGCCTCAAGCACGACGGAATTCCCACCATCCACTTTGTCAGTCCGTCGATCTGGGCCTGGCGCAGGAACCGGATGAACAAGATCGTGCAGTCGGTAAGCCACATCCTTGCCTTGTATCCTTTCGAACCGGAGCTATACCGGAACACCGCGGTCAAGTGCAGCTATGTCGGCCATCCGCTGGCCGATCTGATTCCGCTCGAAATCGATCAGAGGGTGGTGCGCGAACGGCTCGGCGTGGCGGCCGATCGGCCGGTAATTGCGCTGCTGCCGGGCAGTCGCCAGGCCGAGCTGCATTTCATGGCCGAGACATTTGTCGAGACAGCCAAGCTGCTGCTGGGGCGTTATCCGACCCTGCAATTCCTCGTGCCCCTGGTTTCGCGGGAAACGCGGCTGCAATTCGAAACTGCGCTGTGGAAACTGAAAGCCGACGAATTGCCTTTTACCCTGATGTTCGGCCATGCCGCGGAAGCCGTCGCTGCGAGCGATGCGGCGCTGGTTGCAAGCGGCACCGCCACGCTGGAAACCGCGCTGGTTGGCCGGCCCATGGTGATCGCCTACAAGATGTCGCCGTGGTCCTGGCGGTTGATGCGGGGCATGCGCTATCTGCCCTGGGTAGGACTGCCGAATATTCTCGCGGGGCGTTATGTCGTTCCCGAATTTCTGCAGGACGAGGCGACGCCGGAGAACCTTGCCCAGGCGCTGGGCAACCTGCTGGTCGACCGACAGGCACGCGCGGGCATTGCCCGCGTCTTCGACAGCATCCATCGTTTGCTGCGACAGGACACTGCGCAGAAGGCGGCGGATGCGGTGCTGCCTTATTTGCAGAAAGCATGATCCATTTGGTGTGCGGCGTCGACGAAGCCGGGCGCGGTCCGCTCGCCGGGCCGGTATATGCTGCTGCCGTAATCCTCAATCCGGCGCAGCCCATCGAAGGTCTGGCCGACTCCAAAAAACTCCCGGAACGCAAGCGCGAGTACCTGGCCCTGGAAATCCGTGAACGGGCGCTGGCCTTCGGCATTGCCTGGGCATCGGTCGAGGAGATCGACAGCATCAATATCCTGCAGGCGACATTGCTGGCCATGCGCCGCGCTGTGGAAGCCTTGTCGGTGCAACCGAACGAGGCGTTGATCGACGGCAACCGCTGCCCATTGCTGGCGATGCCGGCTCGCGCCATCATCCGCGGTGATGCGACGGAGCCGGCGATTTCGGCCGCATCGATCCTCGCCAAAACGGCGCGCGACGCCGAAATGCGGTGCATCCATGAGGCCTTTCCGCAATATGCGCTGGATCGCCACAAGGGCTATGACACGGCGCTGCATCGCGCCGCGCTGAGGCTTCACGGCCCCGCCTTTTTCCATCGCAAGAGCTTCGCGCCGGTGCGGGAACTGCTGGCTTCCTGGAAGAATGAAGCATGAGCGATCCCCGCTGCATCACTTCACGCGACAACCCGAGTTTCAAGGCGCTGCGCGCCCTCGTCGATGACCCGCGCCGGCATGGCCGCGCATGGTTGGACGGGATTCATCTGGTGACGACCTGCCTGGCCCGCGGCGTCGTCGTCAGGCAGTTGCTGGCAAGCGAAAGCGGGCAGCGCAATGCGGAAATTGCCGCCTTGCTGCAAACCGCTGCGGGTGTTGATTGCGTGATTTTGCGCGACAGCCTGTTCCGCGAGATTTCGGGGCAGGGCACTCCGACGGGAGTTGCCGCCGTGATTGACATACCGCCTGCGCCTGCGGGCGAGATTCAGGGTGATGCCGTGTTCCTCGACGCGGTGCAGGACGCGGGAAATGTGGGCGCCATCCTGCGCACTGCCGCCGCCGCCGGTGTGGGTGAGGTGCTGCTGGGGCAGGGCTGCGCAGGCGCGTGGACGCCGCGCGTCTTGCGTGCCGGGCAGGGGGCGCATTTCTCTCTCGCGATTCGCGAACAGGTCGATCTGGTTGCAGTGCTGGCCGCCTGCTCCGGCACATCGATTGCGACCGTCGTTCGCGACGGTGCAAGTCTCTATGATCTCGACCTTACCGGCCCGGTCATCTGGCTGCTCGGCAACGAGGGTGCAGGGTTGTCGGCCGGACTTCTGGCGGCGGCGAAGATGCGTACCACGATCCCGCTCGCCGGCGGCACCGAATCACTCAACGTCGCGGCAGCCACTGCGGTGTGCCTGTTTGAAGCGAGTCGCCAGCGCCGCAGCCAAGCCGATTCCACCAGGGGATACCGTCTCCAGCGAAAGCTGGAGACATAAAACAAACAGGCCCGCACGAGGCGGGCCTGCAAGAAACCTGAAGCGCTGATGCTTACTTCTTCTTGGCGGCCTTCTTGCCGGCAACGGCAGCCTTGAAGGTGGCGCCGGCCGTGAAGCGTGGCACGGTGGTGGCAGCGATCTTGAGTTCCTTGCCTGTTTGCGGGTTGCGGCCAACGCGCGCGGCGCGCTTGGATGACTTGAAACTGCCGAAGCCAACCAGGGTAACGGAGTCACCCTTGGATACGGCCTTGACGATGGCAGCCATCACAGCAGACAGCGCCTTCTCGGCGGCAGCCTTGCTGATATCGGCTTCTTTGGCGGTGATTTCGATCAGTTCAGACTTGTTCATGTGTGACCTCGTGGAAGTGATGGTGGTAGCGGCGGGTTGAATTCTATGCGAATGGTAACGCAGTGTGAGAAACAATTCATTATCCGGTTCAGGCTTTTTGAAAATTGTATCAATAGTTCAGGAAATCGGGAACAAGTCACTGCACGGCTGTCGGCCAAGTTTCCTTGATGCCTGATCGAGGCGCCTCCTCCGCATCCCTGAATAATCTGCTGGATGGGAAAGGCATCCGCGGCAAAGGCGATAAAATGGAATTTTTGACAGGCAACCCCTGAATCCACATGCGCCTGTTGGCTTTCGAAACCGCGACGCGGCACCTGTCAGTGGCGCTATGGCAGGATGCGGAGTTGATCGAGCGTGCTGAAGAAGTGCCTAACGGGGGCTCTGAACGTCTGTTGCCATGGGTGCATGAACTGCTTGCGGAGGCCGGACTGGCGCTGGCGCAGATCGACGGCATAGCCTTCGGTGCCGGTCCAGGCGGCTTTACCGGGCTACGTCTGGCCTGTGGCGTGGCGCAGGGATTGGCTTACGGCCTCGATCTTCCGGTGATGCCGGTGTCGACCCTGGAAGCGCTGGCACTGGCATCCGGTGAACATGAGGTATGGGCCTGCCTCGATGCGCGCATGAACGAGGTGTATGGCGCGGCCTATCGGGTCGAAGGCGATGGCGTCAGCCAACTCATGGCGCCTGTCTGCATGCCGCCGGGCACAGTATCCGTGCCGACTTTTGCGGGTGGCTGGGGGGTGGGCGACGGCTTTGCCGCATATGGACCTCTGCTCCAGGCACGGAAGCCCGACCTCGAGGGCTTGCGCGCCGATGCATTCCCCACCGCCGCTGCGGTGCTGCGTCTCGCCGCACCGGCATTTCTGCGAGGCACCGCGCTGCAGGCGGCTCTGGCGCAGCCGATCTACGTGCGTGACAAGGTGGCATTGACGACCGCCGAGCGGATTGCGCGCGGTGGGGCGAAATAGTGCTTCACTACGCGGTCATGATCGAATCCGAACTCGACGGGGTGGCCGAGGCAGAAGGACGCATCCATCCCTTCCCCTGGACGCGAGGCAACTTTGTCGATTCGCTGGCGGCCGGTCATCAGGTATGGCTGGCTCGGGAGGATGGACGGATGATCGGCTATGCAATCATGATGCAGGTTCTGGATGAAGCCCATCTGCTCAACATCAGCGTGCTGCCGGAATTGCAGCGCAGTGGACGCGGCTCGGCACTGCTGACCCATCTTTTCGACCTGGCCCGAGCCCAGGCTGCAACCCGCATGCTGCTCGAGGTGCGTCCCGGCAATGTTTCCGGGCAGGCCTTGTACCAGCGTCACGGCTTCGTCGAAATCGGTCGTCGCCGCGACTACTATCCGGCGCATGAGGGGCGTGAGGATGCCATCGTGATGGCGCGTGACCTATGACTACAGACGACATTCTGCGCGAGATGGGCCTGGGGCCCATCTGGAGACTGCGCACGGCGCCAGCAGCCATGCCGGCTGAGGAACTTATTGCGCCCGCGCCTCTTGCTCCCGATCCGCTGCCGCAGACCGCCCCGGCGCTCGAGGCCGCCGCTTTGCTGTCCGCCGTGGCCTGGGACGAACTTGCCGCTACCGTGGCGGCGTGCCGCCAATGCCGACTTTGCGAGACGCGCAAGCAGGCGGTGCTGGGTGTCGGCGACGTCAATGCCGACTGGCTGTTTGTCGGCGAGGGACCGGGCGCCGAAGAAGATCAACGCGGCGAGCCTTTCGTCGGACAGGCGGGCAAATTGCTGGACAACATGCTGGCGGCAATCGGCCTCAAGCGAGGCCGGGATGTCTATATCGCCAATGCCGTCAAATGCCGGCCGCCGGAGAACCGCACACCCGCCCCCGAAGAGGCCGCGGCCTGCAGGCCGTATCTGGAACGGCAGATCGAATTGATTCGGCCGAAGCTGATCGTCGCACTCGGCCGTCCGGCGGCGCAGACGCTATTGGGGATGGAAGTGAAGATCGCCGCGGCACGCGGGAAGCTGTTCGACTATCGCGGCATCCCGCTGATCGTCACCTACCACCCTGCCTACCTGTTGCGCACGCTGCCGGATAAGGCCAAGGCCTGGGAGGATCTTTGTTTCATGCGGCGGACCATGCAGGCGCAGAAGGGGGGGTGATGTCCCACGGCAGCGAGGGCTCGGCTCAGGGCTCGATGCGGGCCATTTACTATGCGCTGGGTGCAAATTTCGGCATTGCCGTGTCGAAGTATGTGGCGGCATTCTGGACTGGTTCCGGCTCAATGATGGCCGAGGCAATTCATTCAACTGCCGACTGCGCCAACCAGATGCTGTTGCTGCTGGGGCTGAACCAGGCACGCCGTCCCGCCAGTGCCGACTTCCCGCTGGGTCATCATCGCGTTACCTACTTCTGGTCCATGATCGTGGCGTTGCTGCTGTTCTTCATGGGCGGCGCTTTTTCCGTCTATGAGGGCGTCGAGCGCCTGCTGCATCCGCAGCCACTGCAACACGGTCTGATTGCCATGGCGGTGCTGGCGGGTGCCGTGGTGCTGGAGTCCTTTTCGCTCTGGGGTGCGTTGCGGGAGATTCGCAAGATCTCCGGGGGGCAGCCTTTCCTGGCCTGGTTTCGCGAGACGCGCCAGTCCGAACTGATGGTCGTTGCCGGCGAAGATATTGCGGCCTTGCTCGGCCTTGCGCTGGCCTTTGTCGCGGTCGCCGCCAGCGTGATCACGGGCAACCCCGTGTGGGATGCGCTGGGCACCCTGGCGATCGGCACCGTGCTGATGGTGATTGCCATTGCCGTGATGGTGGAAGTCAAGGGGCTGATCGTCGGGGAATCCGCGGCGCCGCAACTGCGCGCGGAGATCGAGGCTTTTGTTGCCGCTCAGCCCGAAGTCGAGAAGGTGCTGAATGTCATTACCCTGGCCTGGGGCGACAAGGTGGTGATTGCGGTCAAGGCGCACATGCGCGACATGGAAACCCAGACCGGATTGCAGATGGTCGAGGCCATCAATGCGGTCGAGACGCGCATGCAGGAGCGGTTTCCGGACGCGCAGTGGGTATTCTTCGAACCCGACGTGCGATAGCACCGGTCTTCAGTGGTGGGCCGCGTCTTCCAGATGGGCGACGTCGTCACGTTCGCGCTGATTGGTCTCGTGCCTACGCTTGACCAGCCACATGGTGCCGGCGACGAACAGGCCGAACAGCACGATGATCCAGTAAATCGACAGTTGGGCCTTGAGCAGCACGGAATAGGTGCTGGTCATGATCAGGATCGAAAGATTTTCGTTGAAGTTCTGCACCGCGATGGAATGTCCCGCACCCATCAGGATGTGGCCGCGATGCTGCAACAGCGCATTCATGGGCACCACGAAGAAGCCGGAGAGAACCCCGATCAGGATCAGGAGTGGCGTTGCCAGCCACATGTCATGCACGGCAATCATGATTATGACGCCGACACCCATGGCGATGCCCAGCGGGATCACGCGCACCGACTTGCGCAGGGTAATCATCCGCGCCGCGAGTACCGCGCCGATGGCCACGCCGACCGCGACCACGCCCTGCAACAGGCTGGCCTTCGACAGATCCAGGTTCATCGCTACCTTGGCCCATTCAAGCACGATGAATTGCAGCGTCGCGCCGGCGCCCCAGAACAGGGTGGTTACCGCCAGCGAGATCTGGCCCAGCTTGTCGCGCCACAGCAGCTTGAGGCAGTGGTTGAATTCATGGAACAGATAGACCGGGTTTTTCTTCAGCGGCTTGTGGTCGACACCGGTGTCCGGGATGTAGAGATTGAATAGCGCCGCGATGAGGTAGAGCGCACCGATGATGACCAGGGTCATCTCGGCAACGGTGTCGACGCCGGTGTCGATTACCGGAAAATCAAAGGAGAGAAGGTTTTGCGCTATCTCGGGCCTGATCAAGGTGCCGCCGAGTACCACCCCGAGGATTATCGCGCAGACCGTAAGGCCTTCTATCCAGCCATTGGCGACAACCAGCAGCCGGTGCGGCAGGTATTCGGTAAGGATGCCGTACTTGGCCGGCGAGTAGGCCGCTGCTCCAAGTCCGACCACCGCATAGGCCAGCAATGGATGCACGTCGAAAAACATCAGGCTGCAGCCAAGAATCTTGATGCCGTTGCTGATGAACATGACCCGCCACTTGGGCATTGAATCGGCAAACGCGCCGACAAAGGCCGCCAGCGCCACATAGGAAACCGTAAAGAAAGTTTTCAGCAACGGCTCATATTCCGCCGGTGCATGCATGTCGCGCAGAATGGCGATGGCGGCGATCAGCAGGGTGTTGTCGGCCAGCGCAGAAAAAAATTGCGCCGCCATGATGACGTAGAAACCAGTACTCATTGATTGGGTCGGTGGCCCGACCGTGTTTTGGCCTGCCGGTTTATATCACGAAAGGAGTGCTGCAATCAGGATGCTGCAGTGCGGCAGAGGCCAAATCCCGGCAGGGGATACCACTCCCGTCGCACGCTTCGGGGCATAAATTGCGCTCATGATGGGTGATTTGTGATTGAATACCGACAATACTGAAATTCTTCAATTCGGAGGTAAAACGTATGGCCGATCGCCGGCTCCAGGTTTTTCACGCGGTTGCCAAGCAGTTGTCGTTTACCAAGGCAGCCGAAGTCCTGTTCATGACGCAACCCGCTGTGACTTTTCAGATCAAGCAGCTCGAAGAGCACTTCAATACGCGGCTGTTTGATCGTGGTCACGGACGTATAACGCTGACGCCGGCCGGCGAGGTGGTGCTTGGCTACGCGGAAAAGATCCTTGGTCTGGCGTCGGAAATGGACGTGCGCCTGTCGGAATTGACTGGCGAGATCAGCGGATCCCTGATGGTTGGCGGATCGACCACGGTCGCCGAATTCATGCTGCCGGGGATACTCGGGGAATTCAAGTCGACCTATCCGAACGTGCGCTCGCGCCTCATTGTCGGCAATTCGGAGACGATCGAGAGTCGCGTCATGGAACACACCATCGACATCGGTTTCATCGAATCGCTCTCGCACGCGCCAAATCTGGAATGCGAGGTATGCTGCGATGACGAGCTGGTGGTGATCTGTCATCCGCGCTTTCCGCTGGCGAGGCACAAGGAACTGACCCCGCAGAAACTGCTGGAGCATGCATTCATTTCACGTGAGCCCGGTTCCGGAACGCGCGAATTCACCGAAAACTACCTGCGCAGTGCGGGAATCGCACTCGATCAGATGAACATGGTGATGGAACTCGGCAGCCCGATTGCCCTCAATGGGGTCGTCGAAACCGGCCTGGGCTTCGCCATCGCCTCGCGCGCCTCGGTGACCAAGGAGCAGCGGCTGGGGGACATTGTGGCGATACCGCTCAAGCCGCGCCTGATCCGTACACTTTCAATGGTGTATCCGAAAGAGAAGTTCCGCTCGCGGCTGGTGGCCACCTTCGTCGAATTCGCTTCTGTGCGGTTGCGCGCGCTGATCTCGAAGAAGCCAGCCTAGGGCGGAGCATGTCGCGACCGATACGCGCACGCCTTGACTGGTCGGCGCTGCGCCACAATCACCAGGTCGTGCGGCGCTACGCGGGCGGTGCCCGGGTCTGGAGCGTGGTCAAGGCCGATGCCTATGGCCATGGCCTGTTGTCTGCGGCGCGTGCCCTGGGCGACGCCACCGACGGCTTTGCGCTGGTGGAACTCGAAGGTGCCATGGCGCTGCGCGATGCCGGGTTCTCCCATCCGATCCTGATGCTGGAAGGTCTTTATCAGGCGGATGAACTGCCTTTGTTCGCCGAGCTTGAACTGATTCCCGTGCTGCATACCCTGTGGCAGGTCGATGCGCTGGCCGACGCCTGCCTGCCGTTGCGCCTGCCGGTTTATCTGAAGCTCAATAGCGGCATGAACCGGCTGGGTTTCAACGAAGACGAATTTACCGCGGCGCTGGCCAGGCTCGCTGCCGCCGACTGCGTCGCATCCGTCACGCTCATGACGCATTTTGCCGATGCTGACGAAGCGCGTGGCATTCATCAGCAACTCGAGCGTTTTCGCGCCATGGCGGGCAGCCGCGAGTTGCCCGTGTCGCTGGCCAATTCTGCCGCCTTGCTGCGCTTCCCGGAGGCCGTGGGAGACTGGGTGCGACCCGGTATCATGCTCTACGGGTCTTCACCCTTTCCCGCCATGAAAAGTGCCGACGAGCTCGATCTGCTGCCCGTGATGACGCTCGAAAGCGAGTTGATCGCCGTGCGCGAACTCGAGCCCGGCGACGCGGTGGGCTATGGCAGCAGTTTCGTTGCCGAGAAGCCCATGCGCGTTGGCGTGGTGGCCTGTGGTTACGCCGATGGCTACCCGCGCCAGGCGCCTACCGGAACGCCGGTGCAGATCGGCGGACGACGCACGCGCACGCTGGGCCGTGTCTCGATGGACAAGATCTGCGTCGATTTGAGCGGGCTGCCGGCGAACATTGGCATTGGTGACCCGGCAACGCTGTGGGGTGGCGAGGGCAACATGTACCTGCCCGCGGACGATGTGGCTACCGCGGCGGGCACCGTGGCCTACGAACTGTTCTGTGCTCTTGCGGCGCGCGTGCCGATCATTGAAGTCAGCTAATGGCGAAGGCTAAGACACAGTATTCCTGCACCGAGTGCGGCACCAGTTCGCCCAAGTGGCAGGGGCAGTGTCCGGGTTGTGGACAGTGGAACACGCTGGTCGAGGCGGTGATTGAAACCGCAGCGCCGGCAGGGCGCAACTTTGATGCGCTCGGGGGCGCCAGCGGCTTGCAGATGCTGGCCGAGATTCGTCCGCGTGAAGAGCCGCGCCAACCCACCGGGGTCGAGGAATTCGACCGCGTGCTGGGCGGCGGGCTGGTTGCAGGCGGCGTGGTGCTGATCGGCGGCGATCCCGGCATCGGCAAGTCGACTCTGTTGTTGCAGGCTCTGGCGCGCCTGGCCCAGGCCGGCGAAAACGTGCTCTATGTTTCCGGCGAGGAATCCGGCGAGCAGGTTGCCTTGCGCGCCCGGCGTTTGCAACTGGATGTCGGCCGCATGCAATTGCTGGCCGAGATCAATCTCGAAAGGATACTGGCCACGCTGATCAAGCTTCGACCGGCCGTGGCGGTGATCGACTCGATCCAGACGGTGTGGTCGGATGCGATGCAATCGGCGCCCGGCTCGGTGGCCCAGGTGCGCGAATGCGCCGCGCAGCTGACGCGCTTCGCCAAGCAAAGCGGCACCTGCGTAATACTCGTCGGGCATGTCACCAAGGAGGGCAGCCTGGCCGGTCCGCGCGTGCTGGAACACATGGTCGACACCGTGCTCTACTTCGAAGGCGACACGCATTCGAGCTTCCGCCTGGTGCGTGCGGTGAAGAACCGTTTCGGCGCCGTCAATGAACTGGGCGTGTTTGCCATGACCGAGAAAGGGCTGCGCGGCGTCGCCAATCCTTCGGCCCTGTTTCTTTCGCAGCACTCGCTGGACGTCGCCGGTTCCTGCGTGTTGTGTACCCAGGAAGGCACAAGGCCCCTGCTGGTGGAGATCCAGGCGCTGGTCGATGGCTCGCAGGCGCCCAATCCACGCCGGCTCACGGTGGGCCTCGAACAGAATCGCCTGGCGATGTTGCTGGCCGTATTGCATCGTCATGCCGGGATCGTCTGCGGCGATCAGGATGTGTTCGTCAATGCCGTCGGTGGCGTCAAGATTGCCGAACCGGCGGCCGATCTCGCGGTGTTGCTGGCCATCGTTTCGTCATTACGCAACAAGGCGTTGCCGGGCAAGCTGGTGGTCTTCGGCGAAGTCGGCCTGGCCGGCGAGATCCGCCCCGCGCCACGCGGCCAGGAGCGTCTCAAGGAAGCCGCAAAACTGGGCTTCACCCACGCCATCGTGCCCAAGGCGAATGCGCCAAGGCAGGCCATCAAGGGCATCGAAGTCATCGCCCTCGACCGCATCGAGCAGGCCATCGAACAGATGCGGGCCTGGTGAATACGGTTTCATCCATCAGACTGGCTTTGCGCATGCTTGCGCGCGACTGGCGCGCCGGCGAACTCATGGTGCTGGGCATTGCCCTGATGCTGGCGGTTGCGGCTCTGACCAGCGTCGGTTTTCTGACCGACCGTGTCGAGCAGGCTCTGAAACTCGAATCGCACCAGTTGCTCGGCGGCGACCTGCTGCTGACCGCGGATCATCCGTGGCCCGACCGTTTCCGCCAGGAGGCGGCGACGCGTGGTCTGCGGCAGGCCGAGAGCGTAACTTTTCCCAGCATGGTGAGCCTCGGCAATGCGGCACTGCTCGCAGAAATCAAGGCCGTGTCGATCGGTTATCCGCTGCGCGGCAGCTTGCGCACCGCGCCAGTACTCAACGCCCTCGATAGCGAAACTGCGCGGGTGCCGCAAGCAGGTGAAGCCTGGCCCGACGAACGACTGGCGACAACTCTGAGTCTTGCCGCCGGAACCTCGCTGGCACTCGGGCGCATTGCGGTCGTCAGCGGCCCGGTGCTGACGCTGGAACCGGATCGCGGCATGAACGTGTTTGCCCTTGCGCCGCGCCTGATGATCAACCTCGCCGACCTGCCGGCGACCGGACTGATCCAGAGCGGCAGTCGCGTCAGCTATCGTTTGCATCTGGCCGGCCCATCGCCGACGGTTGCAGAGTTTGAAGCCTGGGCCAGGATGCAGCTTGGACGCGGCGAAAGAATCGAAAGCCTGGACAACGCGCGGCCCGAAATACGCAACGTAACTGAACGGGCGCAGCGATTTTTGCGCCTGGCTGCGCTGCTGGCCGTGATTCTTGCCGCGGTTGCCGTGGCCCTGGCCGCCGAGCGCTACATGCGGCGCCATCTCGATGGCTGCGCCGTGATGCGCTGCATGGGCGCGTCGGCAAGGCAATTGCTGCTGATTCACGGCGGCGAATTCCTGCTGTTCGGCCTGGGTGCGACCCTGGCCGGTTGCGCAGTCGGCTTTGCCGTGCAGGCGGCGCTGCAACAGTTGCTGGCCGGTCTGCTGGTGACGAAGTTGCCTGCGCCGTCGCTGCTGCCCTGGCTGCATGGCCTGCTGGTCGGCCTCACGCTGATCATCGGTTTTGCGCTGCCGCCCCTGCTGCGTCTGAAGCGTGTACCGACGATACGCGTGCTGCGCCGCGAATGGAGCGGGTCCGAGCCGGCTTCGGTCAGTGCCTATCTGTTGGGTGCGCTGGTGCTGGCCGCTTTGATGCTGTGGATGGCGGGGGAGCTGCGCCTGGGACTGATTGTGCTGGCCGGTTTCATGATCGCGCTCGGCTTCTTTGCGCTGATGGCGCGGGTGCTGCTTGCGGCGCTGGGCCGTCTGCGCCCGGCAGGCAGGGGCTATGGCTGGCGTCATGGACTGGCCAACCTGCGCCGCCGGCTGGCCGCAACGCTGGTGCAGGCGGTGGCGCTGGCACTGGGCCTGACGGCCCTGCTGTTGCTCACCGTGGCGCGCGGCGATTTGCTCGACAGCTGGCTGGCTCGCGTACCGGCCAATGCGCCCAATCGTTTCGCGATCAACATCCAGCCCGATCAGCGTGTCGCCATCGCCGACTTCTTCAAGGCGCGCGGGCTGCCGGCGCCGGAACTCGAGCCGATGGTGCGCGGTCGCCTGATACAGGTCAATGGCCGGCCGGTCGGGCCGGAAAGCTATGCCGATGATCGCGCCCAGCGCCTTGTCGATCGGGAATTCAATCTGTCGTGGTCGGCCGTGCTTCCTGCCGGCAACACGGTCAATGGGGGGCGCTGGCATGGAGCTGCGCGGGCGGCAGAGTTTTCGGTGGAGCAGGGCCTGGCCGAGACGCTGAATCTCAAGCTGGGCGACCGCCTCGCCTACGACATTGCCGGCAACCGGGTCGAGGCGGTCATCACCAGTCTCCGCAAGCTCGATTGGGATTCGATGCGCGTCAATTTCTTTGTCATGTCACCACCCGGCGTGCTGGACAACTTCCCCGTCAGCTACATCACCAGCTTTCATCTGCCCGCCGATAAAGCAGACGTCATACCGGAGCTGGTTCGGGCTTTCCCCAACCTGACCGTGATCGATGTCGCCGCGTTGGTCAGGCAGTTGCATGCCACGATAGATCAGGTCGCGCGCGCCGTACAGCTGGTGTTCGGCTTCGCCGTGCTGGCCGGTCTGGCGGTGCTGTATGCGGCCCTGCAAGCCAGCAGCGACGAGCGCCGCCACGAGCTTGCCG
Source organism: Rhodocyclales bacterium (assembly GCA_026399475.1). Lineage (GTDB taxonomy): Bacteria > Pseudomonadota > Gammaproteobacteria > Burkholderiales > Rhodocyclaceae > Sulfuritalea. The sequence goes on from JAPLQY010000071.1 coordinate 25,412, forward strand.
TGCTGCGCGCGCTGGGCGCCCGCAGCCGGCAGTTGTCCGCAGCGTTGCTGGCCGAGTTTGCGGCGCTCGGGGCACTTGCCGGCCTGCTTGCCGGCATTGCCGCCAGCCTCATCGGCTGGGGTCTGGCGCGCTTTGCGTTTCGTCTCGATTACCTGCCGCAGCCGGGATTGTGGGTCATCGGCCTGCTGGCCGGCGCGGTGCTGGTCGTCGCGGCGGGCTGGCTCGGCGCTTCGTCGATGTTGCGGCAGTCTGCGTTGCCGGCTCTGAGGGCTGCGCAGTAATATCCGGCACCTTCTCAGGGCGGGGGTCGCGAAATTCCGGTCCCGAGTTCCATGCTGCGGCTGAAGCGTGACATCGCGTAGCAGCCGATCCAGTAGATCAGGCCGATGAACAGATAGCCCTCGAGGTAAAAGGAGCGCCACTCGGCATCGCCTGCCAGTGCCAGCGAAAGCGCGCCGGTCAACTCGTAGAGACTGACTATGGTCACCAGCGACGTGTCCTTGAAGACGCTGGCAGCGCTGTTCATCATCGACGGAATCACGGCACGCAGCGCCTGCGGCAGGATGATCCAGCGCATGGCCTGCCAGCGGCCGAGGCCCAGAGCCGCTGCGGCGTCATGCTGGCCGGCGGGTACCGCCTGCAAGCCGCCGCGCACAGTTTCGGAGAGGTAGGCGGCGGCAAACAGCACGATGCCGGCTTGCACCCGCAGCAGCACGTCGACCGAGAAACCCTGCGGCAGGATGATGGGGAACAGGAAGGAAGCCAGGAACAGCACCGAAATCAGCGGCACGCCGCGCACCAGTTCGACATAGACCGTGCATAGGCCACGCAGCAGCGGCATACCGGATTGACGTCCGAGGGCGACCAGGATTGCCAGCGGAAAAGCCAACAGCATGCCTGTGGTCGCCAGCAGCAGCGTTAGCGGAAAGCCGCCCCATTGATCGCTGCCAACGGGACCGAGGCCGAAATATCCGCCGCCCATGAGCAGGAAAAAAACCGGCAGGGCCAGAGCCCAGGCCGCCAGCAAAGGCCTGCGTGCCAACAGGCGCAGGCCGCTGGCGACAATCACCAGAAGCAGCAATCCGGTCGCCAGCAGTGGCCGCCACTGTTCGGCATGGGGATAGCGCCCGAACAGGATGAAGCGGTATTTCTCGGTCACCACGCCCCAGCAGGCGCCCGCATGATTCACTGCCTGGCAGGCGGCGGCATCAGCCTTGAATACGGCTTGCAACAGCATCCAGTCGATCAGTCCGGGCAACCAGTGGAGTGCAGCCGCCAACAGCACCAGCGTTGTCAGGCCGCTGAACGCATCCGAAAACAGGTTGCGTCGCAGCCAGTCCCGAGTTGCCGCGAGCTGATTCATGAGCGCTCTGCCCAGCGCCCGCTGCGCCGTTCCAGCCAGGCGCTGAGCCAGGCCGTCAGCAGCGAGATGATCAGATACACTGCCATGATCAGGGCGATGCATTCGGCAGCGCGGCCGGTCTGGTTGAGCGTGGTGTTGGCCACCGACACCAGATCGGGATAGCCGATGGCGACGGCCAGCGAGGCGTTCTTGGTCAGGCTCAGATGCTGGTTGGTCAGCGGCGGGATGATGCTGCGCAGGGCTTGCGGCAGCAGTACCAGGCGGAACAGCTGGACTCGCGTCATGCCCAGCGCCAGCGCGGCATCGCTTTGCCCGCGCGGCACTGCCTGAATTCCGGCGCGTACGGTTTCCGCGACATAGGCGGCGGAGTACAGACTCAGCCCGAGCAGCAGGGCAAGAAACTCCGGGGTCAGCGCCGCACCGCCGACGATGCTCATTTCGCCGCGCAGCGGCAGGTCGAACAGGGCGCCGTCGCCAACGAGCCAGGGCAAGGAAAGGCCGCTCTTGCTGAGGAAGACATGCGGCGCGAGCTCCAGCGCCTCGCTAGCCAGCGGCAGCAGGTCGGTCACGACGAAATACCAGGCCAGCAATTGCAGCAGCAGCGGCACGTTGCGCAGCGCCTCGACGTAGGCAGTGCATAGTCCGCGCAGCAGCAGATTGGGCGACAGCCGGCCGAGGCCGATCAGGGTGCCCAGCAGGGTGCTGATGACGATCGCCGGCAATGCCACGCGCAGCGTGTTGGCCAGCCCGGCGGCCAGCGCCCATAGCGTGCTGTCGGCGGAATCGAAAGGCAGCAGGCTCTCGCCGATGGCAAAGCCGGCAGGCTCCGTCAGGAAGCCGAAGCCGCTGCGAATCCCGCGTTCGGCCATGTTGGCGGCGGTGACATCCAGCAACCACCAGAGCGCGACCAGCAGCCCTGCGGCCAGCAGCGCCTGGACGGTCAGGGCGCGTCCGCGCCGGCCTTGCATCGCTGGTGAATCAGCCAAGAGTCGGCGCCGGGCATACGGCTATTAGCGCACCGGCGGCGCGTACATCAGGCCGCCCTTGTTCCACAGGGCATTGGCGCCGCGCGGCAGCTTCAGCGGCGATGCACTGCCGACATTGCGCTGGAATATCTCGCCATAGTTGCCGACCGCCTTCACGGCCCGTGCCGCCCAGTCGCGGTCGAGCCCGAGCAGCTTGCCGCTGTCCTCGGCGCTGCCCAGCAGGCGCTGGATGGCCGGGTCGGTGCCGGCCTTCATCTGCTCGACGTTGGCTTGGGTGATGCCGTATTCCTCGGCTTCGATCAGGGCGAAGATCACCCACTTGACGATCGCGAACCACTCGTCGTCGCCACGCCGCACTACCGGCCCCAGCGGTTCCTTCGAGATCAGTTCGGGCAGCACCACATAGTCATCCGGCTGCGGCGCCTCCTTGCTGCGGATGAAGGCCAGCGCCGACGCGTCGGTGGTGTAGGCCTGACAGCGTCCGCTGAAAAAGGCCTTGATCGAGGCCTCGAATTTCTCGAACACCACGGGCTTGATTTTGATGCCCTGCGCCTTGAACCAGTCGCTCAGGTTCTTCTCCGTCGTGGTGCCCGACTGCACGCAGATCTCGGCATTCTTCAACTGCTTTGCGCTGGCGATCTTGAGCTTCTTCGGCACCAGGAAGCCCTGCCCGTCGTAGTAGGTCACCGCGGTGAAATGCAGACCCAGCGAAGCGTCCCGCGTCAATGTCCAGGTCGTGTTGCGCGAGAGCAGATCCACTTCGCCCGACTGCAAAGCGGTGAAGCGCTGCTGGGCGTTGAGCGGAACGTACTTGACCTTGTTCGGATCGTTCAGCACGGCGGCCGCAATGGCGCGGCAGACATCGACATCGAGCCCGCTCCAGCGGCCCTGGCTGTCTGCCGAGGAAAAGCCGATCACGCCGGTGCTGACGCCGCACACCAGTTGCCCCCGCTGTTTGATCTGGTCGAGGCTTTTGCCCGCCTGAGCGGCGCTCCAAGAGAGGCCGACCGCCAGCAGTACGATGGCGGTGCGCAGGCAGCGGGCGCGGTTCGGGAATGTCATGGGGCGGGCGGGAAAGGCGCGGAGTCGGACGTGCCTTGATTCTATCAAGGGATAGCTTTTGCTCCCGGCCAGACAGTGAGACACTGTCGCCTGATCGGTGCCAGCGAAATACGGGAGGATGGCGGATAACCGGCCGAGGCATAGATCTTTGGATCCGAAGATTTGCATTGGGGGGGGCGAAATGAAGGGAATTGGAGTTTCGCTGGCGCTTGCTTTCGCATTGACGCTTGGCGCTTGCGGTGGCAATGACCTGGCGCCGGAACTGCAACGCGGGGTCGTCATGGTCAAGTTGATGACCTCACCCATGCGCCTGTCCCAGTCGATGTACAGCGCGGTCCAGGACGGCAAGCCATCGACCTATGTCAACTTCATGTTCTCCACCATGGGTGCCGCGGAGTGGCCGGACTCGGAAGAAGCCGCGGAGCGGGATCCGGAGTTGAAGGAACAGGCGGCGGCCGGACGTTTGGCGCTGGCGCCGAAAGGCGTGTCATTTGCGGCCAACGCACCCGACCCGGCCAAATTGCGCCAGATCGTGCTGAAGGCCGATGACGCGAAGGGGATGCTTTTCATCGAGGTCTACGACAACCCTTCGGCCAGGCCTTTGCTGGTCGAAACCATCCGCTTGCCGAAGGTCGAACCAGCGCCCGGCGTGATTGAAAAATACAGCAGCAGAAAGGATCTGGGCAGCGAGTAGCCCGGGCATCGCGGGATGGGCGCTGCTGGCAATCTCGTGACTGATTCAAAAATGACCTTCCAGGCCGCGCCGCATCACTGCGGCGTCCACTCTCTCGCTGGCGGCGCAGGAAGCATATCCGCAGCCGCGGAGCGCTCTGAATTGGGGGCTTGCTCGACGCTTCCGGTGGGCGGGTTGCCGCCGGGCACTTCTTCAACCGGCGGCGCGACATTCGTTTTCGTCGGTATGACCGGCACCCGCTTGGTCACGGGCACGGGCGGCGGTTCGCGCTCGATCCGGCTCTGCAACTGGAAGTCCGCCACGCCCCACGCGATGGCGAGAAGGAGGATCAGCCAGACGAGTAGTCCCATTGCGGTGCCCCTGTCAGCGGGAGGGCGCAGTCAGCGGCAGCTCGCCCTGGGGCGATTCATCCACCACCTGCGGTGCGCTGCTCGATGACAGCGCGCTGGCGCGGACTCCAAGCAGGCGCAGTTTCTGCTCCAGCGGTATTCGGCGCAGGCACTCGCCGGCCGCGCGGCGTATGACGGCCGGGTCGGCGGTAGGATCGGGCAGCGTCAGGTCGCGCGTGACGGTGCGGAAGTCCTCGAAGCGCAGCTTGATGCCGATGGTGCGCCCGAGGTAGCCCTTGCGCTGGAGATCCCCGGCGACTCGGGTGCATAACTTGGTGAATACCTCGGACAGCGTGGCGCGGTCGCGGCGTGGGTGGAGGTCGCGCTCGAAGGTGGTTTCGCGGCTTATCGATTTCGGTTCGGAGTAGGTCACTACAGGGCGCTCGTCGATCCCGCGCGATGCTTCGTGCAACCACTCGGCGTAGCTGCGGCCGAAGTGGTCCTGCAGCATTGCCGGGTCGGCGTTCGCCAGTTCGGCGATGGTCGCGATTCCCAGCGCAGCGAGTTTCTCGCCGGCCTTGGGGCCGATGCCGTTGATCTTGCGCACCGGCAGCGGCCAGATGCGCAGCGGAATGTCGCTCTCGTCCAGCAGCGTGAGGCCGTCCGGCTTTTCGAGGTCCGAGCAGATTTTCGACAACAGCTTGTTGGGGCTGATGCCGATCGAGCAGGAGAGCCCGGTAGCGTCCTTCACTGCCTGCTTGATGCGTTGCGCGAGGGCCAATGTATCGTCGGGCAGGTCGCTCAGGTCGATGTAGATTTCATCAATGCCGCGGTCCTCGATCTGCGGCGTGATGGCCGCGACGGCGGTCTTGAACAGTCGCGAGTAATGGCGATAGGCGTCGAAGTCGACCGGCAGCAGCATGGCGTCCGGGGCGAGACGCGCCGCCTTCATCACGCCCATGCCGGAGAACACGCCCAGCGCACGCGCTTCGTAGGTGGAGGTGGTGATGACGCCGCGCCCGACGTAGTCGCGCAAGCGTGCAAAGCGGCGGCTGCCGTCGGGAAGCAGTTCCGGCTGGTGGATACTGCGCCCGCCGATCACCACTGGCAGGCCGCGCAGTTCGGGATAGCGCAGCAGTTCGACCGACGCATAGAAGGCGTCCATGTCCAGGTGCGCGATGCGGCGAGGAGGCGTGTTCATCGAGAAGCGAAGATACCGCAAAAAAACGGGTTCACTAACGAGCCCCGGCTTTGGGCTAGGATTGAAACATGTGCACCAACGCAACCGACACGGGGAGCCTCCCATGATCAACGAACTGCTGCCCGCCCTGACCCAGAAAATCGCTGCGTTGCGCCGCGATATTCACGCCCATCCCGAACTGGCTTTTGACGAGAACCGCACCGCCGCCAAGGTGGCGGATTTTCTCGACGGCCTCGGTCTCGAAGTCCATCGCGGGATTGCCCGCACCGGCGTGGTGGCGACGCTCTCGCTGGGCACAGGCAAGCGCGCGATCGGCCTGCGCGCCGACATGGATGCGCTGCCGCTTTCGGAGCTGAATACCTTTCCGCATCATTCGACGCATGAGGGCAAGATGCACGCTTGCGGCCACGATGGCCATACGGCCATGTTGCTGGGCGCGGCCGAGGCCCTGAGCAAACTGGGGAATTTCGATGGCACCGTGCATTTCATTTTCCAGCCGGCGGAAGAGCATGAGGGCGGCGGCCGTGTGATGGTGGAAGAGGGTTTGTTCGAGCGCTTTCCGATGGACATGGTGTTCGGCCTGCACAACTGGCCGGGCATGCCGGCCGGCAGCTTCGGGGTTACCGACGGGCCGGTAATGGCGGGTACCGATCGCTTCGAAATCGAGATCACCGGGCGCGGCGGCCACGCCGCGATGCCGCATCAGGCGGTGGATGTAGTACTGGCGGGCAGTGCGCTGGTGCAGGCCCTGCAATCCCTGGTGTCGCGCAACACCGATCCGCTGGCCGCAGCCGTGGTCAGCGTGACACGCTTTCATGCCGGCCACGCCGACAACGTCCTGCCGGAGACGGCCCTGCTCGGCGGCACGGTGCGCACGCTCAATGGCGAGTTGCAGGATGCCCTCGAGGAGGGTTTGCGCCGCATCTGCAGCGGCATCGAGGCGACCTATCGGGTGAGCATCGACCTGCGTTACGAGCGTGGCTACCCGCCGACGGTCAATGCGCCCGAGCCGAGTCTCATTGCCCGCGAAGTGGCGCGCGAAGTTGTGTGCGATGCGGCGGGCGACGGCCACGTGCTCACGCACCTGCCGCCGAGCATGGGTGCCGAGGATTTTGCCTACCTGGCGCGGGTAGTGCCCGCCTGCTATGTCTGGCTGGGGAACGGTCCGGGGGAGGGCGGCTGCATGCTGCACAGCCCGCACTATGACTTCAATGACCAGATTATCGCCACCGGCATTCGTTACTGGGTGCGGCTGGCAGAGCGGGCGCTGGCACCGTAAGAGCGAGCTTGCTCGCGATGGACGGGTGATTCGCGAGCAAGCTCGCTCCGACAGCCAGGCGAAGCGACGTCCCGTAGAAACAACAACGGGCAGCCTGGCTGCCCGTTGCTTTGTACGGCGAGGCCGAAGATTACTTGATGACGCGGTTGCGATACTCGCCGGTGCGCGTGTCGATTTCGATCCTGTTGCCGATCTCGACGAACAGCGGGACGGGGAGCGTCATCCCGGTGCTGATCTTGGCCGGCTTCATGACTTTGCCGGAAGTGTCGCCCTTGACGGCGGGTTCGGTGTAGATCACTTCACGCACCACGCTGTTGGGCATTTCAACCGAGATGGGTTTGTCGTCGTAGAACACCACTTCGACGGGCATGCCGTCCTCGATGTAGTTCACCGCATCGCTCATGTTTTCGCCCTCGACTTCGTACTGGTTGTACTCGGCGTCCATGAACACATACATCGGATCGGCGAAATAGGAATAGGTGCATTCCTTGCGCTCGGGCACCACCTGCTCGAACTTGTCGTCGGCCTTGTAGATGGCTTCTGACGCGGCGCCTGTGAGGAGATTCTTGAACTTGAATTTGACGACCGCAGAGCTGCGGCCACCTTTGTTGTATTCGGCCTTTTGCACGACGAGAGGGTCGTTGCCGACCAATACGACGTTGCCGGCACGGAGTTCCTGGGCGGTTTTCATGGCTATGCTTCCTGCGGCTGAAATTTGTAACCCACTATTTTAGCCGCTCAAGGCAGAACTGCACAAGCCTGCTGGCGAGATCCCGGCGGGCGGCGAGTGTCCTGGCCCATTGCAGCATCGGCGCGCCCAGCGCGGGCAGGCTTGCAGCGAAATCAGGCCAATCGAGGGTTCCCGCGCCGTTCCAGGCCTGCCAGAAGGCTCCCAAAGCGGTGCCGGCGGGGTGAATCGCCAAGAACGCATCAAGCTTTTTCAGATGGGCCGCATCGGTTTGCGGGTAGATCTGCCAGACGAAGGGCTTGCCCGCCCACTGGGCACGGACGAAGGAATCCTCGCCGCGGACAAAGTTGAGGTCGCAGGCCCAGAGCAGGTCGTCGTAGCGGGCCTGGGGCAGGAACGGCAGGGAATGCAGGCTCAGGGAGCCGATAGCTTGCGCAACTTCGCTGCTGCCCGGCCGCAGCACCCGGATCGGTCGGTCCGAATTCGTCCAGGCCGTCACCAGATCAGGCAGGGCCGGGTTCGGGTAGCTAAACAGCGAAATCGTCAGTTCATCCTGTGCTCTGGGCGGCAGGCCAAGTTCGGCGCGAAAGGCCGACTCGTCGAAGTCCTTTCGTCGCGCATCGTAGTCGCGCTCGCGCAACAGCCCGCCGGTGGCTTCGTCAAAGCCCGGGAAGAAGAAGTATTTGACGAGCGGCAGCCGCGGATGCGGCGAACTCATGGCGTGGCAGCCGGTGACCCAACTTTCGGCCGAGAGGTATTCGAGATTGAGCCAGACTGGCGGCTGACTGCGGGTCGCCATGGCCTCGACGTAGGCCTGCGGCAACGCACAGGCGAAAGCTTCGATGACCACGTCGGCGCATTCCGTGGCGAGCCAGGGCACGGGCCAGGGGGTTAGCCAGACGCGGACATCCACCGGGCTGGCTGCATAATCCGGCGCCAGTTGCAGCAAGGGCGCCGCATCATCGATCCACAGCCGTACCTGCCAGCCGTGCTCGCTGGCCAATTGACGTGCCAGCCGCCAGCAGACACCTGCATCGCCGTAGTTATCGACGACCGCGCAGAAAATGTCGCAGCGAGTTGGCTTGTTGGTCATGGCGAGGCGGTATCCTAGCCCAATGGACGAACTCTTAGGTTGTACCGATTGCCCGCGACTGGCAGGATTTCTGGCCGACGTGCGTAGCCGCAATCCCGATTACCACGCCCGCCCGGTATTAGCTTTCGGCGATCCGCGGGCGCGCCTGTTGATCGTCGGCCTCGCACCCGGCATGCATGGCGCCAATCGCACGGGACGGCCCTTCACCGGCGACTTTGCCGGCATCCTGCTTTACGAAACGTTGCATGCCTTCGGTTTTGGCTCGAAGCCGGAATCGCTGTCCGCGGATGATGATCTGCGCCTGGTTGATTGCCGTATCACCAACGCCGTGAAATGCCTGCCGCCGGAAAACAAGCCGGAGCCGGTCGAGATCAGGACCTGCAACCACTACCTCGCAGCAGAGTTGCAGGCGTCACCGGATGTGCGGGTAATCCTTGCGCTGGGGCTGGTGGCGCACAAGGCGGTGCTGATGGCGCTGGGCCTAAAGCAATCGGCGCTGGTCTTCGGCCATGGCGCGCGTCACGTCTTGCCCGATGGCCGCATCCTGATCGACAGCTACCATTGCAGCCGCTACAACACCCAAACCCGCCGTCTGACCAGCGCAGCTTTTCAGAATGTCTTCCGCAGCATCCGTGCCGAGCTCGACGCCGCCTAGGCTGGCTTTCGACAGCCAGGAGTTTCTCGCGACGCTGACCGATGCGCCGGGCGTGTATCGCATGCTCGATGCGGAACGCAAGGTCTTGTATGTCGGCAAGGCGAAGAATCTGAAGAAGCGCGTCTCTTCCTATTTCAACAGGACTAGCCACAGCCCGCGCATCGCGCTGATGCTGCAACAGGTGGCCGCCATGGAAGTCACGGCGACGCGCTCCGAGGCCGAGGCGCTGATCCTCGAAAACACCCTGATCAAGAAGCTGGCGCCGAAGTACAACATCCTCTTTCGCGACGACAAATCCTATCCTTACATTGGCCTCGGTGGCAAAGACGGCGGCGGCGAGTTTCCGCGCCTGTTCTACCATCGCGGGCCTTTCGAGAAGAAGTCGCAGTACTTCGGCCCGTTCCCCAACGGCTTGGCGGTGCGCGAGAGCATTCAGCTGATCCAGAAAAGCTTTCTGCTGCGCACTTGCGAAGAGTCGGTGTTTGCCCATCGCTCGCGGCCCTGCCTGATGCATCAGATCAAGCGCTGTAAGGCGCCCTGCGTGGGCCTGGTATCGAAGCAGGACTATGCTGCCGATGTGCGGCTGGCCGAGATGTTCCTGCGCGGCAGGCACTCCGAGGTGATCGAGGGCCTGACCGGGCAGATGGAGGTCGCAGCGACGGAGCTTCGCTTCGAGGAAGCCGCCGCCTTGCGCGACCAGATCAGGGCGCTGCAGGCCGTGCTGCATCGCCAGTACGTCAGTTCGACCACGGACGCCGACGTCGACATCATTGTCGCGGTGGTCGAACGCAGCAGTCTGTGCGTCAATCTGGCGATGGTGCGCGGTGGCCTGCACCTGGGCGACCGGGCCTATTTCCCGCAGGTGGCGGCTGAGGCGGAAGCCGGCGAAGGCCTGGCGGCCTTTGTCGCCCAGCACTACATCGAGCAACCGGCGCCGGCGCGGCTGATTCTGAGCCCGCATCCGATAGAGGATCTTCCCGAAGGTGTGAATGCCGGGCCGCCGAAGAACGAGATGGAGCGCGCCTGGGTCGAGATGGCGGTGACCAATGCGCGGTTGGCGGTGCAGGCGCGCTGGCAGGCAAAGGCCCGCAGCAGCGGGCGTCTGGCGGCCCTGCAGGAGGCGCTCGACATGGCCGAGCCACCGCGTCGCATCGAATGCTTTGACATCAGCCACACCATGGGCGAAGGCACCGTGGCGTCCTGCGTGGTCTGTGTCGATGGGGCAATGAAAAAGGGCGACTACCGCCGCTTCAACATTGAAGGCATACAGCCCGGCGATGACTACGCAGCGATGCGCCAGGCGCTGACCCGGCGCTACGAGAAAGTCGCCACGGGGGAGACGGTGGCGCCCGACCTGGTGCTGATCGACGGTGGCAAGGGTCAGCACCGCGTGGCACGTGAGGTCTTTGCCGAGCTGGGCCTGGACCATCTGGCCAGCATCGGCGTGGCCAAGGGCGAGGACAGAAAGCCAGGACTGGAAACACTCTTCGTCCATGGCCGCAGCATGCCGCTACAATTGGGCATGGATCATCCCGGTTTTCACCTGATACAGGAAATTCGCGACGAGGCGCATCGCTTTGCCATCGTCGGTCATCGGGCTCGGCGTGCGAAAGTTCGCGGACGTTCCAGGCTCGAAGACGTGGCGGGTGTCGGGCCGGCGCGGCGCAAGAAGCTTATGGCGCAGTTTGGCGGCCTCGATGGCGTCAAGGCGGCGACGATCGAAGACCTGTGTCGCGTCGATGGAATTTCGCGGCGACTGGCAGAAGAAATACACAAGACATTGAGATGACATGCCGCTGAACATTCCGAACCTGCTGACGTGGGCCCGCATTCTCCTGATTCCGCTGGTGGTGGGAGTGTTTTACCTGCCGCTGACCGCGACCGAACAGAACTTCGTGGCGACCGCTGCCTTTCTGGTCGCCGCCGTAACGGACTGGGTGGACGGATGGCTGGCGCGCAAGCTGAATCAGACCTCGGCTTTCGGCGCTTTCCTTGATCCGGTGGCGGACAAGCTGATGGTGGCCGCCGCGCTGGTCATGCTGGTGGAATTGAATCGTGCCGACGCCATGCTGGCCTTCATCATCATCGGCCGAGAGATTGCGATCTCGGCCTTGCGCGAATGGATGGCGAAGATCGGTTCGGCGAAAAGCGTCGCGGTGTCGCTGATCGGAAAACTGAAAACCATTGCGCAGATGACGGCGATTCCAATGTTGCTGTGGCACACGCCGATCGGACCGATCAACGTGCATCTGGTCGGCACCTGGTCGCTCTGGATTGCGGCGCTACTGACGCTGTGGTCGATGGTTTACTACCTCAAAATGGCATGGCCCGAACTCTCGGCCCGCGATCGTTGACACCTCGAATGCGAACGCTATAATGCGCGCCTGTTCTGCGGGAGTAGCTCAGTTGGTAGAGCGCAACCTTGCCAAGGTTGAGGTCGAGAGTTCGAGACTCTTCTCCCGCTCCAGATTCCTGGGGGAAAGCAAATGCTTTCCCCCTTTTAGCTTCAGGTTCAAGTCCTTCGCGGCGCGATGGCAGAGTGGTTATGCAGCGGCCTGCAAAGCCGTGTACCTCGGTTCGATTCCGGGTCGCGCCTCCAGTGTTCCCCCGCGTCGAGCAATATCTCGGGCCCGGATGGTGAAATTGGTATACACAAGGGACTTAAAATCCCTCGGCGCAAGCCATACCGGTTCAAGTCCGGTTCCGGGCACCAGTCACTCAAACGCGTGATAGTTCTCAATCTTCTCTGCGATCGCGGACATCATTTTGAAGGGTGGTTTGCTTCGGGCGAGGCTTTTCGCAGCCAAAGCGAACGCCGCCTGGTGCATTGCCCCCAATGTCAGACGTCGTCGATTGCTCAATTGCCGTCGGCGCCGCACGTCAAGCGTGGCGGCGCTGAGCCCGAGACGCCTCAAAATACTGCAATGCCGGTTGCTGCGCATGGCATGGCACAGTTGCATCATGCCCTGGTAAAAATGGCGAGGCAGGCGGAGAACGTCGGTGAACGTTTTCCGGAGGAGGCGCGACGCATTCACTATGACGAAGCTCCGGCACGCAATATTCGCGGCTTGGCGAGTGCCGATGAAACCCGTGAACTTCTCGACGAAGGAATTTTTGTCCTCCCGGCGCCTGTCCCGCCGGAAGACGAATTTCATTGAATCCGGATTTCAGGACAGCCGTATTTGCCGGAACTGCAGCGAGAACCTGATCATGTTTGAGTACTGATCGGTCGATGTGTTGTTTTTCTGCACGTACTGCAGGTTTGTTACCCGATTCATTGTTCTATGTCAAAGGGCGGGTATCCCTGGACGGTACAATCGCCGCTGGAAAATTGTATCCATTTGTAAGCCTTTGTGCAGCTACCAATCTAGGGAGTATTTCATGAACAAGCAATTCGCATTGCGCAAGAGCCTGATCGCCACGGTTGTGGCCTCCGCCTTCGGCGCAGCCCTGACGCCTGGCATTGCCTTGGCGTCCGAGGCTGACGTCATGAAGAAAATCGAAGCCATGGAAGCCGAAATCAAGGCATTGAGGGCGCAAGTCAATGCGAAGGCAGCACCGGCGCCGACGCAGCCGATGGTGGTAGCCAACAGCAGTCCGGCGAACAAGTTCGAATGGTATGGCCGCCTGGACATGGGTGCGGAATCGAACAACGACGGCAAGTTCACCCGCACTGTCATGCAGAGTTTCGCGTCGCGTATCGGGTTCAAAGGCGAGCGCGCCCTTACGGACGACCTGACCGGGCTTGTTCAAGTCGAAACGAAAGTCTTTGCGGACGACGGTGCCCAGTCTTCGTTTGCCAGCCGCAACACCTTTGTCGGCTTGAAGAATGCTTATGGCACGGTCGCCATGGGCAACTACGACTCGCCCTACAAGGAAATGAAGAAGAACGTCGCCTTCCTCGAGGGCAATGCCGACACGATGGAACACATCATTCACGGCAAGGCCAACGGCGGAATCCTCGGCGCCGGAAATTTCCACACCCGTTACAAGAATGCCTTCCAGTACTGGAGCCCGAATTACAAGGGCTTTACGGTGAAAGTGCAGTCCAGCCCGGACGAATTGAAAGGTACCGCTGTCGGTTCTGCCGGCAGAAGGAATTTGAGTTCTTCTGTTGAATACGACGGCGGTGTGTGGAACGTGGGTTGGGCGACCGACAGGAAGATGGATTTCACCAACCTCAATGCGAGCGCGGATCTCAGTGCCAACAAGTTCATTGCGGGGATGAAGCTCGGCGACCTGGCCTTCGGTGCTGCGTTTGCCAGAGAGACCAATCACGACGCCGGTGCGGCGTTGCGGGTGGCCAATAACTGGATGGTTGGCGCGCAGTATGACATGGCGGGGCCGTTCGTCCTGAAGGCCAACTTCGGTGTTGCCGGTCAAACGAACATCGAGGGGACTGGTCTCCAGAAGGATGGCGGCAAGATGTTTGGTCTCGAAGCTGATTATGTGTACGACAAACAGACAATGCTCTATGTCTATTACGCAAAATTCCTGGCCGATTCAGGGGCAAAGGGCTTCAAATACGACGCGGGTGAAAATGCCTACGCGACTAGCCGAAACGGCGATGACGCAAGCGTGCTTGGCCTGGCCATCCAGTACAAGTTCTGATGCATTAGCTTCAATCGAAACAGCATGAAAACGGGGGCAATATGCCCCCGTTTTTTTTTGCGGCGCCATTCATCACATCCGCGAATTCCAGTTTCTACGGCAGACCGTTCATGTGCTCCTGGATGAAGTGGATGAACGCCGTGGTGAGCCTGGAAAAGGGTTTCCCATGGTGCCAGCACAAAGACAGTTGGCGCTCCAGTTTGACCCCCGAAACGCGCAGACATTTGAGGCGGCCATCTTGCAGTTCCCTTAGAACGGCATAGCGCGAGACGATGGATACGCCCAGGCCTGCCTCGACAGCACGTTTCACGGCACCCACATTGCCGAGTTCCAGCACGGAATGCAGCGTGATGCCCTCGGCGCTGATCTGTTCGAGAATGCTTTCGGAGCTGGCGGTGTCCTTGGCGGGCAGCACAAACGGCATTTTTGCCAGTTCGCTGCGGGAAATGCTCCCGGCCTCGGCGAGCGGATGATTTGCCGGAACGATAAAAACAAGCTCATCACGCAGGATCGGTTTGAGGACAATCCGCTCATCGGTGACCGGGGCGCCCTCGCCGATGATGCCGAGATCCAGTTCGTTGCGCAGGATCATGTCGAGGATATGTCGTGCCGGATCAACCCGCACCACCAACTCGACCCGCGGATACTTTTCCTTGAAGCGAGCGAGGATTTCCGGCAGCAGATAGACCCCGACGACGAGGCTTGCGCCGATATGCAAGCTGCCGGTATTGAGTTCGCCCAGGTCTTCCAGTTCCCGTTGCATTTGACTGACACGGAGGTGGATGTCGACCGCGCAGGAAAGCGCCACGCGGCCGGGCTCCGTCAATGCGATTTTTCTTCCCATCCGCTCGAACAGCCTGATCTTCAGCGTATTTTCCAGGGCTACGATCTGGGCGCTGACCGCGGGTTGGGTCAGGTGCAGTTCCTCTGCGGCGCGCGAAAAACTGTTGAGTCGGGCGACGGTTTGAAACGTGCGCAGCTGGGAGAGGGTCATCATGGCTTATTAACGGATTACGCCTAGTTTTGCAGTCTTTAGTATAGGGAAAACATTATATGAGAGATACCCATGATTAATTGGACAACACCTCCATGCAAACCTAGAATTCCCCTGTCACTCAAGCAGTCATCGACACCACGAAGCGGATGATCCGTCGTTCCCGGTGAGTTGATTACACGATCTGACGATCAGCAAAACAGATCGTTTACGTGCGGCATCAATTTGGCAAAGGAGCAGCAATGGGCAAGGAAATCGAACGCAAATACCTGGTGAATCTGGACGCATGGAAGCCGCAGGATGCCGGTACTCATTTCAAGCAGGGTTACCTCAACGCGCAGAAAGAGCGGGTGGTTCGCGTTCGCATCGAGGGTACCCGCGCTAAGTTGACCATCAAGGGAGTCACCACCGGCGTTACCCGTTCTGAATTCGAGTACGACATTCCCGTAGATGACGCCGCGATCCTGCTCGACAATCTTTGCGAGCAACCGCTGATCGACAAGCATCGTCACAAGGAAATTCATGGTGGAAAGACGTGGGAAATCGACGTCTTTCACGGCTTGAATCAGGGACTGGTTGTCGCCGAGATCGAACTGAATTCCGAAGACGAAAAATTCGAAATGCCGGGCTGGGTGATCAGGGAAGTTTCCAGCGATGCCCGCTATTACAACTCCAACCTCTTGAAGAATCCCTTTACTACCTGGGACAAAACCTAGGCGGGAATCAGCCATGGGCGCCAATCCGGTTGCGCAGCCTCCTTCCCAGAACCAGAAGCTGATAGAGCTTCTGGGGATGGAAAAGATGGTCCTGTCATCAAAGACGAGGGCGGCACAAAGTACGTCGGAAAGCTGGATGCGCTACCTCGGGTTTCCCGGGGGCATCCTGCTGTTCCTGCTGATCATGTACCTGCCTGCCGGCGCAGGGCTCAGCGGCTCGGCGCAGGCGGGCGCCGCCTGTTTCATGCTGGCACTGGTGTGGTGGGTCACCGAGCCCTTTCCCACCTATGTGACCTCGCTGGTGCTGATGTTCCTGCTGCTGGTGACGCGCACCTCCGACTCCAAGGCGATCATGTACGTGCTGGGCATGGAGGTGATCTGGTTGAACCTGCTGGCCTTCATCCTGAGTTCCATGCTGGTCAAGGTCAAGCTGGCCAAGCGGATGGCGCTCTGGCTGATCCTCAAGTTCGGGCGCAAGGCTTCGTGGGCCTTGCTTGCATTCGTCATCATTCAGATGGTCCTGGCACCCCTTATTCCGGCGACCGCCGCGCGTGCGGTGATGACGCTGCCGCTGATGATCGTGGTCGCCGCCATCTACGGTGCCACCGAGGAGACCAACAACAATTTCGGTCGCAATCTGTTCCTGCTCAATCTGGTCGGCATCTCGGTCCTGTCATCGATGACCATGACCGGGTCGTCGGCCAATCTGATTGCCGTCGGCCTGATCGAGACCATGGGTGGCCAACGGGTCTACTACATGGACTGGGTGCGGGTCGGGGCTCCGATTGCCATCATCACCACCTTGATGATGTGGACCCTCGGACAGAAGCTCGTGTTCCGGATTGCCCAGCAGGATCAGACTCCCAAGCTGGAAGGCGGGTTGACCTTGGTCGATGATCAGTATGCCCAGCTCGGCCCGCTGAGCGGGGAAGAGAAGAAGTCGATCGCGATCTTCTCACTGGTACTGTTCCTGTGGATGACCGATGCCCTTCATATGGACTGGTTCGGCGTGGAAATCAGCGCGCCGTTTGCCGCACTGCTTGGCGCCGTCATCGTGCTGTTTCCGCGCTACGGCATTCTCCAGTGGTCTGAGGCCGACATTCCCTGGCATCTGTTGATCTTCAGTGCCGGTGCCTATGCCGGTGGCCTGGCGCTCGACGATACCGGCGCGGCGGAGTGGGGTGTGCGCATGCTGTTCGGCGGCATGGACCTCAAGGGCGTTCCTTTCGGCGTCTCATACACCGTGGTGATCGCGGTAATGATGTACAGCCACCTGCTGACGACGTCCAAGACCGTACGCACCCTGATCATGCTGCCGATCATCATTACGCTGGCCAAGGCATTGGGGTGGCAGCCAATATCCTTCGCCCTGCCTGCCGCCCTGTGTATCGACTGGGTGGTGGGCCTGCCCATCAGCGGCAAACCGAATGTGATCCTGTTTTCGACCAACCAGTACTCGGTTATGGACAACTTCAAGTATGGCGTCCTGACCTGCACGATAGGGGTGGTACTTCTTGTGATCTCGGCAGCGACCTGGTTCCACTGGATCGGTCTGACACCTTCATTCTGGGCGGTAGCGCCATGAACCGACTTCTTCCAGCGCTGTTACTGATGAGCGCCTGTGCCGTTGCTCATGCCACCGCCATCAAGTCCTACGCAACCCAGCTTGATGTCGCAGCGGATGGTTCAGCCCGTGCAAAGGTGAATGTACAACTGATCGCTAGCCAAGCCGGTCGCTTTCAACTGCCCACCGGATTCGGCGCGCTGAATGATTTCCAGGCACAGCAAGCGCCGGCCGGTGTCCTGTTGAAACCCGTCACGGGCAAGGACAAGGCAGTGGTCGAAATCGAGCTGCCGACAGGTGTAGCAGAAGCTGTGCAACTGAGTTTCACCTTCAGTACGCCGGATGTCCTGGGTCGCCCGAAGGCGGTACCGGGGCAAAGAAGCAAAAGCCCGGCGGACACTCAGTTCTTGAGGCATGCCTTTGTCAATACCCAGGCGATGACGATCGGGATCTACCAGGTGGAAGTTCGACTGCCTGATGGGGTCAGGGTTCACAAGATCGGCGAGCAACTGCCCAAGCCTAAGAACACTGAAGTTCTGCCGCGCGTCCGGCTCGATCGCTACGAAGGATATCAGGGCGCCTTGCTTCAGTACTCGAACATCAAGCAGGGCGACCGAACTTCCATGGTGCTGGATGTGGTCGAGGACAGCCTTTCATACGGCTGGCTGCTGGTCGGTCTGGCGCTGTCAGTGGGCTATCTGGTCGGATTCCGCGATCTGGTGGCACCGGCCAGGGCCTGAGGCAAGGCGCCCCGACACGAACCTGTACGAGACCACTCAGCCTTACCCAATTTCCAAAGGAGAACTCCAATGACTGACGTATTTGCCAAGAACACGGCCACATCCGCTACCGATGCCGCCAAAATCGTACCGCGGGCCGAGTTCCGGGTTTTTGGCCAGGGGGTGATCGACACCGTCAAGGAACGCATGTGGAACGGCAAGACCGTGCTGTTTCAGGCCCGGCGCATGCCGGCGGAAACCTACTTCCTTTCGGTGAATACGAATGAAGCCAATGTGAAGGTGCGCGATGGCCTGCTCGACATCAAGACCAAGGTGGGCGAAACTCCCGAAGGCTACGAAATCTTCCAGCCGCGCGGAAAGTTCCAGTTTCCGGTGAAACGGGACGACCTTGCCACCATCCTGTCGCACCTGAAAGTCAGCGTCGCGCTCGACCAGGAGAGCTACACCATCGAGGCCTTCATCGAGATGGCGCGCAAGCACCCGGAACTGTGTCCGGTATCGGTCGAGAAGATGCGCTACGGCTTCACCGTCGACGGCATCATCTGCGAGTACGCCCAGGTCTGGTTCAACGGTGCAATGGTCGAGTCCGCCTGCGCCGAGAGCGAAAACTATGCAGGCATGCAGCAGGTGATCGAGGGTCTCGGAATTGCCGCCATGCCCAATACGAACTACCTGAAGGCGGCCAAGCGAGTCGTTGGATTGAGTTGATTTTCTGCTGTTCCGCCGGTAGCGCTTGCGTCCTGCAGAACTCGTTGCGTAGCGGATAGCGGAATTCTTTCGAGCCGATCATGAGCTATTGGGCAAAGCGGACCTGTACGCCTGGCGATTTTTGGGGCGGCCTGGCCGCCATGCTGGTCGCCTTGCCCGCCGCGATTGCCTTCGGTGTGACGGTCTACTCGGCGATAGGCCCCAGCTATGCGGCCTATGGCGCACTGGCGGGTATCGTGGGCGCGACGGTCATCGGCCTGATTGCCTCGTCGCTGGGCGGCACTGACCGGCTGATCAGTGCTCCCTGTGCGCCTGGAGCCGCCATGCTCTCGGCCTTTGCAATCGAGATGGTGCGGAATGGGGATGCCCCTGCGCTGATTGTCCTGTTGCTGATCCTGGTCGGGGTCCTGGCCGGGCTGATCCAGTTGGGACTGGGTCTGCTCGGCGTCGGCGGCCTGATCAAGTACATTCCCTATCCCGTGGTCAGCGGCTTCCTGACCGGGGTCGGCCTGATCATCATCGGCAGCCAGATTCCGAAATTCGTCGGTGCGCCGGACGGGACGCTCTGGTGGCAGAGTGTTTTGTCACCGGCGCTCTGGGACTGGCGATCGATCGTGATCGCCGTGGTGACCTCGGCGGTGGCGATTGTGGCGCCCCGGCTGACTCGACGGGTGCCCGGGATCATCCTGGGCATTGTGGCCGGCGTGCTGGTCTATTTCGGGCTTGCACTGCAAGATCCGGCGCTGCGCGAACTCTCCGACAATCCTCTGGTGGTAGGCCCCCTGAGCGTTTCCGGTGCTGGCTATCTGAGCTCGCTTGGGAGCCGCTGGACGGAGCTTCGCCAGATCGGTCTGGGTCACGTCGCCGGCGTATTCGGGACGGCGCTGACCCTGGGCGTGCTGCTGTCGATCGACACACTCAAGACCTGCGTGGTGCTGGATCAACTCACGCGCAGCCGGCACGACTCAAACCGCGAGTTGATTGCGCAAGGCGTGGCGAATGTCGCCGCGAACGCCTTCGGCGGCATTTCCGGGGCAGGCACGATGGGAGCGACCCTGGTCGGTTTGAATAGCGGCTCCTGCTCGCGCGCGGCGGGTGTGTTCGAGGGCCTGTTCGCATTGGCTGCCGCGCTGCTGCTCAGTGCATTCATCGCCTGGATTCCGGTCGCGACGCTCGCCGGTATTATGGTGGTGATCGGTGTGCGCATGATCGATCGCGAGCCGCTTCATTTTCTCGAATCGCGCGCCACCGTGCTTGATTTCGGCGTGGTGCTGGCTGTCGTTGTCGTGGCCCTTACCGTAAGCCTCATCGCCGCGTCGGCCGTTGGCGTCGGCATGGCGATCATTCTGTTCGTGCGCGAGCAGATCGGCGGTGTCGTGGTGCGCCACAAGATGGAACTGAACCAGACCTCGTCAAGCTGGCATCGCCCCGAGCGGGAACTGGCCGTCCTCGACGAAAAGGGTGACCAGGCGGTGATCTTCGAATTGCAGGGAAGCCTCTTCTTCGGCAATACCTATCAGCTCTACACTGACCTCGAACACGAGATCGCCACGCGCAGTTATGTGATCATCGACTTGAAACGCGTGCGCTCGATCGACGTCACTGCGGCGCATCTGTTCAAGCAGATTCGGGACGCGATCCGGGAGCGGGGTGCCAAACTTGTGCTCAGCGGCATTCGCGAAAACCACCCCACGGGCCGCAATCTGCACAAGCTGCTCGGGCAGAGCGGGCTGTGGCATCCGCGAAGCAAGACCGTGCGCGTGTTCCCCGATCTGGATGCGGCCATCGCCTGGGTCGAGGACCGCCTGCTGGGGGAAATCGAATACACGCCGGATGCCGAAACACCGATGCAGTTGCAGGAAATGGAACTGTTCTCCAGGCACAAGGATGAAACCCTGAAGGACCTCGAAGCCTGCATGAAGATTTGCAGCTTTCAGGCCGGTGAAACCATCTACGCAAGCGGAGCGCCGGGAGATGAACTTTACTGGGTACGGCGTGGCACGGTTCGCCTGGTGGCATCGCTGGAGGCCGGCCGGAAGAAGCCGGTGGCCAGCTTCGGTCGCGGGGATTTTTTCGGGGGGCTGGCTTTTCTGGACAACCAGCCGCGTCCCAACGATGCCGTTGCCGTTACCCCGACGGAGGTCTACATGCTGTCGCGGGAACAGTTCAATCAGATCGCCGAAGGACACAAGAAGCTCGCCTTCAATCTGGCGATAGCGATGGCACGCACGCTGGCCATGCGTTTGCGCCGGACCGAGATCAAGCTGACCATGCTGCAGGAGTATTGATTCGGTATTTTGGGATACAACGTATGCCTGTTCGCCCCGACTCCTCGACGAGATTGCTGCTTGCGGTGATGCTGGTCGTTCTTGCTGCGCTGCTTGCACGGCCGGCCCTGGCGTGGAGCAAGGCAGGTCATCGCGTCATGGCCCGGATCGCCTTTCATGATCTTCAGGCGAGCGCTCCCGCAGTGACGAAAGCCATCGAGCAGATCATGTCCGCTCATCCGGCGGCAGACGCCTTCGCAGATCGCTTGCGGGAGGAGGGCGGTGACCCGGCAACTCGGCTGGCACGCCTGTTTGCCGAAATGGCGCAGTGGCCCGATGAAGTCCGGAAGAAGCCCTGGCAGAGCTATCACCATGGATCCTGGCATTCCGCCGACCTGCCCTACCATCCCCCTGGCGACGAATCGATGGCGCTGCCGGTCAGGGCCAGGAATGAAGACATCGTCTGGGCCTTCCGTGAAAATCTGCGGATTTTTATCGACCCGGCATCGAGCGGAGCCGAGCGGTCGGTCGCCCTGTGCTGGATATTCCATCTGGTCGGAGACGGCCATCAGCCACTGCATGCGGCAACACTGTTCAACCGGATGTTTCCTGCAGGCGATCGTCGCGGTGGCAGGTTCTGGATTCGCGTGCAGCCTTCCGCTGATCCGATCACCCTGCACCGTTTCTGGGATGGCATCGTTCTACGCTCTGATCAAGCGAGCGACGTGGCACGGCTTGCAACGCGGCTCATGCAAGAGCACCCGGTGGCGAGTTATCCGCAACTCACCCGGCGGCCGTTCCTGAAACCGGACGCATTTGAGGCCTGGCTAGTCGAAGAAAGCCACGTGCTGGCTATCTCCGGGGTGTACCTGCAAGGCCGCCTGGAGGGCAGCCCGGTGGCCGATCAGGCGCCAGTCCTGACGTCACGCTATGTGCTCAATGCCGAACGAGTCGGTGCGCGACAACTGGCGCTCTCCGGGTATCGGCTGGCAGAGATTCTCAGGCTCGTCGTGCCGCAGATCGTTGTTCCGTCGGATCAGCGACCATGAGGCTGTTGCACTCGTCGCCAACACCTTCGGACCGGCAACCGGTCGAGCCCCGGCGTGATTCACTGCGGATCGGGGCGCGGCCGCCAGAGGCGTGGCGAAAAGCGGAACACGTCTGGATCGTTGACGTCGACCGTGCCCTTGATCCAGCCCAGGAACGGCGAGCCGAAGTTCTCTACCCGGGTGAAATTCCTGACGACCTCGCGAGTATTCGGGTCTTGCATGGGCTGGTCTATGTGTTGGTGATGCGTGTCGCCATGGACCAGTACGACCTTGCCAGGAAAGGATTGTGTTTCTTCCCGCAGTTGCGCAAGGAACTCGCCATAGCCGGTCGGCGCGTGTCCGCCATTCCAGGCTTCGAATCCGGGATTGGCGTGCGCCACAATCAGGATGCCGGGCAGCTTCCTTGCCCGGGCCAGAGCGAACGCCTCCGCCAGCCACGCATGGTTGGCCGCACCGCGTTCGACAAATTCCGCCACCGGTCCCTGCTGGTTCACGCTGCCGTTGCTGGTGCCCCAGAAGTTGTTTTCACTGCCGGGCAGGTTGATGCTTGCAAACAGGACACCGCCCGCTTCCCAGCGAACATTTTCGCGATACGCGGCAAACGCCGGATTGCTGCTCTGGCGCTCGAGCTTCATGGTGCGACGGCCCAGCGTCGATTCCGTCGACCAGAACATTGTCCGCAGCTTTCCAAGGCGTTCGACCGGCTCGAAATCGGCGTTCCTGCGGTGGTGGCAGTCTACCCATTCGTTGTCGCCTGGCACATAGACCAGCGGATGCGCAGACTGCTGAAATGCGTCGAGGATCGCCTGGTAGGCCGCGTCGCTGCATATCTCGGAGCCCTTCTTGATGTCGCCTCCGTGCACCACGAAAGCCAACGCATCCGCGCTCATCTCGGCAATCAGCAGCGGCAGCTGTTCACGCTCCCGAAGGTTGTAGGGAACGTCGGCGAAAAGGCCGAAGCTTATTGGGCCGGCATTTGCCGCCGAGCACATCCAGACCGTGAGCAGCAGGAATATTTTTCGGGTCATGATTTGATTGGGGCAAGGAGCGGCAGGAGCCAGGAAGAAGGTTTTTTTGTGGCCGGCGAGAGTGTAGCGGAAGCCATGATGGAAGGAGCGGCCTCCGATGCCTGGTAGTCGCTCGGCGCCCATCTGCTGCGTTTCGCTGGATTGTTTGATGTGTGTCAATAGGAAGAAATGCAAAAGGTCTACTGTAATTCTAGGTAATCCGATTTATTTCGTTTAACGGGAGGTGTCACATGTTCAATAAGCAAATTGGAAAACTGGCTGCGGTATGGTTCATCGCCGCACTGTCACTTTTCGCCGGTACTGCCGTCGTCGCAGCGGAACCGACATCGGCGCTTTACCTTAAGACGCTCGAAGCGTATCCCGCGCCGAAGCTCGAGGTAGTGGACGGGCGGGAATACAAGTTCCTGGTCGATCCGGCCAAGACCCAGCCGGCCATAGCGGATGCCTTCAAGGACTTGTGGACGCGGTTCAAGTCGGCTGCTACCAAGCATGGATATACCGTGACCGAGAAGGAGAAGGCTCCTTTGAAGTTCGAGATGTACAACAAGGACTACTACGACACGGCCGATCAAAAGCTGTGGAACAAGGGCTATCTCCTTCGTATCACGACACGCTTCAAGGATGGCAAGCCAAACCCGATGGTGACCATCACGGTAAAGAGCATCAAGGAAGATGTAATGAGCACGCTAACAACGCCTCTGGCGGTGGTGGGTGTGGCAAAGGTCAGTCTGTCGGGCAAGGAGAGCGTCGCTTTTGGTCCGGGTGGCAAACTCGGTAGCTATATCGAGAAAGACGTGGCGTTTTCGGTGGCCAGCGACACTTTGGGCAAGCGCACCCTGGGCGACTTCGGGAAATACATGCCTGAATTGCTGACGCTTGGATTGCCCGCCGATACCGCCCTGGTAGAAACCAAGGTATTCACCTACAAGGTCAAACCCGGAGACCTGGTGTTGCCCGGCGTCGACCCCTGCGGCATCGAGATGGAAGCCTGGAGTGCAAGCGACGGAGGAGCGCCCTACCTGTATGACGTTTCCTTCGCTTATGAGGGCATTAACATGTATGCCATTCCTGCAACCCACGCCGCCGGTGAGCAGTTCATGTTCAAGGTGGTCAGGGGCGAACTGGGTGGTCTTGCGGGAGCGGACGGCGACAAATGGGGAGGTTCCAAGGTACGCAAATTGATGAATCGTCCCATAACAGCGTCGTCAGGCGTCCCGGGGCCCGCGGCGCAGTCGGTCCAGTCTCTGGATCAGAAGTATGGAATGGCCTCGTCACCGGCTTACATCAAGCACTACGAGACGGACAAGGCTGGCAAGGTCTTGATCAATCCCTACATGCAAGCAGCCTCAAATGAGTTTCCGGCGATCCTCTTCGTCAAGGATGACTACGACTGGGTCATGGATGCCGAGGCTCGAATCATGCTGATGCCTGGAATCAGGCATCCCTATGGGCGTACCTACACCAAGGCCGCTGTCCGTCCGGAGGACGGCCGGAACATGAAGGTGGGAACCAAGGAAACTTACGGACACCCGTCTCTTCTGGCCGGCGGACCGGGCCGCATCAGCGGCGAAATAATCTACGATGAAGGCACGAACAGCTACACCATCAGCAACAAGTCGGGACGCTATTCCAAGCACAACACCGATCGCACTCCTGAACAGCTTGTCGCGGCGGCTACGCTGATACGCGAGGTGGTCGACCCGGGTTCGGCGAAATGGGGCCCGGTTTTCTACCTGATCGAGTATGCCCCGCCGGGTCTCAAGGAACAACTGCTCAAGGACCCCAAGGTTGAATATGACGATCCGGTGAAAAAGACCCGTCCGCATCTGACGGTAATGGCGGGCAGTCCTGGTTTGGTTTCGGCGGAAAAGCCGACCGCGGGCGTTGCCATGCCGGCCGCCTCGAGGCCGGCTGAAATCGTTCCCCAGAAACCTGCGGCAGTGGTTACCACACCGAAGCTTGACACAGCGACACCTAGTGAAGCGGCGGCGGCACAGAAGCCGGGCAAGGGCAAGAAGCAAAAGGCCGCACATGGCGACGATCCCTCCTGAGTCTTCAATGACCAGACCAAATAGCGAAAGGAACTAACCAACCATGAAAAAGACATCCATCACTGCTCTGGGCCTGGGCATGGCGCTACTGTTCTCAGGAGTCATGCTGCCGCAGACTGCGATTGCCCAGGATGCCCTGACGCCCGTTGTCTCGGTGCTCAAAGGGGAACAAAGCTTCCTGAGTGGGTACGACCCGCGCAACAAGGACGGTACCTACAACGTCGTGATCGAAATACCGGCAGGAACGACTGCCGTGTATGAGACCGACAGAAAAACCGGCATGCTTGAACTGGAGCAGAAGAACGGCGAGCCGCGCTTTGTCCAGTATCTCGGCTATCCTGCCAATTACGGCGCCATTCCGCGCTCCGTCACGCAGAAAGGGGACAGCGTCAAGGCAATTGTATTGGGGGCGGCCCTGCCGCGGGGCTCCGTCGTCAAGGGCCGTTTGATTGGAGCGCTCAGCTTGGTCGATTCGGGTGGGACCAAAGACCGGGCGATCATGGTCACTGACAATACACCATTCGCCAGGATCACCAGCATTGCCGATCTCGATGCCAAGTTTCCCGGAGTCACGTCGATACTTCAGACCTGGTTCACCTCATTCAGCGGCTATGGCAAGGACGGCAATCCCCCGTCGAAGGCCGGGTTCAAGGGGCGCGCAGACACTATCCCGGTGGTTGGCGCTGCGATCCTGGCCTACGAAATGTCTGTGGTGACCGAGGCCGACAAGCGTCCGCTGGATGAAAAAGGAAATCCGCAACTTTATCGCTGGCCTGGCGCCAAGAACGTAGGCGAGTGAGCCGTGCTGTCGCGGCTTGCGCACGCGCGTGAGTTGTGAGTTCTTTGTCACGGGAATGCGGTTCCGCCGCATTCCTGCTTGGGCTCTAAATCAGGAGAATATTTCATGAAACGATTTACCTCGTGGCTGCTATCAGTCACCCTCGCCCTCGGTTGGGGTCTTGCTCTTGCAGCGGGCGAACCCATGCTCGTGGTCGGACACAAGAATCCCGATACGGACGCGATTGTGTCGGCCATTGCGGTTGCGCATTTGAAAACACAAATGGGCACTGTCGCCGTCCCGATTGCTCAGGGACAACCCAATCCGGAGACCCGATTCGTGCTGGATACTTTCCAGCTGGCCGCTCCGCCGGTGCAAACCAGCGTCGCTGGACGCCAGGTGTTCCTGGTCGATCATTCGGACTATCCGCAGGCTCCCGATGACTTGAAGAAGGCCGAAGTCGTTGGTCTGGTCGACCACCACAAGCTGGGCGGCATTGCTACCGACAAGCCGATCGAGGTCTGGGTTTTCCCGGTCGGATGCTCAGGCACGATCATCACCCGGATGTACGACGCCGCAGGCGTTCCGATTCCAAAATCCATCGCGGGCGGCATGGCTTCAGCCATTCTTTCGGATACGCAGATTCTCAAGTCGCCCACCACTACCGCCGAAGACCGCACGACAGTCACCCGGTTGGCCAAGCTCGCAGGTATCGAGGATATCAATGCCCTGGGCATGAAGCTCTTCGAGGCGGGGAATGCCGAACTCAAGTCTGTGTCGGGCAAGGACCTGCTGCAGCGAGACTTCAAGACTTTCATGATGAACGGCAAGAAGGTCGGGGTGGGCCAGTTGGAGGTGGTTAACCTGGCTTTTCTCACGCCCAGGAAAGATGACCTGCTCAAGGCCATGAGCGACCTCAAGGCAGAGGGCTACCACAGCGTATTCCTGATGCTGACCGATATTATGAAAGAGGGATCGGACTTCCTGTTCGTTGCTGATGACGCAGGAATAGTTGAGGCGGCGCTTGGCGTCAAGCCGCAGGGCAGTTCGATCTGGATCCCGGGCCTAATGAGCCGGAAGAAGCAGGTAATCCCCGGTCTGGAAAAGGCCTACAAGTAGCTACGTCGTTCACCGGCACGTTGCGAGCGCAGACGGGATTCCGTCCGCGTTCGCCTGTCACGGCGTCGCGCCGCGCAGCAAGACGACGGCGCCGACGATGACCACGAGTTCCATGATCCACGCGTGTATCCGTGCCGGAATGCTGCTCATGATCCGGCGCGCAACGAAGGCTCCCGGAAAGGTGCACAGGCCGACCAGAAGCCCGACTGCCGCGAGGTCCGGATTGAGTATCGAAACTCCGCCGAATAGCGCGATCTTGGCAATGCCCATCACCGCCGAAACGACCGCGTCCGTTGCAACGAGCGACGCGCCCTCGAGGCCGGCTGACATGAGGATGGATATCAGGATGACGCCGGTGCCCGTCATTCCGCCGTTGATGAAGCCGAATATGGCACCCGCGCCGCGTTCGCCTGCCGGCGAAAACTCGAACTTGACGCGGTTCAGAATTCTGCGCAGAGGAATGCTCGCGAGCAGGAAAGCGCCGAGGAGCAAGCCTATCCAGCGGCTGCTGAGCAAGGTATAAGCCCAGGCTCCGGCAATGCACGCAGGCAAGCCAAAGGTGAGCACGTGCCGTACGCGAAGCCATTCCACATTGCGCCAGAATGCGACGACGCGACCGCCGTTGTTCAGCACCACGACGACAGCCATCACCGGTATGACATTGGCGATGCCGACCAGCGGCGCCAGGAAGACCGGCAAGATGAGACCTGCGCCGAAGCCGGACAAGCCGCTAAGGACGGACGCGGCGAAGGCCACCAGACACACCAGTGCAAGCTGCAGCAGGCTGGCGTCGACGAGGCTGATCAAGGAGGCTTCCTGAGTCAAGGGCAATGGTCCATGGGGCAAGAACTATGGCATCGACTTCGGTGGCAGCCCGCGATCGCCGGCGACTGAGTGGCATCAGGCGACTTGCCGTGATTTGCCGGAAGCTGCTGTTTCATGACCTGGCAAGTTTGCGGAGCTCGTAAAGTTTTTCCAGCGCTTCGCGTGGACTGAGTTCGTCGGGATTCACATCGCGCAACGCGTCGAGCGCCGGGTGCGGCGGCTCGGGTAACGGTGGCGCGCTGGCGAACAGGTCGGGCTGGGTCAGCGAGCCGACTTCGCGATTTTCCAGCAGTGCCAGACGACGCCGCGCTTCGCGCACTACTGCCGGCGGCATGCCGGCCAGCGCGGCAACCTGCACGCCGTAGCTTTGCGATGCCGGGCCTTCCTCGACCGCATGCAGAAACACGATCTTGTGGCCATGCTCGACCGCATCGAGATGGACGTTGGCACATAGCGGATAGTCCTGTGCCAGCCGGGTCAGTTCGAAATAATGCGTAGAGAATAATGTCCAGGCGCGATTCTTCTCGATCAGGTGGCGGGCAATGGCGAAGGCCAGCGCCACACCGTCGAAGGTCGACGTGCCGCGCCCGATTTCGTCCATCAGCACCAGCGACCTTTCCGTCGCGCCGTTGAGAATCGCGGCCGCTTCGGTCATTTCGACCATAAAGGTGGAGCGTCCCGAAGCGAGGTCGTCCGAGGCGCCGATGCGCGTGTAAATGGCGTCGATCGGCCCCAGCCGGCAACGCGAGGCCGGGACAAAGCTGCCGCAATGTGCGAGCAGTACGATCAGCGCGGCCTGGCGCATGTAGGTCGATTTGCCGCCCATGTTGGGGCCGGTGATCAGCAGCATGCGGCGCGCGGGCGAGAGGCGCGTGTCGTTGGCGATAAAGCTGTCGATCTGTCGTTCCACGACCGGATGACGTCCGCCCTCGATATCGATCGCGGCCTCGTCGCAGAACTCGGGCTGACGGTAGTCGTGGCGCACGGCGGCATCGGCAAAGGCGGCGAGGCCATCGAGTTCGGCAATCGCGCGGGCGATGCGCTGCAAGGTCGGGATGTGGATCATCAGCGCGTCGAGCAGTTCGTCCCACAGCTGCTTTTCGAGGGCCAGCGCGCGTTCGTTGGCGGACAGCGCCTTGTCCTCGAAGCTCTTGAGTTCGGGCGTGATGTAGCGCTCTGCATTCTTCAGGGTCTGCCGGCGGCGATAGTCATCGGGAATTTTTTCGACGTTGGCGTGGGTGACCTCGATGTAGAAGCCATGCACCTTGTTGAACTCGACCTTGAGATTACTGATGCCGCTGCGCTCGCGTTCGCGGCCTTCGAGCTCGATGAGGAAGGCGCCGCAGTTGTGCTGGATCGCGCGCAGTTCGTCGAGATCGGTGTTGTAGCCCGGCGCGATGACGCCGCCTTCGCGTATCAGCGCGGCGGGCTCGAGGGCGACGGCCTGGGTCAGCAGGCTGACGCAGGCATGTGGCGTGGCCAGCGCGGCAGCCAGTTCGGCGAGCCGGGTTGCGGCGCTACCCGCACCCAGTATCGAGCGGATGCCATCGAGGCGGGCGAGGCTGTCGCGCAGCGAGGAAAGGTCGCGCGGCCGGGCGCTCTTCAGGGCGATGCGGGCGGTGATGCGATCGATGTCGGCGCAGCCGGACAGCGCCTTGGCCAGCGCCGCAAACGGGCCGTTACCGGCATCACCGATCAGTTCGGCGACGGCCTCGTGGCGCGCGCTGGGGATGCTGCGCTCGGTCAGCGGGTGGTGCAGGCAGCGGCGCAGCCAGCGCGAGCCCATGCTGGTGGCGCAGGTGTCGAGCAGCGAGAGCAGGGTGGGGGCTGCTTCGCCGCGCAGGGTCTCGGATATCTCCAAGTTGCGTCGGGTTGCGGCGTCGAGGCGCAGAAAGCTGCCCTCGCGCTCGACGTTCATCTGGGTGACATGGGCCAGCGCCTGCAACTGCGTTGCCTGTGCGTAGCGATAGAGGGCGCCCGCGGCGGCCAGCGCGAGCTCTTCGTCGTGTACGCCGAATCCGGCCAGATCGCGGGTGCCGAAGTGCTCGGCCAGCGCATGTGCGGCGGCGCGGGCGTCGAAATGCCAGTCGGGTAGGTGCTGGGTAACGGCGCGGCTTTCCGGCAGCGCGGAGCGTTGACTGTCGGCCAGCAGCAGTTCAGCCGGGCGCAGACGCTCGAAGTGCGCGGGCAGGGCGTCGAGCGAGGTCTCCAGCAGGCGCAGGTCGCCGTTGGCAAGGTTTAGCCAGGCGAGCCCGGCGCGTTGGCGGTCGATGGCCAGGGCCAGCAGCAGGCTGTCATGCTTCTCGTCGAGCAGGTTGGCGTCGGTCAGCGTGCCCGGCGTGACGATGCGTGTCACCGCACGCTCGACCGGGCCCTTGGCCAGCGCCGGGTCGCCGATCTGTTCGCAGATCGCCACCGAGACGCCGAGCTTGACCAGCTTGGCAAGATATCCGTCGGCAGCGTGGTAGGGAATGCCCGCCATCGGAATCGGCTTGCCGGCCGACTGGCCGCGTGCGGTCAGCGTGATGTCCAGCTGGCGTGCCGCCTGTTCGGCGTCTTCGTAAAACAACTCGTAAAAATCCCCCATGCGGAAGAACAGCAGCTTGTCGGCATGCTCCGCCTTGGCGCGCAGCCATTGCTGCATTACCGGGGTGTGCGCGGAAATGTTGAGATCCAGGTCTTTAGCCATGATTTGTTCGTTGCATGCGGTGAGACTAAGTCCGTAGGAATGAGGTCGATGTTGTCGCCGGGGGCGACATGTCAATAAGATGTGTCGCTATTTCTATGAAATTGCGACACGTTGTCCTGTAGCAAGAATCGACAGGACGTCACGACTTCACTGCGCACCGCGTCCATCGCCCTGCATTGTCAGCGTGTCTGTAACCATTGTGCTGGCGTGAACGCTTCCGCTACGCCACGGGCGCGTTCGAGCATTTCCGCGTCGAGGGTAACCAGCGGCTCGCGGCATGCGGCCGCGAGGGCGACATAGACGGCGTCGGCGCCGCGCAGTCGCAATTTGGCGGCAAGGCGCATGGCTTCGCTGGCCAAAGAGGCATCCAGTGGCACCCCCTTCACCCAAATTTTCGCGGCGAAAAGTTCGGCCACCTTCATGCCTCTGTCCGTGTTCCCCGTGCGGCGGGCGACTGCACCTGCAATTTCTGCCCAAACCAGCAAGGGAACGGTGGCAATCTGCTGCTCTTTGACGAAACGGTGCATGAACGCGAGGCTGACTTCATGGTGCGTATCCTTGTTGAGGACGCTGGCGACCCACACCGAGGCATCGACGATCATGCGCCGAGGTCCCGACGTTGCTCGCGGATGGCGGCAACGGCATCTTGTGGTTCCTGCCAATGAGCAGAAATATCCGACGCCAGTCGATTCAGTTCCTGGATGAACGCGTCGGCTTCCTGTTCCCGATCTTGATCTGACGAGGGTGCCGTGGTGCCTGCACCGACTTCTCGGCGCAGGACGTTCGTCAGCCATTCTTTCATGCTGAGCCCATGCAGGGCCGCAACGGCCTTGGCTCGGCGGAAGATGTCGTCGGGCATTTCGATGGTGGTTTTCATCTAAAGGGCTCCGTAAATATGGGATTACGGTGTTTATGGTATTCCGATGCCGGCAATAATTCAATTCTGGTGGAGGGGTCGGTCGCGCTTACTGGCAAGGCGCGAGAACCGACGAGGGACACCCGAGCGTCGATCTGCTCTGATGAAGCGTGTCAAGCGTGAAGGTACCAAGGCCGAGATGACACTGCGCAAAGAGCTTCACCGCAGAGGCTTTCGATATGTGATTGGCGATGCACGCTTACCTGGCACGCCTGACTTGGTTTTCCCAAAATACCGAGCCGTCGTATTTGTGCATGGTTGCTTCTGGCATGGTCATGATTGCCGGCAGGGGAGGGCACCGACCTCGAACGTGAAGTATTGGGTGCCTAAATTGGCGGCCAATCACGAGCGTGATACCCGCAAAAAGCAGGAGTTACTTAAGCTTGGATGGCGCGTCAAGACCGTTTGGGAGTGCCAACTCAAAGACGTTGTTCAAAGCAAGGTCCTGGATGCAGTGGATCGATGGCTGAGAATGACCAGGAGCCGGGAGTGATCCGGAATAACAGAAGTCCTAGGCCGTCAGCTTCGCGTTCAGATGCGGTGCGATGATTTGCAGCAACTGCGCAAATATCTTGGGGTTGCCGCCGATGATGTTGCCGGTCTTCATGTAGTTCGCTTCGCCCGACAGATCACCCACCAGGCCCCCGGCTTCGGTGATCAGCAGGCTGCCCGCTGCCATGTCCCAGGGCGACAGGCCGAGTTCCCAGAAGCCGTCCATGCGGCCGCAGGCCACCCAGGCGAGATCGAGTGCGGCGGCGCCGGGCCGGCGCATGCCGGCGGTTTTTTGCGCCACGTCGCGGAAAATCGCCAGGTAGGCGTCGATGTGGTCGAACATGCGATAGGGGAAACCGGTGCCGATCAAGGTTTCATCGAGCTTGACGCGCTTGGCGACGCGAATGCGCTTCTCATTCACGAAGGCGCCGCCGCCCCTGCTGGCGGTGAAGATTTCATTGCGGTTGGGGTCATACACGACGGCTTGTGTCATCACTCCCTTGTGGGCGAGGCCAATGGAAATGGCATACTGAGGCAGGCCGTGGATAAAGTTGGTGGTGCCGTCGAGCGGATCGATGATCCACTGGTATTCGCTGTCCGCGCTGGTTCCGGCCAGCCCCGACTCCTCTGCTAAAATTCCATAGGTCGGGTAGGCATCGCGCAGGACGTCGAGGATCGCGGCTTCCGCCGCGCGGTCGACCTCCGTTACGTAGTCGCTCTGCTGCTTGACGTCGATCCTGAGCTTGTCGACGTCGAGGCTGGCGCGGTTGATGATCTGGCCCGCGCGACGCGCGGCTTTGACGGCTATGTTCAGCGTGGGATGCATGGATTTTTACGGCGGGGCAAGCCAGAAGGGGCGCATCTTGCGCACGAAGTCTGCAATTCTATCCCGGGATACCGTCCCGGCCCAAGGGGGCCGGGACATAAAATGAACACTACGCCAATGCCAGAACCTGCTGTTCTCGATCGCGTCCGCGTCGTGCTCTCGCACCCCAGTCATCCGGGGAATATCGGTGCAGCGGCGCGAGCGATGAAGACCATGGGTCTGTCGCGTCTGGTGTTGGTCAATCCGAAGGTTTTTCCGGATGTCCAGGCGGATGCCATGGCCGCAGGCGCCACTGACCTGTTGGTGCAGGCCGAGGTGGTGGGTTCGCTGGCAGAGGCCCTGAGCGGCACGGTGCTGGCCACGGCCATGACGGCGCGGCGTCGGGAACTTGCAGTGCCGGCGCTGTGGGCCCGAGACGGCGCAGCGGAATTGGTGGCGCTGGCGGCGACGGGAGAGGTCGCGCTGGTATTCGGCAACGAGACCTCGGGGCTTTCCAACGACGAACTGGCCCTGTGTCGGTGCTGGGCGATGATTCCGGTGAATACCGATTTCAGCTCGCTCAACCTTGCAGCAGCGGTGCAGGTGATGTGCTACGAGTTGCGCCTGGCGGCGCTGGACCCCGGTGCGCCGCCCGCGATCTCGGGTGCAGGAGAGCTCGCGAGCCATGACGAGGTCGAGCGGCTGATTGCGCACATTGAACGCGCGGCGCTGTCCAGCGAGTTTCTCGATCCGGCCAGCCCGAAACGCCTGATTGCGCGTTTGCGGCGCATGTTTTCCCGTGCTGCGCCGGAGAAGGAAGAAGTCAATATCCTGCGCGGGCTGTTTGCAGCACTGGAAAAAGCTGCATTAAACCCGAAATGCAAATAAAACTTGACCCCGGTGCCGGGGATTTCTACCATTTCAGAAAATACTAATAGATCAGCCCATGTTCTCCCGTCTGCGTGAAGATATCTCCTGTGTTTTTGAACGCGATCCTGCCGCCCGTTCCACGTGGGAGGTGCTGACCTGCTATCCGGGCTTTCATGCGCTGACGCTGCATCGCGTCTCGCACTGGTTGTGGAGCGCGCGGTTGCGCTGGCTGGCGCGCTTTCTTTCGCATTTCACGCGCTGGATCACCGGCATCGAGATCCATCCGGGTGCCACCATCGGTCGTCGGGTATTTATTGACCACGGCATGGGGGTGGTCATAGGCGAGACCGCGGTTATCGAGGATGAATGCACGCTCTATCACGGCGTCACGCTGGGCGGTACGTCGTGGAACCAGGGCAAGCGACATCCCACCCTTCAGCGGGGCGTGGTGATCGGCGCCGGGGCCAAGGTGCTGGGCCCGATTACCCTGGGCAAAGGTGCCAAGGTCGGATCGAACGCCGTGGTGGTCCGTGATGTCCCGCCGGGAGCTACAGCGGTGGGCATTCCGGCGCGTATCGTCGAAGACCGCAGCGAGATCGACCGTGAGGTCAAGGCAGGACAGATGGGCTTCTCTGCCTATGCGGTAACTCGTGCCGAGGACGATCCGCTGGCGCAGGCTATCCACGGTTTGCTCAATCATGCCGTGGAAACCGACCGCCGCATCGAGGCCCTGCTGAAGACCATGGAAAGATCCGGGGTATCACTTGAAGACGATGTAGCCACGGCGGACAAATTTGATCCGAATTATCTGTCGAAAATAGTGGACTAAAATAATCAAGTACTATATAGTTGATGGAAATGCTCAGGTATTGATCCTGATGCGTTTCCCAACCGTATTATCCGACGGAGAATCCTCATGAGACTGACGACCAAAGGACGTTTTGCTGTAACCGCGATGATTGATCTTGCCCTGCGCCAGCATACCGGCCCGGTAACCCTCGCCGGCATCAGCGAGAGGCAGAAGATTTCCCTTTCCTATCTTGAACAGCTGTTCGGCAAGTTGCGTCGCCGCCAGCTTGTCTCCAGCGTGCGTGGTCCCGGCGGCGGTTATTGCCTGGCCAAGTCGCTGGCTGCAATTTCGGTTTCCGACATCATTCATGCCGTCGATGAGTCGCTCGATGCGACGAATTGCGGCGGCAAGGGTAATTGCGCGGAGGATCAGCGCCCCTGCATGACTCACGAGCTGTGGACCAACCTGAACGAAAGGATGTTCGAGTACCTCAATTCGGTCAGCCTGGCGGAACTGGTGGCCCAGCAGCAGGAGAAGATCGGGACATCCGCCGTACTGCACGACGAACGTCCGCTGCGTCGCGTGCGCCGTCCGGCTGAGGAACTCGTCGCTGCCTGACAGCCCCTGAGCACGGCCATGTTCACCCCCGTCTATTTCGACCACAACGCTACCACGCCGATGGATCCGCGCGTACTGGAAGGCATGTTGCCCTATCTTGCGGGGCAGTATGGCAATGCCTCCAGTCGCCATGAATACGGTCGTGCGGCCAGGCGCGCGATTGATGAAGCGCGACAGCGTGTGGCTTGCTCGGTGGGTGCGCATCCGACGGAAGTGATCTTTACCAGCGGCGGTTCGGAAGCCAACAACCTGTTCATCAAGGGCGCGGCTGCTTGTCGTGCGCCGGGTATCGTGGCGATTTCGGCGATTGAACATCCCTGCGTGCGAGAGCCGGCAAAGCAGCTTGCGCGCGCCGGCTGGAGGCTGCGCGAGATTGCCGTTGATGAAGATTGTCGTGTTGCCAGCGCCGACTTTCACGCCGCACTCGAGGAAAGGCCCGCATTGCTGTCCGTCATGCTGGCCAACAATGAAACGGGCGTGGTACAGGACGTCAGTGTCCTCGCAGAGCGGGCCGGGCCAACAGGGGCGTGGTTTCACACCGATGCGGTACAGGGCTTCGGCAAGCGTCCGCTGGATTTTCGTGCACTCAACGGCTCTGGCGTCCACGCGTTGACGCTTTCCGCGCACAAGCTGGGTGGGCCGAAGGGGGCGGGAGCACTGGTGGTCGACAAGCGCATCGAGCTGCAACCGTTGATTGCCGGTGGCGGTCATGAGCGCGGCCTGCGTTCCGGCACCGAGAATGTTGCGGCGATTGTCGGTTTCGGGCTCGCCGCGGAACTGGCAGTCGCCCGACTCGATGTGCGCGAAACGCAACTGACGGCCTTGCGCGCGGAACTCGAGGTCGGCCTGGTGGCGCAGGGCGCGAAGATATTCGCCGGTGCCGCCGAGCGTATGTCGAATACAAGCTATTTTGCCTTTGCCGGTATCGACGGCGAGACGCTGGTGGGCAAACTCGATCGCGCCGGCTTTGCCGTGGCGGCCGGGGCTGCCTGTTCCAGCGCCAATCCGGAGCCGTCCCACGTGTTGCTGGCAATGGGGGTCGCATCCGAACTGGCGCGTGGTGCCGTGCGCGTGAGCCTGGGCACGGACAACACAGCGTTGCAGGTGCGCGATTTTCTCGCCGCACTGAATACTACAATCTTGCAACTCAAGGGCCTGCAGGCCCTGACAAGCTGAACTGGAGAAGTTTTTGATGAATGCAGCAGGCATGAAGCTACCGGTGTACCTCGACTATTCCGCGACCACGCCGGTTGATCCGCGCGTGGCGGCGAAGATGATTCCCTGGCTGACGGAGCACTTCGGCAACCCGGCCTCGCGTTCCCACGTCTATGGCTGGGAAGCAGAAAAAGCCGTTGAAGAAGCACGTGAAGAAGTCGCGGCGCTGGTTGGTGCCGATGCCAAGGAAATCATTTGGACCTCGGGCGCGACGGAATCCAACAACCTCGCGATCAAGGGCGCGGCGCATTTCTATGCCGGGACCAAGGGCAAGCACATCATCACGGTGTCCACCGAGCACAAGGCGGTGCTGGATACCGTCAAGGAACTCGAACGCCAGGGCTTCGAGGCGACCTATCTGGTGCCTCAGGAAAACGGCCTGATCACCGTCGAGCAGTTCAAGGCGGCGCTGCGGCCCGATACCGTGGTTGCATCGGTGATGGCGGTGAACAACGAGATCGGTGTGATACAGCCTCTGGCCGAGATTGGCGAAATCTGCCGCGAGAAGGGCGTGATCTTTCACGTCGATGCGGCGCAGGCCACCGGCAAGATGCCCATCGATTTGAGCAGGCTGAAGGTTGACCTGATGTCCTTTTGCGCGCACAAGACCTATGGCCCCAAGGGCATCGGTGCGCTGTATGTGCGGCGCAAGCCGCGCATCCGGCTGGAAGCGCAGATGCACGGCGGCGGCCATGAGCGCGGCATGCGCTCGGGCACCCTGGCGACTCACCAGATCATCGGCATGGGCGAGTGTTTCCGTCTGGCGCGCGAGGAAATGGCGACCGAAAATGAGCGCATCCGCATGCTGCGCGACAGGTTGCTCAAGGGTTTGCTCGACATCGAGGAAACCTATGTCAATGGCGACATCGAGCAGCGCGTGCCGCACAACCTCAACGTCAGCTTCAACTTTGTCGAAGGCGAGTCGCTTATCATGGCGATCAAGGACATTGCCGTGTCGAGCGGTTCGGCGTGCACCTCGGCCAGCCTCGAGCCTTCCTATGTGTTGCGCTCGCTGGGACGCTCGGATGAGTTGGCGCACAGTTCAATTCGTTTTACTCTCGGCCGTTTCACGACGGAAGAAGAGATCGATTTCACCATCAAGCTTCTGCACGACAAACTGGGCAAGTTGCGCGAACTGTCCCCGCTCTGGGAAATGTACAAGGATGGCGTTGATCTCAGCACCGTCCATTGGGCAGCACATTGACGCGGCTTGCTGCATCAATGTGCTGCCCTTTGGGCACAATGGACTACCTTCCAGCCCCGCCCCGAGGGCGGGGGTGACTAGACGGAGAAACATCATGGCATACAGCGAAAAAGTTCTGGATCACTACGAAAACCCGCGCAACGTCGGCTCCTTCGGCAAGGACGACGAAGGTGTCGCGACCGGCATGGTCGGCGCACCGGCTTGCGGCGACGTGATGAAACTGCAGATCAAGGTCGGCAAGGATGGCGTGATCGAAGATGCCAAGTTCAAGACCTATGGCTGCGGCTCGGCGATTGCATCTTCTTCGCTGGTGACCGAATGGGTCAAGGGCAAGACGCTGGATCAGGCACTGGACATCAAGAATACCCAGATTGCCGAAGAACTCGCGCTGCCGCCGGTCAAGATCCACTGCTCGATCCTCGCCGAGGATGCGATCAAGGCCGCCGTGGCCGACTACCGAAAGAAACAGGGAGCCTGATCATGCCCGTAACACTTTCCGAACCGGCGGCCAAACACGTCGCCAACTTTATTGCCAAGCGTGGCAAGGGCGTCGGCATTCGCCTCGGGGTCAAGACCTCGGGCTGTTCGGGGATGGCTTACAAGCTGGAATTCGCCGATGCGTCGGAGCCGGAAGATCACATTTTTGAAAGCCATGGCGTCAAGGTTCTGGTCGATCCGAAGAGCCTGCCCTACCTGGAAGGCACGGAGCTTGACTACACCAGGGAGGGCTTGAACGAAGGTTTCAAGTTCAACAACCCGAACGTCAAGGATGCCTGCGGTTGCGGCGAGTCGTTCAATACCTGAATCCCTGATGACTACGTTTGACCTGAATTTCGCTGCTGACTATTTCACTCTGTTTGGCCTGCCGCAAGCGCAGTCGCTTGACCTGGGGAGTCTCGAGAACTGCTTTCGCGCGGTGCAGAGCCGGGTGCATCCGGACAAGCACGCGCATGCGTCCGATGCTGACCGGCGGCTCGCCATGCAATGGGCGACACGGATCAACGAGGCATTCCAGACCCTGAAGTCGCCCGGCCGGCGCGCCCGTTATCTGTTGCAACTGCTCGGTCACGATCCGCAGATCGAAAGCAATACGGCGATGCCTGCGGAGTTTCTGATGAGCCAGATGGAATTGCGGGAAGCGGTGGAGGAAGCCCGATCGGCGGCCAACGAAGATGCGCTGGATGCGATTCGCGTGCTTCTGTTGAAAGAGATCAAGGTCGACTACGAACGGCTGGCCGGTTTGATTGACGTGACACGCGATCTGGACGCGGCGGCCAATCTGGTGCGACAACTGATGTTCCAGGAAAAACTGCTGACTGAAATCGACGACGCGCTCGAAGCCGTCACTGCATAACGCTCATGGCAGCAAGCTCCTCCCGCAGAAGATGAAACACGCGAAAGGCCAATTGAAGGCCCGCCCCCCCACCGCTACGCGGCCCACGGCTGGCTTTGCACAGCCAGCCGGCTGCGGCGGCGCAACGCATGCGTTGCGAATTCCCGCCTCGCCCCCTCGCAGGGGGCTGCTGATCGGCTCGCTTCGCTCGACTATCACTACTCGCTCCGAACGAGTTATTTCACGCTAAATCACTATGGCACTTCTTCAAATTGCGGAGCCGGGAGAATCCGCGGCGCCCCACGAGCATCGTCTCGCCGTGGGCATCGACCTCGGTACCACCAACTCGCTGGTCGCCACGGTCCGCAGCGGCATGAGCGTGGTGCTAAATGACGTCCAGGGACGGTCGTTGCTGCCCTCGGTGGTCAGCTATGCTGCTGACGGACGTGTCGAGGTGGGTTACAGCGCGGAAGCGAAACAGTTCATCGATCCCAAGAACACCATTGTTTCGGTCAAACGCTTCATGGGCCGCGGTCGGCGCGATATCGCCCATATCGAAACCCTGCCCTATGACTTCCTTGATGCAGAAGGCATGGTCAAGCTGAAGACCATTGCCGGCATCAAGAGTCCGGTCGAGATCTCGGCGGAGATCCTGAAGACCGTGCGCAATCGGGCCGAAGCGTCGCTGGGCGGCGAACTCACCGGTGCCGTGATCACCGTGCCGGCCTATTTCGACGATGCCCAGCGGCAGGCCACCAAGGATGCGGCACGCCTCGCCGGCCTGAACGTGTTGCGCCTGCTGAATGAACCGACCGCCGCCGCCATCGCCTATGGCCTGGACAATTCGGTCGAAGGTATCTACGCCGTGTTCGACCTGGGTGGCGGCACCTTCGACATTTCCATCCTGCGCCTGTCGAAAGGAGTCTTCGAGGTCATGGCGACGGGCGGCGACTCTGCCCTCGGGGGCGACGATTTCGATCATCGCGTGTTCTGCTGGATCATTGAACAGGCGAAACTAGCGCCTCTCTCTCTGCAGGACGCGCGGCTGCTGCAAATGCGTGCCCGTGAAGCCAAGGAACAACTGTCGCAGCATGGGCAGGCGCCGATCACGGTCAAACTGGGCAGTGGCGAGTATGTTGATCTGGTGCTGACGACCGAAGTATTTAAGGACATCTCCCGCACCCTGGTGCAGAAGACCATTGCGCCGACCAAGAAGGCTTTGCGTGATGCCGGCCTCACGGTGGCCGATGTACGGGGTGTCGTGATGGTCGGTGGTTCGACGCGCATGCCTCAGGTCCAGCATGCAGTCGCCGAGCTTTTCAAGCAGGAGCCGCTCAACAACCTCGATCCCGAGAAGGTGGTGGCGCTCGGTGCCGCGATCCAGGCCAACCTGCTCGCGGGCAACCGCGCGGCCGGCGATGACTGGCTGCTGCTCGACGTGATCCCGCTGTCGCTGGGGCTGGAGACCATGGGCGGCCTGGTGGAAAAGGTCATCCCGCGCAATTCGACGATTCCGGTTGCGCGCGCGCAGGAATTCACGACCTTCAAGGACGGCCAGACGGCGATGGTGATCCATGTCGTGCAGGGCGAGCGCGAGTTGGTCTCCGACTGCCGCAGTCTGGCGCGGTTTGAACTGCGCGGCATACCGCCCATGGTCGCCGGTGCCGCACGCATCCGGGTCACCTTTCAGGTTGATGCGGACGGCCTGCTCTCGGTCACCGCGCGAGAGCAGAACAGCGGCCGCGAGGCGCGCATCGAGGTCAAGCCCTCCTACGGACTTTCCGACGACGAAATTGCTGGCATGCTCAAGGACAGTTTCAGCCATGCCGGTGATGACGCTTTCCGCCGTGCACTGCGCGAAGCGCAGGTGGAGGCACAGCGCTTGATCGAGGCCACCCAGTCGGCGCTGCAAAATGACGCGGATCTGCTGTCGACCCTGGAACGTGCGCATATCGACGCGGCCATGACCCGGCTGCAAAACGTGATGATTGGCGATGATCGCCGCGCTATCGATCAAGCCATGCAAGCCCTGGGCGCAGCCACTAACGAATTCGCGGCGCGGCGCATGAACCAGAGCGTGCAGCGCGCGCTCACCGGCCGGAAGGTTGATCAGATATCACTATGACCCAGATAATCATTCTTCCCCATGTCGAGCTGTGTCCGGATGGAGCGGTAATTGATGTGCCGCCAGGGACTTCGATCTGCGACGGGCTGCTCGGCAACGATATCGATATCGAGCACGCCTGTGAAAAGTCCTGCGCTTGCACCACATGCCATGTCGTGGTGCGCGAAGGCTTCAATTCGCTCGCCGCGGCTGAGGAAATCGAGGAGGATCTGCTGGACAAGGCCTGGGGTCTGGAGCCCAACTCGCGCCTTTCATGTCAGGCACTTGTCGGCAAGACACCACTCGTGATCGAAATTCCCAAGTACACCATCAACATGGTCAAGGAAGGGCATTCCAAGAAATGAAGTGGACCGACAGTCTTGAAATTGCCATCGCGCTTGCCGAATTGCATCCGGAAGTCGATCCGACCCGGATCAATTTTGTCGACCTCATGGACTGGGTGATGTCTTTGCCTGAGTTTGAGGAAGACCAGAGCCACTGCGGTGAGAAGAAGCTTGAAGCCATACAGCAAGCCTGGATCGACGAAGTCGAGTGAGCCATGCTGGTCGACACCCATTGCCATCTGGATGCCGCCGAGTTTGATGGCGATCGGGCAGCGGTGGCCGATGCAGCGATGCAGGCAGGGGTTGGCCTGATCGTGGTACCCGCGGTGGACAGGGCCAACTTCGGTGCCGTGGCCTCGGTCTGTCGCGACTATTCAGGCTGCCGTGCGGCGTACGGCATTCATCCGATGTATGTCGAGCACGCCCGCGAAACGGACCTCGACGCCCTGCGTGCAACCGTCCTGCGCGAACATCCCCTGGCAATTGGCGAAATCGGTCTCGATCATTTCGTCGAGCCGCGTGACGAGGCGCAGCAGGACTTTTTTTTCAGTGCGCAGTTGCAGATCGCGCGCGATGCCGGCTTGCCGGTGCTGCTGCATGTCCGTCGTGCCATCGATCCGGTGCTCAAGCAACTGCGACTTCGTCGCGTGCCTGGCGGGATTGCGCATGCTTTCAATGGCAGCCGGCAGCAGGCCGACGAGTTCATCAGGCTCGGCTTCAAGCTTGGCTTTGGCGGGGCAATGACTTTTCCGCGCGCCAGCCGCATCCGCGAACTCGCCGCGACGCTGCCGCTCGACGCCATCGTGCTGGAAACCGATGCACCGGATATTCCGCCCGAGTGGAAAGTTTCGCAGGCCGCAGGGCGTCGCGCGCGCAATACGCCCGATCAACTGCCGCGCTTTGCGCAAATACTTGCCGACTTGCGCGGCATTTCAGTGCAGGAGGTTGCCGAGGCCACGACGGCCAATGCCACCGCCGTGCTTCCCGGGCTAGCCCGGAGCTATCCAGATTTTTCCCAACCAACCTCAATCAGGAGCTACTCATGAGTACAACGATAAGCCTGCGCGGCACCCCCGTTCACGTTGATGGCGATCTTCCCGCCGCTGGCGCCAAGGCACCGGACTTCAGACTGACCAGCGCGGCGCTGGCCGATGTTTCGCTCAAGGACTTTGCTGGCAAGCGCAAGGTCTTGAACATTGTCCCCAGCCTCGATACGCCGACGTGCGCTACCTCCACGCGCAAGTTCAACGAATCGGCCGGCGACCTGGCCAATACCACGGTACTGGTGGTTTCTGCCGATCTGCCCTTTGCCGCCAAGCGTTTCTGCGAACTCGAAGGCCTGAAGAATGTTGCGCACCTGTCCACATTCCGCCATCCGGAGTTTCTCAAGGCCTGGGGTGTGGCCATGGCCGACGGCCCGCTGGCCGGTCTCACTGCCCGTGCCGTTGTGGTGCTGGATGAGAACGACAAGGTGATTCACAGCGAAATGGTGCCTGAGATCGCGCAGGAACCCGACTACGCTGCAGCGCTAAAGTCGCTCGGCTAAGTTCGCAGCGGCGCCGACTCGTGAACGAAGAAACGGGAGCCGCGGCTCCCGTTTCTACTTACGTCGTCGCTTCGCGGCTTGCGCGCTTGCGCTCGTGCTCCTTGAGCAAGCGTTTGCGCAGACGGATAGACTTGGGCGTGATTTCGACCAGTTCGTCATCGGCGATGAATTCGACCGCAGATTCGAGCGTCATCAGGATCGGTGGCACCAGACGCACGGCTTCGTCTGTTCCCGACGACCGCACATTGGTCAGTTGCTTGCCCTTGATCGGGTTTACCACGAGATCGTTGTCGCGGCTATGGATGCCGATAATGATGCCTTCGTACAGAGGGTCGCCGTGACTGACAAACATGCGACCACGATCCTGTAACTTCCAGAGTGCATAGGCTACGGCGGCACCGTCATCCTGGGAAATCAGGACGCCGTTGCGGCGTTCGGCCATGACGCCCGCCATCGGGCCATAGTCGTCGAAAATATGGCTGGCCATGCCGGTGCCGCGGGTCGCTGTCAGGAATTCGCCCTGAAAGCCGATCAGGCCGCGGGCAGGGATGCGGTATTCGAGCCGGACCCGGCCTTTGCTGTCCGATTCCATGTTGAGCAATTCGCCACGCCGGCGGCCAAGTTCTTCCATGACGCCGCCCTGATGCTCATTCTCGATATCGACGGTGAGCAGTTCATAGGGTTCGCACTTCTCACCGTTGATTTCCTTGAACAGCACGCGCGGACGCGATACCGCCAGTTCGTAGCCTTCGCGGCGCATGGTTTCGAGCAGGATGGTCAGGTGCAACTCGCCACGGCCGGAGACCAGGAATACGTCTGCGTCCTCGGTCTCCTCGACGCGCAAGGCCACGTTGGCCAGAAGCTCCTTTTGCAGGCGCTCGCGGATCTGGCGGCTGGTGACGTATTTCCCTTCCTTGCCGGCCAGAGGTGAGGTGTTAACCTGGAAGTTCATGGTTAGCGTCGGCTCATCCACCACCAGCGGAGGCATGCCGACAGGCGCGGCCGGATCGCAGATGGTGACGCCGATGCCGACCTGCTCGATGCCGGTGACCAGGACGATGTCGCCGGCTTCCGCTTCGGTCGCCTGTTCGCGTTCCAGCCCGGTGAACATCATGATCTGGGCAATTTTTGACTTGCCCTTGGCCTCGTCGCCGTACATCACGGCGACTTCCTGACCTGCCTTCATGCGGCCCTGCTTGATGCGGCCAATGCCGATACGGCCCACATAGCTGTTGTAGTCGATGGAGCAGATCTGCAGCTGCAGGGGCT
Source organism: Rhodocyclales bacterium (assembly GCA_026399475.1). Classification (GTDB taxonomy): domain Bacteria; phylum Pseudomonadota; class Gammaproteobacteria; order Burkholderiales; family Rhodocyclaceae; genus Sulfuritalea. Next base: position 69,407 of record JAPLQY010000071.1, read on the forward strand.
GCTCCGCGTCCACGTCGGGCTGCGGCGTGTGCTTGATGATGGCTTCATAGAGCGGGCGCATGTCGGTGCCGGGCTTGCTGGCATCGAGCATCGCGAAGCCGTTCAGCGCCGAGGCGAAAACCACGGGGAAATCGAGTTGCTCTTCGGTGGCGCCGAGCTTGTCGAACAGATCGAAGGTGTGGCTGATGACCCAGTCGGGCCGTGCGCCGGGGCGGTCGATCTTGTTGACCACCACGATCGGCTTGAGGCCCAGCGCCAGGGCCTTGCGCGTGACGAAGCGGGTTTGCGGCATTGGCCCTTCGACCGCGTCGACCAGGAGCAGGACGCCATCGACCATCGACAGGACGCGCTCCACCTCGCCACCGAAGTCGGCGTGTCCGGGAGTGTCGACGATGTTGATGTGGGTGCCTTCATAGTCGATTGCACAGTTCTTCGACAGAATGGTGATTCCGCGCTCTTTTTCGAGATCGTTGGAATCCATGACCCGCTCGGTGACGGCCTGGTGGGCGGCGAAGGTGCCGGATTGGCGGAGCAACTGGTCGACGAGGGTGGTCTTGCCGTGGTCAACGTGGGCGATAATGGCGATGTTTCTGAGGGCGCGGGACATAGGGGCGGTTGGCGTTGTTGCGATGCGGAATAACCCAATATTATATCACCCATCGGTTTCAGTTCCGATTGAATTTTCAGGGGATTTTTATGCTTGGAATCATAGGCGGCAGCGGCTTGACCCAGCTGGCGAACCTTGATGTATCGCACCGTGAGGTAGTCCGCACGCCTTATGGCGAGCCTTCCGGCCCGCTGACCTTTGGCCGCCTGGGCTGCCAGGATGTGGTTTTTGTCGCTCGCCATGGCTACGGACACACCATTCCACCGCATCTGGTGAATTACCGCGCCAACATTCATGCTCTGGAAACTTCGGGCGTGACGCAAGTCATCTCGGTAGCATCGGTGGGCGGCATTCGCCACGATCTCGGGCCCGGCACCCTGGTTGCGCCGCACCAGATCATCGATTACACATGGGGTCGCGAGATGACCTTTCAGTCCGGGGGTGACGGCCCGGTGGTGCATGTCGACTTCACCGACCCCTACGATGCGGCGGTGCGCAAGTTGCTGCTGGAAGTCGCGCGCCGGGTCGGTGAAGATGTGTTTGACGGTGCTGTATATGCCACGACGCAAGGGCCCCGGCTGGAAACGGCGGCCGAAATCGACCGCATGCAGGGTGACGGTGCTGACATCGTCGGCATGACCGGAATGCCCGAGGCAGGGCTGGCGCGGGAACTGGGACTGCCCTATGCGGCGCTTTGCGTGGTTTCCAACTGGGCAGCGGGACGCGTCGATTCTGCGCACGGGATCAAGTTCGACAGCCTCGAAGCGGTGCTGCACCTGGCCATGGCTCGCGTCCGCCGGATCATCGAAGGAGTTTGTGAGGCATGAGGCTGCAATGATCCGCGAAGTCCTGCGCATGGGCGATCCGCGGCTGCTGCGCGTGGCGCAGCCGGTCACCAAATTCGCTACGCAGCAGCTTGCGGAATTGCTGCAGGACATGCGCGACACCATGGCGCATCTCGACGGCGCCGGACTGGCAGCGCCGCAGATTGGCGTCGATTTGCGCGTAGTGATCTTTGGCGGTATGTCGAACCCGCGTTACCCGGATGCGCCGGCCGTACCCGACACGGTGCTGATCAACCCGGAACTGGTTCCGCTTTCCAGCGTTGAGGATGATGGATGGGAAGGTTGTCTGTCGGTTCCCGGCCTGCGCGGCTGGGTGCCGCGCTGGACTCATCTGCGCTACGCCGGCTACGCTCAAACCGGGCAGCGCTTCGAGCGCGTGGTCGAGGGCTTCCATGCCCGGGTCGTGCAGCATGAGTGCGACCACCTGAACGGCATACTGTACCCGATGCGAATCAGGGACTTCAGTCGCTTCGGGTTTACCGACGTCCTGAATATCCCCGGCATCGCCGACGAATAGCGGCGGCCCCCGACACTCGCCGTCAACTTGCCCTGGCGAGCTTGGCCTTGAGCCTTTGTGCCGTCTTCTCGACGCCGACAATGAATCGGTTGTGTTTGCCGCGCGCCACGACTTCAACCGAGTCGCGTGCGGTAAAGTCAAAGGAGACGGCGGCACCATTCACCTCGGCAAGCGTCACTGTTATTTCCACCCACATGCCCATCAGTGTGGCGCCGATGTGATCCAGCTCGATTCTCGTGCCGACCGAGTCCTTGCCCGGTTCGGTGTGCTCCAGCAACAGGTCTCGACAGGCCATTTCGATGTCGTAGAGCAGCTTGGGAGTCGAGTAGACCCTGCAATCATCCCCCATGAAGCTGATGGTGCGATCGTGGTCGATTTGCACGCGGCGGGTGGCCGAGAGGCCGGCTTTAAGTGTTTCGCTCATTGTTTGTCCTCGAGTGATGTGTTTCAGTGGCGGTTCTTGAGTGACTCCGCATACAGGCGTGCCTCGACGTAGCGCACCAGGGCACGGGTGCCGCGCGCGCAGTTGCGGAACACGCAGACGCCCTGGTCCATCAGTCCCGCGCACATGGCATCGTAGAGTTGCCCGCCATCAACTATTCCGACGACGGGTTTGTCATTGCGATTGACCAGGGGCGGCATGAGATGCACCGTGCTCTTCGGGTCCGTGATATCGAAGCCGGGTCGCAGGGCACTGTGTTCCAGCGCCCGCACCGAGGGTGCGGTCGGGTCGAGTCCGACTACGACGGCGTCGACGTTGGGGTCCTGCAGAAAGGCCTCGACGATTTGCAGGTGCGCTTCGTCATCGGCGCCAGGGTTGATGTCGATCGGGTTTCTGACTTCGACCAGGGCATTGAGTTTCTTGGCGAGCAGAATCTCTTCGAGGTGCTTGACGGTGCCAGGTTCCAGAGCGCCCATCTCCATGGCGAAGTTGTCCGACTCGATGAAGTCGGCCATGCCGACCGCCTCAAACCCTGCTCCGCTGATGGCACCCAGCCGCTTGCCGCCGATTTTCTTGTTGTGCAGCGCGCCAGCCATGTAAAAAAGGTCGTCGAAGCTGTTGAAGTCTTCGGCGACGATCGCTCCAGCCTGGCGTACGACAGACTCAAACAGGGTCGGGCCGCCCGCAATCGATGCGGTATGGCCCATGACGCCGCCCATGCCGGGGGCTGTCCTGCCTGATTTGTAGACCACGACCTGCTTGCCCTTGAGCACCGCCTTGCGCACCGCCCTGGCGAAGCTGAGTCCGTCCAGGTCCTTGAAGCCTTCGATGTAGATGCCAAGGGTTTCGATTTCCGGCATTTCTGCAAAGTAGCTGAGCATGTCGCCGTGGGTGAGATCCGTCTGGTTGCCCAGGGCCAGCATGTAGCGCGGATCAAGCCAGGGGTTCTGACTCAGGCGCGTGATCATGAATGCGCCGCTCTGGCTCAGCATGACGGAGTTTCGTTCCGGCTTCTTCTGCGGCTTCGGCAGCCGTTCAAGGGGGATGAACCATGAGTCGTACGATCCGGGATGGGAAACCACGCCGAGGCAGTTGGCGCCGAGAAAGATCGGTCCGCCCCCCGGCTTGCCGTGGGCCGTGTTGATGCGTCCGGCCAGTGCGGCAGCGGGCTCCCGGCTGGCCCTGGTTTCGCCCAGGCTGCCGGGAATCAGCATGACCGATTCCACTGCGTCGGTTTCGATGATTTCATCGACCAGGTCGTAGACGGCGCTGGCGGCCACCGCAACGATCAGCAGGTCGAGCTTGTGGTCGAGTGCCTTCAAACTCTCGACGCACTTGACGCCATCGATCTCTGTTTCTCCCTCGCGAATGATGGTCATGCGCTCCTTGCTGTAGCCGCTGCCCATCAGGTTGCGCAGAATGATCCGGCCGAAATTCATGTTGCTGGCGGAGACGCCGATGATGCCGATCGAGCCCGGATGGATCAGCTTGTCGATTTTGCTTATGGGGCGGGGCAGGCGGGCTGCAGGCGGTGCGCTGAATTCGCAATGAGCGGCCTGAACCGTCAACTGAGTACCACCGACGTACACCGGATTCAGTTCCAGGCTCCGCAGCACGAATGCAGCTTCGGGATCACCCGGCGAATTCCGGTTCGCCAGCGCCAGCATTTGTTCGAAGCAAGCCTCGAGTTGTTCCTCAGGAAGGTGCAGACCGTCGAGTGCGGCGATGCCGGCGAGTCTTTGAAAGGCCAGTGTGCGCTTGAACAGACCCAGAAAGTCTGTTGCGTCGGTCAGTTCCGTCGCGGCGTAGACCGATGCCCGATCTTTCTTGAAATTGCTCTCATCCAGTTCCGCATCGAGTCCGCCCATTCCGGCGCTGATGACCATGCCGAATTCCCGGGTGTTGTTCAGGCTGATACGCAGTTCGGCAGCGGAAGGACGCTGCGTTGGCGACGCCTCCGGAGCGAATGTCATGCCCAGACCGGACAGCAGATTGACGAGTTCGGCCGGGTTCAGTGTGTTGCGCCCGGCGGCTGCGGCCTGCCGAAACAATGCTGCTGCCGAGTTCCGTTCAGCTGCGTTGGTCTTGGACGGTGACGGACTCTGCATTGCATTGACTCCCTTGGTGCGGCTCGATCAACGGGGTAGTGCCGGGAAACAACTATAACAGATACAAAATCATCAATAAATTTAAATAGAACTGTATCGATTGATATCCATCAATTTATGCTTTGTCAGGAATTGCGCCCTGCTGCTGCGACGTCCAGTCCGCCGAAGCGCTCGTAGAAATACGGGGCAGCAGCGGGGAGCGGGCCGTTCGCGGTCTCGCAGACCGAGAGCAGATGCTCCTGGGCGAGGGGGTAGGTGATCCTGTAAAGGTCGCGGCAAAGCTGGCGGGCGACGCCGCCGCTCCAGTTGGCTGGGAGCAGCTGCGACGGCAGTTGCGGATCGTGCAGCAGCACCCGCCGGAAGTAGTGCATGAGCAGTGTTTGAACCAGGAAGCACTGTTCGGGATCGAGGCTGCCGGCGGCGCGCATGGTGCGCAATACGGGACGAAACAGCTCGATGAAGTCGAGGTACTTGGCCGCGAGGGCGTCGAGATTCCAGCATTCATGCACCAGTTCCTGCAGCGGCTTGCTGGTCAGGGCGCTGATATTGAGGGCTTTCATGGCGACAACCTTGTCGTGCGCTCCTGTTTCCTGAAGGATGTCGAGCAGGGCATCGGTATCGGCGGAGGGATGGGCGAGTATGCCCGAGGCCAGCGCGCCGTAGCCCGCCCAGGCCAGTTCCTTGCGCAGGGCATCCCGTTGCGCGCCGCCCAGTGACGTGGGGATCATGACCAGTTGCCACTCTCCGGTCCAGGTGTCCTGTGGCGCGAAATAGATCCGGCGATAGGCGTGTTCAAAGCGGCGCCGGCCGGAGGTGGTCAGGCTGTAATAGCTCTTGCGTCCGAGCTGTTCGGATACCAGCCACTTTTCCTGCGACAGGCGATAGACACTGGTGCGCACCATGCGCTCGTTGAGTCCAAGCGGGCTTACCAGTCGAATGAAGCTGCCCAGCCAGACCGTGCCGCCATGGGCGGCGATGAAGTCGCCGTAGATCGTGATGATCAGCGAGTTGGCGCGGGTCGGATGCTGGTCAAGGAAGTCCTTGATCCACTGGCTGATATGTCGGCTCTTCACATTTTTCCTGCTATTTGAAATCCTCGCCCTTAGGGCAAGGCGCGGTACGGCTGGATATTAAAACCGATCCGGCGCTATCGCGATGATGGATGCTGGACTGGATACAGTATGCAGTATAAGACAATTCTAATGTGATACAAATAAGTTGCATTGAAAGTGGCTAAAGTGTATCGTAATTGCAGTAGGGCTAATTTGGTCCTGCGCTACCAGGCGAGGCGGGGAATGCAACACGAGGCGGGTGTGGGCATCGAAGCACATAACAGGTACGGCGCATCGCGCTGGGTGGATGGCGCTGCCATGCATTCGGAAGAGACCGTGGCGGAAGAGGTACCTGTGGCGCTGGTCTATAACGGTATTTCGCACGCCGTGATGCTGGCCACGCCGCTCGATCTGGAAGATTTCGCCCTCGGGTTCAGCCTGAGCGAATGCATCGTCGGGCGTTCCGGTGAAATTCACGATCTGGACATCATCGAGCGCAGTAACGGCATTGAAGTGCATATGCAACTCTCCGCAGAGCGCGCGCATGTCCTCAAGCAGCATCGCCGAACACTCGCCGGACGCACCGGTTGCGGCCTCTGCGGCACTGAAAGCCTGGATCAACTGGCAAAGCGGGCCGCTACCGTTCAGTCTTCATCTGTATTGGCGTCGGGAGCTTTGCCGTATGCCTTGTCCGGATTGCAGGGAATGCAGCACCTGTTTCATTTGACGGGCGCTGTTCATGCCGCCGCATGGTGCGATGTGGACGGTCGAATCGATCTGGTGCGTGAGGACGTGGGCCGCCACAACGCGCTCGACAAACTGATCGGCGCCCTGGCGTCTGAGCGTCGCGGGTTTGACGACGGCTTCGTCCTCATGACCAGTCGCGCCAGTTACGAAATCGTACAGAAGGCGGCAGCCGTGGGCATCGCGGTGGTTGCGGCGGTTTCAGCCCCTACCGGCATGGCAGTCAGAGTGGCGATTGACTCCGGGGTAACGCTCATCGGTTTTGTCAGGGGCGAGCGGCATTGCGTTTATTCACATCCTGAACGCGTTCACTAGTCGAGGGAAATGAGCATGCAGGCAGTCGAACCCAAGTCCGTAAAGCACGTTCCGACCTATTGCTACAACTGCGTTTCCGGCCCCGATTTCATGACCGTCAAGGTGGTGGATGGGGTGGCGACGGAGGTCGAACCCAATTTTGCGGCGGAGAAAATTCATCCGGCCAAGGGCAAGGTTTGCGTCAAGGCCTACGGTCTGGTGCAGAAAACCTACAACCCCAACCGCATTCTGTCGCCGATGAAGCGGACCAATCCGAAGAAGGGGCGCGACGAGGATCCGGGGTTTGTGCCCATCTCGTGGGACGAGGCGCTGGATCTGGTTGCCGAGAAACTCAAGGCTACGCGCGCCAAGGGTGTGCTGGACGAGTCCGGAGTCCCTCGCCTGGCCGCCTCGTTCGGTCATGGCGGCACGCCGGCCATGTACATGGGTACCTTCCCGGCCTTTCTTTCGGCCTGGGGGCCGATCGACTACAGCTTCGGCTCGGGACAGGGCGTCAAGTGCGTGCATTCTGAACACCTCTATGGCGAGTTCTGGCACCGCGCCTTTACCGTTGCGGCGGATACACCCTCGGCACGCTATCTGATTTCGCTGGGCGCGAATGTAGAGTCCTCCGGCGGGCCCTGTGCCGTGACGCGGCACGCCGAAGCGCGCATGCGCGGTTACAAGCGCGTTCAGGTCGAGCCTCATCTGTCAGTCACCGGAGCCTGTTCGGCCGAGTGGGTGCCGATTCGGCCGAAGACCGATCCGGCCTTCCTGTTCGCCCTGATCCATGTGTTGCTGATCGAACACAAACCGGATGAACTGGATGTGCCTTTCCTGCGCGACCGGACCTCGTCACCCTATCTGGTCGGACCGGATGGCCTTTATCTGCGCGATGCGGCGAGCAGGAAGCCGCTGCTCTGGGATACGGTGCTGGGCAAGGCCGTTCCCTTCGATACCGCCGGCGCCGTGCCGGCCCTGTCAGGAAAATTCCTGGTCAGCGGGGCGGTCAGCGTCGACGCCGATGAAGAAGTGCGGGAGATGGGCAGTGTCGAGGGAGTGACCGCCTTCACCAAGCTGGTCGAGCACATCGAGAAGTATTCGCCGGAATGGGCGGCAGGGATATGCGACGTTCCGGCTGCGACCATTCGCCGCATAGCCAATGAGTACCTGCAAGCCGCAAGCATAGGCGAGACCACGGTGATCGACGGCGTCACGCTGCCTTTGCGGCCGGTCGCGGTGATTCTCGGCAAGTCGGTCAACAACGGCTGGGGCGCCTTCGAATGCTGCTGGGCGCGTACCTTGCTGGCGGTGCTGGTCGGCGCGCTGGAGAATCCTGGCGGCACCCTGGGCACCACGGTGCGTCTGAATCGCCCGCATGACAACCGCCACAAGAGCGTCCTGCCGGGTGAAGACGGTTTCATGGCACAGAAGTTCAATGCCACGGACAAGGCCAACTGGGCTGTCAAGCCGACCGGTCGCAACATGCACAAGACGTTGGTGCCCATCGTCGGCAATACCGCCTGGAGCCAGGCCTTGGGCCCCACCCAACTGGCCTGGATGTTCCAGCGCGAACAGCCTGCCGGTTCGGACATGCCGCAGCCGACTCTGCCCGATATCTGGATCATCTATCGCACCAACCCGGCGATTTCCTTCTGGGAAACCCAGACGCTGGTCAAGACCATCGCCACCTTCCCGTTTACTGTTGCGTTTGCCTACACGGTCGACGAGACCAACTACATGGCCGACCTGCTGTTGCCGGAAGCCACCGATCTCGAATCGGTGCAGATGATTCGCGTCGGCGGCACCAAGTTCATGGAACAGTTCTGGGATCACAAGGGTGTGGCCTTGCGTCAGCCGGCGGTGGCGGCGCAGGGCGATACGCGCGACTTCACCTGGATTACCAACCAATTGGCGAAGCGCACCGGTCTGCTGGAGCAGTACAACGACGCGATCAATCGCGGCGCCGCCGGCGTATCCCCGCTGAAGGGTGCGAACTACGATTTCAGCCTCGACCCGAAGGGCGAGCATGCACCCGAGGTTGTCTGGGATGCGGTGTGTCGCGCGGCAACTACCGTGCTGTCCGAGGGCAGGGAAACCCTCGATCTATCCTGGTTCAAGGAGCACGGCTTCTACACGGTGCCCATGTCGCGACTCGAGTGGTATCTGAGTCCGACCATGGAAAAGCAGGGCCTGCGCTACGAACTGCCCTATCAGGAGCGCCTGCTGCGCGTCGGCCGGGAACTCAGGAATCGCCTGCACGAGAACAAGATGGCCTGGTGGGATGAGCAACTTTCCGAATATGCCGCACTGCCGGAATGGCACGATGTGCCGGGACGCTGGGATGCGGCGCTGGTGAATGCCGGGGCGAAAGTGGAAGACTTCCCGCTCTGGCTGCTGGCCAGCAAGAGCATGCAGTACCACGCCGGCGGCAACGTCGGCATCGAATTGATGAGGGAGGTGTCGCTGAATATCCGCGGTCATGGCGGCGTCATCATGAACGCGAAGACGGCCGCGCGCTATGGCATCGCCGACGGCGATCGCATCGAAGTCCGTTCGCATATCGGGGCAACCTATGGCGCTGCGGTCCTGGCGCAAGGGATTCGCCCGGACACGCTGGTGATTCTCGGGCAGTTCGACCATTGGGCCCAGCCCTTTGCCAAGGATCTGGACATGCCCAGCCTGAATACGATCGCACCGATGTCGCTCGAGTTGACCGATGCCACCGGCTCCGGCTCCGATATCGTCAAGGTTCAGGTGCGCAAGATGGAAGGAACTATGGAAGGAGCACCGGCATGAGCAGCGGAGGGGGACCCGTGAGCGTAGCGAGCGGGGGCGTAGCGGCCGCGAAAGCCGCCGGTCGCCGACAGGATGGTCGTCGAACTGGGTGCATAGATTCGGAGGCGACGGTATGACGCGCTATGTGACCACCATCGACCTGCGTCGCTGCGTCGGCTGCCAGACCTGCACCGCGGCCTGCAAGCACGCCAATGCGACACCGCCTGGAATCCAGTGGCGACGCGTGCTCGACCTGGAAACCGGCGAGTTTCCCGACGTGCGCCGGACCTTTCTGCCCATGGCCTGCATGCATTGCGGCAATCCTCCCTGCGAAGAAGTGTGCCCGACCAAGGCGACCACCAAGCGCGCCGATGGTCTGGTGGCGATCGACTATGATCTTTGCATCGGCTGCGCCAACTGCGTGATGGCCTGCCCCTATGACGCCCGCTCGATCGTGCATGCCTCGACTTTCTCCTATGGCGATCAGCCGCTGCCGTCGGAGGCCATACGCTTCGATCCGGCGCGAATCGCGGTGTCGATGAAGTGCACATTCTGCGTCGATCGGATCGATGAAGCCGCGGTCACCGGGCGCACGCCCGGTGTGCATCCCGAGGTGACGCCGGCCTGCGTCAATTCCTGCATTTCGGGTGCCATGGAATTCGGCGACATCGACGATCCCGGAAGCAATGTCAGCCGGTTGCTGGGACAAACCCAACATTTCCGCATGCACGAGGAACTCGGAACCGAGCCGGGTGTGTATTACATATGGGACCAGCCATGAAGAAGCCGGCCAAAAGAACATCCGACCTGGTGTCACCGCGACAGCAGCGCAATTGGGATTGGCGCGCGGCGGCGAATTTCATCGCAGGCGGCGCCGGTGGCGGTCTGTTGCTGTTCGCGTCAGTTGTCAGTCTTGAGCCGGATGCCGCCCGGACAGCGGTCCTGCTCGCCCTGATCCTGATAGCCAGCGGACTCACCTGCGTCTGGTTCGAGATCGGCCGGCCGTGGCGCGCCTTGAACGTCTATCGACATTTCTCGACCTCATGGATGACGCGCGAAGCGGTCGTCGCCCTGGTGCTGTTCGCCGCAGGCGGCTTGGCGTTTCTGTCCCTGCGGCCGGTGTTTGTCATCCTGGCCGGCATTCTGGGTCTGGCCTTCCTCTATAGTCAGGCGCGAATACTGGCGGCCAACAAGGGAATCCCGACGTGGCGGCATCCACGCAGTGTTACTCTGATGATCGCCACCGGCCTCGCGGAAGGCGCCGGATTCCTGGTCTGCGTGCTGTCGCTCTCGTCCGCGGTGATAGGCTTCTGGACCCTGGCCGGATTGATCGTGCTGATTGTCGTTCGGGCGCTGGTGTGGAAAATGTATCTCGGGAAACTGGTTGCCGATGGCGCCCCCGAGGGGGCTTTGAAGGTGCTGCGAGGAATCGACGCCAGGCTAGTGATCTTCGGCCACTTCTTGCCGGCACTTGCTGTTACGGCCGTGCTGGCAGGAATGCCGGGACGGGCGGGTCTGCTGTTTGTGGCCGGGATCATGGTGGTTGCCGGCGGCTGGTTCCTGAAGTACACCTTGGTGAGACGCGCCGCATTCACGCAGGGACTCGCTCTGTTGCACCTGCCTGTGCGCGGATGCGGAATCGCGGGAGCGGCTGCAAAGCCGGGCTGGCGGGGTATACCCGGAGTAAAAGCAGGATAGTTGGTTTCAGGGGAATATACGAGATGGGGCCAAAGAGCCACATCAAACTGGAGGAGACAGGATGTACGAAGTGCGCTTTCATGGCCGTGGCGGTCAGGGTGCCGTTACGGCGGCAGCGATGCTCGCGGCGGCGCTGCTTGAAGAAGGCAAATACGCGGTGTCGATTCCGTCCTTCGGCTTCGAACGACGCGGTGCGCCCGTGGTCTCCTTCCTGCGCTGCAGTGATCGCGAGATCCGCCAACTGACCAACATCTATACGCCCGATTGCCTGATCTGCGTCGACCCGACGCTGGCGAAGTCGGTCGATATCTTCAGCGGTCTGAAGCCAGGCGGCACACTGGTGCAGGCCACGAACAAGCCGCTCGAAGAGGTCGTGATAGCCAATACGGTCGGGGTGGTTGGCCTGTGCGACGCCATCGCCATCGCGCTCGAGATTTTCAAGCGCCCGATCACCAATACGCTGATGCTCGGCGCTTTCGCGCGGACTACCGGAATCGTCTCGCTGGACGCCTTGAGGCGTTCGCTGGAAGACTCCGACTTTCGCGACGCCGGTCTCGCCCAGAATCTCGTCGCGCTGGAACGCGGTTACAACGAGACAACGGTGCATACCATCGAGCGGAGGGTTGCGGCATGAGCAGGCATGACAGCTATCCGCTGTTCAATCTGAAACAAGCGAATGTGCCCGATGATCTGTGTCCGGTCGCTACCGAGGTCAGCCCGATGCTGCCCGGTGACTGGCGCAGCATGCGGCCCGTGGTCGACCGCGATAAGTGCGTCAAGTGCGCCGTGTGCTGGCTGTATTGCCCGGTGCAGTGTGTCGAGGAAAAGCCGGCCTGGTTCGATTTCAACCTGAAGACTTGCAAGGGCTGCGGCATTTGCGCCAACGAATGTCCGCAGCGCGCGATCACGATGATCCCGGAGGCAACATGACTACCGCCACCCTTGAAACGCCGAGCCAGGCCAAGCGCGCCAAACAGAAGGTCATGCTCATCGAAGGCAACGAGGCCGCCGCGCTAGGTGTTGCGCTGGCGCGTCCCGACATGGTGGCGGTATATCCGATCACGCCGCAGTCCTCGCTGGTCGAGCACGTCGCCAAGCTGATCGCCGATGGCCGCATGGACGCCGACATCGTCGATGCCGAAGGCGAGCATTCGGTGCTCTCGGTGCTGCAGGGCGCCGCGCTGGCCGGCGGGCGGACCTATACCGCGACCTGCGGTCCCGGCCTGGCGTTCATGTTCGAGCCCTATTTCCGCACCTCCGGCATGCGCCCGCCGATCGTCATGTCGATCGTGACCCGCGATGGCATCACGCCGCAATCGGTCTGGGGCGGGCACCAGGATGCGATGACGGTACGCGAAGTCGGCTGGGTGCAGGTGTATTGCGAGACCGTGCAGGAAGTGCTCGACACCACGATCATGGCCTTCAAGATCGCCGAGCACCATGACGTCATGCTGCCGGTCAATGTTTGTCTCGACGGCAACTATTTGTCCTACGGCACTTCCCGCGTCGAACTGCCCGACCAGGCAGAAGTCGATGCCTTCATGGGCGTCAAGAACGTCAACTGGCACGTAGCGCTGGACCCATTGCGGCCGATGGCCGTCGATCCGCTGACCGGCGGCTCGGGTGGCAAGGGCCCGTCGACTTTCGTCCGCTATCGCAAGGGGCAGTGCCGCGGCATGCAAAACTCGCTGCGGGTCATCGAGGAGGTGCACGAGGAATGGGCGCAGCGCTTCGGTCGTCGTTTCGCGCCGCTGGTCGAGGAGTATCGCCTTGACGGCGCCGACTACGCGATCATGACCCTGGGCAGCATGACCGGCGCGGCCAAGGATGCAATCGACGAAGCGCGCGACGCCGGCAAGCGGGTCGGGCTGATCAAGCTCAAGACCTTCAGCCCATTCCCGGTCGAGGCGCTGCTCAAGTCGATGAAGAAGATTCAGGCGCTCGGCGTGGTCGACCGCTCGGTCGGCTTCCGCTGGAACTGCGGGCCGATGTATCAGGAGACCATGGGTGCCCTGTATCGCCTCGGCGGCGCATCGGGGTCATTTCTGCCGTCGATGAGTTTCATCGGCGGTTTGGCCGGCGCCGACATCACGGTCGGGCATTTTCATCGCGTCATCGAAGCGACCGAAAAGCTGCTGAGCAGTCCCGCACCGACCGAGCCGATTTGGCTCAACGAGCGCGACTAGGGGAAGCCATGGAACACACAAAATACCTTGTGGTCGGCAGCAGCCACGCCGCACTCGAAGCGGTGACCGCGATCCGCATGCATGATCCGGAGGGCAGTCTGACGCTGCTGACCCGCGATCCGCACCTGCCTTACTCGCCAACGGTACTGCCCTACGTTGTTTCCGGGCGCTCGGCGCCCGACGGCATCTTCCTGCGCGACGAAAAGTTTTTCGCCGACAACTGCGTCCAGTTGAAGCGCGGCACGGCGCTCAAGGCCCTGCATGCCGGGCGCAATGCGGCCGAACTCGCCGACGGCAGCGAAATCGCCTACGAGAAAGTTCTGCTCGCCACTGGCGCCGCACCTGCCATCCCGCCGATTCCCGGCATCGATACGGTGTCGTATCACGTGCTGCGCACGCTCGACGATGCGACCAAGTTGCACGCTGCAATCAAGCAATCGAAGCAGGCGGTGGTGATGGGAGCGGGGCTGGTAGGAATGCACGCAGCGGAGAATCTGGTCAAGGCCGGTGCCTCGGTCACCATCGTGGAAATGGCCGGGCAACTGACCGATGGCTACTTCGATGCAACCGCCGCGCAACTGATCGAAAAGGCCTTCACCGACAACGGTGCGAGGATCCTGACCGGCAGTCGGGTCATCAAACTGGCGCCATCGGCTATCGGGGCCACTTTGACCCTGGAAAATGGCAACACTCTGGAAGCCGATCTGCTCCTGGTTGCCACCGGCGTCAAGCCGAATATGGACTTCCTGGCGGATGAGGGTGTCGAGCATGACTGGGGCATCCTGGTCAGTGACACCATGCAGACCAGCGTCGCCAATGTCTGGGCGGCAGGCGATTGCGCCCAAGCCAAGGGCTTTTTCACCGACGCCAGGGTGATGAACGCGATCCTGCCCGATGCGACCGAGCAGGGGCGTATCGCCGGCATGGCCATGGCGGGCGATCCGGGACTGAAGAAATATCCCGGCGGGGTGCCGCTGAACACCTATCACTTCTTCGGCCGTCATGCGATTTCGGTCGGATCGAGCCGTGTGCCTGAAGGCGCCGAGGTGGTCACGCGCTTCGACGAAACCAGCGGTCGCTACCTGAAGGTGATTTTCAAGGATGGCTGTCTGCTCGGCATCTACGGCGTCAATGAGTTCTTCGACGGCGGGGTCATGTGTCAGTTGATCCTGCGCCGCGTCGACCTCACGGCAGTCAAGGATCGCTTCGTCGCCAATCCGCTCGCGGTCGGCCGCGAGCTGATGTCGAAGTTGTGGAGGTAAGCATGGGACACGCGTACAACACCATCGCCTTCGATGCCGCCAAGTGCGACGGCTGCGGCGACTGCATGACCGCCTGCGCCACGGCCAAGACCGGCACCATCGACCAGACCCGGTCGCGCATCCAGATCGTGGGCGCGGCGGAGGGCGGCTTCGAACTCGCCTTGTGCCGCCAGTGCGGCGATCCCAAGTGCGTCACGGTCTGCCCGGCGGCGGCGCTGACCAAGAATGGCGACAACGGGGTCATCGAATGGAACGCCGCGAAATGCGTCGATTGCCTGCTGTGCACTGTCGGTTGCGCCTATGCCGGCATCGCCCTCGATGCCGGTACCGGGCATGTTGCCAAGTGCGACATGTGCGATGGTGCCCCGTCCTGCGTACCGGTCTGTCCGCACGATGCACTGACCTACATCACCACCTCGCGCATCTACAACGAAGTCGGCGACTGGGAAGATCTCTTTGCGCCCGGTCTGGCAGGTTGCCAGGGCTGCAATACCGAACTCCTGATGCGCCACACCTTGCGCCGGGTGGGGCCGGATACCGTACTGGCAACCCCGCCGGGTTGCGTGCCTGGCATGGGTTCGGTCGGCTTCAACGGCACTACCGGCACCAAGATTCCGGTCTTTCATCCTCTGCTGACCAACACCGCGGCCATGCTGGCCGGCGTCAAGCGTCAGTACAAGCGGGTCGGGCGCGATGTCACGGCGCTGGCGATTGCCGGCGACGGCGGCGCCTCGGATGTGGGCTTTCAGTCATTGTCCGGCGCGGCCGAACGCAACGAGCAGATACTTTTCATGGTGGTCGATAACGAAGGCTACATGAACACCGGCATGCAGCGTTCGAGTTGCACGCCCTATGGGGCATGGACCTCGACCACGCCGATCGGCAAGGGCTCGGGCGGCATGCCCTCGCAGGGCAAGACGCAGGACGCCAAGAACCTGCCGCTGATCATGGTCAACCATCGCTGCGAGTATGTAGCCACGGCATCCACCGCCTACATGGAGGATCTCTACGACAAGCTCGACAAGGCGATCCAGGCCTCCAAGCGCGGCTTTGCCTACCTGCACGTGTATTCACCGTGCACCACGGGCTGGCGCTTTCCGACCGACCAGAACATGGAAGTCGCGCGCAAGGCGGTGGAAACCAACTTCGTGATGCTCTGGGAGTACAACCCGAAGGATGGCCTGCATTTCACCCGGCCGATCGATGATCCGCTGCCGGTCACCGATTACCTCAAGGCCATGGGGCGCTTCCGCCACCTGAGTCCCGATCAGATTTCACACATTCAGTCCAAGGTCGTGGAAAATCTCGCCTTCGTCAAACAGATGACTCATCGAGCAAGCGCATAGGGGGAGTAAATGAGCAAGCAGGATTTGCCGGGCAGCGGCCTGGAACCGATCGAAAAGGCAAGCCGGGATGAACTCCAGGCCTTGCAGCTGCGGCGCATGAAGTGGTCGCTGAAGCACGCCTACGACAACGTGCCGCACTATCGGCAGAAGTACGATGCAGCGGGTGTGCACCCGGACGACCTCAAGCAACTGTCGGACCTCTCCAGGTTTCCCTTCACCACCAAGCTCGATTTGCGCGATACCTATCCTTACGGCATGTTTGCGACGCCGATGCGCGATGTGGTGCGGGTTCATGCTTCATCCGGCACGACGGGCAAGCCGACGGTGGTGGGCTATACCGCGAACGACATCGCGATGTGGGCGCAACTCATGGCCCGTTCGCTGCGCGCCGCAGGCTGCTCGGCCGACGACATCATCCTCAACTCCTATGGCTACGGCCTGTTTACCGGTGGCCTCGGCGCCCACTACGGCGGTGAATGCCTGGGCGCCACCGTGATCCCGATGTCGGGCGGCCAGACCGAAAAGCAGGTGCAGCTGATCCAGGATTTCAAGCCGACGGTAATCCTGTCGACACCCTCATACGTGCTCACCATCGCCGATGAGATGATCAAGCAGGGACTGCAACCGAACGGGAGCAGTTTGCGTGTCGGTGTTTTTGGCGCCGAGCCATGGACCAACGAAATGCGCCGCGAGATCGAGGAGCGCCTGGGTATCGACGCCATCGACATCTACGGCCTGTCCGAGGTCATGGGCCCCGGAGTGTCTTGCGAGTGCATCGAGACCAAGGATGGTCCGCACATCTGGGAAGACCACTTTTATCCGGAAATCATCAATCCGGAAACGGGCGAAGTGCTGCCGGACGGAGAGATGGGGGAACTCGTCTTCACTTCCCTCTCGAAAGAGGCCTTGCCGATCATCCGCTATCGCACGCGCGACCTGACCCGGTTGCTGCCCGGAACGGCGCGCAGCATGCGGCGGATGGAGAAGATCACCGGTCGCAGCGATGACATGCTGATCATCCGCGGAGTGAACGTTTTTCCGACGCAAATCGAAGAGATCCTGCTGAAGAACCCCAGCCTGTGCGCCCAGTACCAATTGCAGGTATCGCGCGAGGGGCACCTCGACCAGCTTGATGTCTACGTCGAGGTCCGCAGCGACCTCTCGGCATCGATCGGCGACGTGAAGCGCCGTGAAATTGGCGCTGACGTGAAGCACCATATCAAGGCGCTGGTGGGAGTCACCGCCGACGTTCATGTCGTCGAAACCGACAAGGTCGAAAGAACCCTGATCGGCAAGGCCCGGCGCGTGATCGACCGGCGGCCGAAATAGCGGTTGGTCAATGTGAAACGTGAAA
Organism: Rhodocyclales bacterium; assembly: GCA_026399475.1. GTDB lineage: Bacteria > Pseudomonadota > Gammaproteobacteria > Burkholderiales > Rhodocyclaceae > Sulfuritalea. The sequence goes on from JAPLQY010000071.1 coordinate 86,640, forward strand.
CGGGAAACGTGAATAGCGAGACGGCGAGTATGAAATCGTCACTTTTCACTTTTCACCTTTCACAGCCGGCTTGTCCGGCTTAGGGAGGCTCCATGCTGTCGCAGTTCCTTCAGTTCCTGTTTTCGGGCATCACGGTGGGGGCCACCTATGCCCTGGCGGCACTGGGGTTCACGCTGATCTACAACGCCAGCAACGTGATCAACTTTGCCCAGGGCGAGTTCATCATGCTCGGCGGCATGCTGGCGTTCTTTTTCATGCAGTCCGGGCTGCCGATGCCGCTGGCCATTCTGCTGGCGATTGTCATTCCGGCGCTGGTCGGCGTTCTCCTCGACAAGCTGGCGATCGAACCGGCGCGCGATGCCGAGGTCGTGACGCTGATCATCATCACCATCGGCGCCTCGCTGGTGATTCGCGGCCTGATCCAGATCTGGCTCGGCAAGGGCGCGCACAGCTATCCCGCGTTTTCAGGCAGCGAACCGATTGAGATCGGCGGCGCCACACTGCTGCCGCAAAGTCTCTGGGTGCTTGGCATCACGGCTCTGGTGGTGGTTGCGCTTTGGTACTTTTTCAGCCGCACGCTGGCCGGCAAAGCCATTCTCGCCACCTCGTGCAATCCGCTGGCGGCCCAACTCGTCGGCATCAACACGCAGTGGGTGCTGCTGGTCAGCTTTGCCCTGTCCGCGGCATTGGGAGCGATTGGCGGCGTGCTGCTGACTCCCATCACGCTGACTTCCTACGACGTCGGGATCATGCTCGGCCTCAAGGGCTTTGTCGCCGTCGTCGTCGGCGGCCTGGGCAGCGGCCTGGGTGCCGTGGTGGGCGGGCTGCTTGTCGGCATCATCGAGGCCATGGCGGCCGGCTACATCTCATCGGCCTACAAGGATGCGATGCCCTTCATCCTCATCCTGTTCATTCTCTTCTTCATGCCGCGCGGCCTCTTTGGCGCACAGGTCACGGAGCGGGTATGAGCGCCCACCGCCGGCCCGTCCCAAGGGGGCGCAGCCAACTTTATGGAGCCGCCCAGCGGCGAACCGCCATTACCACCGCCCGCGGGGGCGCAGGCAGGGTTTCGCGGAGCACTGCTCCGCGCTGCCGCAGCCGGCTGGCTGTGCAAAGCCAGCCGTGGAACGGGGCTGGGGGGAGGGTAGTCCAATGAGTGCGCTGAAGCGGCATTACGCGCTCATGGTTCTGGCCGGCGTGCTGCTGCTCCTGCCGCTGGTGCTGCCCAACAACTATTACTACGACATCGCCATACGCATGGCGATCAACGCGATCATCGTGCTTGGCTTGAATCTCCTGATCGGTTTTGCCGGCCAGATCAGTCTCGGCCACGCCGGATTCGTCGGCATTGGCGCCTATGCCTCGGCGATTCTGCCCACGCACTTCGGCTGGCACCCGCTATTCGCCATGGCCGCGGGCGCGGCAATTGCTAGCGCCATCGCCGCGATTGTCGCGCGGCCGATCTTTCGCCTGAAAGGACACTATCTCGCCATGGCAACCCTCGGGCTGGGGATCATCATCGCCATTGTGATCAAGAACGAGGGGACCTACACCGGGGGGCCCGACGGCATGCCGGTTTCTGCACTCGGGCTGATGGGCTTCGAGATTTCAGGCGAAAAACAGTGGTACCGGGTGCTTGCCGTGACGCTGCTGTTCAGTTTCTGGGCGGCGAAGAACCTGATTGATTCTCCGTTCGGGCGCGCCCTGCGGGCACTCCATGGGTCCGAGGTCGCCTCGCAGGTGATGGGGGTTGATGTGGTTCGCTACAAGGTCGCCATCTTTGTCCTGTCCGCCTTCTTTGCCAGCCTGATGGGCAGCGTCACCGCGCACTACATCGGTTTCGTCACGCCCAATATCGCCGATTTCTTCCATTCCATCGAGCTTGTCACCATGGTCGTGATCGGTGGCATGGCCTCGATTTACGGCTCGCTGATTGGCGCGGTCCTGCTGACCGCCTTGCCCCAGGCACTGTCGACTTTCGAGGGATGGGAGACGGTGGCCTTCGGCTCCATACTCATGCTTTCCATGATATTCATGCCAAAGGGATTGGTGCCCACGCTGGCGGCGCGCTTCGGCAGCCAAGACCTGGAAGACCGCTGATGGCACTGCTCGAAGTCGATAATCTTTCCAAGGCCTTTGGCGGCGTCAAGGCCGTGCAGAACGTCAGTTTTGCTGTCGATCGCGGCCTGGTGTATTCGGTGATCGGCCCGAACGGCGCCGGCAAGACCACACTGTTCAACCTGATCACCGGCGTCTATACGCCAACCGAGGGTGACATCCGGCTCGATGGCCAGTCCATTGCCGGCACCGCTCCGCATGATCTGGCCTCGAAAGGGATGGCCAGAACCTTCCAGAATCTGCAGGTCTGCATGAACATGACGGCGCTGGAAAACGTCATGGTCGGGGCGCATTTGCAGCTTGACCGCAACCTGGTCAAGGCCATGCTGCGTTTCCCCGGCATCGCCAGGCGTGACCGCAAGCTGAAGGACGAAGCTCGTGAGCTGATGCGCTTTGTCGGCCTGGAGGGCTACTGGAACCTGGGCGCCAGCTCGATGCCTTATGGAGCACTGAAGCGGCTGGAGATCGCCCGGGCGCTCGCCGCCAGGCCGCAGATCCTTTTCCTCGATGAACCGGCGGCCGGACTCAATTCAAAGGAAACCGCCGAGATCGATGAACTCGTGCGCAAGGTCGCCGACAACGGCGTCACGGTGGTACTGGTCGAGCACGACATGAAAATGGTGATGAACATTTCCGATCGCATCCTGGTGCTCGATTACGGAAAGAAGCTGACCGAGGGCACGGCGCAGGAGGTCAGAGAGAATCCCGACGTGATCGCGGCATACCTGGGTAGCAACGTATGAGGAAGCTTTCGTGAGCGAGGCGCTGCAGACCATCAGCAACGAGCATCGCAGCATGTGGCAGCTGACCGTGGTACTCGACGAGTTGCGCAAGCAGCTCGACCAGACGGAGCAGAGGCCTGATGCGGAACTGTTCGACCTGATCCTGGATTACATCGAGCAGTACATCGAACGCGTGCACCAGCCGAAGGAGGAGGCCTACCTCTACCGGGCCGTGCTCGACAGGACCAGCGAAGGCAACGAGATGATCGCGCAGTTCGAGCGCGAGCATGCGGCCAGCCCCGAGATCGTGGCCACCCTGCGCCGTCAGGTGAAGCACCTGGTGCGCCACTATCCGGAAGGGAAGGGCGAGTTCCAGGAAGGGCTGGAGAAGTACATCGCGCTGCTGCGCAGCCACATCATGAGGGAGGAGAATGAACTCTTCCCGCTGGCGCGCAGGATCTTGACCGATGTCGACTGGGATGAGATCGACACCGCGTTCGCCAACAGCGGCGATCCGCAGTTCGGCTCAGAGTCTCGCGCAGAGTTCCGCGCCCTGATGTCGCGCATCGTCAACCAGGCGCCGGAGCCGGTGGGCTTTGGCATGGCGCGGGATGCGCAGCCGATCGCCGAAGCCCACCCGGTGCTGCTTTCGGTGCAGGATTTGAGCAGTCACTACGGGCGCATCCAGGCGCTGCGCGGCGTCACCATCGAAGTCAGGCAGGGGCAACTGGTGGCGCTGGTCGGCGCCAACGGCGCTGGCAAGACCACGCTGCTGCGGGCTATCTCCGGTGTGCAGAAGGTTTCCGGCGGCGCGGTTAATTTCGCCGGGCAGGACATAACGAATGCCCGTCCGGACCAGCGCGTGCGTCTCGGCATCTGCCAGGTACCCGAAGGGCGCCAGGTCTTCGGGCCTCTAACGGTGGAGGACAACCTCCGTCTCGGCGCCTACACTCGCAAGGACAAGATTGCGATAGCTGACGACCTGGAACAGATGTACGCCATGTTCCCGATCCTCAAGCAGAAATTCCGGCAGGCGGCAGGAACCCTGTCCGGCGGTCAGCAGCAGATGCTGGCAATGGCGCGGGCCCTCATGGGCAGGCCGAAACTGCTGTTGCTGGACGAGCCCTCGATGGGCCTGGCGCCGCTGCTTATCCAGGAGATTTTCAACGCCATCATCAGTCTGCGCGAGCATGGCAAGACCGTCTTCCTGGTCGAGCAGAATGCCCAGGCGGCGCTATCCATTGCTGATCGTGCCTATGTGATCGAGACCGGAGAAACCGTCCTTTCGGGTACCGGCAGCGAGTTGCTGGGGAACGAACAGGTGAAGTCCGCTTACCTGGGTATCTGATGTGCTTGGGTGCATTTGCGTGTATGCCTTGCAATGTTCTTTAGAATCACCCCGTAGCAATAGCTGTTATTCAAAATAAACCAGGAGGAAACAACCGTGCTCAAACACACATTACTCAAGATCGTTACTGCCGCTGCGATCACAGTCGGCGCCAGCATCTCGGCGTTTGCTGCCGATCCGATCAAAATTGGCTCGGTGCTTTCAGTGACCGGCCCGGCCGCTTTCCTTGGCGACCCGGAACTGAAAACCCTGCAACTCTATATCGAGAGGATCAACAAGGAAGGCGGTGTGCTGGGACGCCAATTGCAGCTGGTGCATTACGACGATGGCAGCGATGCCGCCAAGGCCAATGGCTTTGCCAAGCGTTTGATCGACGACGACAAGGTAGACATCATCGTCGGCGGCACCGTCACGGGCTCCACCATGTCCATGATCCCGCTGGTCGAGAAAGCGGAACTGCCCTTCATCTCGCTGGCCGGCGCAGTCGTCATCGTCGAGCCGGTCAAGAAGTGGGTGTTCAAGACGCCGCATACCGATCGCATGGCGGCCGAGAAGGTGTTCGACGACATGAAGAAGCGCAACCTGACCAAGGTTGCACTGTTCTCCGAGACCAGCGGTTTCGGCGCCTCGGGAAAAAAGGAAACCGAGGCCATGGCCGCCAAGATGGGCATCACCCTGGTGGCCAATGAAACCTATGGACCCAAGGACACCGACATGACGCCGCAACTGACCAAGATCAAGAACACGGCCGGCGTGCAGGCCGTATTCGTCTTCGGTCTCGGCCAGGGTCCCGCCGTGGTCAACAAGAACTACAAGCAGCTCGGACTCACCCTGCCGCTGTACCACGCGCATGGCGTAGCCTCGGAAGAGTTCATCAAGCTCTCAGGCCCCGCCGCAGAAGGCGTTCGCCTGCCGGCCGCTGCCTTGCTGGTGGCTGACAAGCTGGCGGCCAACGATCCGCAAAAGCCGGTGGCCACCGGCTACCGCAAAGCCTACAGTGATCGCTACAAGGAGGATGTCTCGACTTTCGGCGGTCACGCCTACGATGGCCTGATGATCGCAGTCGAGGCCTTCAAGCGTGCCGGTTCCACCGACAAGGCCAAGGTCCGCGATGCCATCGAGGCCACCAAGGGCTACATCGGCACCGGCGGCAAGGTCAATATGTCGGCAACGGATCACATGGGCCTGGATCAGTCGGCCTTCCGCATGCTGGAAATCAAGAACGGAGACTGGGCGCTGGCGAACTAAGCCCGTCTGATTGAAGATAGAAGCCCGCTTCGCGCGGTAATGCCGTTCAGTTAGCGCTGAACGGCATTTTTATTTGTTGCACAAGCTATTACTTGTAAACCCTCTTAACGTTTGACTCGATGCTATCGAGTCAACTTCACGTAACAGCGGATGTTTTACCCCTCGCCGGTCTTGATCGGTTGGCGGAACACCTGGGAGAGCGCCACAATTCGTTGGTGAGCCCGTACCCCCAATTGAACCGGAGAACGCTTAGTGAGCCGCAATGCTGGGCTAACCCGGCGGTGCAGGGGACGCTGCGCGATAAAGCCGTGCAGATCGCCTGACCTTGAACGTTGGGCCTCTTGAAGCGCTCGCATAGCCGCTTGACAAGCGTACGTGTTAGCGTACCATTGAGGCTTCTTTGTAGGAGCACGAAATGAACACACTTACCGCCAGTGAAGCCCGCGCAAATCTTTACCGGCTCATTGATCAAACAGCAGAGTCTCATGAGCCAATCATCATTTCCGGTAAACGCAGCAGTGCCGTGCTTCTCTCTGCGGAAGATTGGAGCGCAATTCAAGAAACCTTGTACCTACTGGCCGTGCCTGGCATGCGCGAGTCCATCAAAGCTGGTATGGCCGAGCCCCTCGCAAAAGGTTCGAAGGCGCTTAAGTGGTGAGTTGGGAAATTGTTTATGCCAAGCAAGCATTGAAGGACGCAAAGAAGCTTGCTGCAAGCGGTCTCAAACCAAAGGCACAAGAACTGCTAGCGGTTCTTGCCGATGACCCATTTCAAAATCCGCCACCCTTTGAAAAGTTGGTCGGTGATCTTGCCGGCGCATACTCTCGCCGCATCAATATTCAGCACCGCATTGTGTACGAAGTCTTTAGCAAAGAGAAAACGGTTCGTGTCCTACGTATGTGGACACACTATGAGTGAACAGAGGGCTAACGAATAAGCTTAGATCGTGGCTTCGCACGATCTAAGCTTATTCGTTAGCCCTCAATTCGTAGGCTCCTGAACCGAAGACTGCGGATTGAGCCTGCACCCGCAATGCTTGCAAACACGACTCTCCATTGGGATGATGCTCTGACAGTCGGGGCAACGAATGTGGGTTTTCGGTGAAGGTCCTCTGGCAATTCTTTCGCGATTATGTTTCTCGCTGCCAGAGGTGAGTCTCCGCATCTCTTCGCCACCGTGAATGACAGGCGGGCTTCATTGCTGGTCGAGGCGTCCGCCATGGAGAAAAATCCAGATCGGCGGCTCCTGGCCTCCAGGCGCCTATTGGCATCCCGGCCAAAATCGACGGGCTGTCTGGAATCCTGTCGAGAACCGGTTGAGGCGCGCACTGTGGTATACCTTGACGCGCGGAACATCCTGGCCGTCACCTGCAGGGCATCTGTCGTGAAACCCGTTTTGATCCGAACACACTGTGGCGGCCTGGAGGATTAGTGCATGAAAGTGAAGCGAATCGCCGTCATCCCCGGCGACGGCATCGGCAAGGAGGTGGTTCCCGAAGGGCTGCGGGTATTGCAGGCGGCGGCCAGCCGCTTCGACATTGCCTGCCAGTGGGACGAGTTCGACTGGAGCAGCGACTACTACCTGAAGCATGGCCGCATGATGCCGGAGAACTGGAAGGAGGCCATCGGGCAGCACGATGCGATCTTCTTTGGCGCCATCGGATGGCCGGAGAAGGTACCCGACCACATCTCGCTTTGGGGTTTATTGCTGAAATTCCGCCGCGAATTCGATCAGTACGTGAACCTGCGCCCGGTGCGTCTGATGCCGGGCGTCCCGACACCGCTTGCCGGGCGCAAGGTGGGCGATATCGACTTCTATGTCGTGCGCGAGAATACCGAGGGTGAATATTCAAGTGTCGGCGGCCGGATGTTTGAAGGCACCGACCAGGAAACCGTGCTCCAGGAAAGCGTCTTCACCCGCCGCGGCGTTGATCGCATCATGAAGTTCGCCTTCGAACTTGCCGGCACACGGCCGAAGAGGCATGTCACTTCGGCCACCAAGTCGAACGGAATATCGATCTCGATGCCGTATTGGGACGAGCGCTTTGCCATCATGGCAGCGCACTATCCCGACATTCGCAGCGACAAGTATCACATCGACATTCTCACGGCCCATTTCGTGCGAAATCCGGATTGGTTCGATGTGGTGGTTGCCTCCAACCTGTTCGGCGATATTCTTTCGGACCTCGGGCCTGCCTGTACCGGCACCATCGGCATCGCTCCCTCGGCCAATCTGAATCCGGAACGCCGCTTTCCTTCCCTGTTCGAGCCGGTGCATGGCTCGGCGCCTGACATCTACGGCAAGGGCATTGCCAATCCGATCGGGCAGATATGGTCTGGCGCCATGATGCTCGACCACCTTGGGCATCCGGATGCAGCCGCTACCGTGATGCAGGCGATCGAGACGGTTCTCGCGGAAGGCCCGCGCACGCCGGATATGGGCGGCAAAGCAAAGACGGCAGATGTCGGAAGAGCCGTTGCAGAGCTGGTTGGCTCGGCCGGACGCGGCAGCATCGGCAGCCAGACTCTGTCGAACAGTTCATGATCGCCTCCGGCAACACTCCGATCCCAAACCGGGCCGAGACCTTGAAGGTGCTTCGGCTCATGGGTGACTATGCGCCCATGCTGATGCTCGGCGCTGATGTGGACGGCTACGGCGTTCGCTGGACGATTGACGGGCAGCCGATTCAGCCGGCTATTGCCAGGTACCTGATGGAATCAGCTTATGTTGCCGACTCGGGCAAAACCGAACTGGGTGCCAGAAAGCTCGCTTTGACAGAATCCGGCACGCAATTCAGGAAGGACGGCTTGATCTGGTGGACCGGCCTCAGCCTTGTCCAGAAGCTGAAAATCATGGTCTTTGGCTGACGCAGACGGTCAATAGGTTTCGACATGGTAACGGCCCTGCTGGAGCAGGCTTGGCTGAAGGGTTTTCCAGTCGAGGCCATGGTGTGAACAGATGTCGCTGAAGGCGTCGTCAACGCCTTTTTCCATGCCCTTCAAGCCGCACAGATACAAATAGGTGTTGTCGTCGCGCAGCAGGCGCACAACCTCGTCTGCGCGTGCGCGAATGAGATCCTGAACATACTGCCTGGGCTCGCCGGGCACTCTCGAAAAAGCGAAGTTGATGTCGATGAATTCCTTCGGCAGCCGGGTCAGCGGGCCGAAGTAGGGTAGCTCGGCAGCGGTGCGGGCGCCAAAGAACAGCATCAGCTTGCCGTCCTCGCTGGCAACCGATTTCCGCCGGCGGCGCTCCGTCATCGCCCTCATGGGCGCGGACCCGGTGCCGGTGCAGATCATCAGCAGATTGCTGCCGGGATGATTCGGCATCAGGAAGCTGGTGCCGTACGGGCCGACGACATTGACCTTGTCGCCCTTATTCAGGTCGCAGAGGAAATTCGACGCCACGCCGCGAACCGCTGCGCCCTCGTGATCGGCGGTGACCCGCTTCACGGTCAGCGACAGGTTGTTGTAGCGCGGACGTTCGCCGTCGCGCGGGCTGGCCACCGAGTAGAGGCGCACATGATGATGTTTGCCGTTGGCATCCAGCCCCGGCGCCAGGATGCCGATGGTTTGCCCTTCGAGCACCGGAAACGAGGCATTGCCGAAGTCGAGCACGATGTGGCGGATATCGCTCGATGCGTCTTCGGCCGTCAGGCGAAAGTTACCGCTGACGGTCGCCACAACAGGTTTCTGGATCGAGTAGAGATTGACGTAGGGATGCGCGGCTGACCAGGGGGGAGGGGCGGTGCCGCCCTGTCCGGCGGTGGACGCCGCGGCAATCCGCTCCACGTCATCGGGCAGTGCGGCGGATGAATTGCCGGTCGCGGCCGGATTGCCGTCTTCGAGGGCGACCTGTCCCGGCAGCGTATCCCAAAGGAGTTGTTCGGCCAGCGGATAGGCGCTCTCCGCCGCAACATGGCGCCAGTTGTCGATGGCGCCGGTCGGGCAGGGCGATATGCAGTTGTAGCAATACTTGCACTTGGCCGCATCGACCACGTAATTGCGCGAGTCGTGGCTGATAGCGTCAACCGGGCAGGTTTCTTCGCAGGTGTTGCAGCGAATGCAGATCTCGGGGTCGATCAGGTGCTGGCGCATGATCGTGGTCATGTCGTTTCCTCGTTGGCTGACAACTGGATGCTAGCGCAGAAACCCGCTGAAGAGCGTCGCGCGCCCTGTGTAGGAGCGAGCTTGCTCGCGATGGCAACCTTTTCGCCAGCAAGCTGGCTCCTGCAGATGCGGCGAATCCGTCCGAATCGGTATCAGTTGAACCTGACGTACTCGAAGTCTACCGCCTGATTGTTGATGCCGCGCGCGGGCGGGGCGATCCAGTTGGCGAACTTGCCCGGTTCGGCTACACGCCCCATGAGCGAACTGACGAAGGCGCGATCTTCCACCGAGGGCAGCCACTGCAGGTGATGATGCGTCCATTCGGCTTCTGACACCACGTTCCCCGCGGGGGAGATTTTCGCGCCCGACAAGGGCCCGATCTTGCGATTGAAGGCCTTGTGCGGTGCACCCAGGACAAAGGGTATGCCCTGTTTCTGGATGATCTTGTTCCAGCGCTCGATGCCGGAAACCGCATCGCGCACATAGTCGTCGCGCAGGCGCTCGTTGAGGGCGTTGAGGTAGGGCGCCTGGACGGTGAGGATCTTGCCGTCGGTGACTTCCAGCACCGGATAGGTCGCATCGCTGAGCCGATGGTCGTCGTCCTGCTTGGTTTCCTCGTAGCGGCCCTTGAGGCCTGTGTTGTAGAAGGTGGCGGCGTTCGAGGATACATCGGCGCCGAACAGGTCCATGGTCACGCTGAAGTGGAAGTTCAGGTAGCGCTGGATCGTCGGCAGGTCGATTACGCCCTGGGCGCGGATCTTCGCCACGTCGTCGGTCTTGAGCTGATTCATGACTTCGCAGGTGCGCTGGATGACGCGGCCGACGCCCGATTCGCCGACGAACATGTGGTGCGCTTCCTCGGTCAGCATGAACTTGCAGGTGCGCGCCAGCGGGTCGAAGCCGGATTCGGCCAGCGAGCAGAGCTGGTACTTGCCGTCGCGGTCGGTGAAGTAGGTGAACATGAAGGTGATGAACGTAAACATGAAAAACGACAGCCAGTCCGGCGTCTTTTCGTTGAACGCCGTCAGGATGCGCGGGTTGTCGCTGTCGCCCGAGCGGCGCTCGAGCAGGGCTTCGGCTTCCTCGCGGCCATCGCGGCCGAAGTAGGCATGCAGCAGGTAAACCATGGCCCAGAGGTGACGGCCTTCTTCGACGTTGACCTGAAACAAGTTGCGCATGTCATACAGGGACGGGCAGGTCAGGCCGAGGTGGCGCTGCTGCTCGACCGATGCGGGTTCGGTGTCGCCCTGGGTGACGATCAGGCGGCGCAGGTTGCTGCGGTACTCGCCCGGAACTTCCTGCCACGCGGCTTCGCCCTTGTGGGCGCCGAAATTGACCTTGCGGCCTTCTTCGGCCGGGTTGAGGAAGATGCCCCAGCGGTAATCGGGCATCTTGACGTAGTCGAAGTGCGCCCAGCCGCCGGGATCTACGCTGACGGCGGTACGCAGGTAGACGTCGAAATTCTGCGAGTCGTCCGGCCCCATGTCCTTCCACCAGTTGATGAACTCGGGCTGCCAGTGCTCGAGTGCGCGCTGCAGGGTCTTGTTGTCGTTGAGGTGGACGTTGTTGGGGATCTTCTGTGAGTAATCGATGCTCATGGCATTCTCCTGATTGGGGTTGGGGTGCTCTATATTCTTGGGGCGCTCAAACGCGTTCCCAGTTGAACTTGGCCTTGTTGCCGCTGCCGAAAACTTTCAGTGCGCCGGTTTCGCCGACGGCATTGGGGCGGATGAAAATCCAGTTCTGCCAGGCGGAGAGGCGGCCGAAGACGCGGGTTTCCATGGTTTCGCCGGGGCCGAAGCGCAGGTTGGCTTCCATCGCGGTGAGTGCATCGGGCGAGAGGCTGGCGCGCTCTTCGAGGACGAGGCGAATCTCGTCTTCCCAGTCGAGGTCGTCGGGGGTAGCCGTTACCAGGCCCAGTTCCAGTGCCGCGGCGGCGCCCAGCGGCTTGCCGCTGGCGGCCCTGGCGGCGGCAATCGGAGCTTCCTCACCGTAGAAGCGCGCTGCAATGCGGTACTGGCCGTTAACCATCGGGTAGCTGCCGAAATTCATTGCAGACAGCGTGACTTTGGCTTCGGCCTGTTCGTCGTCAGGCAGCGACAGCATGTAACTGCGGTCCGCGGCCAGCAGCAGTTCCGCCAGCGTTCCGGCGAAACAGGCGCCGCGGTCGGCAATGGCAATCAGGGTGCGTGAGGTAACGTCCAGGCGCGCCAGTGTCCGCCGCAGCATGCCGATCGTTTCACGGACGAACCAGTGCTGTTTGTGCTGAGCCAGCGCTGCATCGGCGGCAAGGACATGCTGTGCGTCGCCGCTGGTTTTCAGTACCCAGGTGCCGATCTCGAGGTCGTTGGTGCGCAGCATCAGGATCGCATCGTCGAGTTCGCGCGCCATCAGCAGCGGCCACCAGGCAGCACCTGCGGCGATGATTCCGTCAATGCTGCCGGCGACCGCGGCGGAGGGTGCGGCGACCGTCAATGTGGCACGACGTGCCTTGCGGTCGATGACTACATCGACGGTTTCATAGTGATAGCCAGCCTCGTCGATCGTGCGTTTGACGGTGGGCAAGGTGACGCCCCTGGCATCGGCCGGGCGATCGCTTTGGGCCGCCAACTGTTCGGCACGCTGCTGCACTTTTTCGGCAAATTGCTGCGGCTTGGCGTAGTCGTCGATCAGGCGCCATTCCTTGGCGCGCTGCGCGCGTATGCCTTCGGTCAGGGTACAGAATATATCGGCGTGGTCGCGCCTGACGTGGCGTTTGTCGGTGACGCGAGTGAGGCCGCCTGTGCCGGGCAGCACGCCGAGGAGGGGGACCTCGGGCAGGCTCACGGCGGACGAGCGGTCATCGACCAGAATGATTTCATCGCAGGCGAGGGCCAGCTCGTAGCCGCCGCCGGCAGTGGTGCCGTTGCAGGCGGCGATGAACTTGAGCCCCGAGTGGCGGCTGGAATCTTCGATGCCGTTGCGTGTCTCGTTGGTGAATTTGCAGAAATTCACTTTCCAGGCGTGGGTCGACAGGCCCAGCATGAAGATGTTGGCGCCGGAGCAGAAAATGCGTTCGCGGGCAGAGGTGACGACAACGCTCCTGACTTCGGGATGCTCGAAGCGGATGCGCTGTAGCGCGTCGTGGAGTTCGATGTCGACACCCAGGTCGTAGGAATTGAGCTTGAGTTTGTAGCCGGGCTTGATGCCGCCGTCTTCGTCGATATTCAGATGGAGCGTGGCTACCGGTCCGGCGCAAACCAGGCGCCAGTGCTTGTACTGATCGGGGTGAGTGTCATAGGTGATGGTCTGCCGGGGGGCGTCGGGATAAGTCATTTGCTTCTCCGTATAGTGTTTTGGTTTACTTCAGTGTTGTGACGGCTTGACGCAACTGCATGAGGCATTCTTCCGGTTGCCGGCCGGTGGTGTCGAGAGTGAAATCCGCTTTCGAATACAGGGATTCGCGCGCGACGAGGATGCGGCGCATGTCTTCCATGGCTTCCGTATTGCCTTCCATGGGACGCAAGTCGCCCTGGGCGACAACGCGCGACATGTGTTCTTCCGGGCTTGCTTTTACCCAGACGGTAAAGCAGTTCATGAGCAGCAGATTGAAAGTTTCCGCTTCGGAAACGATGCCGCCGCCGACGGTGATGACGGCGCTTTCATGCTGGGCAATGAAACTTTCCAGGCAGCGTCGCTCGAGGCGGCGAAAGCCGGGCTGGCCGTAGAGCATGAAAACCTCATTGAGACTCATGCCGGCTTCAGCCTCGATGGCGCCGTTCAGTTCAACGAAGGGCAGGGACAATTCGCCGGCCAGCGCGCGGCCGAGAGTCGACTTGCCTGCACCGCGCAGGCCGACCAGTGCGATGCGCTTTCTGCGCGACGCGTCTTCGTTGCCGAAATCGCGCATCAGGCGCAGCAGGGCTTCTTCGAGTCGATTGGGGGATAGCTGTTCGAGGAAGCGGGAGATCAGCCGATACTCCGGTGAACTGTGTTGCGGCTCCAGCAGCTCGATCAGGGATATACCAAGAGCATTAGAGACATGGCGCAATACCATGATCGATGGATTGGTTTCACCGCTCTCCACCTGGGCCAGATAACGCTCGGAAACATCGGCAGTCAGCGCCAGCGCCTTGCGCGACATGCCGCGCCGCGCGCGCGATTCGCGGACGCGAATGCCCATCGCCTGAACGAACTCCGCATCTGCGGTTTCATCGACGAAATGCAGGGACTCGGGTGTTTCGATTTTTTCGCTTGATTCCATCTTTGTCACCAATTGGCTTGTGGCCACTGTGAGTGCTAATCGAGTGCCTGAACTATAGTACATGTTTTACGGGAATGTGAAAAATATTTTTTAGACCTAATATAAAAATGGTCTTAAACATCAGCTAATAGACTGATAGAAAAGCACTTATATAGATTGCTCGAGTATAGAAAAATATTTCATGTCGTTGTTGACGGGAGGGTTTTTTTGACTCATACTTCGATCCAGATTGTGCAGTATGGTTCATCGATGGAACAATAGTTCCGAGTCTAATGAATGCCGCATCCAGAGCACAACAACGCTGTGGATAGCTGATAAAAGGAGGCACCAATGGCTGATGGTTTGTTCGACCAGTTCCAGAACTGGTATGAGAAGCGCCACGACTATGCACGTGATTGGAAGCTGCGGACCGGTGGTCAGGTCGTAGCGACGATGTGCACCTATACCGCGGAAGAATTGCTGATCGCCGCCGGCATGCTGCCGGTGCGTGTGCTTGGCGCACATGAGCCGCAGAACGTGACCGAGCCGCACATCTTCGGCATGTTCTGTCCCTTCTGCCGCGATTCGCTGGCACAGGGCCTGCTCGGTCGCTTTGATTACTGCGAGGGCGTGACGCTGACCCAGTCGTGCATCCAGTATCGGCAGACCTTCAGCTCCTGGCGCAGCAACGTGCCCAGCGTGCAGTGGGACTACTATGTGCCGATGCCGAACGACGTGCAGTCACCGCATGCACGCAAGGCTCACCACGCTGAACTGCAATCCTTCCGCACCTTCCTCCAGGCACTGACCGGCAAGGAACTGACGGATGCGATGCTGAAGGAGGCGCTGGCTGTGGTCGACGAAAACCGTCGCCTGCTGCGCGAACTGTTTGAATACCGCAAGGCCGAAAATCCCCAGGTCACCGGTGTCGAGGCGCTCTACGCTTCAATCACTGCCCAGTTCGTAGACAAGCGCGAGCACAACGAGATGCTGAAGAAGGTACTCGCCGCTCTGCCGTCGCGTCAGTTGAATCGCAAGGAAGGCGTGCGTTTCATGACCATCGGCTCGGAAAACGACGACCTGGCTTTCATGGCCATGGTGGAGTCGGTGGGTTCCACGATCGTGATCGACGACCAGTGTTCCGGCACCCGCTACTTCTGGAATCAGTCGAAGCCCGAGGATGACGTGATCAAGGCCATCGCTGACCGTTATTGCGACCGCCCGGCCTGTCCGACCAAGGATTACCCGACCCACACGCGTTTCGACCATGTGCTCGGCCTGGCCAAGGAATTCAACGCGCGCGCGGCGATCTTCCTGCAGCAGAAGTTCTGCGATCCGCACGAGGGCGACTATCCGGACCTCAAGGAGCACCTGGAAAAGAACGGCATCCCGACGCTGTTCCTCGAGTTCGACATTACCAACCCCATCGGCCCCTTCCGCATCCGTATCGAGGCTTTCCTCGAAACGATGAGCGACGAAGAGCTGTTCTAAATCTGACGGGAGAGAACGATGAATGCACCAAACAAGTATCCGACCGAATCCCTCAAGCTGTGGGGCAAGGCCAAGCAGCTGCGCGAGCAGTACTACCAGAACTATGCCACGGCCAAGGACAACGGCGGCCTGCGCTGGTCCGGTTCGGCCTGGGCGCTGGATGCCCTGCCGGCGGGTCTCGGCGATGACGTTTATTCGCTGACCGGCGAGCCCTATGCGGCCGCCGTGGCGCATGACAAGAAGTTTGCCAAGGAATGCATGGATGCCGCCGAGTCGGTAGGCTTTGCCCGCGACCTGTGCTCCTACATGCGTATTTACTGGGGTGGAATGCACCTCGACAAGTACCTGTATGGCGGCAAGTTTCCCAAGCCCGACTTCATTTTCCAGACGCAGATCTGCTGCTCGCACTCCAAGTGGTACCAGCACGTCGC
Organism: Rhodocyclales bacterium; assembly: GCA_026399475.1. Classification (GTDB taxonomy): domain Bacteria; phylum Pseudomonadota; class Gammaproteobacteria; order Burkholderiales; family Rhodocyclaceae; genus Sulfuritalea. Next base: position 102,329 of record JAPLQY010000071.1, read on the forward strand.
CAAGGAAGAGAAGGTGCCGCAGTTCTACGTGGACGTCGGCGTCGGTCCCTACAAGGACATGAACGCGGCGCGCCTCGACTACGTCACCAACCAGTTGCATGACGGCATCGAGTTCCTCGAGAAGTCGACCGGCCGCACCTTCGACGACGAGAAGTTCCTCAAGGCCGTCAAGAATGAAATGCGCTCGACCAGCCGCTGGGCCGACATCTGCGCCCTGAACAAGGTCAAGCCGGCGCCGCTCGACGAAAAGACCATGTATTCGCTGTACGTGCTGGCAACGCTGTCGAAGTCCTCGCAGTGGTGCGCCGACTTCTACGACGAGCTGTATGAAGAAGTGAAAGACCGCGTCGCGCGTGGCATCGCCGCCGTGCCGAACGAGAAGTGCCGCATGATGTCCGACACGCAGCCGCCCTGGTCCTTCCTCAAGATCTTCCGCTACCTCGAAACCTATGGCGCGGTGTCGATCGGTTCGCTCTACACCTTTGCCCTCGAAGGCATCTGGGAAGACAAACCGGATGGCAGCTGGGGCGGTCGTTCGCTGCCCTGGGAAAAAGGCATCGAGATGAACACCCGCGACCAGATACTGCGCCTTTACGCCGACTGGAACCTGTCCAAGCCGCAGTGGCAGCACTTCTTCGATCCGCGCCTGAAGACCGAGATGATGCTGCGCATCGTCAAGGAATGGCAGGTCGATGGCGTCATGCTGCACCTGAATCGCGGTTGCGAAGGCCTCAGCCTGGGCATCATGGAAAACCGCGGCGGCATCGCCAAGGCGGGCGTGCCGATCATGACCTTCGAAGGCAACATGGGTGACGAACGCGAGTTCGACGAAGTGCGCACGCAGGCACGGGTCGACGCCTTCATGGAACAGCTCGGCTTGCGTCGTCAAGCAGCGTAACCGGATTACCGTGAAATACCTCGTTCGGAGCGACGGGTGATAGTCGAGCGAAGCGAGCTGGTCAGAAGCCTCCCCGTGAGGGGAGGATGGGAGGGGCGGGCGTTCAATTGCCCTTGTGCAATTTCATGGTCTGCGGGTGGTATCTGCGACCATGCACGTTAGGAAAGGACACAAGATGATTACCGCTGGAATCGATATGGGCTCGCGCAGCATCAAGGTAGTGCTGCTTGAGGAGCTTAATGTGGACGGTGCGCCGCAACTGAAATACGGTGTGAAGAAGGTTCACATCATGATGCCGGGCGATCTGGATCAGGACGTGGCGGCCGACAAGGCCTATGACGAGATCCTGGCCTCGGCCGGTCTGAAGCGTGAGGATGTGAAGGTGGTTTTCGCCACCGGTGCCGGCCGCAAGCAGGTAAGTTTTGCCGCCGAGGGCATCACCGAAATGACCGCCGGTGCCAAGGGTGCGGTATTCATGTACCCGCAGGCGCGCACCGTGGTCGATGTCGGTGCCGAAGAAGGTCGCGGCATGAAGACCGACGCCGAAGGTCGCGCGATCGACTTTGCCGGCAACGAGAAATGCGCGGCAGGTGCAGGATCGTTTGCCGAGGCGATGTCGCGGGCTTTGCAGATGACGCTCAAGGAGTTTGGCGACGCCAGCCTCAAGTCGGACAAGTCGATCCCGATGAATGCGCAGTGCACGGTGTTTGCCGAGTCCGAGGTGGTTTCGCTGATTCATTCGGCCACACCCAAGAACGACATTGCCAAGGCCGTGCTCGACGCCGTCGCCAGCCGTGTCTGTGCGATGGTGCGTCGCGTCGGCATTGAAGGCGAGGTGGTCCTGATCGGTGGCATGGTGCATAACGCCGGCTTCGTCCAGTCGCTGAAAGTGGCGATGGGTGTCGATACGATTTCCCTGCCTGACATGCCGGAGTACATCAGCGCGCTGGGATGCGCGATGATCGCGGCTGAACGCCAGCATTGAACCCCCACGGATAAGGAGCGAAAACATGAATGCAGAAATGACAGCAGCCCCCGTGGTTGCCGAAACGGTCCCGGAGAAGAAGGAATTCTGGCGCTGGCAGGAAAACGTCTGGGTCGATGAGACCAAGGACTGGAAGACCGCGAAGATCATTACTTGCGGTATCGACGTCGGATCGGTGTCGTCCCAGGCGGTGCTTGTAGTCGACGGCGAACTGTACGGCTTCAACAGCATGCGCACCGGCAACAATTCGCCGGATTCGGCGACCAACGCCCTGGCCGGCGTCATGGAAAAGTGCGGCATGAAGCTGGAAGACATCCACTACGTCGTCGGCACCGGTTACGGTCGTGTCAATGTGCCATTTGCGCACAAGGCGATTACCGAAATTGCCTGCCATGCCCGTGGCGCCAACTACATGGGCGGCAACAGCGTGCGCACCATTCTCGACATGGGCGGCCAGGACTGCAAGGCCATCCACTGTGACGAAAAAGGCAAGGTCACCAACTTCCTGATGAACGACAAGTGCGCGGCCGGAACCGGGCGTGGCATGGAAGTGATTTCCGACCTGATGCAGATCCCGATTGCCGAACTCGGCCCGCGTTCCTTCGACGTCGATGTCGAGCCGTCAGCGGTTTCGTCGGTGTGTGTGGTGTTCGCCAAGTCGGAGGCGCTGGGTTTGCTCAAGGCCGGCTACACCAAGAACAAGGTAATTGCGGCCTACTGTCAGGCCATGGCCGAGCGCGTTGTGTCGCTGCTGGAACGGATCGGCGTCGAGGAAGGCTTCTTCATTACCGGCGGCATCGCCAAGAATCCTGGCGTCGTCAAGCGCATCGAAAAGATTCTCGGCATCAAGGCGATGGAAACCAAGGTCGACAGCCAGATCGCCGGTGCGTTGGGTGCGGCGCTGTTTGGCTACACCTTGATGTCGAAGAAAGCAGCGGCTGCCTGATAGCTTCCCGCGGCGCACTGACTAGAAGGAGCAAGACATGATCGCCAACTACGGTTACAAGGACGGTTCGGGTGAGTACTACATCAGCATCGACACCGACAAGTGCATCGGATGCGCTGCAGAGCGCGCCTGCCTGACGGCGTGTCCGAAGCAGATGTTCGAAATCATCACCGATGACTACGACGACGAAGTGGCCTGGATCAAGAAGCCCAACTGCCGCACCCTGTCGTATGACTGCGCGGACTGCAAGCCGTCCGGTGGTTACAGCAGCCTGCCCTGCATCGCCGCCTGCACGCCGGGCGCGATCAAGCACTCGTGGTGAGCGAGGTGATTCCCATGGCAGAGACACGGCGCGTGATCCCGATTGCCCAGGCCAAGGTGCTCAGTCCCGAGGACGCCCTGCTCAAGGAGGGCTGGGTGCGTCAGACCACCATCGGCGAGCCGCGGCTGACCGAGATCGTCAACAACTACAAGGCCATGGGCTTCGAGGTCCATGTCGAGGAGTTCAAGACGGACGGCGACGGCTGCAATACCTGTTTCGATGCCGGCCAGGAAATGGGCTTCATGTATGGCACGGTCTATGTTCGCAAGCACAGCGAACCGACCGGCGAAGACGAACTGTTCTAACTTTCATGCGGAGCTCGGCACCCCTGATGATGAAACACGCGAAAGGCGAATGGAAGGCCCCCCACCCCCATCCCCGCCCCAGGGCGGGGCTACCCATCCGCTCGCTTCGCTCGATCATCACCTGTGACTTCGTAAGCGGCTGTATTTCACGTTAAGGATTGGCGCCCGAGGCGCTGTCGACTAAACAAGGAGGAATGAAATGGCTGATCAGAAAAGAGTAATGCGCGTGTTGCGCCAGGGGGACCTGGACGCCATCGTGGCAATTGATGCATTTGCTTCGAAAGAACCGCGCCGCGAATATTACGAGCGCAAGATTGCCGGCATCCTGAACAGGAACGCCAACATCAACACCTCGATCGTCTGCGAAGTGGAAGGCAAGGTCGTCGGCTTCGTCATGGGCTACGTCTTCTTCGGCGAATTCGGCATCAGCGATGCGACCGCGACCATCGACACGCTGGGTGTGCATCCTGATTTTCGCAAGCACGGTGTCGCGGCCGAAATGCTCGACCAATTCATGATGAACATGAAGGCCGCCAGCGTGAAGAAGGTCTATACGCTGGTGAATTGGGATGATTTTGCCCTCGAAAAGTTCTTCTCGGCGAACAAGTTCGTGCCCTCGAAGCGAATCAACCTCGAGTGCGAGCTTCCCTGACTTTCATGCCAGTTAGGATCAACCGTCGATGATGAAACACGCGAAAGGCGAATTAGTGGCCCGCCTCTCCCATCCTCCCCTCGCGGGGAGGCTTCTGGTCAGCTCGCTTCGCTCGACTATCACCAGTCGCTTCGAACGAGTTGTTTCACGCTAAACCGCTCAGCCGGCCGACGGGTCATGTGGATCGACACCCACTGTCATACGAAATACTCGTACGACAACTGGCTTGAGCCGCTTGACCTGATCCGGCGCGCCAAGGCTCTTGGTCTGGATGGGGTTTGCATCACGGAACACTATTCCTACGAGGCTTCGGAGCCGGTGGAGCGCATTGGGCGCGAGGAAGGACTGCTGATCCTGCGCGGAGTTGAAATCGCAACCGACCGAGGTCACCTGCTGGCCTACGGCGTGGTGGATGATGGCTGGAACGTGTGGGGTCGCGACAGCTATCTGCCGCTGGATGAGGTGATCGAGCACATCAACGATCTGGGCGGGATTTGTGTTCCGGCCCACCCGTTCCGCGAAGTCGGACTGGCCAGTCTGCTCGATGGTTTGCTCGAGTTGCAGGGAATCGCGGCGGTTGAAACGCATAACGGCAGCAACAGCCAGAGCGACAACGAACTGGCGATCACGGCCTCTGCGCACATGGAACTGCCGACGCTGGGGGGCAGTGATTGCCACAAGACGGTAGCGGTCGGGCGTTGCGCGACAGAGTTTTTCGAGCCGGTAAGGGATATGGCGGGTTTCATCGCCGCAGTCAAGGCCGGAGCCTGCCGTGGCGCCTACTACCCGCCCTACATGGCGGCCGCGTAGGGCAGAGCAGTACCGCATCAGAAAGTGCGAGGCCGTAAAGGCATTCGCACCATAAACAGACGTGGTATCGAGGAGGAAGCAATGCAAGCCGCACAGACGTCCGAGATCAGGTGGTACAAGACCCGGCAGGCGCCACGCGCAGCCGACTTCGGCGTCATGGTCAGCATTACCATCGACGGCAGGCAGGTCGATGCGCCCGAGGGCGTGTCGCTGCTGTCCGCGGCGAGCGCCGCCGGAATCTATATTCCCGCCCTGTGCGCCCATCCGGATTTGCCGCCCAGCGCCCAGCGCGGAGCCGCGGACAGCGGCTGCAATCTGTGTGTGGTTGAAATCGCCGGCCAGACCGGAATGCGTACCTCCTGCTCGATTCCGGTCGAGGCCGGAATGGTCGTCACCACTACATCACCCGCAATCGACAAGCTGCGCAAGGAACGCATCGCCAGGACGCTGGGCACCCACCCGCATGTCTGCCTGACCTGTCCGCAGCGCGACGGCTGCAGCCGCACCACCTGCTCTTTCGGCAACCCGGTCGAGCAGCGCTGCTGTTCGATCTTCAACAGCTGCGAATTGCGCAAGGTGTCCGATTACGTTGGCATTCCAGCGACGACGCCCAATTACAAGCACGTCGAGCTGCCGGTGATCAGGGACGAACCGTTTTACGACCGTGACTACAATCTGTGCATCGACTGCCGGCGCTGCCTGGTGGCCTGCAACGAGGTGCGCGGTGTCGGCTGCCTCGAAGTCAAGAACACGGATGGCCGCAGCTGGGTCGGCACGATTGCGCCGACCTTGCTCGAATCCGGCTGCAAGTTCTGCAGCGCCTGCGTCACCGTTTGTCCCACCGGTGCCCTGATGGACCGCACGCTCGACCCGGCGCGCAAGGAAGAAACACAGGTGCCGTGCAAGGCAACCTGTCCCGCCGGCATCGACGTGCCACGATACGTGCAACTGGTGGGCCTGGGCATGTACGGCGAGGCCGTGGCCGTGGTCCGCGAAAAACTGCCCTTCCCCGGCATACTCGGTCGTGCCTGTTTCAGCCCCTGCGAGTCGGCCTGCCGGCGCAAGGATCTCGACGATCCGCTGTCGATCCGCAGCCTGAAGCGGATCGCCGCCGACAACGATACCGGCCTGTGGCGCAAGCATTCTAAGCAGTTGCCGCCATCGGGCAAGCGGGTGGCGGTGGTCGGCGCTGGCCCGGGAGGACTGACCGCCGCCTACTACCTGGCCAAGAAGGGCCATGCCGTCACCGTGTTCGATGCCTTGCCCGCTGCCGGCGGCATGGCGCGCTATGGCATTCCGTCCTACCGCGTGCCGCTGGACGTGATCGACCAGGAAGTGTCCGAGGTCGAAAAGCTGGGTGTTGCATTCCGCTTCCATACCCGTATTGAAAGCATCGACGACTTGCTGGCACAGGGTTTTGATACCGTCTTTCTCGGTATCGGTGCGCAAAGCGGCGATACGCTCGGCATTCCCGGCGATACGCTGCCCAATGTGGTCGATAGCCCGACCTTCCTGCGTGCGGCGACCATGGGCAAGGTCGGCAGCCCGGAAACGGGCATCGTCATCGGCAAGCGCGTGGCGGTGATTGGCGGCGGCAACGTCGCGACCGACAATGCCCGTTCCGCCCGGCGACTGGGCGCCGAGGTGGTGGACATGGTGTATCGCCGCACCCGGGCGGAAATGCCTGCCCGCGATGATGAAGTACAGGGCTGCGTCGAAGAACAGGTGAACCTTCGCTTCCTGCTGGCGCCGAAGAAGATCGAACTCAACGACAGCGGCAGTTCGCGGCTGAAGATCACCTACGTCAAGATGGCGCTCGGCGAGCCCGATGCGTCGGGTCGGCGCCGACCGATGGAAATCGCCGGTAGCGAGTTTGTCGAGGATGTCGATCTGGTCATCTCCGCCATCGGCCAGCGCCCCGAGGAAATTTCCGGCTATGGCGTGCAACTGGCAAAGAACAGCCGCGTCCAGGTGCGCGAAGACAACATGCTCACCAGTCGCCCCGGCGTCTATGCAGGTGGCGACTGCGTACTCGGCCCCTCGACGCTGATCGAGTCCGTGGCTCAGGGTCGCAAGGCGGCCGCGGCAATGGATGCCTTCCTGGGTGGCGACGGCGATATCGAAGAAAATCTGCTGCCGGACTGGGATACCGATCCGCATATCGGGCGCGAGGACGGTTTCAACACCAGGAAACGCCTGCATCCGATCTTCATCGATCCGGTCAAGCGCAACAACTGGGACGAAGTCGAACTCGGCTTTGACGACGCGACAGCTCGCGCCGAAGCCCTGCGCTGCCTCAAATGCAATCTGGCGGCGAAGATCGAGGGCATGGTCTTGCCGCCGGAAGCATGGCTGGAATTCACGGCAGAAAATGTCGCCGGCGTGCCCACGGATGCCTGCGTGTTCCAGTTGCTCGATGCCGACAAGAAGGTACTGCTGATCAAGGGTGTGGAGAATCTGCGCGAGGGCCTCGAGGCCATGCTCGACAAGGCGGATATCGCCAGGTTCTTCGTGTTCGAGGATGCTCCTTTCTTCAGCCAGCGCGAGAACCAGATAGTGCAGGCCTACATGCAACAGTACGGCAGCATGCCTCCGGGCGTTGGCGCCGACGAGATGGACGATCTTTTCTAAGGGACAGTCATGTCAGATTTCAAGTTCATATCCTACGAAGATCAGGGCGAGGTTTTGCGCCTCGCGATCAACCGTCCGCCCTACAACGTGCTGGACATCGCCACCATGGAGGAGATGAACACCGCGCTCGACCTGGCGATGGAAAACACAACGGCCAAGGTCCTGGTCATCGCCGGCAATGGCGACAAGACCTTCTCCTCCGGCGTCGACGTGGTTGACCACACCCCTGACAAGGTAGTGAAGATGATCGAGGTGTTTCACGGCATATTGAAGCGCCTGATGCAGGTGTCGATACCCACCGTGGCAGCCGTCAACGGTGCTGCACTGGGCGGCGGCTGCGAACTTGCCATCGCCTGCGACATGGTGGTGGCTTCGGAGAGCGCCAAGCTCGGTCAGCCGGAAATCAAGCTGGGCGTGTTTCCGCCCATCGCAGCGATTCTGCTGCCGCGCCAGATACCGATGACCAAGGTGATGGAGTTGCTGCTCGGCGGCGGCATTATCGATGCGCAGGAAGCGCATCGCATCGGCTTGGTGAACCGCGTGTTTCCGAAAGAGAGTTTCGCCGCCGACACGGCAAAATTCCTCGAACAATTCACCTCGCTTTCGCGTGTCGCACTGATCCATACCAAGAAGGCCGTCAAGGAAGCCGCGACGCGGCCCTTCTACGAGGCCTTGTTCCACATCGAGCAGCACTATCTCAAGGATCTGATGGCCACCGAAGATGCCAAGGAGGGCTTGAACTCCTTCATCGAAAAGCGCAAGCCGGTCTGGAAAAACAAATAATTCACTCAGGGGAAAAGCATGATTCCTAGCACTATCAAGACGTGGCAGATGACCGTACCGGGGACGCTGACCAGGACCGAAATCCCGGTGCCGCAACTTCAGCCGGGCGAGGCGCTGGTCGAGATTCGCGGCTGCGGCGTTTGCCACACCGATCTCTCGTATTTCTACATGGGCGTGCGCACCGAGCAACCCCCCCCTTTGTCGCTCGGTCACGAGATTTCCGGTGTCGTTGTAGCCGGTGATGCGCGGGTGCTGGGCAAGGAAGTCATCATCCCCGCCGTATTGCCTTGCAACAAGTGCGAGCTGTGCAAGACAGGTCGTGGCAACCGTTGCTTGGCCCAGAAAATGCCGGGCAATTCGATGGGCATCTACGGCGGCTTTTCCAGCCATATCCCGGTACCGGCAGCGGACCTGTGCATCGTCGGCAATCGCGGCGACATTCCCCTTGAACACCTGTCGGTGATTGCCGATGCGGTGACCACCCCCTACCAGGCCGGCCTGCGTGCCCGCCTGCAGCCGGGAGATCGGGTCATCATCGTCGGCGCCGCCGGCGGCGTAGGCAGCTTCATGACCCAGGTGGCCAAGGGCATGGGTGCCAGCACGGTCATCGGCATCGACATCAACGAGGAAAAACTTGAATTCATGAAGGGCTATGGCGCCGACTTCACGATCAATCCGAAGGGCAAGAGTCCGAAGGAAGTGAAGGAGTTGTTCAAGGCCTACTGCAAGGAAAAAGGCATTCCTTCGAACTACGGCTGGAAGATATTCGAAGTCACCGGCACCAAGCCGGGGCAGGAACTTGCGCTGGCCCTGCTGTCCTTTACCGGACTGCTGATGGTGGTCGGTTACGGCACCGACGAGACCTCCTACATGCTGTCCAAGCTGATGGCTTTCGACGCCGAACTGATTGGCACCTGGGGCTGCTTGCCCGAGCACTATTCGAAGGTGCTCGACATGTGCGTCGATGGGCGGATTACGCTAGGCCCCTTCGTCGAGACACGGCCCATGAGCCAGATCGCGCAGGTGTTCGACGAAGCCCATCACGGCAAGCTCAAGCGACGCGTGATCCTGACCCCGGATTTCTGAAGCAGAATTTATACATCCACGAACCAACCACCGAATTCAACGAGGAGAAACACCATGGCACTGGAATGGCTACGCAGGGAAAACGATCTCAAGGATCACCAGCTTATCGACAACAGCCACTTCGGCACCGCATCCCCCGATGATGCGCCGACGGTGATCTACGAGGAGCGTCCGGTGCTGGACGACAAGGGCGCAACGGTGCAGGGCCTGTTCTCTGCCTGGATCTGGCTGAACAATCCGAGCCAGTACAACTCCTATACGACTGACATGGTCAAGGGCGTGATCGCCGGAATGCAGCGTGCCTCCAGCGATCGCAAGATCGTCGCCGTGGTATTCACCGCCGTCGGCGACAAGGCCTTCTGTACCGGCGGCAACACCGCGGAATACGCCTCCTACTACTCAAAGCGTCCCAATGAGTACGGCGAGTACATGGACCTGTTCAACGCCATGGTGGACGGCATCCTCAATTGCAAGAAGCCGGTCATCTGTCGCGTCAATGGCATGCGCGTCGCCGGCGGCCAGGAAATCGGCATGGCGACCGACATCACGGTATCTTCCGACCTGGCAATCTACGGCCAGGCCGGCCCCAAGCACGGCTCTGCGCCGGTCGGCGGCTCGACCGACTTCCTGCCGTGGTTCCTCTCGATGGAAGATGCGATGTACAACTGCATCTCCTGCGAGACATGGAGCGCCTACAAGATGAAGTCCAAGGGCCTCGTCACCAAGGTGGTGCCGGTGCTGAAGAAGGACGTCGATGATGGCGAAATCGTTTACGGCGAAGCCGTGGCCGGCGACAAGATCGCGGCGGCGAAGGCGCTGATGGCCGAGTGCAAAACCGATTTCGAACTGCTCGATGCCGAAGTCAATCGCCTGGTGTGGAAGTTCGCCAACCTGTTCCCCAACTGCCTGATCAATTCCATCGACGGCATCCGCGGCAAGAAGAAATTCTTCTGGGACCAGATGAAGCTGCCGAATCGCCATTGGCTGGCGGCCAACATGAACCACGAGGCCTGGCTCGGCTTCAATGCCTTCGACGCCAAGAAGGTCACCGGCAAGGACGTCATAGACTTTGTCCGCTTCCGCCAACTGGTGGCCGAAGGCGCGCTGTTCGACGACAAGTTCGCCGAGCAGGTAATGGCGAAGCCGAAGGGCTGAAAGGCGTAGGAGCGAGCTTGCTCGCGAATATGACTGATTGCGAGCAAGCTCGCTCCTACAGGAAACCCAATGGATTCATCAATCGCTAACAAGGGATCACCATGCAGCTAAAGGATAGGGTGGCCATCGTCACGGGCGCGGGGCAGGGCATCGGCGCCTCGGTGGCGCAGGCCTATGCCCGTGAGGGTGCCAAGGTGGCGGTGGTCGACATGAACGGCGAGGCGGCCGACAAGGTCGCTGCCGCCATTGTTGGCGCCGGCGGCAGCGCGATTGGCGTTGCCTGCGACGTTTCGAATCGCGAACAGGTCGAGGCCATGGCGGCGAAGGTCAATGCCGCTTGGGGTCGCATCGACATCCTGGTGAACAACGCCGGCATCACGCGCACTGCGATGCTTCACAAGATGACGCCGGAACAGTGGAACCAGGTGATCGCGGTGCATCTGACGGGCGCCTTCAATTGCCTGCAAGCGGTGGTGGGCGGCATGATAGAGCGCAAGTACGGCCGCATCATCTACGTGACATCGGCGGCGGGCGTGCTCGGCACCATCGGCCAGATCAACTACAGCGCGGCCAAGGCCGGCATCCTCGGCATGACCAAGAGCACGGCCAAGGAACTGGCGCGCTACAACATCACCGCCAACGCCATCGCCCCCGGTGCCGCGACGCCGATGACCGAAGTCATCCGCACCGACGAGAAATTCAAGGACAAGTACCTGGATCGCATTCCCCTGGGTCGCTGGGCCGAGCCCGATGAAATTGCGCCGGTATTCCTGTTCTTCGCGTCCGACGCATCGGCCTATGTCACCGGCCAAATACTTGCCGCCGATGGCGGTATGACGATTCACTGACGCTTATGGCTCCGACAACTCGCTCAGCATCATGAAAGTTTGCAACTTCGCCGGGCCTCAAGCTGGCAAATTGACCCGCCCCTCCCGTCCTCCCCTCACGGGGAGGCTACTAATCGGCTCGCTGCGCTCGATATTTGGCAAGCACGCCGCCTAGATATTTCACATTAAGGACGATTGCATGAGCAGCCAACCGAGATTCAACTGGGAAGACCCGCTACTGCTGAACCAGCAGCTGACTGATGACGAACGCATGGTACGTGACACGGCCGCTGCGTATTCGCAGGACAAGCTGGCGCCGCGTGTGCTCGAAGCCTTCCGCCATGAAAAGACCGACCCGTCGATTTTTCGCGAGATGGGCGAACTTGGGCTGCTCGGTACGACCATCCCCGAAGAATACGGCGGCGCAGGCATGAACTATGTCTGCTATGGCCTCGCGGCGCGCGAAGTCGAGCGCGTCGACTCCGGTTATCGGTCGATGATGAGCGTGCAGAGTTCTCTGGTCATGGTGCCGATTTACGAGTTCGGCAACGAAGCCACCCGGCGCAAGTACCTGCCCAAGCTGGCCACCGGCGAGCTGATCGGCTGCTTCGGCCTGACCGAGCCCAACCACGGATCGGACCCCGGCAGCATGATCACCCGCGCCCGTGCCGTCGATGGTGGTTACAGCATCTCGGGTTCGAAGATGTGGATTACCAACAGCCCGATTGCCGACGTATTCGTTGTCTGGGCCAAGGATGACGGTGGCCAGATCCGTGGTTTCGTGCTCGAGAAGGGCTGGAAGGGACTGACCGCTCCGGCCATTCACGGCAAGGTGGGTCTGCGCTCCTCGATCACCGGCGAGATCGTCATGGACGAGGTCTTTTGCCCCGAAGAAAATGCCTTTCCCGAGGTGCGCGGCCTCAAGGGACCCTTCACCTGCCTCAACTCGGCGCGCTTCGGTATTGCCTGGGGCGCGCTCGGCGCTGCCGAGTACTGCTGGCATGCGGCACGCCAATACACGCTCGACCGCAAGCAGTTCGGCCGGCCGCTGGCCGCCAATCAATTGATCCAGCTGAAGCTCGCGAACATGCAGACCGAGATCACCATGGCTCTGCAAGGCTGCCTGCGCCTGGGGCGGATGAAGGACGAAGGCACGGCCGCGGTCGAGATCACCTCGATCATGAAGCGCAACTCCTGCGGCAAGTCGCTGGAGATTGCCCGCATGGCGCGCGACATGCTCGGTGGCAATGGCATCTCCGACGAGTTCGGCGTGATCCGCCACGTGGTCAATCTGGAGGTGGTCAACACCTACGAAGGGACTCACGACATTCATGCCCTGATTCTGGGTCGCGCACAGACGGGCATACAGGCTTTCAGCTGACAGGTGCAGCATCCGCAGCATGAAAAAACGATCTACTTGTTTTGATAAGTCGCCCGCCGCAGAGCGGAGGAGGATAAAGTCATGCCAGAACTGAGCACTGCCGATCACGGCACTTCGCCACCGCGAGTAAGGATTCCGCGCCACTACAACGCGGCGTACGACCTGATCCAGAGAAATCTCCTGGCCGGGCGGGCGCAGAAGATCGCCTACATAGACGACCATGGAAGCTATTCCTACGGCGACCTTGCAGAGCGGGTAAATCGCTTTGGCAACGTCCTCACCGGTATCGGCCTGGAAGCCGAGACCCGCGTGCTCCTGTGCCTTCTCGATACCATTGATTTCCCGACGGCATTTCTTGGCAGCATTCAGGCCGGCATCGTCCCGATTGCCGCCAATACGCTGCTGACCACGGCTGACTATGACTTCATGCTCGGAGATTCCCGGGCCAAGGCCCTGGTGGTTTCGGAAGCATTGTGGCCAGCTTTCGCGCCCGTCGTGGCGAAGCACAGGACGCTGCGACATGTCATCATCTCAGGCAAGGATGGCAAGGGCTATCCTTGCCTGAGCGACCTGATGAAGGGCGTCAGTCCCAACTTCGAGCCCGCGCCGACCACCTGCGATGACTTCTGCTTCTGGCTGTACTCCTCGGGGTCGACGGGTACTCCGAAGGGCACGGTGCACCTGCATTCGCATCTGATCCAGACGGCGGAACTCTACGGCAAGCCGATACTGGGAATCCTTGAGGATGACTTGGTGTTTTCGGCGGCGAAACTGTTTTTCGCCTATGGCCTGGGCAACGGACTTTCGTTTCCGCTTTCGGTCGGAGCGACCACCGTGCTCATGGCCGAGCGGCCCACGCCCCAGGCCGTTTTCAAGAGATTGCGTGAGCATCAGCCGACGATATTCTATGGGGTGCCGACGCTGTATGCCGCCCTTCTCGCCAGCCCCGACATGCTCAAGCGCGAGGAGGTGCAGGGCTTGCGCATCTGCGCTTCCGCCGGGGAAGCTCTGCCGGCGGATATTGGTCGGCGCTGGACCGAACTGCTCGGGGTCGAGATTCTCGATGGCATCGGCTCCACTGAAATGCTGCATATCTTTCTTTCCAACCGCAGCGGTGAAGTACGTTACGGCACCACCGGCAAACCTGTGCCGGGCTATGCGGTGCGCCTGATCGGTGAGGATGGCAACCCGGTGCCGCCGGGCGAAATCGGCGAACTGCAGATCAACGGTCCCAGTTCCGCCGTCATGTACTGGAACAACCGCGAGAAGTCGCGCAATACCTTCATGGGTGAATGGACGCGCAGTGGCGACAAGTACATCGAAACGGCCGACGGCTACTTCCAGTACTGCGGTCGTTCCGATGACATGCTGAAAGTGTCCGGTATCTACGTTTCGCCCTTCGAAGTGGAGGGGGCGTTGATGACCCACGAAGCGGTTCTCGAGGCTGCCGTGGTAGCGCACGCCGACTCCGACGAACTGATCAAACCCAAGGCCTACGTCGTTCTGAAAGAAGGATTCGAGCCGTCCGCAGCGCTGGCTGAGCAGATGAAGCAGCACGTCAAGGACAAGCTGGCTCCCTACAAGTATCCGCGCTGGCTCGATTTCGTCACCGAGTTGCCGAAGACGGCCACCGGCAAGATCCAGCGTTTCAAGCTGCGCTGAGCGTGCTGGAGGCGGGCGTACGGTGTCATTCGGCTTGACGTGCCAGCAGGGAAGTGTTGTGATTACAGGTCTAAAAACCGCATCGGGCGCGAACGCCTTTGCGTCCTTGAAAAAAAACTGAGTGAGGAGAACACAATGCAAAAAAAATCAAATTACGACCGCCGCGGATTCCTGCTGGGCAGCAGCGCCATTGCCGGCGCGACGGCAGCGGGCAGCTTGTTGCCGGCCGGTATGGCTTTGGCACAGCAGGGAAAGCTGAAAGTCGGTCTGATGCTGCCCTATACGGGTACGTTCGCGCAACTCGGCGTTGCCATCACCAACGGCTTCAAGCTGGCAGTCGAAGAGCGCGGTGGCAAGCTCGGCGGGCGCGAGATCGAGTATTTCACGGTGGATGACGAGTCCAACCCGGCCAAGGCGCCGGAGAACGTCAGCAAGCTGGTGCAACGCGACAAGGTCGATGTTGTGATCGGCACCGTCCATTCGGGCGTGGTGATGGGCATGGCCAAAGTCTTGAAGGAATCCGGCACCCTGTGGATCAATCCCAACGGTGGTGCCGGTGCCATGACGGGTGCCGCGTGCGCGCCCAACTTCTTTCGCACTTCCTTCTCCAACTGGCAGACCACGCATGCGCTGGGCAAGGTGCTCAAGGCCAAGGGCCATAAGAATGCCGTCTTCATCACCTGGAAATATGCCGCCGGCGAGGAGATGATGGAGGGTTTCAAGGAGGGCTTCGAAAAGGAAGGCGGCAAGCTGACCAAGGAGCTCTATGTGCCCTTCCCGCAGGTGGAATTCCAGGCCTTGCTGACAGAAATCGCCAGCATCAAGCCCGATGCCGTGGTGGCCTTCTTTGCCGGTGGCGGTGCGGCCAAGTTCCTCAAGGACTACCAGGCAGCCGGCCTCAAAGGCAAGATTCCGCTGTATGGATCGGGCTTTCTCACCGATGGCGTGCTCGATGCGGTGGGCGATGCCGGCGAAGGCGTCGAGACCACGCTGCACTATGCCGACGGACTGGACACGAAGAAGGACAAGGCCTTCCGCCTGGCCTATGCCAAGACCTTCAAGTTGCAGCCCGACGTCTATGCGGTGCAGGGCTACGACGCCGGCCAGTTGCTGGCCGCCGGTCTCGAAGGCGCCAAGGGCAATATCGGCGACAAGGTCGGCGTGATCAAGGCCATGGAAGCCGCCAAGATCGACAGCCCACGGGGTCAGTGGACTCTTTCCAAGGCGCACAATCCGGTGCAGGACATGTATCTGCGCAAGGTGGTCGGCAAGGAGAACAAGGTTCAGGGCGTGGCCTGGAAAGCCCTGGCCGACCCGGCTCGCGGCTGCAAGGCGTAGCAATTCGCGGCAAAAAGGGCGGCAGGTGTCTGCCGCCCTTTTTGCGCCTCCGAACATGCTCACGGCACGGCTTGCCGTTCCGCCAGCACCGACTCCCATGCGTCCGCCCCAATGGATTTCGCTTTTTTCCTGATTCAATTGCTCAACGGCCTGCAATACGGCCTGTTGCTGTTCCTGGTCGCCAGCGGCCTGACGCTGGTATTCGGCATCATGGGCATCATCAATCTGGCCCACGGCAGCTTCTACATGGTGGGAGCCTATCTCGCCTGGTCGCTGTCCAGCATGACCGGAAGCCTGACCGCAGCGATCCTGCTGGCGATCCCCTTGACGGTGATCCTCGGCATGGCGCTGGAACGCCTGCTGTTCCGCCATCTGTATCAGCGCGACCACCTCTACCAGGTGCTGCTGACCTACGGCCTGATCCTGGTGTTCGAAGAACTGCGCAGCCTGATCTGGGGTGACGACGTGCATGGCGTTGCCGTGCCGGCCCTGCTCAATGCCTCGATACCGCTGACCGACAACCTGTCCTATCCGGTCTATCGGCTCGCCATCTCGGGAGTTTGCCTGTTGCTGGCAGCGGCCCTTTATTTCCTGATCCAGAAGACCCGCATCGGCATGATGATTCGCGCGGGGGCCAGCAATCGCGACATGGTCCAGTCGCTCGGTATCGACATCAAGCTGATCTACACGCTGGTATTCGCCCTGGGTATCGCGCTGGCGGCCTTTGCCGGCATGATCAATGCGCCGCTGTCCTCGGTGTTTCCCAACATGGGCGGCCAGGTGCTGATCGTCTGCTTCGTGGTCGTCGTCATCGGTGGCATCGGTTCCGTCAAGGGTGCCATGGCGGCCTCGCTGATGATCGGACTGGCCGAGACCTTGGGCCAGGTGCTGGTGCCGGAAGTGGCGGGCATGATTGTCTATGTGCTGATGGCCATCGTGCTCGTGTGGCGGCCGGAAGGCCTCTTTGGGCGGGCCTGAGCGCATGCAGAATTCCCGCCTGGTGCAATACCTGCCGTATCTCGTGGTCGGCCTGCTCGCCCTGTTTCCGCTGGTCGAGAGCACCTTCTACATGCAGTTGCTGACCAAGGTCCTGATCATGGCCATCTTCGCCATGAGCCTCGATCTGCTGGTCGGCTATACGGGCCTCGTCAGCTTCGGCCACGCGGCCTACTTCGGCCTGGCAGGCTATGCCCTGGCGCTGATGGCGCCGAAGTACGAGACGGTCAGCCTGTGGTGGTCGCTGCCGGCGTCGATCGGTGTCTGCGCGCTGTTTGCGCTGATCACCGGCATGCTGGTGCTGCGCACTCGCGGCATCTACTTCATCATGGTCACGCTGGCCTTCGCGCAGATGCTGTTCTTCATTTTTCATGACACCAAGATCGGCGGCGGATCGGACGGCATTTATATTTACGCCAAGCCGGTGATGAAGCTGGGTGAGACAGACCTCGTCAACCTCGAAAAGCCGGAGAACTTCTATTGGCTGGCGCTGATCCTGATGGCTGGCGTATTTCTGCTGTTGCGTCGCGTGCTCGGGTCGCCTTTCGGACGCGCCCTGCTCGGCATCAAGGTCAATGAACATCGCATGCGCGCGCTGGGCTTTCCGGTATTTCGCTACCAGCTGGCGAGCTTCACGCTCTCCGGCGCGCTGGCCGGCGTGGCCGGCTATCTGGCTGCCGTGCAGTACGGCTTCGTCAATCCGGAAATCCTGTCCTGGCACCAGTCGGGAGCGGTGCTCATGATGGTGATCCTGGGCGGCATGGGCACCCTTTACGGATCGGTGATCGGGGCCTTTGCTTTCGTCATCCTGCAGGAAGTGCTGTCGAACCAGGCCTGGTTCGGCCCCTCGGCCAAGCATTGGCAATTGGCCATGGGCATCTTCATCATGCTGGTGGCGCTCTATCTGCCGCAGGGCCTTGCCGGGCTGGCGCAGAAATTCCGCCGCGAGCCGGCGGCGGAGGCCGGTGATGAATGAGCCGGATTCCATGAACAAGACGCCAATTCTCAGCACGCGTGGATTGACCAAGCGTTTCGGCGGACTGGTCGCCGTCAGCGATGTGTCGCTCGATCTTTTTGTCGGCGAAGTCCATGTCGTGATCGGCCCCAATGGCGCCGGCAAGTCGACGCTGACCAACCTGCTTTCGGGTGATCTGCCGCCGACCTCGGGCGAGGTGATGTTCGAGGGTCGTGACATCGCCGGCTGCACTTCCGACCACATCTCGCGCCTCGGCATTGGCCGCAGCTACCAGAAGACCAACATCTTCCTGCCCTTCACGGTATTCGAGAACTGCCGCCTCGCCGCACAGTCGCGCACGCCGCACGCCTTGCACGTTTTCAGCCGGGCCGAGGCCTACGGCGAGATCAATCGCCTGGCCGAGGAGGCGATGGCGGCGGCGGGCCTCACGCATCGCGCCCAGCGTGTCGCGGCCACCCTGTCGCATGGCGAACAGCGCCAGCTGGAAATTGCCATGTGCGTGGCAACGCAACCGCGGATATTGCTGCTGGACGAACCTCTCGCCGGCATGGGGCCGCATGAGTCGCAGCGCATGGTGGAACTGATCAAGAAACTGACCGCCGATCATGCCATCATGCTGATCGAGCACGACATGGACGCGGTGTTTGCCCTGGCACACCGGCTCACGGTGATGGTCAACGGCGAGGTCCTCGAATCCGGAACGCCGGAAGCCGTCCGCTCCAGTCCCGCGGTGCAACTGGCCTATCTCGGCGGCGAGGAGCTTCTCCATGAATGAGAATAGGGGCCTTCCCCCCAGCCCCCTCCCCATGGGCGGGGGTGACGAAGGCTCGCTGCGCTCGCAGCCAAACGATTCTCAGCCTAGGGGCGGCCCGTCGGCTGAGGTGCTGCTGCAGGCCAGCGGCCTGCATACCTTTTACGGCGTCAGCCACATCCTTCATGGCGTGGATTTTTCGGTGGGCAAGGGTGAAACCATCGGCCTGATGGGGCGCAATGGCATGGGCAAGACCACCCTGATCAAGACCATGCTCGGTCTGGTGCGCCCGCGCGAAGGAACGGTCAAGGTGCGTGGCGCCGACATGACCCAGGCCGCGACACACACCATTGCCCGCCGCGGTATCGCCTACGTACCGGAAGGCCGCGGCATTTTTCCCAATCTTTCGGTACGCGAGAACCTGGTGATGGCGGCGCGCGCAGGTGTCGACGGTCGTCGCGAGTGGGACTTCGATCGCGTCATACAGACTTTTCCGCGCCTCGGCGAGCGCCTGGCCAACGGTGGCGCGCAGTTGTCAGGCGGCGAGCAGCAAATGCTGACCATCGGCCGCGCGCTGATGACCAATCCCGACCTGCTGATCCTCGACGAAGCCACCGAGGGCCTGGCGCCGCTGATCGCGCGGGAAATCTGGAGCATCATCAAGGCCATTCGTGCCTCCGGCATCGCCACCGTGATCGTGGACAAGAACTACGCGGCCGTCATGGCGCTGGCGGATCGCAGCGTAGTGCTGGTGAAGGGCAGGGTGGTGTTTGCCGGCGCGTCCAGGGAGCTTTCCGGCAACACGGAGCTGATGCATCGCTTTCTTGGAGTTTGAGGTAATGCAGAGCGGTTTCATCAAGGCCGCCGGCCGCAATCTCGAATACCAACTGATCCCGGCCCACCAGATCAACCGGCCGACCTTGGTGCTGCTGCATGAAGGTCTCGGCTCGGTGGCGATGTGGCGCGATTTTCCGGCTCGTCTCGCGGCTGCGACGGGTTGCAGAACCCTGGTCTACTCGCGCTATGGCTATGGCCAGTCGGATGTCCTCGAACAGCCATTCAAGCCCGATTTCATGCACCGTGAGGCGCGCGAGGCCTTGCCCGAAGTCCTCGCGGCGCTGGATATCGAAAACCCGGTTCTGGTCGGACATTCCGACGGCGCCTCGATCGCCCTGCTGAATGCGGGCAGCGCTTACCCGACGGCCGGTCTGGTAGTCATGGCGCCGCACTGCTTTGTCGAAGACATCTCGATTCGCAGCATAGCCGCGGCCAAAGTCGCCTTCGAGGCCACCGACCTGCCGGCCAAACTGGGCAAGTATCACCGCGATGTCAATCGCACGTTCTATGGCTGGAATGACATCTGGCTGAACCCGGATTTCCGGTCATGGAACATCGAAGATTGCCTGCCGCATATCAATTGTCCCATCCTCGCGATCCAGGGCGAGGACGATGAATACGGCACCATGATGCAGATCGAGGCGATTGCGGCACATGCATCGGGCTCGCCTGATGTCGAACTGCTGAAACTCGCTGATTGCCGGCACTCTCCGCATCGGGATCAGACGGCGGCCGTGATTGATGCGATAGCGCGCTTCACCGACATCGTATAGATCGCCGTCCGGCCAGCGCCGACTTTCTAGGCTGAAAACAATTCCGCGAACTGCTGCCGCAGCCAGCGGTTGCCCTTGTCGTCGTGGAAGCGTTCCTGCCAGCATTGCTTGATGTCGAACGCCGGGATCGCGATCGGCAGCGGCAGCAGCTTGACGTCGTTATGCTGCGACAACTGGCTGCCGACGCTGTGCGGAACGATGGCGACCATGTCCGTGGTGGCGACGATGCTCGCCAGCACCAGGAAGTTCTGCATGCGCAAAGTGATGCGCTGTTCCAGGCCGTGCTCGACCAGCGTGCGCTCGATGATGCCGTGACCCCATCCGCCCGGCGTAACGATCGCATGGGATGCCGCGGCGAACTGGCGCGCCGTGATGCGTTCGCCTATGACCGGATGGCCCTTGCGCACGACGCAGACGTAGCGGTCGCGGAACAGCCGCTGCATGAAGAAACCGGCTCCCAGGTCGGGCAGGTTGCCGATTGCCAGGTCGACCTCCCCGTTGCGCAAGGCATCCTCCGCCGACTCGGACGGCATGGGCAGGGTGCTGATGCGCACTCCGGGAGCCGCGCGGTGCAGGCGCGCCAGCAGTCGCGGCAGGAAGTAGGCTTCGCCGAGGTCGGTGAGATAAATCGCGAAGCTGCGCTGCGAGGTGGCGGGGTCGAACTCCTGGCTGGTACCGAGCGAGACGCGAATGCTGGCGAGCGCCTGCCGGATCGGATCGGCGATCGTCTGGGCATAGGGCGTTGGCACCATGGCATTGGCGAGGCGGACGAAGAGTCGGTCTCCCGTGGCTTTGCGCATGCGCGCCAGGGCGTTGCTGGCCGCCGGTTGCGACAGCTTGAGGCGGTCGGCGGCGCGGCTGATCGAACCTTCCGCGAGCACTGCATCGAAGACCACCAGCAGGTTCAGATCGAATTCTGAAATATTCATGGCGTGAATGAACTGTATTGATTCTATTCGCTACAAGTAGATAGTGTTTTGCTCTAGAGTGCAAGTTGCGATGAGGCTCTTGTCGTGACAGATCGGGAAAACCGACGACAAAAGGAGGAGAACATGCTCGAAGGCTGTGTGCCCTGGCCTGCCGACTTGGCAGAAGCCTATCGTTCCCGCGGCTGGTGGGAAGGCGTCACCATTCCGGAAATGCTCGCCCGCAGTGCCCTGCGACACCCGCAGAAGACGGCCCTGATCTGTGGCGAATTGCGGCTGAGCTACGCCGACCTGGTGGAAACCTCTGATCGGCTCGCCTGCAGCTTCATTGATGCAGGAATCCGGCCCTTCGACCGGGTCGTGGTGCAATTGCCGAACGGGCCCGAGTTCGTCCATACCTACTTCGCCTTGACGCGCATCGGCGCGGTCCCCGTGATGGCCTTGCGCGCGCATCGGCACACAGAGATCCGTCACTTCGTCCGCGCATCCGGTGCCGTCGCCTATGTCATACCGGACCGCATCGGCAGCTTCGATTACCGCGTCATGGCGGCCGAGGTAAGCGCCGATTTTCCCACCCTGCGTGCCGTGTTCGTGGCCGGTGAACCTGGCGCCGGGCAACTCGACCTGCGCCAGATGATTGCCGCGCCGATGGCGGATGCGGCGGTGCGTGCAGCGCTGGCGCCGGTGCGTCCCGATCCATCCGAGGTGGCGACGATGCTGCTGTCGGGCGGCACGACGTCGCTGTCCAAGCTGATTCCGCGTACCCACGACGATTACGTGCTGAACGCCCGGCTATGCGGCCGTGCCGGTGGCTTCAATGATGCCACGGTGTTCATGGCCATCCTGCCACTGGGCCACAACTACAACCTGGCCTCGCCGGGCATGCTCGGCACCTGGTATCACGGCGGCACCGTGGTGCTGGCACCCTCGGGCGATGCGGCCGAGGTGTTTTCACTGGTCGAGCGCGAGAAGGTGACGACGATTGCGGCGGTCGTACCGCTTATCTCGAACTGGCTCAACTCGACGGTTCCCGACAACTACGATCTGTCGTCATTGAAGGTGATCCAGAACGGTGGCGCCCGTCTCGCGCCGGAACTGCGCAGCCGTCTGCGAGCCCGCTTCGGCTGCACACCGCAGGAAATCTACGGCACGGCCGAAGGCCTGATCAACATGGTGCCCCTCGACGCGCCCGAGGAAATGCTGCTCAACAGCTCCGGCGTGCCGGTCTGCGAAGACGACGAGATCAAGGTGCTCGACGACGAGGGTCGCGAAGTGCCGGACGGCGAACCGGGCGAACTGGCGACGCGCGGGCCCTACACCATCCACGGCTACTACAAGGCGCCGGAAAAGAATGCCGAGGCCTTCACGCCCGACGGCTTCTACCGCATGGGCGACATCGTGCGCAAGGAGGGCCGCCATGTGTTCACCGAAGGGCGCAAGAAGGACTTGATCAATCGCGGCGGCGAGAAGATCAGCTGCGAGGAAGTGGAGAACCTGATCTTCGGCCATCCGCGCGTCAAGGCGGTCACGCTGGTGGCGATGCCCGACCCGGTGTTCGGCGAGAAGGCCTGCGCCTTCGTCATTACCAGGGACGGGCAGGGCCTCGAGTTCGGCGAACTGATCGCTTTTCTGAAACGGCAGAACATCGCCAGCTTCAAGTTGCCGGAGCGGCTGGAGGTCGTCAGCGAATTTCCCCTGAGCCCGGTGGGCAAGATCCTCAAGCGCCAGTTGCGTGAGGCCATTGCTGAAAAGATGGATCGGGAGAGGACAGCATGAAGATACGCATCATCGGCGGCGGCCCGGCCGGACTCTACTTCGCGTCCCTGATGAAACGCGAGGATCCATCGCACGACATCGTGATCTACGAGCGCGGGCCGCGCAACGCGACCTGGGGCTTCGGCGTGGTGTTTTCCGATCGTGCGCTGGAATTCCTCCGCGCCGACGACGAAGCCATGTATCAAAAGCTGACGCCGCTCATGCAGACCTGGCCGAACCTCACCATCATGCACAACGACACCCGCGTTCCCATCGCCGGCAACGGCTTTGCCGCGGTCGGCCGCCTGGAACTGCTGTCCCTGTTCTACGCCCATGCCGAGGCCCTGGGCGTGCGGATCGAGTTCGACAGCGAGGTGACGGCCCTGGATCAGCCTGCGCTGGCCGGTGCCGATCTCGTGGTCGCTGCCAATGGCGCCTTCTCCTGGGTCCGCAACGAGAACGCGGACAAGTTCGGCACGACCAGCGACCTGCGCCGCAACCGCTTCATCTGGTTCGGCACCAGCAAGGCTTTCGACAGCCTGTCGCTGACTTTCCGTGAAACCGGGCATGGCGTCTTCTGCGCCCATCACTACCGTTACAGCCCGCGCATGAGCACCTTCCTGGTCGAGGTCACGGACGCTACCTGGCAGCGGGTCGGGTTCGCCGACATGAGCGAGGAGGATACGATCCGCCACTGCGAACAGGTTTTCGCCAAGGACCTGGATGGCGAGCCGATACTTTCCAACAAGTCTTGCTGGCGCCAGTTTCCTGCGGTCTCGAACCGGCAATGGAGCGTCGGCAATGTCGTGCTGATGGGCGATGCCCTGCGTACGGCACATTTTTCGATTGGTTCCGGCACCCGGCTGGCCATGGAGGATGCGATCGCCCTGTGGAAGGGCCTGCGCGATACGAAGAGTCTGGCCGAGGGATTGGCGCTCTACCAGGAACGCCGCCTGCCGCCGATGACGAAAATTCTCGACGCGGCCAATGCGAGCATTCGCTGGTACGAGCGCATGGACGAACTGATCCACCTGTCGCCGCTCGATTTTGCCTATAGCTACATGACGCGCACCGGTCGCGTTGACCATTCCGAAGTGACGCGCCGCGACCCGCGGCTGGCCGTCGCGTGGGAGCGAAGCCACCCCGAAATCTTCGGCGATTCGTATTGACGCACCAATGCTTTGCCCTTAATGTATACAGTATCCAATAACATTTTCGGCTTGCGCCGATGGCAGGACCACAGGAGGAAGCAAAAGTGACCAGACCGGGAGAAGCAAAGCTCAATCACCTGTTCCAGCCGGGGAAAATCGGCAAGTTCGAGGTCAAGAACCGCATCAAGTACGGTGCCTGCTGCGTGTCCAACTACAACGGCCGCGATGGCACCATCACGCCGCGCGAACTGGCGCGGGTTCGGGTGATTGCCGGCACCGGCTGCGGCCTGATCACCAACCAGGGTGCCTACCCCGATGCGCTGGGCGAGGGCAAGTCCTACTTTCGCCAGATCGCCATCCACGACGACAAGTTCCTGCCGCAGTTCGAGATGATTGCCCGCTACATCCATGATGCCGGCGCCATGGCGATGCAGCAGATCCTTCATGCCGGCCGCTACGGCGGCATCGACCTCGGCTACTGCGTGCAGCCCTCCGTGGTGCCGCAAACCCTGCCGCATTTCCGTCCGCCGCGCGAATTGACCAAGGACCAGATCAAGGTCGTCATCACGCAGCACGCCGACGCGGCAAAGCGTGCGATTCGCGCCGGCTTCGATGCCACCGAGGTCACCAGTTTCATGGGCTACCTGCTGGCCAACTTCAATTCCCGTTTCACCAACCAGCGCACCGATGAATACGGCGGCTCGGTGGAAAACCGCGGCCGCTTCATGCGTGAGCTGATCGACGCCATCAAGCAGGCCACGCCCGACAACCCACTCTCGATACGTTTGAACGGCGCCGAGCTGATGGACCGCTGGGGCGGCAATACCCAGGATGAATCCTTCGAGCTGATGCAGCAGGCCGCCGATTGCGGTGTGGACATGATTTCGGTTACCGTCGGCTGGCAGGAAGCGCCGGAATCCTCTTTCGGTCGCGACGTCGAGCCGGGTTACTGGAACTTCCTGTCCGAGAAGGCCAAGAAGATGTTCCCCAACGTGCTGGTGGCCTTCGGCAATCGCCTGCCCGAACCGGCCATGGCCAACCAGTGCGTGAAGGATGGCGTGTTCGATTACTGGGAAGTCTGCCGCCCGCTGCTGGCCGACCCGGAGATGATCCACAAGGCCGCCGAGGACCGCATGGAGGAAGTCCGTCCCTGCATCGGTTCGCTCAACTGCCTGTCGCGCCTGTTCCGCGACCTGCCTTACACCTGCACCATGAACCCGATGCTGGGCCATGAAGTCGAGCCCGAGTACCACGTCACCGAGGCCACCGAGAAGAAGCGCATCATGATCATCGGCGCAGGCCCCGCTGGCATGGAAGCGGCCATCACCGCCCGCAAGCGCGGCCATGCGGTGACGGTGTTCGACAAGGCGGACAAGATCGGCGGCAACCTCTCCGCCTATGCGGCCAACGACCTGGCGCGACCCGCCGACCTGCAGGACGTCATCAAGTATTACGGCGTGATGGCGAAGAAGCTCGGCATCGAAATGCGCCTGAACACCGAGGCCAATGCCAAGTTCATGCGCAGCGTGCTGCACGAATACGATGTCTGCATCGTTGCGGCGGGTGCCCGCACCGACATGGCGGTGTTCCAGTACCTCGACGGCGCCGAACTGCTGGTCGATGCGCTGGAAGTCGCGCATGGCCGGATCAAGCCTGGCAAGCGCGTGGTGATGATAGGCGGCGGCGTGATCGGCCTGACCATCTCCGAGTTCCTCGCCAAGGCCGGGCACGAGGTCACCGTGATCGAAAAGGACAAGCGCATCGGCGGCGACATCATGCCGACCTTCAAGTGGCGTCATACGGCCTGGGTGGATGAACTGGGCATCAAGACCGTGACCCTGGCGCAACTGGTCAAGGTGACGAAGGAGGGGGCAACGGTGAAAACGCCCAAGGGCGAGCAGTTCATCCCCTGCGACAGCGTCATCGTGTCCAGCCCGCGCAAGGCCAACCATGACCTGTTCTACGAGTTTCAGTGGATGGTCGACGAACTGCACGGCGGCGGCGACGCCACGGTGCCGCGCGGGCTCGATGCCGCGATCCAGGAAGGCTATCGTCTCGGCGTCAGAATCTGACCAACCTCGGGAGGAATGACATGACCTACAGCGCCCATGTCGATACCTTTACGCGCGACAACCTGCCGCCGGCCGAGCAACAGCCGGAGTTTCTTTTCGACCTGCCGGAACTGCAGTTTCCCGAGCGGCTGAACTGCTCCGATTTGCTGCTCGACAGGCATGTGGCCGAAGGGCGCGGCGGGCGTCTGTGCATCCAGGCTCCGGGCTTGCGCTGGACCTACGCTGACCTGCAGGAACGCGCCAACCGCATCGCCAATGTATTGGTGAATGATCTCGGCGTAGTGCCGGGCAACCGCGTGCTGCTGCGCGCGCCCAACAATCCCATGATGGCGGCCTGCTGGTTCGCCGTGATGAAGGCCGGCGCGGTGGCGGTGGCGACCATGCCGCTCTTGCGCGCCAAGGAACTCAAGCACGTCATCGCCAAGGCGAAAGTGACCCACGCGCTGTGCGACCTGCGCCTGGCCGAGGAACTGAAGCTCGCCGCTGCCGAAGCTCCCGATCTGAAGCACATCCGCTATTTCAACGACACGTCGGCGGACGGGCTCGAGGCGGCAATGGCGCAGCATTCCGCGGCCTTCAGCAACGTCGACACGGCATGTGACGATACCTGCATCCTCGCTTTCACGTCCGGCACCACCGGGCAACCCAAGGCCACCATGCACTTCCATCGTGACGTCATGGCGTCCTGTGTCTGCTGGCCGCCGCATGTCCTGCGCCCGGTCGCTGACGACGTGTTCATGGGCACGCCGCCGCTGGCCTTTACCTTTGGTCTGGGCGGCCTGCTGCTGTTCCCCTTGAGCGTGGGGGCGTCGACGGTGTTGCTGGAGCAGGGCGCGCCACAGGACCTGGTCGACGCGGTTGCCAAATACAAGGCCACGGTGCTGTTTACCGCGCCGACCTCCTATCGGGCCATCGCGCCGATTGCCGGGCCCCTGCGCAACAGCAGCCTGAAGAAGTGTGTGTCGGCCGGCGAGGCGCTGCCCGCGGCGACACGCGCGCTGTGGAAGGAGGCGACCGGCATCGAGATGATCGACGGCATTGGCGCCACCGAACTGATGCACATCTTCATCTCGGCCGACGAGGCGCATGCGCTTCCCGGTGCCACCGGCACCGTGGTTCCCGGCTATGTCGCCTGCGTGATGGACGACAGGGGCATGCCGACGCCGGTGGGTGAGGTGGGCAATCTGGCGGTGAAGGGCCCTACCGGCTGTCGCTATCTCGCCGACGAGCGCCAGGCCAGGTACGTCAAGGACGGCTGGAACTACACGGGCGATGCCTATTCGGTCGATGCCGGGGGCTACTACCACTACCATTCGCGCACTGATGACATGATCATTTCCGCGGGCTACAACATTGCCGGGCCGGAGGTGGAGGATGCCCTGTTGCGCCACCCCAAGGTCGCCGAATGCGGAGTGATCGGCGCGGCCGACGAGGAGCGCGGCCAGATCGTCAAGGCCATCGTCGTGCTGCGACCAGGCTTTGATCCGACGCCCGATACGGCGAAGGAACTGCAGGATTTCGTCAAGCAGAGCATCGCTCCCTATAAATATCCGAGAAGCATCGAGTTCGTCAGCGCATTGCCGCGCACCGAGACCGGCAAACTGCAACGCTTCCGGCTGCGTCAAACCAATCAAGGAGAAACAAAATGAAAAAGCTGCTGCCACCGGGCTGGATGGATGCCAAGGGATACAGCCATGGCGTCGTGGCCCCGCGCGGCCGGATGGTGTTTGTCGCCGGCCAGGTGGGATGGGACGGGCAGTGCCAGTTTCACGCCGATGATCTGGTCGGGCAAGCCGCGCAGGCGCTGAAGAACATCGTTGCAATACTGGCGGAGGCGGGTGCCAGGCCGGAACACATCGTGCGCATGACCTGGTATCTCGGCGACAAGGACGAGTATGACGTATCGCAAAAGGCACTCGGCCGGGTTTTCCGCGAAATCATCGGCACCTACGGCGCGGCCATGACCGCGGTGCAAGTTGCCGGATTTGTCGAGAAGGGCGCGAAAGTCGAGATCGAGGCGACGGCCGTAATTCCGGACGCATGAGGTTGAATGAATCGACCTGGCGGCAACTGCTGGCCGTATTGCCCGCCGCGGAAGGCGACGTGGACAAAGCTCTGGCGGTCGCTTTCGTCGATTCGGATGACTATGCCGCGAAGAACGGGTCGGCATGGCTGTGGTGGCCTGATGCCAGCCAACCGGCCGGGCGCTGCGACTTCGACGGAAGCTTTCCGCCGCAATGGGGCATGCTGCTGGTGATGGGAGAATCTGCGCTGGAGACCGTGTGCCTCGAAGGCGAATCATGCATGGCGGGCCTGGTGCGGCGACTGCAGATCAAGCCCTTCCTCCTGCAGCAGCGGGATGCTCTGGAAGCCGCCGGCATCCTCGACTTTATCGAAACCCTTGAACTGGCGACGCCAAAACACTGATGACTACAGCCACGGATCCAACTTTCGGCGAGATCGCCCCATGGCAGTCCATGCTGGATCGCTATCGCGAACTGTTCGTCGAAATGCAGGCGGGTTCGCGCATCGGTTTTGTTTCACGCGAAGCCTCGGGCATCCTTCCCGGAAAGCGGCTGGAAGGCGTCCAGGTCGCGACAGAAGTGTCAATGCTGGCGTGGCAGCTTGAGAACGGCGGCATGTCGGCGCGCATCGAGCGCTTCGCCGGTATGGCGTCGACCAAGGTGGATCTTCTGTTGGTGGCCGACGAGGAGGCCATGGCCACGATGCTCGGCGAACTCGAGGGCGATACCCCGACGGTGATAAAGCGCCTGATCCGGCGTGGCCGCATGATGTTCTTCGTGTTCAAGAACAAGACCCAGCTCCAGGATGCGGGCTACGAGGACTTTCTTGATTCGCTGGGACTGGCCTTCCTGGGAGCCTGCCGATGATATTCCTCAATCCTCATGGTGCTCCCGAACTTGCCTGCGATCACTGCGGCTGCCGCTGGGTCGACCGGACCAATGGCGCGCACTGCTACGAATGCGGCAGCGAAATCACCGCCGATTCAATCGCGGAATTTCAGCGCGCCCTGCAGGAGTTCGCCTCGAAGGGACTTCAGCCGGGCGGGGGCACCAGATAGCGCTCGAGCTTCGCCCTGAAGTCGTCCGGGAACGCGACCGAACGGTGGTTTTTCAATGAGGCAAGAACGACCGTAAGAGTCGCCTGTACGCGTATTTTGTCGCCGGATTTTCCGGTGACGTTGAGTTCCAGCGAACTCTTGCCGATCCGGTTGATCGACAGCGACAGACGCAGCGTCTCGCCCACCTTGCTTGGTGAAAGAAACCTGCATGCGATGCTGCCCATTGGAATCCATAGCATGGGGTCGCGGTCACTATGATGTTCTCCGGGGCTGCAGTTGGCTGGGCTATAAAAAAGAAAGAGAGCTTGCGCTCTCTTTCTTTGCGGGCTGATTCCCGGTGGCCTGCGAATCAGGCTGCCTTGGGCGGCCAGTCAACCTTCGGCAGGTGCGCCAGCGATGCCTGAATGGCCTCGGCCGGATACTCGAAGTCCTCGAGCTTGCCGGAGAAATAGCTCTCGTACGCCGCCATGTCGAAATGGCCGTGGCCGGAAAGATTGAAGAACAGGGTCTTGGGCTCACCACTGGCCTTGCAGCGCAGCGCTTCGTCGATACAGGCGCGAATGCCGTGGGCCGACTCCGGCGCCGGGATGATGCCTTCGGCCCGCGCGAACATCACGCCGGCCTCGAAGGTTGCGGTCTGATGCACGGCGACCGCTTCGATCAGCTTCTCGTGGTAGAGCTGCGAAATCAGCGGGCTGTCACCGTGGTAGCGCAGGCCGCCGGCATGGATGCCGGGAGGCATGAAGTCGTGGCCCAGCGTATACATCTTCATCATCGGCGTGAAGCCGGAGGCGTCGCCGTAATCGTAGGCATAGACGCCCTTGGTCAGCGTCGGGCAGGAAGCCGGCTCGACGGCGACAAAGCGAATCTTTTGCGCACGCTTGTCCCCGGCGGCTGCATCGGCCAGGAAGGGGAAGCTGACGCCGGCGAAGTTGCAGCCGCCGCCGCAGGGCGCGAAGATCATGTCGGGATACTCGCCGAATTTCTCGAACTGCTTCTTGGCTTCGAGGCCGATCACGGTCTGGTGCAGCAGCACGTGGTTGAGCACCGAGCCCAGCGCGTACTTGCTGCCCGGGTTTGTCACCACCGATTCGATCGCCTCCGAAATCGCGATGCCGAGGCTGCCTTCGTTGTTCGGATCCCTGGCGAGGATGTCGCGTCCGGTCTTGGTCCGTTCGGACGGGCTGGCGACCACGTCGCCGCCCCAGGTCTGCATCATCAGGCGGCGATAGGGTTTTTGCCCGTAGCTCACCTTGACCATGAAAATCTCTACCGGCAGACCAAATATCTGGCCGGCAAAGGCGAGCGATGAGCCCCACTGTCCCGCGCCAGTCTCGGTGACCAGGCGCTTGGTGCCGGCAATCTTGTTGAGATAGGCCTGCGGCACCGCCGAATTGGGCTTGTGCGAACCGGCCGGGGATACGCCCTCGTATTTGTAGAAGATTTTCGCCGGCGTGCCCAGCATCTGCTCCAGGCGCTCGGCGCGGCACAGCGGGCTCGGTCGCCACAGCGCGTAGATCTTGCGCACTTCCTCGGGGATCGCGATCCAGCGCTCGGCGGACATCTCCTGCTCCAGCACCGGTCCGGGAAAGATTGCCAGCATCTGTTCCGGGCCCACTGGATTGCCGTCCGGCCCCAGGGGCGGGTAAGGCGGATTCTTCAGATCGGCGGCGATGTTGTACCAGTGAGTCGGGATTTCACTTTCGTCAAGAATGATGCGGGTCTGGCTCATGTCTTGTCTCCTTGATGATTATTTTGGGCGGCTCAGGCAGCGACTATATGTCAATCCTGGATTAGCAACGGGTCGAAGGCGAGTTGAGGTTTGTATTCGCCTTTGGTCGGCAAGTCTAATACCGGATACGGTACACTGTATGCAAACTAACGCCGGAATGTCAATCCTTTTGGGATGGTTTTTTGCCCTCGCGGCGAATGGCAATTCTTGTGGCCTAAAGTAGTAGCCTGTCGATTGTCGGCAGTGTAATTTTGTTTGGCGCAATTACGGCACAATCCACGAGTCAAAAAAGCGGATGTCGCCCACCATTGTCCTGGATGGCCACGGAGAGACGGAAAAGAAAGTGCATACAGACACCGAATCCCTGTTTGAAACCCTCCGCCAGTGGCGTGCTGCGGGCAAGTCTGCGGCACTTGCCACCGTAGTCAGCACCTGGGGCTCTTCCCCGCGTCCCGAGGGCAGTCATCTTGCGGTCGATGAGGCCGGTCATTTTGTCGGCTCGGTATCCGGTGGTTGTATCGAAGGCGCCGTGATAGAAGCGGCGGCCCAGGTCATGGCCTCCGGTCGCCCGCAGCTGCTGGAGTTCGGCGTCAGCGACGAGCAGGCGTGGCAGGTTGGACTCGCCTGCGGCGGTCGCGTTCAGGTCTTCGTGGAGCCGGTCGAATGAAGCCCGAGGCCCTGGCACGAATAACCGAGGCGCAGCGCCAACGGCGTGCGCTGGTGCTTGTCACCCGCCTCAACGACGGTGCGCAGTGCCTGGTGGACGCCGACAAGTCCGACGGAGAGTTGTTCTTGTCTTCGACGCAGGTGACCGAGGCCAGAAGCCTGCTGAGTTCGGGGCGCAGCGCTTCACTTTCCGACGCGGACGGCTTGTTCGCCCGGGCCTACGTGCCATCGCCGCGCCTGCTGATCGTCGGCGCCGTGCATATCGCCCAGGCGCTGGCACCGATGGCGGCGGCAGCCGGTTTCGAGGTGGTGGTGATCGATCCGCGCGGCGCCTTCGCCTCGGCCGAGCGTTTTCCCGGCATCGAATTGAGCACCGAGTGGCCGGACGAAGCGCTGGCACGCCTCGGTCTGGATGCCGCAACCGCGCTGGTGGCGCTTTCCCATGACCCGAAACTCGACGATCCAGCACTCGAACTGGCCTTGCCCAGTGCGGTCTTCTACATCGGCGCACTGGGCAGTCGGCGCACGCATCAAAAGCGCCTGGAGCGTCTGCGGGCAGCCGGGCTGGATTCATTGGTCGGCCGCATTCATTCGCCGATCGGCCTCGACCTCGGCGGCCGCTCGCCCGCGGAAATCGCGGTGTCCATCCTGGCCGAGATCATCCAGGTCCGCTATCGCGGCGAGCGCGCGTGATCTTCGGCAAATTTCCCCTGGCGGAGTGCGAAGGCCTGCTGCTGGCCCATAGCCTGCGCCTGCCGGATCGCATCATGAAGAAAGGCCGCCGTCTCACCGCCGCCGACCTTCAGGCTCTCGGCGCTGCGGGAATCATGCAGGTGAACGGCGCCCGGCTGGACGCCGACGATTTCGATGAAAACGCCGCTGCCGGCGCGGTCGCCGTTGCCCTTGGCGGCCCCGGCATTGCCGCGCGCGCGCCGCATGCCGGCCGCTGCAATATCTTCGCCGCGGAACGCGGGCTGGTGGCCGTCGATGCCGACATCATCAATCGCATCAACCGGCTCGACGAGTCGGTCACGGTGGCCACCTTGCCTCCGCTGTCGGCGGTCAGGGGCGGCGCAGTCGTCGCCACGGTCAAGATCATTCCGCTGGCAGTCAGCCGCGCGCTGGTCGAGGCCTGCCTCGGCGAGGCGGGGCAGGCAGGGCAGGGCGCTGCCTTGCGGCTGCTGCCCTTCCAGCCGCAGCGCGCGGCGCTGATCGTCACCGAACAGCCCAATGATCCGCAGCGCAACTACACCGCTGCCGTGACCAGCAGCCGCCGGCGCCTGGAAGATCTCGGCAGCCATCTCGGTTTGGTGCAGCGTTGCGCGCATCGCAGGGCTGCCGTCACGGCCGCGCTGCAGGAAGCGCTGGCAGCTGGCTGCTCGCTGATCCTGATATCCGGCACCACCGTGCCGAAAGACCGGGCAGATACGGTTCCCGCCGGCATCGTCGCGGCGGGTGGCGAGATCATCCATTTCGGCATGCCGGTGGAACCCGGCAACATGCTGTTGCTGGCGTGTATCGGTGCGGTGCCGGTCATCATCCTGCCGGGCTGTGCCCGCTCGCGACGCAGCAATGGCCTCGACTGGGTCTTGCAGCGCATGCTGGCGGGATTGCCGATGGCTACCGGGGAGATCATGGCGATGGGCGTCGGCGGCCTGATCCGCAGCCCGCTGGAAGCCGGCGATGACGAGAATGCGTCCGAGCCGGAACCGGTCAGGGCGCCCGTCGGTCGCCGGGTTGCGGCACTGGTGCTGGCGGCCGGCAGCGGCCGGCGCATGGGCGGCGGCAACAAGTTGCTGCAGCCGGTCGGCGGGGTGCCCATGCTGCGCCGTGTGGCGAATGCGGCACTGGCTTCGCGCTGCACCTCGGTGGTGGTGGTCACCGGCTTCGCGGCGGAGGAGGTTCAATCCTGCCTGGCCGGACTGGAAGTACATTTCGCACACAACGCGGAGCACCTGACGGGGATGGCCTCTTCGCTGCGCTGCGGACTGGCTGCGCTGGCACCCGATGTAGATGCGGTAGTGGTTCTCCTGGGCGACATGCCCTGCATTCATGGCGGGCACATCGATCGCCTGATCGCTGCCTTCGATCCGCAGCGGCCGAAGATCGTGGTGCCGATGAAAGACGGACGGCGCGGCAACCCGATCATCTGGCCGCGCAGTTTCTTCGCCGAAATGCAGACGGTGGAGGGCGATGTCGGCGCCCGCGATTTGTTGCGCCGTCATGCGGACCAGATCGAAGCCGTGGCATTCGATGACGATGCAATTTTCGCCGACGTGGATACTTCCGCAGCGCTGGCCGGGTTGGCGGGCCAATGAGCGCGATGCCGGCTTCCCTGCGCGACGAGTTTCCGCTGCTGGCGGCGGAGCCCGATCTGCACTATCTGGATAGTGCTGCGACGTCGCAGATCCACCGTTCCGCAATGGACGCGGTGCTGCATCATGAAACCACCAGCCGCGCCAACGTGTCGCGCGGCACCTACCGTCTTGCCGAGGCGGCGGACCTGGCCTACGAGCGGGCACGGCAGACGGCGGCGCGCTTCCTCAATGCCGGCTCGCCCGATGAAATCATCTTTACCTCGGGCGCCACGGCCGCCCTCAACCTGGTCGCTCACGCCTTCGGCAATACATTGCAGGCCGGCGACCGGGTGCTGATCTCGGTCGCCGAGCATCACAGCAATTTCGTGCCCTGGCAGATGTTGCGCGAGCGGACGGGCATCGAACTGGCAATGATTCCGGTGACCGCCTCGGGACAACTCGACCTCGCCCTCCTGCCCGAATTGATGGACAGCAAGTGCCGCCTGGTGGCCGTTACGCATCTTTCCAATGTCACCGGGGCGTGGACCGATGTGGCCACGCTGGTCGAGGCAGCGCGCAAGGTGGGCGCGAAGGTTCTGCTCGATGGCGCCCAGGCCGTGCAGCACGGCCCGCAGGATGTGCGCGCATTGGGCGTCGATTTTTACGCATTTTCCGGGCACAAGTGTTTCGCTCCCGGTGGCGTCGGCGTGCTCTGGGGCAGGGGCGAAGTGCTGGCGGCCATGCCGCCCTTCCTCGCCGGCGGCGGCATGATAGCCTCGGTCAGCCTTGAAGCAACCACCTGGGCCGAGCCGCCGCAACGCTTCGAAGCCGGCACGCCGCCGATCGCCCAGGCCGTGGGGCTGGCCGCCGCGCTGGAGTGGATGATGGGCCTCGACTGGCGGCAGGTTCATGCCCGTGAAAGTCGTCTGTGCGAATTGTTGATCGAGGGTCTGCAGCGCATTCCGGGCTTGCGCCTGCTCGGACCGGAGATGTCTGCGCAGCGAGCGCCGATCGTCTCTTTCGACATTCCCGGCCTGCATCCACACGACATTTGCCAGGTACTCGATACGCACCGACTGGCGCTGCGCGGCGGTCACCATTGCGCCCAGCCGCTGCTGGCGGCGCTCGGCGTCGAGGTCTGCACCCGCGCCAGCATCGCGCTCTACAACGATGAGGCCGACATCCACGCGCTGCTGGATGGGCTGACTTTCGCGTTGCGGGAGTTGGCATGACGGACAGCCATGGGCTCTACCAGGAGGCCATCAAGCAGTTTGCCCAGGCCGCCCACGGCCATGGCCAACTGGCAACGGCAACGAGCGAGGCGAAGCTGGACAATCCGCTGTGCGGTGATCGGGTCCGCATGCAGGCCGCCATGGCATCCGGCCGCATCGCAGCGGTCGCCCATGAGACCAAAGGCTGCCTGCTGTGCCGTGCCGCGGCATCACTGATCGGCTTGCGCGCGGTCGGGCAGGACGAGGCCGGCATCGCAGCGGTAGTCGATGGCCTGGACAGCATGCTGAAGAATGGCTCTGCGCCGCCGGCTGCCTGGCCCGAGCTTGCGATGTTCGAGCCGGCATGCGCCCATACGAGCCGCCACAGATGCATCCTGCTGCCATTCCGTGCACTGCTTGCCGCAGTTCGAAATTCCCCTTCATGCGGTGCGCATTGAATGGCAGTCCTTTGATTGCCCCATGCGGATTTTTTTACAGCGAGAACAAACGTGTCCACAGATAACGAGCGCGAACTGGTGCATACGCGGCAGGTAACGTGCCGCGCCTTCCGGCTGAAAAACGGATGGCTTGAAATCGAAGCCACGCTGAGCGACGAAAAGGGCCAGGAAGTAGCCTTCCGTTCCCGCCCGCCGGTGTTGCCCGGGCAGTTCATGCACCGCATGTCCGTGACGATGACCATCGACAGCGACTACGTCATCAGGGATGTCAAGGCGCAGACCCTGCTGGCGCCCTGGCCGATGTGCGGCGGCACCGACGCTGCCTACCGCGGGCTGGTCGGGCTGCGCATCGGCGCAGGTTTTTCGCAGCAGGTGAGGGAAATCCTCGGCGGTATCCAGGGCTGCACCCATGTCACGGAACTGGTTTCCCAGATCGCCAACACCTATATGCAGGCCTCATGGCCGGACCGCATCGCGCGGCAGATGGACGTCGATCAGGACCCGCGGCGCTGGCCCGACAAGAGCACCCTGACCTTCGTCAATCATTGCCACGCCTGGCGGCAGGATGGCGAGACGCTGGTGCAGGAATATCCCGAACTGGTGCCGGGGGAAAAATAACGGCTACTTCGTCTTGCTGAAATCCGGCTGGCGCTTTTCCTTGAACGATGAAATGCCTTCGCGGGCGCTCTCCGTGCAAGCCGAGAGGCCGAAGGCCTTGTAGCCGACTTCCAGCGCGGCGGCAAAGGTATGTGCCGCCGCGGCTTCCAGGATGGCCTGTTCCATGAGGTCGATGCATTCGCGGCTCAGCACCTGGCCGCTGGCGGCCCTGGCTTCGACGGCTTCGATGCTGACGGCCACGGGGGCATCGCCGATCGGCGTGACGCGTCCCGATAGTTCGCGCACGCGCGCAACAGCCATGCCGATCAGCGCGGAATAGTCTTCCGCCAGGCCGCAAACGATGCCCAACTCATGCGCCCGGGTCGCCTTCAGGCGCTCGGCAGTGCGCAGCATGGCGTTGAAGGTAGCCGTTGCATGCGGCCAGCGCCGGTAGGGCACCACCATGGCACCGATGCCATGGACAATGCCCAGCGTGACTTCGGGCATCTGGATCCAGGCGCGCTTCAGCGCCACGATGCCATGGCAGCGCGCTGCCAGCTCGAAACCGCCGCCCAGCGCCATGCCGTTGAGCGCCGCGACTACCGGCTTCTTCATCTGGTCCAGATGCACCAGCAGCCGCGAACAGTCGCGTGCGTACTGCTCGGAGGCCGGCGCATCGCCCAGCATGTCTACGAAGCGGCCGATGTCGCCGCCGGCGCAGAAGGCGCGCGTGCCATAGCCGGTGAGGACGAAGCCGGTGACCTTGGGGTCGTTCTCGTAGCGTTGAATGACCGACAGGATCTCGTCGTTCATTTCGTCATGCAGCGCATTCATCGCTTCGGGCCGGCGCAGGGTGATGACTTGCACGCCGTCGATGTCATCAACCAGGATGTGGCGCAGGAAGCCCTGGTAGGCCTTGAAAGGGCGCTGCGGCATTGGCATGCCGCGGCGTTCCTCGCGCAGGCGCATCAGCGCGCCGCCGCTGGTCGCTTCGCCCAGTGTGCGCATCAGGTCGAGCGGGCCGCTCTTGAAGCCCAGTGCAAGGCGGCAGCCGAGGTCGAGGTCGGCCGAGTCGCCGATCTTGCGGTCGACGATGTCCACGCTCTGCGAGAAAAGAATGCCGAGCAGTCGCTCGCGCACTGCCTGGGCCGTGCCTGCCGCCACCTCGACGCTCTTGCCGGGCGGCACCGTGATCCAGGTGTCTACCGAGCGGAACACCGGCGCCGGACGATAGTGTTCGCCTTCTTCTTTGGCCTGCAATGTGTTGGTTTCGGTGATGATCGGATTGCCGCGCGCCAGGTTCAGCACGAAGAAGGGGCCGGCGTGCACAAACTCGGCGGCGACGCTATCGACTTCGGCGGCGGTGGCGCGGTCGAGCAGCAGTGCGGACTCGTTGCACCAGTTGTCGAAAATGCGGTCGAGCATGAAGCAGGCGACGTCGGCCGTCACCAGCGGCACTTTGCCGGTCATGCAGAATACCCAGCGCAGATATTCCACAACGGCCGGATCGGCCTTGTTCCAGCGGATGACTTCAACCGCCGGATTGCGCCAGGCCGGGGCGAAGAAGTGCGTCACCGTAGCCCGCTCCGGGTGTTTCAGTTGCGAGAATATCTGCGCCGCGGGCAGGGAACTGGTGTTGGAGGTGATCAGCGCATCGGGTCGCACCACGGCCTCGATCTGGGCAAAGATCTTGCGCTTGAGGGCAAGGTTTTCCGTGGCGGCTTCAATGACCCAGTCGCACCCGGCGATGTCGGCATAGTCCAGGGTGCCGACCAGGTTCGAGGTCACCGACGTGGCGTCGGCCTCGCTCATCTTGCCCTTGGCCACTGCTTTCTTCGAATAGTCCTGAAAGCGCAGCAGGGCGCCATCCACGGCCTTTTGCGAAACATCGACGAGATAAAGCTTCAGGCCCGGCAGCGCGCTCTTGAGGTAATAACCGATGTCGGGCCCGATGGTGCCGGCGCCGATCACCGCGACGGCTCGCGGCAGGGCGCGGGCGTGGGTGGCAAGCAGCGGATTGGCGAAGGCTTTGGTCATGGCGGAGTCCTGTGTGTGTATGCGGTATACAATGGAAATTATCCAACATTATCGCGGCGGACACAATCGCCATGAGACTCGGCCGCGCGGGCAATTCCTGCCAATCGGCTGAAGACGCCCCCGGCGCTTAATAGACCGGTCGGGTCCAGCACTTCGTCGTTTTCATCGCGACGAGGTGCTTGACCAGTTTCATCTTGAGCTTGTAGGCGGTGAAATCGACGGCGGCAATTTCTTCCTTGCGCAATGTTTCCGTCGCCTCCACGATCCCTGCGACAGCGCCCGCGACCTTTGGCAGGCGGCTCTCCATGACCCAGTGGAAGTCGTCTTCCTCGTTCAGCAGGTACACCGGATTCGAGATGAAGTTGACCAGCGGGACGCCGGCCAGATACCAGTCGCCGCCGTCGGTGGGAGGGTAGGGGCCGAGCGGACCTTCGGGCGGGAGCAGAAAGGCGCGGTCCACGCCGTTGTCCTCGAGGTTGGCGAGAACCGCATCGACCATGGCCTGGTTGAACGGCAGGAACACGCCGGTTCCTTCGGCGAGGCCGCTTTCGACCAGCTCGCCCGCCGCATTTTCGATGGCTTCCTTGGCGACGTGCTCGACGGTGATCTCCAGCGCCACCCTGGGCACGACATCGGCGGCGTGGTCCGCAATGAACCTGCGGGTGCCGATCGAGCCGTAGAAGTGGCCCGCGGTAAACAGCACGATGATTTTCCGTCGCGGCCTTTTCCCCGCGGCGAAATGTTTCGCCAGCGCCAGGATCACCGAGCAGCCGGAGGCGTCCTCGACCGGCGAGATGAAGGGCGAGTCATGGTGGCAGTGCAGGATCACGCACTCGTCGGTCTCGCCGGATATCTCGCCGACGATGTTGTGGGTCACCGAGGGTGAGCGTTCGCCGGTGAGGGTCAGGCGGACCCTGGCCCCGTTCCTCGCGAGCCGGCGAATTTCGGGGCCGTCGCCGCGGCCTACCCAGAAGCCCGGAAGCGGTTTGTCGAGGATGTCCTTTTCCTTGAATCCGTAGGGGGCGTACATCCGATGGGAGCCGCCCGGCTGGTCCTTGAGGATGCCGATGAAGCCTATGGCGCCCCGCTCGAATGCCTTGCGGTAGAGGTGCCAGCCGAGCCGCACCCAGGTGGCCGGATGTTTGACATCCTTGATGTTGTCGTCGGGGTCGTATTTCCCCATCGAGAAATTTCCGATCAGCTCGACATCGAGGAGCGGGAACCCGATATCGGTGACGACCACCTTGCCGGTCCAGTCGGCGGAATGCGTGAAGGCGCTGGAGTCCGCATAGACGAGGCTTGATTCGAGCCCTTCGGCGGGAGTGAACCGGCAATAGGGTATCCATTGGGCATTGAACGACCTGAAGCCCGCGCCGGCATCGATCTCGACCAGTGATTTTTCCGGTTGATGGCATTCGACCGGTATCGCTTCCTTGCGGATATTGGCGAGTCCGAACTCTTCGAGTTTGCGGACAAGGTAATCCTCGTTCGCCAGCCCGGCCGGCGAGCCCGCCCGCCGGGCGCCAAACGACGCCATTTCACGAATCCACGCCATCATCTCGGTGCTTGAAAACGCTGACTGGTAGTCCACTGCCGGGTCTCCTCGAAATGCGGCTATTTATATTTGGCTATTTGGAATTCGCGATTTATATTCAATGTGCATGCTGTTGCGCCGCGTCTTTGCGGGCAAATCCGGTCAAACGCTAAAGTCAGCCATGTCTGTTTCGTGCCCACTGCCGCCGGTAGTCATGCGGACGACCTCTGAAACGTCTGCTGTTGAGTCGTTTGAAGACACTTTAATGCTCCCATCCTGATCCGCATGACAGGCTGCTCCTGGCCGGATGCGGAAGACCAGTTCTACTCACCAAGTTAACCCCAAGCTCGAGTTAGCAGTTCATCAAGAGCATCCATGATGCGACTACCCTGCGAACTCAGGGATTCCACATACTCGCCAAGTAACTCGTTAGGAACCGAGACAATTTCGAGCGGATGCAGGACCACTTGAACATTTTCGATTTTGAACGATGGGTTGAATCGCGGATTACTTATCTTCCCGAGGGCAGCTTTTCGAACCATGGGGACAACCACCCGCCGACGGTAACTGTCATACAACGAGGATTGGACAAGCACCACATAGGGAATATCGTCCCGATGCTTTCCTGTGTTCCGATGCACATCGAATTGAGCCATGACACGGGTTCAAAGCGACGAATACTCATCAGCGAATGACCCATGCGTGGCGTTGAATGCGTTCCACATGGACATGGTCGCCTCAAGAGTCCTGGCCTTGGCCATGCGCTGCTGATATTCGTGTTCGACATAGTCCGCAAGCAGCGACTCAACCACTCCGGAGAGATTGTTGGTCAGACCGCGTACCTGAACAACCAGGTCTTCATTCAAGGTCAGATTTACCGGGCGCTTCCTGGCTTCACTATTAAACGTAGTTGCCTTCATCGTACACCTCCAATGCGCATTGTATGCGCATTCTGATGGAAATGGAATGCCATGCCCGGCGTCACAGGGCGCTAGGCGGATGCAGGCGCTCCGATGAATCGCGGGTTCTCGAACAGGGAGGCGATCCTGACCTGGCGCACCTCGGGGTGGTCGGGCACCAGGTAGATTACCGGCGTCAGCATTTCCTCGAAAATCCCGCGCAGGCTGCGCGCACCGACCCGGTATTCCATGGCGAGGTCGGCGATCTGGCCGAATACCTGCGGGTCGATTATCAGCTCGACCCCATCGTTCTGCAGGATCTGGTGGTACTGTTTGTAGATCGAGTTTTCCGGTTCGGTCATGATCCTGACCATCATCTCGCGAGAGAGCGGCTTCAGGGACGCGACGATCGGCAGGCGGCCGGCGAATTCCTGGATCAGCCCGTATTCGAACAGGTCGGTCGGCTTGACGCGCGCGTTGAGGCGATCGAGCAGCTTCTCGTTGTCGTCCTCCGATGTGGCGATGAAGCCGAAAGAGCGGGTCTTCGAGAGGATCTCGTCGATCCCGACGAAGGCGCCGCCGCAGATGAAGAGAATCTGCGTGGTGTCGATGTAGCGCGCGTCCTTGATCTTGACCGGCACGCCCTCCATGATCTTCAACAGCGCATGCTGGACGCCTTCGCCGGAGGTTCCGCGCGACTGGCTGTTTTGACTGCTGATGGCTTTGAGCTTGTCGATCTCGTCGATGAAAACGATGCCGCGCTGGGCCTGCGCAATATCGCCCTCGGCCTTGTCGATCAGCCGCTGCAGGATCGCCTCGATTTCCTCATTGACATATTCGCTTTGCGCCAGCGAGGTGGCGTTGGCCGTGACGAAAGGCACCCCGAGCACCCTGGAGAGCGTTTCGCACAGCAGCGTCTTGCCGGTGCCGGTGGGACCGATCAGGAGGACATTGCTCTTGACGATTTCCACCTTGCCAGGCGCGGCGAGTTCGATTTTCTTGTAATGGGTATAGACGGCGACGGCCAGCTGGCGCTTGGCCTCATCCTGGCCGATGACGTGCTGGTCAAGAAATTTGACGATCTGGCTGGGGGTCATGATGGAAATCCCGCTTTACAGGTGGAGATGGATGCGGATACCAGACTACCAGCATGAATCGGAATGCAGTGAGCCGATTTCAGGCAGGCGACCCGCCGCCTGTTGCCAGCAATTCGCGCAACCGGGTCTTCAGCACCTTGCCGGTATTGTTCTTGGGCAGGGAATCGACCACCACATAGCGCTTGGGTCGCTTGAAGCGGGCGATGTTGTCCAGGCACAGGGCATCGAGTTCGGCGCTGTCGGGCGCGGCCCCGCGGGGGACGATGAAGGCGATCACGATCTCGCCCCATTCGGGATCGGCCTGGCCCACCACCGAGACCTCGCTCACCGCCGAATGCCGCAGCAGCACTTCCTCGACTTCGCGCGGATAGATGTTGGAGCCGCCGGAAATGATCACGTCCTTGCTGCGGTCTTTCAGCGTGAGGAAGCCGTCTTCGTCCATGCTGCCGACATCTCCCGTATGCAGCCAGCCGTCGCGCAAGGTCTCGGCGCTGGCGCCGGGATTGTTCCAGTAGCCCGCCATGACCACATCGCCGCGCACCAGAACCTCGCCGATCTCGCCCGCGGGCAGCGGCTGGTCGTCGGCATCGGCGACCCGGACCTCGACTCCGGTGAAGGCATGGCCGACCGAGGCCAGGCGCTGCTCGTAGCGAGGATGCGCGACATCGGCGTGCAGGGCCTTGTCCAGGCAGGTGATGGTCATCGGCGATTCGCCCTGGCCGTAGATCTGCACCAGCTTGAAGCCGAAGCGGCGCAGCGCCGCCTTGCAGTCGGCCACGTACATCGGTCCGCCGCCGTAGACGATGGTCTTGAGCCCGGAGGTATCGGCGTCGGCCGGGTGATCGACCAGGCGTTTCACCATGGTCGGTGCGGCGAACAGGGTCACGCCACTGTGTACTTGCAGCAGGGAAAAGATTTCGGCCGGGTCGAAACCGCCCGATTCGGTCACCACGTTGAGTCCGCCGCGGGCGACGTGGGGCAGCATGTAAAAGCCCGAGCCGTGCGACATCGGCGCGGCGTGGATGATGGCATCGCCGGGCGCGATGCTGTCGACGTCCGATGAATAGTTGAGGATCGCCGCCATCACGTTGCGATGGGTCAGGGTCACGCCCTTGGGCCGCCCGGTGGTGCCGCTGGTATAGAACAGCCAGGCCGCGTCGTCCGCCGCGCGCGACGCCACCGCCACCGGCGCGGCGGCACAAAGCCTGGCGTAGTCCGGGCCGTCGACATCGACCACCTGTTCCATGCCGGTGACGGCGAGCGGGGCGAGGGCGGGGTACAAGTCGGCGGTGGCGAAGCACAAACGCGCGCCGCTGTCGGCGAGGATGAATTCCAGCTCCTTGGGGTGCAGCTTGGCGTTGATCGGCACGGCGGCCAGGCCCGCATGCCAGCATGCAAACATCAGCTCGACGTACTGAGGGCAGTTCTTCATTACCAGGCCGACGCGGTCATTGGGTTTCAGCCGCGCGGCCAGGCCGGCAGCGAGGCGGCCGACGTGTGTGGCCAGTTCGGCATAGCTCGCCAGCAGGCGCTCGCCTCGCGCCAGCGCGGGACGCTGCGGGTGGATGCACGCGGCGCGGACGAGCAGTTGGGCGATGTTCACGCTCATGGTGAGGGACGTGGCGCACTTGGCGTCACGAGGACTTTCCAGAACACCATGAAATAGAG
Source organism: Rhodocyclales bacterium (assembly GCA_026399475.1). GTDB lineage: Bacteria > Pseudomonadota > Gammaproteobacteria > Burkholderiales > Rhodocyclaceae > Sulfuritalea. The sequence goes on from JAPLQY010000071.1 coordinate 145,625, forward strand.
TGCGAAGGCTGCCGCCCACAGCGCGGCGGAGAGCGCTATCGCTGCGTTCCCCAGGCCATGGACGCTTGCCGCCAGCCGCAGCAGGGCAGCGACGAACACCAGGACACAAGCCACGAGCATCGCACCCGGCACCACCAGCGGGCGGCCGGTGTGGCGCAGGCTGACGCGGGTCATCAGTCCCAGCATCATCAGGCCCAGGCTGCCCACCGTGAAGGCGTGCAGCCATGCGGCTTCGGGCACGATGCCGGTCAGTTCGGCGGCGGCCTTGAGGGCGAAGGCCAGCACCAGCCAGCCGAAGCCGAGGTGCATGACCAGCACCAGCGGCGCGTCGGCCACGCGCCAGCCCTGCCAGCGGGCGGTGCGCCAGCCGTGCAGCAGCGCGCAGGCCAGTGCAACGCTGCCGGTCCATGCTGGCGGGGCGGTGCCGAGGTCGAGCACGGCGAGCGCGAGCAGCGCGGTGACGGCGGCAATCTCCAGTTTCATGTTGCACGGCGCCAGTTCGCCGCGGCCTTTTTCGCGCAGCGCGTTGCCGGTAAAAATCGGTGCCAGCACGCCGCCCTTCAGTACGTACAGCACGATCAGCGCATAAATGGCCAGACGCAGCGCCAGCCACGCCTCTATGTGGTTTGCCGTGGCCAGGCCGTGGTGGTAGATCAGGTTGGCGGCGAACAGCGCGAACAGGATCGGCAGCAGCAGCAGGTACAGCCGGTTGGCGGCGCGCAGCAACTGCGGTGCGAGCATGATGAATACGGTGGGGAAGAGAAGGCAATCAATGATCGCCGGCAGCAGCGGCGGCAGCCAGGGGGCGGCCCAGAAGGCCAGCCGCCCGCCCAGCCACAGCAGCACCAGCGTGACCAGGCGGCGCCCTCGAATTTCCTCGGTGCCGGCCCAACTGGGCAGTGCCGTAAGCACGATGCCCGTGATGATCGCCGCCGAGAAGCCGAAGATGAACTCGTGGCCGTGGAGCAACTTCAGCGGCACGTTGCCTGCGGGCAGGCTCCATAACCCGAGAAATGCTCCCAGCCAGGCCGCAACCAGCAGCGGTGCATACAGCGCACCGAGAAAATAGAAGGGCCGGAAGGAGCTGACCCAAAGCGGCGATGAGATCAAGGTTAGTCTGACGAAGGGAAAGGGCGAACGGAATTATGCGGCATGCAGCGGGCTTTGCAGTACCGTCCCTGTGTCGGCATTTTGCATCTCGTCGGTGCCAGTCAATTTTGGCGAGATCCATTCGGTCTATGATGCGCTATCGACTTTATCGACTGGCGTTACCGGGATCTCTCCGTGATCCAGAAATGCCACTCCCGTCGAACAATATTGGAGGGAATGCCACATGAAGGGCTTTCGGCTGTTCGTCACCTGTGCCCTGCTCTCGGGATGCCCGGCCGCGGCCTTCGTCCAGCAGCCGATTGTCATCAAGTTCAGCCACGTTGCCGCAATCGATACGCCGAAAGGCCAGGGGGCCGAGCGTTTCAAGAAGCTCGCCGAAGAGCGGACGAAGGGGCGTGTGCAGGTGGATATCTATGCCAACAGTTCCCTGTTCAAGGACAAGGAAGAACTCGAGGCGCTACAGATGGGCTCGGTGCAGATGCTCGCCCCGTCAATTTCCAAATTCGGGCCCTTCGGCGTCAAGGAGTTCGAGGTTTTTGATCTGCCCTTCGTGACTCCGGATATCGCCAGTTTTCAGCGGCTGGCGACCAGTGAATTCGGTACTTCCATGCTCAAGAAGCTTGAATCGCGAGGGGTGCGCGGGCTAGCTTACTGGGATGCCGGGTTTCGCGTCATTACGTCGAACAAGCCCTTGCACAAGCTGGCCGATTTCAAGGGGATGAAAATCCGGATCAACTCGTCCAAGGTCAACGAGGCCACCATGCGCTCGATAGGTGCGCTGCCCCAGACAATGGCATTCTCGGAGGTCTATATGGGCCTGCAGACCGGCGTCGTCGACGGGGCGGATACCGTGATGTACAACGCGCTGACGCAAAAATTCTACGAGGTGCAAAAGCATATTTCTCTGTTGCATCACTCGCACCAGGGATACGTCGTGGTCGTCAACAAGAAATTCTGGGACGGACTGCCAAAGGATATTCGAGTAGCCCTGGAGTCGGCAATGGCCGATGCAACTACCCACGCCAACGCCTTATCCATCGCAGAGGAGCATAGCGCGATGGAGAAGATCAAAGCCTCCGGTAGATCCACGATCGATGAGATGACCGTTGCGCAACGAGACGAAATCAAGAAAGCCATGATGACGGTCCATCACGACATGGAAGGCCGCCTGGGTCGGGAAAACATCCGTGCGATGTACAAGGCAGTGGGCTTTGTTGCGCCGAAGTGAAAGCATTTTCATCCTCTCGAGCGCGGCAGCCAGGATGTCAGTCCGCCTTTGTCGTCACACCCGGTGGCCGATCGAAAGCCGCCATCAGTTCCTTCTGTTTTGCCCGGGCCTGAACAATCGAGCGTTGTTTCACCGGGCCGTAGCCGCGGATGATCTCCGGGATGCTGGCCAGCGCCACCGCGGTTTCCATGCTGCCGGAATCGAGCTGGTCCAGGATGTGCGCTAGCGTGCGCTCATAGTCGGCGATCAGTTCACGCTCCTGCCGACGTTCGGCAATCCAGCCAAAGGGGTTGAGCGGCGTGCCACGCAGAAACCTGAGATGGGCGAGCAGCTTCATGGCCGGCATCAGCCACGGGCCGAAGCGGATTTTTTTCGGCTCGTCGCCGGGCTTCGCGCCGCGGCTCCATGGGAGGGTGATGTGGAAGTTCAGCCAGTAGTCGCCCTCGAAATTGGCCGCCAGCGAGCGCTGGAATTGCGGGTCGCTGAACAGCCGCGCGACTTCATATTCGTCCTTGTAGGCCAGCAGTTTGAAGTAGTTGCGCGCCACCGCTTCTGTCAGCAGGCTGCTGCCATTGCCGAGTGCCGCTTCATGCTGTCGGGTTTGTTCGACCAGGGCGACATAGCGACCGGCGTAGGCGGCGTCCTGATAGGCCGTCAGGGTGACACGGCGACGTTCGACGACTTCGTCGATACTGGCGGATAGCCTGTGTGCCGGGGCGCTGCTTTCGCCGGCGGCAAGCAGCGCCTCGACGCCGGCCGGATCGAGGGCCGTGCGTCGCCCCCAGGAGAAGGCGCGGCGATTTTCCTCGATGGTCGCGCCGTTAAGCTCTATCGCCCGCAGCAGGGCCTCTGACGACAGCGGTATCAGGCCGCGCTGGAAGGCGTAGCCGAGCATGAATATGTTGGTGGCAATCGCATGCCCCATCAGGCGCGCGGCAAGCCGGCTGGCATCGATGAGGGTCGTCGCGTCCGCGCCTACGGCATCGATGATCGACTGCTCCATGGCGCCGGCCGGGAAGGCGCGATCCGGATTGCGCACGAACTCGCCGGTAATCGCCTGCCCGGTATTCACGATGGCCTGCGTAATGCCGGAAGCAATCTTGGAGAGGGCATCGTCGCTGACGGCAACGACAATGTCGCAGGCGAGTACCAGGTTGGCTTCCCCGGTGGCAATCCGCGTCGAATGCAACTGCCGCTGGTGATCGGCAATCCGCACATGCGACATCACGGCGCCGCCCTTCTGCGCCAGGCCCGTCATGTCGAGCACGGTGACGCCTTTGCCTTCGAGATGCGCGGCCATGCCTATCAGGGCGCCGATGGTCACCACGCCGGTGCCGCCGACACCGGCGACGAGGATGCCATAGGGCTCTCTCAGCGTGGTGCGCGGGGGTTCCGGCAGATCGGCGAAATCGGCCGGGCCGGACGCTACGGCGCGGCCGCGGCGGACTTCGCCGCCGTGCACGGTGACGATGCTGGGGCAGAAGCCATTGACGCAGGAGTAGTCCTTGTTGCAGGAATGTTGATCGATGGTGCGCTTGCGGCCGAACTCCGTCTCGACCGGAGTCACCGCCAGGCAGTTGGACTTGATGCTGCAATCGCCACAACCTTCGCAGACCATTTCGTTGATGAAGACGCGTACCGCAGGATCCGGAAAGAGGCCGCGTTTGCGCCGGCGGCGCTTCTCGGCAGCGCAGGTCTGGTCATAGATCAGGGCGGTGACGCCAGGGGTTTCGCGCAGTTCGCGCTGTGTGGCGTCGAGTTCGTCGCGGTGGCGAATATGGATTCCCGGGGCGAAGTCCGTGATGCTTGCGTACTTCTCCGGTTCGTCGGACATCACCACAATGTGCTTCACATCTTCGGCCGCCAGCTGGCGCGTCAGTTGCGGCACCGTCAGCGTGCCGTCGAGTGGCTGGCCACCGGTCATGGCGACGGCGTCATTGAAGAGAATCTTGTAGGTAATGTTTATTTTCCCGGCGACGGCCGCGCGAATCGCCAGCAGGCCGGAATGAAAGTAGGTGCCATCGCCCAGGTTGGCGAATACGTGCTGTGTGCCACTGTGTCCCGAAACACCCAGCCACGCAGCACCTTCGCCGCCCATCTGGGAAATCGTGAGGGTATTGCGGCCCATCGTCACGGCCATCAGGTGGCAGCCGACGCCACCCAGGGCGCAACTGCCTTCGGGGACCTTGGTGGACTGATTGTGCGGGCAGCCCGGACAGAAGTAGGGCATGCGCGTCAGCGTCGATTTCGGCCTGGCCAGGATCCGGGCTTTGTCCTCGAGGAAGGCTAGATGGTTCGTGATGCGCTCCGAGGTGTGGAATCGACCGATGCGTGCAGCGATGGCGCGGGCCACGATGGCCGGCGTCAGTTCGGCGGTGGGCGGCAGCAGCCAGCGATTTGCCGGTATCGGCCATTCGCCGGATTCGTCGTACTTGCCGACCACGCGCGGGCGTACGTCCTCGCGCCAGTTGTAGAGCATTTCCTTCAACTGGTATTCGATGATCTGGCGCTTCTCCTCGACCACCAGGATTTCCTCCAGGCCTTCGGCAAAATGGCGCACCGAATCGGCTTCCAGCGGCCAGGGCATGCCCACCTTGAACAGGCGCAATCCCACTTCAGCGGCATACTTTTCGTCGATCCCGAGATCGTCGAGGGCCTGGCGCACATCGAGGTAGGCCCTGCCGCAGGCGATGATGCCGAGGCGCGGTCGCGGACTGTCGAAAATGATCCGGTTCAGCCGGTTGGCGCGGGCATAGGCGATCGCCGCATAGACCTTGAACTCCTGCAGGCGATGTTCCTGCGCCAATTGCGGATCGGGCCAGCGGATGTGCACGCCGTCCGCCGGCAGTTTGAAATCCTCCGGGATCAGGATCTGGACACGCTCGGGATCGACCTCGACCGTGGATGAACTCTCGGCGGTATCGGAGGTAATCTTCATCGCCACCCAGCAACCGGAATAGCGCGACATCGCCCAGCCGTGCAGCCCGAAGTCGAGATATTCCTGCAGGTCGGCGGGGGCCAGTACCGGGATGCCGCAGGCCGAGAACATGTGTTCGCTCTGGTGCGCAACCGCCGAGGAGCGCGCCGAGGGATCGTCGCCGGCGATCAGCAGCACGCCGCCATGTTTGGACGTACCGGCGTGGTTGGCATGCTTGAACACGTCGCCGCAGCGGTCGACGCCGGGGCCCTTGCCGTACCACATCGAGAAGATGCCATCGAACCTGGGCTGGGGAAAGAAATGCAGTTGCTGTGTGCCCCAGACGGCGGTGGCGGCAATGTCTTCGTTGACGCCCGGCTGGAAGGTGATGTCTTGCGCCTTGAGGAAGGGCCCGGCAGCGTGCAGCGCGGTATCCAGACCGCCCAGCGGCGAACCGCGATAGCCGGACACATAGCCGGCGGTATGCAGGCCGGCGCTGCGATCGATGGCATGCTGCAGCATGGGCAGGCGCGCCAGGGCCTGCATGCCGGTCAGGAAGACGCGACCGTGCTCGATCCGGTATTTGTCCTCGAGTGAAACATTTGCGAGATTCATTCTGGATTTCCCCCTGTGCTGGTTTGCGCGCGGATTTGTGCAACATTCCGTGCCATCCGTCACATGTGCGACCCGTGCCGGATCGCCACGCTCAACACCCGTTAGCGGGCGTGTCGGGAACTGTGCGTGGTGGTGCACCACCACGTTCTGTAGCGCGTCGAAATCCTGAAGGAGGGAGTCATGAACGGGGCGCCATTGGGTTGACGCGACGATTTCGGTGATGGCCGCGCAGGCCGGGATCGAGGGCTGAAGATTGGGTTGCGACCTGCGCGGGCATGGCTGTCAGTCGTGGACCAGTGCGAACTTGCCATCCTTGACGGTCATCAGCACGCGGCCACGATGGTCGAAGCCGGAGTGATCCGTTGCCGTCATGGTGATGACGCCTTGCGAGGCCAGTAGTTCTTTGGTCCCTTCCAGGGCGTCGCGCAGCGCAGCGCGGAATTCCGCGGTGCCCGGCTTGCCCTTCCTGGCGGCCTCCGGGATGGCGCGCACCAGCAGCAGACCTGCGTCATAGGTGCCGGCGGCGAAGATCGGCGGGCTGGAACCGAACTGCTTCTCGTAGCTCGTGACCATGTCGAGGGTGACCTTCTTGGTGGCAAAGCTGTCCGGTATTTCGTTGGGCACCGCCAGGAGGGGGCCGACGACCAGTGCTCCCTCGACCTTCTTGCCGCCGATCTTGATGAAGGCACCCGAGGCCGCGCCATGAGTCTGGAAAATCGGGCCCTTGTAGCCGGAATCGACCAGTTGCATATGCGGCAGGGCGGCGTCGGCGGCAACGCCGGCGACGAACATGGCATCGGGCTTGGCAGCGATCAGTTTGAGCGCTTGCGCGATAACGCTGGTGTCCTGCTGGTTGTAGCGCTCGTTGGCGACGATCTTGATGCCGGCCTTTTCCGCCATGGGGGCGAAGGTCTTGTACCAGTTCTCGCCGTAGGGATCGTTGCGTCCGATGAAGCCGACGGTCTTGACACCGCGCTTGCTCATGGCCGCGACTACGCCGCCGCTGATCACGTCGTCATTGGGATGGGTCTTGAACACCCAGCGTTTCTTGTCGTCCATCGGCAGCACGACGGCCGAGGTGCCTACCGGCGCCAGCATGGGTGTCTGTCCTTCGGCTGCGAACTGCAGCACGCCCATGGCGTTGCCCGAGCCGGACGGTCCGATCAGGGCGTCGATCTTGCTTTCGCCGAGCAGTTTCTTGGTCACCTGCACGCTCTGTGTCGGATCGCTGGCGTCATCGAAGACCAGGTACTCGATGCTGTACTCGCCGATCTTCTTCGGTAGCAGGGCGACCGCGTTCTTCTGTGGAATGCCGACGAACGCTATCGGCCCCGTCGATGATGCGATGACGCCGATTTTTACCTGCGCCTGCACCGACATGGATGCGGCCAGCGCCAGCCCGGAAAGGGCCAGCAGAAGTTTTCGTGCTTGCATGGTGTCTCCTCCTTGATTGATGTTGTTTAAATCCGTTTGCCGCGTACCGCAAGAAATCGAGTTTGTCCTTCAGCCGGCAATGATGCCCTGATCCTTCATGTTTGCACACTCTGCCACTGTGAAACCTGCTTCCTTGAGTATCGCCATGGTGTCCTGTCCGTACTTGGCGGGGAAGCCCAGTTCAGTCGCTATGCCCGGAACATCCACGGCCATGGGCTGCATCCGTATTGTCTTGCCATCGGGTGTTCGTGTGGTCGTCAGTCGGCTGCTGACCGCCGGCATTTCGCGCACTGCCGGGATATCGTGGATAGGCGCATGCGGGATGGTCGCCTTGCGGAATTCAGCAGCAATCCCGGCCGTGGTGTGCTGCCGCGTCACCATTGCCATATCGCGGTGGATGGACTCGCGCTGCTGGTGGCGGCCTTCGTTGGTGACGCGCACGGCGTTGGCAACGGGCGCGAAGTACGTGATTTCGGTGAGGCGCCGCCACTGCACGTCGCTGCCGATGGCCATGTAGATGAAGCCGTCGGCGGTGGGGTAGACATTGGTCGGGATGAACTTGCGATGCTCGTTGCCGCAACGGGTGATTTCCGAGGGATCGCAATCGAAGTCGAGCAGGGGCAGGGTGGTGATCAGCCAGGAGGCGGCCGCTTGCAGCATCGACACGTCGATGCGGCTGCCCTTGCCGGTCTCGGCGCGCTCCAGCAGTGACATCATCACGCTGGCGTAGACCTCGTCGCCGGCCTTGAGGTCGATCAGCGGTACGCCGGACAGGGTCGGGGGGCCATCGGCCGGGCCGGTCAGTTCCATGTAGCCGGCCATCGCCTGTATTACCGGGTCATAGCCGGGTGCATCCGGATATTCCGGTCCCATGGCCGAGATGCCGGCCCAGATCAGGTCGGGCTTTACGGCCGAGAGACTTTCGTAGTCAATGCCCAGTTGCTTGTAGCGCTTGGGCACGGTATTGCAGCAGAACACGTCGACATCGAGGTCCACGATCAGCCGCTTCAGCAGTTCCTGGCCCTGTGGGTCCTTCAGGTTGATCGCGATGGCTTCCTTGCCGACGTTGGGCGCGATGAAATAGCTGCGGCGGTCGTCATCGGCCACCTTGCCGCCGATATAGCGGTTCGGATCGCCGGGCAGCCCTTCGCCGCTGGGTGTCGACTCGATGCGGATCACGCGCCAGCCGAGTTGGGCGAAACGCAGCGTCGCATAGGGCAGCGAGAGCGCCTGTTCCATCGATAATACTGTTCGGCGTTTCATGGCGCGCTGTCCTGCAGGAGCGAGCTTGCTCGCGATTTGCCGCTGTTCGCGAGCAAGCTCGCTCCTACAAGAGGGGCGTTACCAGTCATCATTCAGCCTTCCAGGGTTTCCAGTACAGCTTCGGCGTCTGGCCGTGGAGGGCGCGATACACCTTCTCGGGAGTGAAGGGCAGTTCGAACATGCGTACGCCTGTCGCATTGGCGATCGCATTGGCTGTGGCGGCAGCGATGCAGATCGACGGCGCTTCGCCGACGCCCTTGGCGCCTTGCGGGCCTTCGCCGTCCATCGACTCGATGAAGGAGATGTCCATTTCCGGAATCTCCGGCGCGGTCACCAGTTTGTAGTCGCGGAAGTTTGGGTTTTTCATGACGCCGTTTTCGATCATCAGGTCTTCCGTCAGCGCATAGCCCTGGCCCATGATTACGCCGCCTTCGATCTGTCCCTCGATGCCGAGCCGGTTCAGCACCCGGCCGACATCGTGCGCGCCGGTGACCCTGGTCATCCTGACGAGGCCGGTGTCTGTATCGACTTCGACTTCCACCACCTGCGTGCCCCAGGCATAGGCCGCCGAGACATCGCCCTTGAAGCCCTTGTCCTGATGCACGCTGGGCGGCTCGTAGTAGAAGGTGGTCATCACCAGTTCGGCCTTGTCCTGGAAGTGCAGGTTGCGCAGTAGCTTGGACAACTCAACCACGACTTCACCGCTGGTGGCCTTGATCACGAAGCCGCCGCGCAGGTCGAGGTCGCTCTCGGCGCTGTCGTACTTTTTTGCCGCCACGGCGAGTATTTTTGTCTTGGCTTTTTTCGCCGCGCCGATCGCCGAATTGCCGGCGATGAAGGTGGTTCGACTGGCATGCACGCCGACATCCCACGGCGTGATGGCGGTGTCATTGTTGACCACCGTGATGGCCGAAATCGGCAGGCCGAGTTCCTCGCAGACCAGTTGCGAAAGCACGGTCTCCGAACCCTGCCCGATTTCCGAGGCGCCGGTGATCAGGGTCACGTTGGCGAAGTCGTCCATCTTGAGAATCGTGCCGCAGCCATCCGACGGGTAGATCTTGGCGCCGCCGCCGACATGCAGCATGGAGGCCATGCCGATGCCGCGCTTTACGACGCCGCGCTTGATGTTGCCGGGCTTGCTGCGGTTGGCCGCGTTCTCCTTGAACTTGCGCGTGTAATCGCTGCGCTGCGCTGCCGTGTTGATGCAGTCCTTGAAGCCGCAGCTCTTGAATACCATGCCCTGGCCAGTGGTCTCGCCCGTGTCCTGGGCGTTCTTGAGGCGGAAGGCGAGGGGGTCCATGCCTATCCTTTCGGCCAGCATGTCCATGTGCTGCTCGATGGCGAAGGTGGCCTGCAGGTTGCCGTAGCCACGGAAGGAACCGGCATAGGGATTGTTGGTGTACACCGCCGCCGTGTGGTAATCGCAATGCGGCACACGGTAGAGCGAGGAGAAGGTCTGCATCATGACGAAGGGCGTGGTCGCACCCCAGGACGTGTAGGCGCCGTTGTCGTGCAAGGTATGCACCTGGCGGAAGGTCAGGGTGCCGTCCTTCTTGCAGCCGCTGCGCAATGTCAGCAGCACCGGCTGGCGCGTCGGCGAGGCGAGGAATTCCTCTTCGCGGGTGAACAGCATTTTCACCGGCCGCTTGGCGGCGCGGGCAAGGTACAGGCAGATCACCTCGAAGGGATAGATGTCAAGCTTGGAGCCGAAGCCGCCGCCGATCGGGGGCTGGATGATGCGGATGCGCGCCGGGTCCATGTTCAGGTATTCGGCGAACTCGCGCTTGTGCAGGAAGGGTACCTGGGTGTTCGAATACATCAGCAGGTTGCCCGAGGCGTCGAACTCGGCGATCATGCCCGACACACCCATGCAGCAGTGGGTGACGTAGTGCAGCTTGAAGGTATCTTCGATCACCACATCCGATTCGGCTTCGCCCTGGATCACGTCGCCATGAGCGTAGTCGAAAGTCATCGCCACGTTGTCCGGCTTGCCCTTGTGCGCGATGGTGGTGCCCTGCTTCAGATGCTCGTGACTGCCATCGGCGCCATGCGGCTCGGGGTGGATCAGGACTGCATTCGGCTTGATTGCGTCCTCCGGGTTGGAAATGATCGGCAGATCCTCGTACACCACCTTGATCAGCTTCAGCGCGGCTTCGGCAATCTCCTCGGTTTCGGCGGCCACGGCGGCGATCTCGTCGCGTTCGCTCCTGACTCGGCCGACCTTTAGCGGGAAGTGGTCGCGGGCGACGCCGATCGGGCGCTGATCGGGAACGTCGGCAGCGGTGATGACCACATGCACGCCGGGCAGGGCCCTGGCCGCCGAGACGTCAATCGACTTGATCAAGGCATGGATGCGCTCGGATCGCAAAATCTTGCCGTGCAACTGGCCCGAGAGGTTGATGTCGTGGATATAGCGCGTCTTGCCGCTGGCTTTCTCGGGCGCATCCATTTTCGGGATGCGCTTGCCGATCAGCGAGTCGGGCTGAATGACTCTGGCTTTCTTTTCTGCAACGCTCATGTACTAGCTCCCAATTCTTCGCAGGAGCGAGCTTGCTCCTACATCTGTTGCGTTCAAGATGAAGCCCCCTGGCTGACCGCAGCGATGGCGTCGACGATTTTCTTGTAGCCGGTGCAACGGCAGAGGTTGCCCTCGATGCCGCGCTTGATGCTGTCGGTGTCGCCGCAGCAACCGTTGCGCACCAGATGATCGGCCTGCATGATCATGCCCGGCGTGCAGAAGCCGCACTGCACGGCGCCGTGTTCGACGAAGGCAGAGCGCAAAGCATCGGCCTTGCTGTCGTTGGCCAGTCCCTCGATGGTGGTGACGTTGCGCCCGTCGCAATCGACGGCGAACATCAGGCAGGAATTCAGCGACACGCCATCGACCTGGATGGTGCAGGCGCCGCACTCGCCTTCGCCGCAGCCGTACTTGGTGCCGGTGAGTCCGATGACATCGCGCAACATGGCGAGTGCATTCATCGTGACGTCTACCGTAACGCGGCGCTTGATGCCGTTCAGGGTGAATTCGATGTCATGTTTGAGCGACATGGCTGAGTATCCTTTTGGTGATGTTATGGATCATTTCCTTGCGGTACCAGGCGCTGGCGCGCACATCGTCGATCGGCCTGACCTCGTCGCGCGCGACCTCGGCCACCTTCTCGATGGTGGCCGCATCCAGTCGCTGCCCTTCCAGTGCCTTCTCGGTTTGCGAGGCACGCACCGGCGTCGGTGCGACCGCGCCGAATGCCACCCGGACATTCGACAGTTTGCCTTCCTTGAGGGTTCCGGCGATGCCGATGGAAATCGTCGATATGTCGAGCGCCGGTCGCGTGCCGAGCTTGTGGAATCGCGCCACATGATTCTCGCCCGGCAGCGGGATGCGTACGCAGGTCACCAGTTCGCACAGCGACTTGCGCGTTTTGCCGGGCCCGACGAAAAAGGTCGATAGCGGCATGCAATGTCGGTAGATCTTGCTTTCCGGCATCGAGGCCAGTTCCACGCAGGCATCCAGTACCAGCAGCGGGATCAGGGTGTCGCCGGCCGGCGAGGCATTGCAGATGTTGCCGCCCAGCGTAGCGGCATTGCGGATCTGGTCGCTGGCGAAATGGTCGCAGGCCTCGACCAGCACCGGCAGGTGCTGCCGCACCAGCGGGTGCTGCATGATTTCGGTAATCGTGGCCAGCGCGCCGATGCGGATTTCCCTGCCTTCCAGCGTGATGCCTGACAGTTGCGGAATGTGGCGGATGTTCATCAGCGTGTGTTTGATCTTGATCCGCCCGGCCTGACTTTGCGGCGTCAGGTCGGTGCCGCCGGCGAGTATGGTCACGTCGCCGTCTTTGAGGCACTCGACCGCTAGGTCGAGGCTGGTGGGTGCGAAGTAGTGCTTGAGTTCAGTCATTAGTGTTGTCCTTGATGCAGGAGCGAGCGATTGTGCCGCCATCGCAAGCAAGGTCGCTCCTACGTGGTTCTCAATGGTTTCTTGGTATCACGCTCAAAATCTGATCGGTTCCTGGTAGCGGCCGAATACATTGACAAGCTCTTTGGTCATTTCGCCGACGCTGGCGTAAGCCTTGACCGCTTCGACCAGTGCCGGCATCACGTTGCGTCCGGCGGCGGCATCGCCGCGCAGGCGGGTCAGGGCAGCATCGACGGCGGCGTTGTCGCGTTCGGCGCGGATGCGCTTGAGGCTGTCGATCTGCACCCGGGCATCGTCTTCGTTGTAAGGGTGGAATTCGACCGGGTGGTCTTCCTCCTGCTCATTCTTGTAGCAGTTGACGCCGACCTTGGGGAACTCGCCCGATTCGATCTTGCGCTGCATGCCATACGCCTGGGCCGAGACCTTGGCCTGGATGGTGCCTTCGGACACCATCTTGACGATGCCGCCCTGGGCATCGGTTTCGGCCATGATCTCCTCCATCTTCTTGCGCATCTCGTTGGTCATGGTCTCGACGTAGAAGGAGCCCGCCAGCGGATCGACGGTTTCGGTCAGGCCCATTTCCTCGACCAGCAACTGCATGGTACGCAGGGAAAGCCGCGCCGAATACTCGGTGGGAATGGTGTAGGCCTCGTCATAAGAGCACAGGGCCATGGTCTGCGTACCGGACAGCGCGGAGATCAGGGCGTAGTAGGCGCCGCGCACGATGTTGACTTCCGGTTGCTCGAAGGTCAGGCCGCCACCGCCACCCGCGGCGATCATGCGCAGCCACATCGATCCCGGTTTTTCCGCGCCGTATTCTTCCTTCATGATCTTGGCCCACAGGCTGCGGCCAGCGCGGAATTTGCATACCTGCTCGAAGATGTTGCCGAAGATGTTGAAGTTGTAGGACAGGCGCCCGGCGAATTCATCCACCGACAGGCCGCGCTTGATCGCATCGTCGGCATAGGCCTTGGCGATGGAAAACGCATAGGCCATTTCCTGCGCCGGCGTCGCCCCGGATTCGCGGATGTGGTAGCCGCAGACCGACACCGGAGTGTATTTCGGCGCATGCGTGGCGCAGTATTCGATGGTGTCGCCCACCAGCCGGATCGACGGCTCCACAGGGAAGATCCAGGTGCCGCGGCCGATGAACTCCTTGAGGATGTCGTTCTGCGCCGTGCCGCGCAACTCCTTGACGTCATAGCCGCGCTTTTCCGCCATCGCCAGGTACATCGCGATCAGGATCGCCGCGGCGCCGTTGATCGTCAGGGAGACCGTGATTTTCTTCAGGTCGATGCCGTCGAAGGCGATTTCGAAATCGCGCAGGGTGTCGATCGACATGCCGACGCGGCCGATTTCTCCCTCGGCCAGCGGATCGTCCGAATCGAGGCCGATCTGCGTCGGCAGGTCGAAGGCGACGTTGAGGCCGGTCTGGCCGTTGGCGATCAGGTACTTGAAGCGCTGGTTGGTGTCGGCCGGATTGCCGAAGCCGGCGTACTGGCGCATGGTCCAGGGCTGCTTGCGGTACATCTCGCGGTGGATGCCGCGAGTGAAGGGATACTGGCCGGGTTCGCCGACCATTTCCATGCCGCCGCTGGCCGCGACGTCCGCCGCGGTGTACAGCGGCTTGACCTCGATGCCGGATTCGTTGATGACCTTCTTTGTGGCGGGATTCTGCGGCGCGTTCATTTGACCTCCTTGCGGATGAACTCGGTGATGGCATCGAGTTTCGAGCCCGAAGGAAAAATCCCCTTGAAGCCAAGATCGCGCAGCGCCTCATGGTCCTGCGCCGGCAGGTTGCCGCCGATCACCCAGAGCTTGTCGGTCAGGTCGTTGGCTTCGAGCAGGGGCTTGAGTTTGCGGCAGAAGGGGATATGCGAACCGGCCATGGAGGACAGTGAAATCACGTCGACGTCCTCTTCGAGTGCGATGCGCGCGATCTGCTCCGGCGTCTGGCGCAGTCCCGTATAGATCACCTCGAAGCCGGCGTCCATCATGGCGCGCGCCACGACCTTGGCGCCCTGGTCGTGGCCATCGAGGCCGGGTTTGCCGAGCAGGACCTTGATCCGGCGTGGTGCTTGCGTCATGACGATACTTCCTTGGCAATGATGAGTTTCAGCATCTCGCTGGTGCCGCCGCCGATCAGGGTGAAGCGCACATCGCGCAGGTAGCGTTGCACCGGATACTCCATGGCGTAGCCGTAGGAGGCGAACACTCGTGCGGCCTTGTCGCAGACCGTGGCGGCGGTTTCGGTGGCGAACAGTTTCGCCATCGCTGCTTCCTTGTGGTACGGCTTGCCCGCATCGCGTCGCCACGCCGCGTAATACACCAGGTGGTCGGCGGCTTCGAGTTCGGTGGCCATTTCGGCCAGCTTCATCTGTATCGCCTGGTAGCGGTTGATCGCCTTGCCGAATTGCTGGCGCTCGCCGGCATAGCGCACGGCTTCCCCCAGAGCGGCGTATGCAACGCCGAGGCCCATTGCGCCGGTAATGATGCGGATCTCGCCCAGGGTCTTACGCAGGTGACCCTCGCCATCGCCTTCCGCTCTGGACAGGCGGTGGCTGTCGGGCACGAAGCATTCGTCGAACGCGACTTCCGAGGTCGGCAGCGCCCAGACGCCCATCTTGTGGATTTCGCGGCCGACGGTGATGCCCTTGAAATGCTTCTCGACGAGGAAGATGGTGAGCTTCTTCTCCTCGCCGGCCTTGGCGAATACAGTGAAGAAATCGGCCACCGGCGCCGAGGTGATCCAGGTCTTCTGGCCGTTGATGACGTAGCCGCCGTCGACCTTTTTTGCGGTGGTTGCGATCGAGCCAAGGTCGGAGCCGGAGTTGGGTTCGGTCATGCAGATCGCTCCGATCTTCTCGCCGCGCAGCGCCGGCTTGAACAGGCGCTCGATGATGTCTTCATTGCCCAGCTGGTGGAGGAACTTGGTGCCCATCAGCGACTGCATGGCCACGGCACCGGCCAGGGACATCGAGCCGCGCGCGATTTCCTGCAGGGCGAGGCAGAACTCGGTCAGCGCCATCCCCGTCCCGCCGACATCCTCGGGATAGCGCATGCCGAAGAAGCCCAGGTCGGCCAGTTCCTGAAACAATGCACGCGGATACACCTTCGCCTCGTCGAGCGCGGCAGCCTGCGGCGCGATGCGCTCGTCGCAAAAGCGAGCGAAGGTGTCGCGGATGGACTGCTGTTCGCTGGTCAGTTCAAAGTTCATTGTTCTAGGCGGCCTCGTAGCCGTAGTCGCGCCGTGCCGACTCGAGGGTGATCACGCCATTCCTGATCTCGTCGGCCAGCAGCTTCCGGTCGCGCTTCTTCGGATCGCCGTAGCCGCCGCCGCCGCTGGCGACCTGATGGTAGGTGGTGCCCATGGGGACACCGGTGATCAGGTCCTTGTTCTTCGGCACCACGGTCTGGCCGTCCGGGTAGTGCAGGCGGATGAAGTTGAGGCCGCCTTCGCCGCCGCCGAAGAGGCCGAAGGCCGGTTCGAAATCGCCGTCGCCGAAGGTCACCAGTTGCGTGTCATCCGACCCGATCCTGAAAATCGTCTCGACGCCGAGGCCACCGCGCCATTCGCCAGCACCGGCGGAGTCGGTCAACAGTTCGTGCTTGATCAGGGTGTGCGGCGTCTGCTGCTCGAACATTTCGTAGTCCTGGTCGAGCACGCCGCCCGAGGCGTCGATCATGCCGATATGGTCGTAGCCATCGGTGCCGAGCATGGCGCCGGAGCCGCCCTTGAGGCCCATGAAGCCGATGTCGACGTACTTCTCGTTGTTCTTCGGATCGATGCCGGTGGTCAGCGATGCCAGCAGATTGTTCCAGCCGGCCGTGACGCGATCGGGCATCACCGGGGCCAGCGCGCGCTGGATGGCGTCGGCGTTGGGCGGGCAGAGGTGGTTGCCGAAGGTGGTGGCCTTCGGGTAGGCGGCATTGAGGATGGTGCCGAGGCGCTCGAGGTGAAGGTGCCATTCACGAAGCCATTGGTCTGGGGATCGGTACGCGAGTAGTCGAACTTGATGTGCTTGTCCTTGACTTCGATGTCCACGCGAATGGTGTATTTCGAGCCGACGAAGCGGCCATCGTAGTAGACGTAGCCTTCGCCCGAGTAGTTGCCGTTGGGAATCTTGGCGATCTCGGCTTCCATCATCTTGCGCGTGGCCTCGAACAGCGCCTGCTTGTGGCTCTCGTAGCTCGCCACGCCGTATTTCTTCAGCAGTTCCAGCAGGCGGCGCTCGCCGACCGTGCAGGCGCCCATTTCGGCCTTCATGTCGTGCTGCACGATGTCGAGGCGCACGTTGGCGAAGATCAGACCCCACACGTCCTTGCGCAGCTTGCCGCGCTCGACCACCTTGACCGGCGGAATGCGCAGGGCTTCCTGCCAGACCTCGACGGCATTCGGGTTGTAGCCGCCGGCCACATTGCCGCCGATGTCCGCCTGGTGCCCCTTGACCGCCGTCCATGCCACCAGCTTGTCCTCGAAGAACACCGGCTTGAAGGCGGCGACATCGTTGTTCTGGTTGCCCAGGCTGAACACGTCGTTGTGGAAGATCACGTCGCCGGGATAGATCTCGTCGCCGAAAAACTCCTTGATGTATTTGCACACCGGCGCCAGCGAAAACGCCAGGATGGGCAGGTTCTCGGTCTGCTCCAGCATGTTGCCGTCGGCGTCATAGAGGCCGGTGACGTAGTCCTTGGCCTCGCAGAGGATCGGCGAGCGCGTGGTCTGCTCCATCGAAATGCTCATCTCGTCGGTGATCGACTTGAAGGTCCGGGCATAGACGGAGAGCAGGATCGGGTCGATTTTTTGGGCGCTCATGCCAGTGCCTCCGTGTTTACCTTGGTGTCCTTGAAGCACGATAGCGCGAGATCCTCGCGGCCCTTCTGGTAGATGACGAAGGAACCCAGCGCGTCGACGGCACAGTCGTAGGCGTCGCTGACGAAGATCGCCGTGGTGACCTGTTCGATCATCGCCGGGCCGGCGATGCGGTTGCCGAAGTGCATCTTGTGGCCGTCGTAGACCGGGGTTTCGCGGAAGGTCTTGGTCTCCGGGATGTACATGCTGCGCTTGCCCTTCAAGGCCTTGGACGCATCGGCGCCGACCCAGACTTCCTGGCGGTAGGTGGGCTTGTCGGTGATGCCGATGGCCTGGACGCGGACGTTGATGATTTCGATCGGCGTCTTCTCGCCTTCCAGCGAATAGCCGTAGAGCCGGTTGTGCTCGTCGTTGAAGGCGTGGGCGATGGCGGCGGTATCGCGACTGTCGATCAGCTCGCGCGGCACCGTGAAGGACACCTCGTGGTACTGCTTGATGTAGCGGCAGTCGAACCTGACCTCGTAGCGGCGGCGCTCCTCGGCGATGCGCTCCTCGACCAGTTGCCGCGTGCCGTCCGCCGACATCTCGTCGATCATGCCGGTCAGCTTCGGCCAGTCGATGGCTTCCAAACGGGAAACGAAGGTGCGCACGAAGTCGTGCTTGAGTTCGCTCATCAGCATGCCGAAGGCGCACAGCACCGAGGATTCGCGCGGCACGATCTGCAGCGGGATTTCGAGCTCGCTGCAGATCAGGCAGGAGTGGATCGGGCCGGCGCCGCCGGCGGGAATGAAGGGGAACTCGCGCGGATCGAAGCCGCGCTTGATGGTGACCTCGCGCACGCCTTGCGCCATGTTGTTGCAGGCGACGCGATACATGCCGGCCGCGGCTTCCTCGACGGACAGCCCCATGGGTTTCGCGATGTGCTCCTCGATTGCGGCACGCGCCGCCGCCGCGTCGAGCTTCATCCTGCCGCCGGCGAAGAAGGCGTCGGTGGTGGCAGGGAGCCGGCCGCCCTTGCTGTAGCAGGCCGGACCGGGGTCGGCGCCGGCGCTTTGCGGGCCCATGCGCAACATGCCGCCTTCATCGAGCCAGCCGATCGAGCCGCCGCCGGCGCCGATGGTATGGATGTCGAGCATGGGCAGGGCGATCTTGTGGCGGGCGATTTCGCCGTCGTTCTTGATCATCGGCGCATCCACCGCGACCGAAGCCTCGAAACTGGTGCCACCCATGTCGGTGGTGATGCACTTGTTCTGGCCGTGCAGGCGGACGTAGAACAGGCCGGCGCCGGGACCGCCGGCGGGGCCGGAGAGCAGGGTCAGGGCCGCCTTCTCGCGCGCCAGCTGCGGCGAGATGACGCCGCCGTTGGATTGCATGATCAGCAGCAAATTCCTGAAGCCGATGCCCTTGAGCCGGCCGACCAGCTGGTCGAGGTAATGGTTGAGCTTCGGTCCGACATAGGAGTTGAGCGCCGTGGTGCTGACGCGTTCGTAGAAGCGGATCGAGGGCAGGAGGTCGGTCGATACCGAGAGATAGGCGCCGGGCATTTCCTTCTTCACCAGTTCGGCTGCCGCTTGTTCGTGGACCGGGTTGGCAAAGGAATTCATGAAGCAGATCGAGACTGCCTGCACGCCCTCCTGCTTGAACAGATCGATCGCCTGTTTGATCTGGCCGAGATCGAGCGGCGCGGTCTCCGCACCATTGCGGTCGAGGCGACCGCTGATGCCGGCGCGCAGATAGCGCGGCACCAGGGGCTTGACGTTGGTGTAGCGGTTGTTGTACTGCTCCTCGCGGATGCCGCGGCGCATTTCCAGGGCGTCCCTCACGCCTTCCGTGGTAAGCAACCCGCACTTGGCGCCGGTGCCGGTCAGCGTGGCGTTGGTCGTCACGGTGGTGCCATGCACGATGGTGTCGATGGTCGGCGCGAAGGCCTCCAGAGTCAGCGGCGGGTTCATGCTGGCGGCGATGTCGGTGAGGCCGTTGACCACGGCGATCGAGGGATCGGACGGGGTCGATAGCGTCTTGAAGATCGCCGGCTCGGCGTCGTCGCGGGTGACGACGAAGTCGGTGAAGGTTCCGCCGACGTCGATTCCGATCTTAAGCGCCATGGCATGTGCTCCGTGTCTGTATGTTTGTCATTGGGGTGCTTCGGCGCGCGCGACCATCTTGCGTACGTCTTCCTTTCTCACCTTGCCCAGGGCAGTTTTCGGCAAAGCCTCGACCACCAACACTTCCTTGGGATACTTGTAGCGGGCGATGCGGCCTTCCAGGAGCTTCAGCACCTGTTCGCCGGTAACCACGCGGTCGGCTCGCGGCACGACAACGGCGACGACGATTTCGCCCCAGCGCTCGTCGGGCCGGCCGATCACCGAGGCTTCGGCGATATCGGGACATTCGATCAGCAGGTTTTCGATCTCGGCCGGATAGATGTTCTCGCCGCCGGAGATGATCATCTCCTTGCTGCGGCCAACGACGGTGAGGTAGCCTTCGGCGTCGAAATAGCCGATGTCGCCTGTACGGTACCAGCCGTCCTTGAGCGCCGCATCGGTGGTCTGCGGAGACTTCCAGTAACCCGCCATGACATTGCGGCCCTTGACGAGAATTTCGCCGGCTTGCCCCGGCGGCAGGTCGGTTGCATTGCCAGCAACGATGCGAAGCTGGCAATGCGCGGCCGAACGGCCGGTTGATCCGACTTTGCGCACGGCCTCTTCGCGCGTGAGGTAGGCGGCGATCGGGCAGGTTTCCGTGGCGCCGTAGACCTGCGGCATCGGCACGCCGCGGGCGTGCACGGCCTCGATCAGGTGCGTGGGCACGATCGACGAGCCGATGCTCATCATGCGCAGGCTGGAGAGGTCGGTGGTGGCCCAGTGCGGGCTGGCCATCATCATGTCGACCACGGCGGGCACCACCAGCATCAGCGTGATCCGTTCGCGCTCGATGGCCTCCAGCGCCGCGTCGGGATCGAAGCGCGGATGCAGCACCAGCGTGCAGCCCGCGCGCAGCGCCGGCGTGGTCTGGATGTTGAGGCCGCCGACATGAAACAGGGGCAGCACCGTCAGCACGCGGTCGTCGGGCGACAGGGCGTGCATGTCCGCACTGTTGTCGGCGTTGCAGGCGATGGCGCCCTGGGTGAGCAGCACGCCCTTGGGTTTTCCGGTCGAGCCGGAGGTGTAGCAGATCAGCAGCGGCGTGTCCTCGCCGACCGCCGGATCACGCGGCGCCGGACCCTTGGCCTGGCCACAAAACTCGGTCCAGGAGATCCAGC
Organism: Rhodocyclales bacterium; assembly: GCA_026399475.1. GTDB lineage: Bacteria > Pseudomonadota > Gammaproteobacteria > Burkholderiales > Rhodocyclaceae > Sulfuritalea. The sequence continues at coordinate 166,183 of JAPLQY010000071.1, forward strand.
CCCGATCGGCGGCGCCGAAGCTGATCAGCGTCAGCGGACCCAAGTCGTCGCGCAAGGCGTCCGTCTGGGCGACATACTGAGGCTCGACGAAGAGCAGGGCAGGCGGACAGTCCTGCAGCATTTGCAGGTGTTCGGCGCCGGCCAGTCGCCAGTTGAGCGGCATGAAAAGCGCGCCGAGGCGGGCGCAGGCAAACAGCAGCGCCAGCATTTCCGGGCTGTTGCAGCCGAGGTATGCCACGCAGTTGCCGCGTTGTACGCCGGAGGCCGCAAGGGTGGCCGCCAGCCGGTCGATCAGATTCGCCAGCTCCGCGTACGAAACGTCGCGTCCCGAAAAGCGAATGGCCGTCTTGTCCGGAACCCGCCCGGCGTTATCCGATATCCAGTCGGCGAGGTTCACTGTGTAGATCTCTTGTAGGAGCGAGCTTGCTCGCGATCGGCGCCGATCGCGAGCAAGCTCGCTCCTACAGGGGATGGATTCAACATGGCTGGCTTTACGCGTCGCAGACTTCCAGCACCACCGACATCGCGGTGTCGCCCGCGGCGCAGCCGGTGAACAGGCCAAAGCCGCCACCGCGCAGCGCCAGTTCCTCGATCAGTTCGATGATCGCTCGCGTGCCCATCGGCGCCTGGGGATGCCCCCACACCAGCGAGCAGCCGTAGTTGTTCATCGACTTCAGGTCGGCGCCGGTCTGCTTGGCAAAAAACAGGTCGCTAACCGCAAACGGGTTATGCGTCTTGATCGCGGTCATCTGCGCAACGCTGCGTCCCGCCTGGTTCAGCGCGCACTGCGCTGCCGGCAGCATCGCTTCGGGCATATACGCGAGTGCGACACGCGCGAGGCCGAAGCCGTGAAGACGCACGGCGATTTTCGGGTCGGCGGACAGCTCCCGCGCCTTTTCACGCGTGGTGACAACAATTGCCGCGTTGCCGTCGGCCGGATGAGTCTGCGCACCGAAGGTAACGGTGCCGCCCGGCATGACCGGCTTCAATTTTGCCAGGCCTTCGGGGGTTGACTGCGATATGCCTTCGTCACCCGCCATGGTGCTTGCGGTTTTCTTGAAGTTGGGTGCCGGTACGTCGAAGGGCAGGGTCATGAAGCGCCTGAGGAAGGCCGAGTCATTCTCCTGCGAACGCCGGTACTGCTCTTCGCGCCGCAGGACCAGTTCGTGCTGTTCCGCCGTACCGATGCCGTGTCTGGCGGCGACGTTTTCCGCCGTCTGCAGCATCGCGTGCCCACCGAGTGGATCATTGCCGAAGTTATCCATCACCCAGTCCTCTGCTGCGCCGGTGCCGCCGGGGCCGCGCGGATTGGGGTAATAAATATGCGGTCCGTTCGAAGTGCGGTCGCAATTGATGGCGAGCACAGTGCTGGCCAGGCCGACTTCGATTTCCTGAGCCGCGCAGAGCAGTGTGCGCACGCCGGTAGCGCAGGCCTGCATCAGCGTCGGGCCGCCGGCCTGGGTGGCGCCGATCAATCCGGTAAGCCACGGCAGGCCATAAAAGGAGTGTTTCTGCGGCACCGAAAAACCCAGCACTCCGTAGTCGAAGCTCTTGGGGTCGATCTTGCGTTTGGCCAATTCCATTCGCGCCACATGCGCAGCGAACTCAATGCTGTGCAGGTTGGCGAAGCTGCCCTGCCAGCGGGCAAAGGGCGTACTCCAATAGGCACCGTAGGGGATTTCTGCTTTGTAGGTCATTTCGATTTCTCTTTATGCGTGGCGCATGGATGTCCGGCGTGCAGATTTGCGTCTCGCCGGTATTTGAAGCAAGCTTCCTTGCTATTGTGCAGAGGCATTTTTCTCCGCCTCTTTTTCCCTGTCGATCTGGGCTATCGCCTCGATAAGAAAGTGCTTGGCCGCCTCCAGATGCTTGTGCATTGCGGCAGCGGCTGCGTCCGCGTCGCGCTTTTTGAACGCGCCATGAATGTTCTTCATGCCAGTCAGGGCGGCTTTCCTTGCGGTCGCGTCACCCAGCGTCAGGACGCGCAGGAAACGCACATGACCAACGTACTGGTCGAGGAGTTTCGACATCCGCCGATTGGGCACCAGTGCGCGCCAGGCGTTGTGGAAGCGGCTGTTGGCGTCCAGGAATGCGCGGAAGTCACCGCCTTTTTCTGCGGCCACAGCATCGTCGATCGCCGACGCCATGCTCGCCAGGTCGGCGGCGCCGGTGATTTCGGCGATGGCACTGCGGGCTGCCGCGGGTTCCAGCAGAAAGCGCAACTGGTAGATTTCCTCAACGTCGGCATCGGTCAGTTCGGGAACAACGAAGCCGCGCCCCTCGACGGAAATCATGCCTTCGTTTTCGAGGCGTGCCAAAGCTTCACGCACTGGGGTTCGCGAAACGCCGAGTTGTGCTGCCAGGCTCACCTCCTGCAAGCGCTCTCCGGGTCGAATCTGGTGGCTGCCGATGTTGTCGCGCAACTGGTGATAGACCCGATCCGCCAAGCCTGCGGGCCGGTCAAGGGGCTTGATTGACGTGTTCATGGCAGAATCAAATGTGCTATTGCACTCGCGTCACGGAATACTGGATACTGTATACGCAGTAAGTCAGGGGTGTCAATAGGAACGGGCGACAATTGATGAGTCTTTTGCTTGATGATTTGGCAGCGCGGGTGGCGGCCGGAGAGCGCCCCGCACTGGCGCGGGCGCTTTCACTGGCCGAACGGGATTCGGCCTCCGCCGCGGAGCTTCTCTCGCGTCTCGCGGGCAGCCTGGGCCGGGCTCATGTAATCGGCATTACCGGACCGCCGGGCGCAGGCAAGTCCACCCTGGTTGGCGCGATGCTGCGGCACTTTCTGCAACTGGGGAAGCGTGTGGCGGTGCTTGCCGTGGACCCGTCAAGCCCGGTGACTGGAGGGGCTTTGCTGGGAGATCGATTTCGCATAGGCGAGTCCGCTGCTGACGATCGGTCGTTCATCCGCTCGACAGCAACGCGTGGCAGTCTGGGCGGACTGACCCGCGCCGCCCGGCAAATGGTCGAACTGATGGATGCAGCGGGATTCGATCTGGTGATCGTCGAAACCGTCGGCACCGGCCAGTCCGAGATCGATGTCGCACGGCTGGCCGACACAACGCTGGTCGTGTTCCCGCCGGGTCTGGGTGACGAACTGCAGGCGATCAAGGCCGGCATCCTTGAACTGGCGGATTTGCTCGTGGTTACCAAGAGCGATACGCCGGGTGCGAATCTGGCCTGCCAGGCATTGCAAACCGTTGCGCCGCTGTGGAGTAACTCACCGCCAATCCACCCCGTCAGCGCGCTGACAGGCGAAGGAATTCCTGATCTGGCAGAAGCGATTTTGGCCAGCGCTCAAGCTCCACGGCGAACGGCGCGGAGTGCCAGTCAAACCACGGAACAAGCGCCATCTTCCCTGGCGAACATGTTTCAGCGCCTGCGGGTCGAACTGGATATTCGCTTGCCCTTCGATCTGGTTGAGGGTTTATCGATGCAGTTGTTGGATACTGAAGCCGATCCTCAATCCGCCGGTCTGCAGGTTCTGCTGAGTGTCCGCCCTGGCGGTGACACATTTCAACTTGGTGCCGTAGCGGGGGCGCTGATTGTCCTTGCCAGCGAAATCGACTTGAATTGCAGCGTGCAGGATCTGGATCTCGCAGGCGGCAGGATGCAGTTGCTGCTGGAATTGAGGAAGGAATCTTCTGGCACGAGTCGTTCCTGACGATATGGCATTCGCCGGGGACATGTCCGGGGACATAAAAAACGGGGACCGCAGTCCCCGCTGGCCAAACCGGATCTGTACCGGTTCAGTCTTCGTACTTGAACGACATCGACACGCGTGCCCGGTAAGCCACTACCTTGCCATTGTCCAGTTTCATGTCCAGTTTGGTTATTTCGGCAACGCGCAAATCGCGCAGTGTCTTTGCCGCTGATTCGACCGCCGAACGTGCGGCATCCTCCCAGGACGTTGGGCTGGAACCTACAACCTCGACGATCTTATAGACGGCATTCTCGTCCTTTGATTTCTTTGCCATGGTCACCTCCGATGAAATATGGGTTAAGCCGATTTCTGCGATCAGCGAATCGATCATAGCCCAATCAGCTGCGGCAGAGGAAAACAGATGATTTTGGCCGTGAATGGCCGCGATTCATCCGCCGGCAATGATGGGCACCAACTGCACCTGGTCACCGCTGTGCAAGGCTTTGGCGCTTTCTCCGAACAGGAGCATCTCGCCATTGACCGTGACATTCCAGGAAGGGTCATCCAGCGCCGAGCGTGCCTCGGGCAGATGGCGGCGCAGGGCGCTGCGCAGCTCGCTGACGTTGGCCACGGGCCGGTCGATGACGATGGACTTGTCCGGGGCGCCGGGCAGGGGTCCTGGCAGTTCGACGCGCAGCGCGAAGCCGGTGGCGGCCAGAGCCAGTTGCTGATGCCAGTCGGCGCGCGGCATGCCTTCGCTGTTGAGGCCGGTCAATTCGTAGAAACGTGATTTCATCGAGTTGAACTGGGCACGGTCGATCTTCTCGCCCTTGAACGGCCCTGTATCGATGGATTCGTCAAACCAGCGAGGGGGCAGGGTATCGTCCCTCGCCCGCAAGCCCAGGCGGAAATTGAGCAGGTGTTCCAGGCCGGTGATGTTGCGCCCGATCTCGTCCATCTGCTCGGCAGTCACCGGATGGCCGGTCATGGTGCTGACCTGGGTCGCGAAATCGCCGCAGTCGGGCAGGGTGGGGGAGTTGAACAGCTTGGTGTTGAAGCGGCACATGCCGACCGAGTCGCCGACGGCGAAGGTGTTTTCGCAGCGGCGCACGGCGATTTCCTTGCCCTCGTAGCTGTTCGGCTGCGGCGCCACGGTGCCGCCATAGAGCTGGGCCTTGAACGGCGCATCGTCGTTGACGCGGGCGTTGATTTCCAGCGTGACGCGGTTGCGCAGGTGATCCATGCCACGGGTGGCCACCGAAAGTCCGAGGGCGAAGGCCTTGAGGATGCGCGCATCGTGCGGGTCTGACTGGAACAGGCCCTTGACCGCCATACGGTATTCGAGCGCTGCTTGCGGGTATTTTCCCTTGTCGACCGCGCGTGCCGAGTCGGCGATGGTGTCGCCGAAGCCTTCGCGCTTGGCGGTCATGAACAGGAGCTTCTCGATGGTCTCGTAATTGCCCCAGGACAGGTCGAGGCCGCCGGTGTGGCTGGCGTCGATGATGCCGCGCTGCCAGAGTTCCATGGCCCAGGAAATGGCGCTGCCGGTGGATGCCGAATCGAGCCCGAGGTCGTTGAGGATGTTGTTGAGCCGCAGCACTTGCTCCGGCTCGGAGAGGCCGATCATCGGGCCGAACTTGCCGACAGTGACGTACTCGGGGCCGTCGCCCTTGTCGTACTTGTCGAACTTTCCGTCGCCCTTGATGCCCTTGTAGGTACGCAACTTGTGGTGGTCGATGTCGGCCTGGGCCCTCGGGTTCGCTGCGTAGCTGGCGTTGCCCCTGAGTCCCATCAGCGCGGCCGAGCCCCAGCCGCCCTTGCCCTCCGGCGTCATGTCGTTCTGGTTGCGGCATTGCACCGGGCACTTGAAGCAGCCATCCATGCCGGGTCGATAGGGATCGAAATTGTCGGCATCGAGCGACTCGTGCCAGGCGGTGGTCTGGTTGTTGAGCGTGCCCAGCGCGCCCAGCACCCGCGAAGGCTTGTAGAGGAAGGGCGTGCCGACCTGCTTCAGCGCGTTCTTGATCACCGAGGTCGAGGTGATCTTCTTGCCGATGATCTTGTTGTGGGCCTTGAGTTCCTTCACCATCGGCGCCTCCGCGGGCTTGCCCTGGATCATGATGGCCTTCAGGCGCAGCGCGCCCATCTTGGCGCCGCCGCCGCCGCGCGCCCAGATCGACTTGATGCCACCCATGATGCCGCTGCACAGCACGAGGTTTTCGCCGGCGCTGGTGATGCGGGCCAGCGCCATGTCCTTGCGTTCGGTGCAGTGGAAATCGCGTTCGATCGCCGCGGCGGTGTCGAGGTTGTCGAGGCCGACATAGGGTGTGGCGTCGAGGAACTCGATTGAATCAGGCGATATTTTCAGCAGCGTCCACTGCGCAGCCAGGCCATACAGCACGATGTGGTCATAGCCGAGGCGCTTGGTGAAAGCGGGGAAATAGTCGCCCGCGCTGGCATCGAGAAAAGCATAGCTGTCGGGCGAGCGACTGGTGAAATTGCCGCGCGTGGCCGAGGGCATGCTGCCGGTCAGCGTACCGGCGCCGAAGATCAGCGGGACTTCGGGATCGAGCGCGTCCTTGTCCTCATCGAGCAGGTTGTAGAGCAGCACCATGTTGGCCCCGCGCCCGCCGAGGAAGGTCTGCATGATTTCCGCGGGGAGGTACTTGCTGCGGGTTTCGCGGCGTTCGAGATCGACGAACAGCACCGCACCCTGCGTCGGGTACTGCGGCGCATCGTGCATGCGCGCGCACAAGAGATCGACCTTGCTTCTGACGCCCATCGCCCATTCTCCGTGGTGGCAATCCGATAAGAGTGATCAATATAACCTACTGATTGTTGGATGTCCATCAATACTGGCGGGAAATGCGCCTGGCCGGGCTCGTTGGCGGGGCGCGGATTGGAGCCGGTGAAGCTTCAGCGGTGTTCGGGGAACACTTTCTGCAAAAGCGCGAGAAAGAGTTCGCGTTCGGCAGTGCTGAAATTACTCAGCAAGCGTTTTTCGTGCTGGCTGACCTGGCGCTTCAGCTTGCGCAACAGGGCGCTGCCGTCGGCGGTCAGGCGGATGGCATTGGAGCGGCGGTCATGCGCGGCCGCACGTCGTTCCACCAGGCCGCGCCGCTCGAGATTGTCGATGACGGTGACGACCGTTGAACGATCAAGCTGGGTGGCGCGGGCAAGATCGCTTTGCTTGAGATCGGGGTTGGCTTCGATGATGACGAGAACGCCAAACAGGCCTGGCGTGACTTCAAGTTCTCCCGGGCCCTGGGCAAAGTCGCGAAACAGGGCGATTTGCGCGAGGCGCAACTGGTAGCCGACCAGGCCGGGCAAAAGTCCGAGATCCAGTCTCGCATTTTTCTGCTTGTCGAATGTTTTGGCAGGGGTCATTGTCTGGGGTTCAAAGTACGCAAAGCCTTGCGTTGGAACGGATGGCCACCGGGTCTCCCGGCGGCCATCCGGCTTACCTGTCGTACTGATTCAGCAGGGCTTTGGCTGAGTCCAGCAGCTTGTTGCCGTCGCCGCCTTTGGCCGTCACATCCTTGATCCAGTCCTGGGCTACGTTTTCAGTCGCTTTCTCCCAGCGCTGGTACTCCGCTGGCGACAGGACATTGACGATGTTGCCCCTGTCCGTTGCCGACTTGCGCCCCGGCACGATGGTGCTGTCCCACACCTTGCCTGCCCAGGCGGAGGCTTCGGCGCCGCTGTTGGCATCGATCACTTTCCTGAGGTCGGCTGGCAGGCTGTTGTACTTGGCTTCGTTCATGGCCACGACAAAGATCGTGTTGGACATCTTGCGCTGGCCGGGTCCGGTTTCCGTGGACGTCTTGGTGACCTCATTGACCTTGAGGCCCGGCACCACTTCCCAGGGCAGCGACGCGCCGTCGACTACGCCCTTGGAGATCGCTTCCTGAGCCTGCGGCGCCGGCATCTGGATCGGTGTCGCACCCAGGGCGGTCAGCATGCGCGTACCGATGCGGGTCGGCGCACGTACCTTGAGGCCCTTCAGGTCTTCGAGAACTTTCACCTGCTTGCTGGCAAAGTGCAACTCGGCGCCGTCATGCACATGCGCCATGAGGATTTTGGTGCCCTTGAATTCGTCGAGGGAATTCCTTTGCATGTATTCCCAGAAGGCGCGGCTGCTGCCCTCGGCGGTCTTGGTCATGAAAGGCAGCTCGAACACTTCGGACTTGATGAAACGTCCCGCCTGATAGGTGGGTACGGTCCAGATGATATCGGCGACACCGTCCTTGGCCTGGTCGAAAAGTTGCGGCGGAGTGCCGCCCAGCTGCATGGCCGGGTAAATCTGGCATTTGAGGCGGTTGTTGGATTCCTTGGCGATTTTTTCACACCACGGTCCCAGCAGAAGCTTCTGCGAGGTCGCATTCGGCGACAGGAAATGATGGACCTTGAGGGTGACTTCCTGCGCCCAGGACGAGCCGGCGCCAAATGCGAAGATCGTCGCTGCCACCAGCGGGCTGAATGTTTTGCGCAATTGCATGTGTAATCTCCTCTTTTATAAGTATGGAACAGGGTGAATTCTTATCAACCGCCGAAGGTGCGCACCAGATACAGCGAGACGATCGGGAAAAATACCAGCAGGGTGATGCGTATGAAGTCCGAAATCAGGAAGGGGATGACGCCCTTGAAGGTTTCCATCAGCGGAACATCGACAGCCAGCCGGTTGATGACGTAGACGTTCATGCCGACGGGCGGGTGTACAAGGCCGATCTCGACCACCATGAGTGCGAGGATACCAAACCAGATCGACTTGTCGACCGGTGGCAGGCCAAAGAAATCCAGGCCCATGATCATGGGGTAGAAAATCGGAATGGTTAGCAGGATCATGGCCAGCGCATCCATGACGCAACCGAGCAGGATGTAGATGACCAGGATCATGCCCATCACCAGCAAGGGCGACATGCCGCTGCCCTTGACCCATTCGGCGAGTTCGACCGGCATCTGCGACACGGCCAGCGCGGTGTTCATCATGTCGGCGCCCAGTAGCACGAGGTAGATCATGGCCGTGGCCATCGCGGTGCCGAGCAGGGTCTTTTCCACCTGCTCCCAGCGCATGTTGCCGGACAGGAATGCAAGGATGCCGCACGAGGCGGCGCCGATGGACGCGGCTTCGGTCGGATTGGCCCAGCCGCCATAGATGCCGACGATGACCACCACGAACACCAGCAGCACGGGCAGCACCTGGAGCAGGCAGCGGATGCGTTCCGGCCAGGGCACGCGCGGTCCGGCGGGTCCGGCCGCCGGGTTCAGGGTCACCACGATCTGCACCACCAGCATGTAGCCGAGCATGGCGATGATGCCCGGCAAGACGGCGGCCATGAACAGCTTGCCGATCGACTCCTGGGTCAGGATGGCGTAGATCACCAGCGGCACCGAAGGCGGAATCATGATGCCCAGCGTGCCGCCCGCGGCCAGTGCGCCGGTGGCCAGCGAACCGGAATAGCCATAGCGCCTCAGTTCGGGGAGCGCGACCTGGCCCATGGTGGCCGCCGTTGCCAGGGACGAACCGCAGATCGCGCCGAAGCCGGCACAGGCGCCTATCGCCGCCATGGCGATGCCACCCTTGCGATGACCGATGAAAGCGCTGACGAACCTGAACAAGGAACGACTCAGCCCGCCGTGCGTGGCGAACTGTCCCATCAGCAGGAACAGCGGGATTACCACCAGGTCGTAGTTGGACAGCCGGGCGTAGGCGAGATTCTTGAGCGAGTTGAGCAGCGGTCCGGTTTCGCCGCCGGTAAGGTAAAAATATCCGCCGCCGCCGGCAATGAACATGGCGACGCCGATCGGCACACGCAGCACCAGCAGCATCAACAGAAAGCCGAAAATGATGAAGCCGACCTGTGTCCCGCTCATGATCTGACCCCGCGCTGCGTCCAGGTTTGCACGCACATGTAGAAACCGGCCAGTGCCAGCAGAATGAAACTGGGCACCATCAGCGCCTGCGCAATCCAAACAGGAACTTCGAGGATGGCGGATGACTCACCGGCTTCCCTGAGGCTCATTGCGCCTACCCAGGAGCGCCACGCCAGGAGTGCCCCGACCAGGCCGACCAGCAAAGAGCCCATGGCATCCAGAAAGCAGCGCCGGATGCTGGATATATTGGCGGTAAAGAAGTCCACCTTGACGTCGCCATGCATCAGGTGGCAATAGGCAAAAAAGCTCGCCGAAGCGAAGGCGGCGAGCATTTGCAGCACTTCGACATCGCCCGGCACCGGCGCGCTGAACAACTTGCGGCCGACAATCGAAACGATGGACATGATCACCAGGCCGGTAAATATCACACCGCCGGCGAAGGCAAACCATTTGGCTATTGTCAGCAGCAGGCGGCCGTAAGGGCCGCTTTCAGCAATTCCCGCGTGATGGGCCGGGGCGGAACTGGATCCTTCTTGCACTTATTGTTCTCCTCTTGTCGTTGTTTCAGCGTCGGCTGACGATCATTGCCGCCTTCAACCCTTGCCGGTCGCGATGTGTCATTGGTGCATGCCGATATGCCAGCGCTTCATTCATCGAGTTTCACATGGAAACGCCTGGCCTTCATCTCGAAGCGGGGCAGGGCGTTACGCGCGACGTGATGCACGCGCGGACGGAAGGCCAGCATCGAATCCAGTTTTATGGCGATCTCGTGCACCACCTCGGGATCGGCGCCCTCGCACAGCTCCACCTCGATGTCCATTTCGTCCATCTGCTTGACCTTGTTTACCGTGATGCGGAACTCGTCCACCTCGGCAAACTTGCGAATGATGTTTTCCACGCCGGCCGGGAAGACATTGACCCCACGCACCGTCACCATGTCGTCGGCGCGACCGAGGATTCCCCCCTCGAAGCGCAGGAAGCTGCGACCGCAGTCGCAGCGATCGAGGTTCATCTTGACCAGGTCGCCGGTACGATAGCGGATCACCGGGAAGCCCCAGCGGCCGAGATTGGTGAGCACCAGTTCGCCACGCTCCCCCGGTGCAACGGCCTCGCCCGTGAGCGGATTGATCACTTCGGCGATGTATTCGCTTTCGATCAGATGCGTGCCGCCGGGTTGCATGTGGCATTCGAAGGAATGGGCGCCGACTTCCGATGCGCCGGCGTGGTCGAAACACTTGGCGGTCCATGCCGTTTCGATACGTTGTTTGGTCGAAGGTACATTGGCACCAGCTTCGCCCGCGTGAACCGTGGCTTTCATTGGAATCGTGCCGATATCGAAGCCGATTTCGCGGGCGACCTCTGCCAGGCGCAGGGCATACGTCGGCGTGCAGCACAGGACTGTTGCGCCGGCTTCGCGCATCAATTCAAGACGCTGCTGCGAATCGCGGCCACCACCGGGAATCATCACGGCGCCGATCTTGCGCGCGCCTTCGACAGCGGCCCAGAAACCGATGAAGGGGCCGAAGGCAAAGGCCATGAACAGGCGGTCGGAGGCCGTGACTCCGGCACCGGCCAGGACATGTCCCCAGCAGCGCCCCCACCAGTCCCAGGACTCATTCGTGTCCATGACCTTCAACGGCACGCCGGTGGTGCCGGAGGTCTGGTGCATGCGCACGTAGGCTTCCACGGGATAGGTCAGGTTGGTGCCGAAGGGACCGTGGGCGGCCTGGTCCTCCATCAGCTCGCCCTTTTTGGTCAGGGGCAGGCGTACCAGGTCGTCCAGCGACCTGATGTCCGACGGATGGACGCCGGCGGCTTGCCATTTGCGGGTGTAGAACCGGTTCTTGCCCCACAGTTCGGCCAGCATCGCCTGCAGCTTCTCCAACTGCAAGGCCGCCAGTTGCTCGCGCGGCAGTGTCTCGGTCGCTTCGTCGAAATATGTCATTGGTTTTTGACCATTGTCGGGTGGGAGAGCTTGCGCGCGATCGATTCCATCATCCGCCGGCAATGATGGGCACCAGGGCGACCCGATCTCCGCTGGAGATGCGCACCGCCCGTTCTCCTGACAGCACCATGTCGCCATTCACCGCGATGTTCCACGAACTGTCGTTCAGTTCTTCGGCCGCCTCGGGAAGTTTGCGCAACAGTGCCTTGCGCAGCTGGGCCACGTCGCTCACGTTCTCGTCGATGATCACGACCTTTTCCGGAGCCCCGGGCAGTTGTTTTGGAAGTTCGACGCGCACCGAAAATCCGGTGATCAGGCGTGAGAGCTTTTCGTGCCATTCCACCGCCGGCGTGCCCTCTGCGTTCAGGCCGGTAAGCTTGTAGAAGCGCTCCTTCATCCCTTCGAACTCGGTGCGGTCGATCTTTTCTCCGGTGAAGGGTCCGGCCGTCAGGGCTTCCTCGAACCAGCGACGGGGCAGGGTGTCGTCCCTGGCGCGCAGGCCGAAGCGGAAATTCAGCATGCGCTCGATGCCTGTGACGTTGCGTCCGATCTCGTCCAATTCCTTTTCGACAAAGGTCTGACCGGTCAGCGAGGTCAACTGGGTCGCGAAATCGTTCAGGTCGGGCAGGGTAGGGGAGTTGAACAGCTTGGTATTGAAGCGGCACATGCCAACCGAATCACCCACCGCGTAATTGTTCTCGCACTTGCGAACGGCATACTCCTTGCCCTCGTAGCTGTTCGGCGCTGCTGACACGGTGCCGTTGTACAGGGCGGTCTTGAACGCGGGATCGTCGTTGATGCGCGCATTGATTTCCAGCGTGACGCGGTTGCGCAGGTGATCCATGCCCCGAGTCGCCACCGAAAGCCCGAGGGCAAAAGCCTTGAGGATGCGCGAATCGTGGGGATCGGACTGGAACAGGCCCTTGACCGCCATGCGGTAGTCGAGCGCGGCAGCCGGGTACTTGCCGCGTTCGACGGCGCGCGCCGAGTCGGCGATGGTGTCGCCGAAGCCTTCGCGTTTTGCGGTCATGAACAACAGCTTCTCGATGACCTCGTAGTTGCCCCAGGTCAGGTCGATGCCACCGGTCTCCTTCTGCGTGATGATGCCGCGCTGATAGAGTTCCATGGCCCAGGCGATCGAACTTCCGGTGGACGCCGAATCCAGCCCCAGGTCGTTGAGGATGTTGTTCAGACGCAGGACCTGCTCGGGTTCCCTGATGCCTATCATCGGGCCGAACTTGCCGAGGGTGACGTACTCAGGACCGTCGCCCTTGTCGAACTTGTCGTACTTCCCGTCGCCGTGGATGCCCTGGTAGGTGCGCTGCTTGCCATGCTCGACCGAGGCCTGGTCCTTGTCGTAACTGGCATTGCCGGTAAGTCCCTTGAGCGCCGAGGCGCCCCAGCCGCTTATGGCGCCGGGCGTCATGTCGTTCTGGTTGCGACAATGCACGGGGCACAGATAGCACCCGTCCATGCCGGGACGATAGGGATCGAAATTGTCGGCGTCGAGGGCTTCCGTCCAGCTCGTCTCCTGGTTGTTCTTGGTGCCGAGGGCGCACAGGACGCGGCTGGGCTTGTAGAGGAAGGGTGTGCCGACCATCTTCAGCGCATTCTTGATCACGCTGGTCGAAATGATTTTTTTGCCGATGATCTTGTTGTACCTGGCCATCGGCTGGACCGGCTGCAGATCCTTCGGTGCGCCATGGATCATGATGGCCTTGAGTTTCAGCGAGCCCATCTTGGCGCCGCCGCCGCCGCGCGCCCAGATCGCCTTGATGCCGCCCATGATGCCGCTGCACAGGACCTGGTTCTCTCCCGAAGTGGTGATCCGCGCCAGCGCCATGTCCTCGCGCTCGACGCAATTGAAGTCGCGCTGAATCGCTGCCGCCATGTCGAGGTTGTCGAGTCCGACCCAGGGTGCGGCATCGACGAATTCCTCGGTGCCATAGGAGAGCTTGAGCAGGGTCCAGTTTGCGGCGCAACCGTAGAGGACGACGTGGTCGTAGCCGTGGCAACGCAGGAAAGACGGGAAGTAGTCGCCGGCGTTGGCGTCGAGAATGGCATAGCTGTCCGGCGATTTGCTGGTGATGTTGCCGCGCGTGGCCGACGGCATGCTGCTGGTCAGGACGCCGGACCCGAAGATCAGGGGAATTTCCGGATCGAGCGCATCGCGCTCCTCTTCCATCAGGTTGTAGAGCAGCCACATGTTGGCACCGCGTCCGCCGAGGAAATTGCGCAGGACATCCAGAGGCAGGTACTTCTTCAGCGTCTTGCGTTGTTCGAGATCGACGAACAGCACCGCGCCCTGCGAGTTGTACTGCGGCGCGTCGTGCATGCGGGCGACGAGTCGCTCAAGTTTGTCTCTGATGCCCATTTCTGAACTCCTTCCGTTTGACTGGTCAGGCAGCTTTTTGCGCCTTCAGGCGCTCGTACTTCGCCTGCAATTCGTCTTTGCTTTCGCTGTGTGCCGGGTCGGGAACACAGGCCCGCACCGGGCAGACCTTCACGCATTGCGACACCGCGTGGTGTCCGACGCATTCCGTGCACAGGTCCGGGTTGATGGTGAAGATGTCCTCGCCCGCAGTGATCGCCTTGTTCGGACAGGCGGCCAGGCACACGTCGCAGGCAATGCAGAGATCATTGATGAGTAGCGCCATTCGTGATTCCCCTCTGTTGATATTCAGTTTGAATTTGATGCTCGCGGACGGTGCGCGCTTATTCCTGTCCCAGCGGTGGATCGGGATCCTCGACCACCTTCGAATCGTCGGGTCCGCATTGGGCAAGATAGGTTTCCAGCCAGCCCATGTGCTCATGTTCTTCGTCGGCAAACTGGCGCGCCAGCGTCCGCACGTCTGCCGCTTCCGCGCTGTCGGCAATGCCCGCATAGAAATCCGCGGCCCTGCGTTCATGCTCGAACGCGAGCAGGATTGCCTCACGCACCGACAACTGGTAATTCACCCTGCCAATGTCTATGGCTTCCGGGCTCTCGCTGGTGCTCCACTTGAAGTCCCAAGGCGCGTAATGAGGCAGCTTGACGTCTTTGCACATTTCGGTGAGTTCGTCCAGGTGCTTCTTTTCCGCCTTTTCCAGACGACGAAAGATCGCGGCGACGGCGGTCTTGCGGTGTGTCTCCATCTGGTCGGCAAGCTCGCCATAGCGTTCGGCGGCTTCGGTCTCCATCGCCAGTGCGTGCGCCAGAAGCTCGGGAAGGGTTTGAATGCCAGTGTCGTCCGGCAGATTTTCGTTCATAGCGCAAATCCTGCTTCGAGTCCTGCGACCGAACCGCTGGTCCGCTCGAATTCCGGACGGAATGGCGGGCGTTCGCCCTTGTACAGGACCTTGCCCACGTTGAAGCCGTCATCGGTCATCAGGCGGCGCGCGGCGCGTGCGGCATCGTCCGTGAAGTCGACCACGGCGGTACGCACGATGTCACGCCACTCGGCCTGTTCCGGGCGGAAGGTGACGCAGGGACTCAGCACCTGCACCAGTGAAAAACCGGGATGGCGGATGGCCTCGACGATGATCTGCGCCATGTTGACCGGGTCGCTGCTCGACACGCGGGCGATGAAATTCGCGCCCGATGCCAGGCCGACCACCAGGGGCTGGAAGGGATTGATGCCGGTTCCTTCCGGAGTCAGTTTGCTGCCCTCCCAGTCCGGCGAGGTCGTCGGCGAGGCCTGCCCCTTGGTCATGCCGTACACCTGGTTGTCCATGACGATATAGGTCATGTCCACATTGCGTCGGCAGGCGTGCAGGAAATGGTTGCCGCCGATCGAGAACCCGTCGCCGTCACCGCCGGTGACGATGACCGTCAGATCGGGGCGTGCCAGCTTGAGGCCGGTGGCGACGGGCAGGGCGCGACCATGCACGCCGTGGAAGCCGTATACGCTGGTATAGGCGGGTATGCGCGAGGAGCAGCCTATGCCCGAGACGACCGCGACCTGCTCCGGCGGCAAGCCGAGCTCCGCCAATGCCCGGGTCAGCGCGTTGAGCACCGTGTAGTCGCCACAGCCCGGACACCAGATCGGCTTGAGTTCGGACTTGTAATCCTTTGCTTTGTATTTCCGCTCGGCAACTTCCATCAGGCGCTCCAGGTGTTGAGTTGTTCGAGGATCCGGCCGGGGCCGAAGGAGAGCGGGCCGGCCTGGTGCAGGGAACGGGTGTCCGCCGGCAGGTCGTAGAAGGCCCTCAGCATGCGGTAGAACTGCCCGCTGTGCGATTGTTCCACCACCACGGCACGGGTGATGCCCGCCAGGGCCGCGGCCATCTTTTCCGGTTGCACGGGGGCGATCAGTCGCACCGAAATCAGGCGCGCCTTGCCGCCGGCATCCGAGAAGCGGCGCAGGGCCTCGCGCGCCGGGCCGGTCGAGGAGCCCCAGGTAATGATCGCCATGTCGCCCGGCCCGCCGTCGGCATCGATGATCTCGGCCCAGTGGTCGCCGTAGTTGAACTGCGTCAGTTTCCTGCTGCGTTTGTCCATCTGCGCCAGATGATCGGAGGCCTGCGAAGAGGGAGTGCCGAACTCGTTGTGCTCAAGCCCGTCTGCGGTATGGGTCAGGCCCGGGGTGCCGGGAATCGCCATGGGCGAAACGCCGGAGCCTGTCACGGCATAGCGCTTGTAGCGTTCGCCCTCGACGGCAGCCCTGGCCGTTTCGCGCTGGCCGATGAAGGCCAGTTCTGCGGGACGCGGGACAATCGCCCGCGCCTGGCCCATCGCCTGATCGGTCAGGACCAGGGTCGGTGTCTGCATCGCTTCGGCCAGATGCACGGCCCACTGGGTGGTGAATAGGCAGTCGGCCACCGAGTTTGCCGCCACCACGATATGCGGCGCATCGCCGTGCAATCCGTAAACCGCGATGTTGAGGTCGCTCTGCTCCGACTTGGTGGCAATCCCGGTCGAGGGTCCGACGCGCATCACGTCTACAACCACGATCGGCACCTCGGCGGCAACGGCCAGCCCAAGGGATTCGGCCATCAGGGAAAGGCCCGGCCCCGACGTGGCCGTCATCGCCGGAACACCGCCGTAGGAAGCCCCTATGATCTGGTTGATGGAGGCCAGTTCATCTTCGGCCTGGACCAGCACTCCGCCGACTTTGGCCAGGGACGGCGCCAGCCATTCCAGCACCTCGGTCGCCGGCGTGATCGGATAGGCGGCGACAAAGCGCACGCCGCCACGAATCACACCGAGGCCGGTGGCTTCGTTGCCGGTAATGCTCCAGCGCGGTTCGGTTGCGGCGGCAACCGCCGGCAGGCGCGGGATCTCTGGCAGATCGGCTGCAGCGGCGATGCCAGCGTGAAATGCAGCCATGCTGGCGTCGATCGCCGCCTGGCCCTTGCGCCGCAGGTTCTTTTCGACCACGGCCTGCATGGCATCGGCCGGCAGGCCGATCATGGCGGCAATGGCGCCCAGGGCCACCATGTTGGGGCGACCGTTCTCGATCTTTCCCGCAATGTCCGTCATCGGCAGCGCGGCCTCACGCGGCTTGCCTCCCAGCAATGCGGCAGGAGCAGGGCCGTGGGCCGGATCGCCGACGATCAGGCTTGCGGCGACCAGCGGTATTTCGGCCGAGAAGCGACCGATGTTGTCCCAGTCAATGGCCATCAGCAGGTGGAAGCTGTCATCGTGCGACATGATCGGCTCGGTTGCAAAACGCAACATCGCCGCCGCCTCGCCGCCACGAATCTGCGGTCCAGAGGAACGGCTCATCAAGGCGTACCAGCCGGCCTGGGCCGCCGCGTCGAGCAGCAGCGAACCGGCGGTAACGACTCCCGCGCCGCCGCTGCCGGCGATTACCAGGGAAACACTTTGGACTGTCACGAGCCTCCTCCTCCGTTCGAATTTCGCCGCAGTTTCGATCCGCGTGCTGTTTGTTTAACCCTAATTTAATTAGAGCTAAATAACCCTACTCTAGACGCAGGATAAGTATAATAAAGGTGGAAGTCAAATCATTTGTTGTCCATCATAAAACGCTGATACAGGTCACCGTGCCGCCGCCGTCGACTCCTGTTTCCGGCAACTCAGGCGTGTGCGGTCTGCAGGAAACTGCGCGACGCGCCATCGAGCACCAGGCAGGTGAGCACGCCGCTGCGATAGGCCCCGGTGTCGATGCCGATGCGGTTGTGGCGCAGCACGGGTTGCGTGCTGATGCTGTGACCGTGTACCACCACAGCGCCATGATCGTCTTCGGAGTCCAGAAAGGCCTTTCGGATCCACATGCAGTCATGATCCTTCTGCTCTGCCAGCGGTACACCGGGACGCACGCCACCATGGACGAAGCAGTAGCCACCGGCCTGATAGCTGACCTGCAGCGATCTGAAAAAATCCTGATGCGATTTCGGCAGGGTGGCCACAAAGCGATCACGCAGGACAGCCACGCTTGCATCATCGCGGGCCTGCCGGTTGGGGATGCCGACTCCATAGCTGGCCAGGGTGTCGAGGCCGCCGTAGTCGAACCAGTGCCGTCCGGCATCCAGTTCGCCACCAAAAAAGCGCAGCAGCAGATCTTCGTGGTTGCCTTTGAGTGTTATTCGCTGGAAGCCCTCCGGCAGCCATGCGTGCACCCGTTCCACCACCCCCGGCGAATCCTTGCCGCGGCTGACATAGTCTCCAAGATAGACCACCAGCCAGCGCTGTGCGGATCGCTGGCAGGCGTCCGCCATGATGAGGTCATGCAGCACCGAGAGCAGTTCGGCGCAACCGTGAATGTCGCCTATGGCGTAGATGACCGTGTCCGGCGGCGTCTGGCTGGTCATTCCCCGAGCTTCACTTGAAGTCGCGCATTTCAGCGTACACCGCCTGTTCCATCCTGAGCATGGCCTCGCGTTGCTTGTCCGGCCATTCATAAGTCAGTGCCGTGCTTGTCACGCCAGGCCAGGACTGGTCCTTGACCGCCAGGACGTCCATTTCCCACAGCATGATCGACGCCGGTGCCGAGGCCTCGATGCGCTCCTTGACCGGGCGCGCCGTACCTTTTGCCAAAAAACTCAGGTCGCCCGGGCCGAGGATCTGGATCGACACCTGGCCGCTGTGCTGGAGGTTTTCCAGGGACGAGCTACCGAAGTCGACGCCGAAGCGCAGCCGTGTGGCATCGATCCCCACGACCCAGGTATAGGCGGAGCCGGCATAGCCGTCGGCGCCCATGGTGAGCATCAGGGCCGGGGCACCGGGACGAAGGTAAGCGATGAGTTTTTCCGTCAGGCTGGAGGTGGCATTGCCGGTCAAGTGCTTGCCCTCCATTCATTGGCTAACAGGATGCAGCGTGCTGCCACGGCGCAGTCACTTCGAGGATCACCGCATGCAGCCAGCGATCCGTTGCCGTTCCCGCCGCCGGTGCCTGTTGTGCCGGCAATTGCCCGCGGGCAAACAAACCGACCTCGCTGGCGTCGTCGCCAGCGATCAGGCGTCCGCCGGTCGAGCGGGCTCGATAGGCGACAATCAGCACCTCGACATCGGCCTGCGAATACACCCCGGCCAGTTCATCGAGCACAATTACCAGCCCGCATTCCTCGCGTGCTTCACGTATCACTGCGTCGGGCACCGACTCGCCGGTTTCGACGTAGCCTGCCGGTGGCGCCCAATAGCCGGCGAGGGGCGCTTCGCCGCGGCGAATCAACACCAGTTTCCGCTCGTGCTCGATCAATGCCATCGCGACCGGCGCCGGGTTGCGCCAGGCGATGAAGCCGCAGACCGGGCACTGTTCGCGCTGTCGTTCGCCGATGCCGGCAAGTACCATGCGCGCGCCACACTGGCTGCAGTGTCGCGCTGTCACGCCAATCCAGTCCTGTGTTTCAGTCGATACCGGGGGGCGCTACTGTGACTTGGCGCGTTCGCGTTCTTCATTGCCGGTCCAGCGTTTGAACAGGTTGAGTTCCACCCCCAGGTTGAACTGATCGAGCGCCTTGTTGACCGACTGGTTGATGATGTCGTCGAGCGTCTTCGGTTGATGATAGAAGGCCGGCGAATCATCAGCACCAGCCTGCGCCGCTCTTTCAGTGTGACATCGGCGGAGCGGATCAGCAGGTTGGTATTGAACGAGTTGGCCAGCGCCGACAGCGTCTTGATCGAACACGGCGCGATGACCATGCCGTCATGCCTGAATGAACCGGATGAGATGCAGGCGCCGACGTCGTTTATGTCGTGTACGTAGGTAGCCAGCTTCTTGACGGCGTCGATCGTGTAGTCGGTTTCGTACACGATCGTGCGCTTGGCGGAATCCGACATCACCAGGTGCGTTTCCACCCCGACCTGCTGCAACACTTCCAGAATCCTCAGTCCGTAGATGGCGCCGCTCGCGCCCGAGATTCCGACTACCAGTTTCATGGTTCTTTCCCTGTATCAGAAGTGTGGCTGGCATGATCCGCAGTCCGGTCGGTTGCCGAAGTCAGACGCATTGTTTCACTCCTGTCATCGTTTGTCAGCGTTTCCTGCGCTGTCCTGAATCGATTGCGGGCAATCGGGACTCCGCATCTCGGTCGATTCGATGACCGGGAATCCGGCAGCCTCCAGCGCGGCCACCACGTCCTGCCCCGCGTCGGCATGAAAGCGCAGGATGATCTTCTTCTCGGGATAGCCCCATTGCGTCTGGTCATCCGGACGTCCAATCGGGTACACCGCCTGCAACACCGCCCCTGACGCTTCAACGACATCCACAATCCGCCCGAGTACGCCCGGACCCAGCCTGACGGGCGCCAGCGTAACACCGCTGCGCCGCTCCCATGCGCCCAGGCAGTGGGCGGCTAGCTGGAATATTTCGTTGGCGGAAATAACCCCCACCACTTCATCCTTGTCGATCACCGGGAGCTGTGCCACGCCGAGTTCCTGGCCTTTCTGCAGGCAGTGCTCCATGGTATCGCTGGCCTGAATTGTTGCCGGGTTGCGCACCATGATGTCGCGTACCTTGAGCCGCGTGACAAAGAAATTGAATTCGTCCGTATTCTGCGTGCGCAGAACAAAACTGCCCATGCGCAGGAGATTGGCCCGCGTTACCAAGCCACGCAACCTGCCGTTGTCGACTACCGGCAAGGCATGCAGATTGTTTTCGCTGATGATCCGCTTTGCCTCCGACACGAGCGTGTCGCTCGGGATGATCGTCGGGTTTGCCTGCATCCAGTTGCGCACCATCATGGCCGTGTCTCCTTGGTCTTTGCTTCTTTATGCAAACGGATGAATTCGTCGACGGCCACGCGGGCGAATTCCGGGGTATACAGGTGCAGCGGAACCTCCCTGAGGTGCTTCGGATCGTCGAGTTTTTCCTTCAGCCGGGCGACGAAGGCGGCGTCGGCAATCGGGTCGTAAATCGGTCGCCCTTCCTTGTCGAGCGATGACCAGCCCTTCTGCGGAATCAGGAAGGTCCACGGTCCCCTGGCTCGATTGAGCCTTTCCGCGATCACGTCGGCGGCCTGGCGCAGTTCGTCGACCGTGGTGCGGACCTGGACGCGCAGGGAATCCTGCACATACTGCACGCGGTCTTTGGTGCGCTCCAGCATGTCGGCGCGACCACCATACGAGAGGATGTCGAGGCCGCAGGGTGCCAGTACCATGGGAATGCCGGTTTCGACAGCGGCCATCAGCCGGTCCGGCCCGGGGTCGCGGTTGCCCTTGAACAGGTGTTCCATGACGCCGCCGATGCAGATGTCGAGCACGCCGTGAAAGGCGCCGTCGCGGATCATCTCTTCCATTGCCTTGTCGCCCTTGCCCTGGGCGTGGCAGACGATGGGCGTGAACCCCGCTTCCTCCAGCATGCCGATCGCGGTCTGTACTGCCATCTCGCCGAAGCCGAACGAGGAGATGGCGACGCAGGGCTTGTCGAATTTGATGTCGGTACCCTGGGTCATCTCGACCATGCCGCAGATGGCGCCGACCGCGTTGATGATCTGCGCGCGCAGCAAGGGATTCATCTTGACGATGTCGAGCACCGTGTGATGCATGGTGATGTCGCGCGTGCCGACGTACTTGTCGATGTATGCGGGGTGCGCTGCCATCGGCGAGGCCATCAGCTTGGGCATGCCAAAAGGCAGTTGCTTCATGATCGACGTGGCGACCAGGGTGGCGGTGCCGCCGCCGATGCCGATGATGCCATGCACCCGTCCCTCCGCCTGCAGATCCTGGACGATCGCCGCGGCGCCCCGGATCTGGTTGTTGGTGGCAGTGTCGCGGTCGGAGCGGTATTTCTCGCGCACCACTTCGATGGGCAGGCCGCCGCGCGTTGCGACGTCCTCGGTACGGATGTCGCCGGGGAAGGGCGGCGGCTCCTCCATGCTGAAATCGAGCAGGATCGGCTGGTGGCCGCGATCGGCAATAAGTTGCCTGACGAAGACGATGTCCTCGCCGCGGGTGTCCAGGTTGCAGACGATGACGATGCCTTTTTTTGAATTCATTTGCGCTACGTGGTTGGGTTGCGGTGCCGGCAGGCGAGTTTCCCTGCCGGCACCGATTCACTTGCCGCTCTTGGGCTTTTTCACTTCCGGACGCGTCAGCCGGTTGATCATGCCGGCCACCGGGCTGGTGCCCGTGAAGCCGTATTCGTTCCAGCGGTCGGAGACTTTCTGCAGCACCGTGCGGTCCATGAATATCTCGTTGGGCTTGTTGGCCCATTCGTAAGGCGTACAGGCGTCGAGGATGATGCGGCTGGTGATGTCGCGCGCCTCGATCGGCAGCCCCGGGTCCAGCGGCGTCGAACGGCCGCGGTCGATGATCTGGGCTGAACGCTTGGGGTCGAAGCGGGTGGCCAGCGCCCACCAGACGCGGTCCCAGTCGTCGGCCTCGATGTCGTGATCGACGACGATCACGCCCTTCACGCCATAGTGGCCGGTGGTGGTGGAGATCACGGCATTGCCGACGTGATTCGAATGTCCCGGATACATCTGCTTGACCGAGACCACGACCCAGAAGCGGCCACAGGCTTCGGGCGGGATATATACGCTCTGGATGCCCGGCACCTTCATGGTTTCCAGGTCGTGCCACAGCGTCGCCGTGCGGTTCAGCGACTGGATCATGTGGATGTCGTTGATCGGCTTGCCCACGGTCGTCGCCCACATCACCGGCTTGTTGCGAT
>JAPLQY010000045.1 GCA_026399475.1 Rhodocyclales bacterium
ACGCTTCGAGGCGGCCCGAGGTTAAAATGACCACCGACTTTCCCACCGCGCCGCCCGCCTACGGTCTAGAGGGACCTTCGGCAGGCCGCACCGTGGAAAAGTCTCCGAGCGCCTCACACACAAAAAATCTGACACCCCCGATGAATGCGATCAACATGATCGATGGCCTCGACGGTCTCTCCGGCAGTGTTTCCCTGGTTCCCGTAGTACTCCTGGCGTATCTTGCGATGACAGGGAACTCGCAGGACCTGGTGTTTGAATTGCTGCTGTTCGCCGGGGCGATTCTCGGGTTTCTGTCGCTCAACTTCAGGCTGCCCGGGCGCCCCAAGGCGCTTGTATTCATGGGAGATACGGGGGGCATGGTAATCGGCATGCTGCTGGCCTGGTACTCCGTCAAGCTCGCCGGCACGCCGACCTCGCTGATCCACCCGATTACGGCCGTATGGATTCTGGCGGTACCCCTGCTCGACATGGGCAGCGTGATGTTGCTGCGCCTGCACCAAGGCAAGAGTCCTTTCCATGCAGATCAGCAGCACATGCACCACGTTTTGCTGAAGGCCGGGTACTCGGTCAATCAAGTGGTAGCGATCATGGCCGGATGTTCGTTCATGTATGGCGTGATCGGCATAGTGGCCGAGCGCAATGGCGTTCCCGAGGTCGGAATGCTCGTTGCCTTTCTCGTGCTTTGGGGCATTTATGTTGTTGCTCTCAAGCATCCGGAAGGTTTGCAGGCGACCGCCAAGCGCCTGATTTCGCCCTTGTCCCATTAGATAAGGCGCTGGCCTCGCATGAAGTCGGCATGGAAGGCAATTTGCGCGCTGTTGATGCTCTGCCTGGCTCTGGCGCCGGCGTACGTGATCGGGCAGACAAAATCCACCGTTCAGGTAAATGCGACGGCCAAGCTTGCGGCAGGTACCAAGGCCAAGTCCAGTGCCAGGTCCAAAGCTAAAGCCAAGGGGAAGGCCAAGGCGAATGCCAAGGCCAAAGCCAAAGCGACCAAACCACTCAGGCCCGCAAGTTCCAAGCCGTCATCCCGACTGGACCCCGTGGATGAAAAAAGCCTGGATGCGGAGGTGGCCGCCGCACGCCGGATCCTGACCGGCAAGCCCGGGGATATCGAGGCCGCAGATCGCCTGGCCCGCGCGTCTGTGGTGCTCATCGACTGGGTGCTGAATGCGGAGGCGGTAGGCGATACCGCGAAAGCCCGGCGCCTCACGCAGAAACTCGGCAAGGATCTGAATGACACGGGCTGGCGAGTGCAGAAAATGGCGCGCAAAGGTGATTTGAAGGCCAGGCAGGCCGCCGGGTTTCTTCTCGGGCGCGGCATCCTGCTGAAACAGGACCCGGAAAAGTCTTGCGCCGAGTTTCTCGCCGCTGCGGAGCAACTGGCACCTGCCGGCTGGCATGCCGCACAGTGCCTGATGGAGGCTTCGCCCGGGAAGGCATGGGAGCAGATGGAGCGTGCCGCCCAGAGGGGTCATGCCGCTGCGCAGGAATGGATGGGGCGCCGGTGTCTTGGAGAATTCGACGCAAGGGAAAAGGACTTCGCCTGCGCCAGGACCTATCTGGTTCAATCCGCAAGCACCGGCCGCTCGCGTGCCCAGAGCCTGTTGGCCTATTTGCTGATTTCCGGTCAGGGCGGTCCGGTGGATTTGTCCCGAGCCATTCGTCTTTACAAGGTTGCGGCCGAACAAGGCGACGTCAATGCGCAGAACAACCTGGGCGAGATCAACGAAACTGGCCGCGGCGTAACCAGGAACCTTGACGAGGCCATGCGCTGGTATGAGCTTGCCGCGGAGAAGGGCCTCCCTTCGGCGCAGTTCAATGCCGGCAGGCTGTGGGCAATCGGCGTCGGGGACAAGAAGGATCCGGCAAAGGCCCGCGCCTTCCTCGTGCAAGCCGAGGGCAACGGGATTCCGCAGGCCAGGCAGGTGCTCGAATGGCTCGATCGGCAGAAGGCACCGGAACGCGATGACGCTCCTGCGCTCAAGCCCGCGACCACACTGGGCGGCGATGCAGTAAAAAATTGAGAGGCGTACAATTCTGCCTCCTCTCCAGCAGGTGGTCTCATGATCCGGCTATACCTTGCGCTGGTTGTGTTCCTCGTTGTCTCGGTCGGTTCGGCTTGGGCTGGCGACGAGATCGGCTTGCGTCGGCAGAACTTCGTCTACCATCCCATGGTGCTGGAGGAGATTGGGCCGCGGCTTGACCCGGAGGTGCATCTTGGTCCCGCCGTGGATCGCCGGCGCGCCTACTTGCTCGAGATCGGCGAAGATGAGTTCGCCGGCAAGCAGCCGAGCCCGGTTCGCAACGTGTGGGATCGGATTCGCAATGGATTCGAATTGCCTCCTCTGCGGGGGTCCCTGGTTGCCCAGAGGGAACTTTGGTACGGGCAGCGCAAGGAACTCGTTGCCAACATCAGCCAGAAAGCCCGGCGCTATCTGTTCCATATCGTCGAAGCGGTCGAGAAGCGCGGCCTGCCGATGGAGTTGGCGCTGCTGCCGATCGTCGAAAGCGGGTTCGAGCCGGGAGCCCTGTCGACGGCTCAGGCCGCGGGCTTGTGGCAGTTCATTCCCGGTACCGCGCAACGCTATCACCTGAAACTTACCGAACATTACGATGCGCGGCGCGACATCGTCGCCTCGACCGAGGCTGCGCTGGATTATCTCGAGTTTCTTCACCGTATGTTCAAGGACTGGCAGCTTGCCCTCGCCGCATACAACTGGGGTGAGGAGGCTGTATCGAGGGCGATCCTGCGCAATCAGGCCAAAGGACTTGCGGCCGATTACGAAAGCCTGAGCTTGCCCGAGGAAACGCGACATTACCTGCCAAAACTCATGGCGATCAGGAATATTGTGCTGAGTCCGGAGTTGCATGGCGTGGAACTGGCCGATATCCCGAATTCTGCGTATTTTGCCGGCATCGATGTTCATCTGCCTCTGGATATTCGCGCGGTGGCGCGACTGGCCGGACTGCCGGCCTCAGAAGTGCAGGCCTTGAATCCATCGCACAAGTCCTCATTCATTTCAGGCAAAGGCAAGCCGTCTCTCCTGCTCCCGGCTGATCGGATCGAAGCCTTTGCGCAGAACATCGCCAATTACCCTGCGACGCTCAGGGCAAAGAGCAAGTCTGCTGGCCGCAAGAACGTCGGGAAGTCCCTTGTTGGTCTGAAGTCAACCGAGGGAAGTCCGCTATGAGAGGGTGCTGCCGACTTGCCGTGGGTGGCTTGCTGGCACTTCCGGTCCTCCTCGGGTTTGCTGCGGCGCCAGCCGCTGCCACTGGACCGACGCTGGCCGCACTGACGTACGAGCAGACCGAGGACCGGTCGAATTTCATTGATCAAGTGAGAAAAGCTCGAAAAGGTGACGCTGAATCGCAGTGGCAAGTGGGATTGACCTACGCGCTGCTCGGCGACCCTGCGCGTGCCTTGCCTTTGTTGCGGTTCGCGGCTGAAGCAGGGCACCCGCGTGCTGCAGCGCTGCTGGGGTGGCTGCACGAGGAGGGTCGTGGTGCAGAGAAAAGCCTGGAGGAGGCCAGACGCTGGTATCGGCTTGCGGCCGAAAAAGGCGATGCGGACGGCATGGTCGCACTTGGCCGCTTGCTGCTGCGTGAAACAGAGCCTGGGAGTCGCGAGGCCGCGCGGCAGTTGTTTCAGCGCGCCGCCCAACAGGATGACCCCAACGGCCAGTACTATCTCGGCTGGCTGCTGGCGCGGGCCGATGGGCCACGTGACGACGCGCAAGCCTATGCATGGTTCATCAAGTCGGCTCATCAGGGCCATGTCGGCGCACAAGTGGCGGTGGCGACGCATCTGATGTCCGGGCGCGGTGTGGCCATGAACAAAAAGACGGCCGGCGAGTGGCTGTTGCGTGCCGCAGAAAAACAGGATCCCGTCGCTCACTACCTGCTGGGCCGTCTGAAGGAAGACGCCGGGGATGCCGGTCTCGACGGGGCGCGACGCTCATTTCGAGTGGCAGCGGAAGCGGGGCACCGCGAGGCACAGTTTGCGCTGGCCACCCTGCTGGCGAAATCTGCCGCCGAGACCGACAGGAAGGAAGCCGTTGAGTGGTTCGGCAAGGCCCATGAAGCGGGCCACAAGGCTGCGGCGAACCGTCTCGGTGAAATGTATCGGGACGGTGCGGGAGTATTACAACAACCGGACAGGGCGCGACGTATGTTTCAGCAGGCGGCCGAACAAGGCGATGCGAATGCCATGTACAATCTGGCCGGGATGCAGAATGATGGATTGGGGGGCGCGCGGGACACCGGCAATGCTCTCAAATGGTACGCTCGCGCGGCCGATGAAGGGCACCAAAAGGCTTTGGATGTGGTTGCCGGCCTCTTGAACAGTTCGGTGAAGACATCCGCTTTAGGCTTGAAGGGGTTCTGGCAATAACAGGTTTGCGCTGTGGTTTTTGTGCTACATGAGACCTTTTGGTATATGATTCGCAATTGACAGTTGAACAGTGTGCGGTATGCTTGCGCGAAAGTGGCCCCGGTATTAAGGAGTTACGTCATGAAGTTAAGACAACTCATTGTTGCTTTAATGATTTCGGCGTTCGCAATTTCCGTTCAGACGCTTTTGTCGAGGGCATGATGCAGGTGCAGCGCAGGTGCAGATAGGTGCCGAGATCGCCTGGGGAGGATTGCAGTGCAGCTCCGCTTGCCATGCCGACCGCGTGTTCTGTCAGTTGCAGTTAAGTTTTACAACTCAAGATCTACTTTCTCCAGCAATTCGGGATGATGAATAATGAAAAAAGATATCCGATTTGAATCCAAGCTTTTGAGCGTTGCCATTGCATCGCTGTTCTCCCTTGCCTTGCCGGCAGTCGCACAGGATGCTGGCAAGCCGGCGGGGATTCCGTGGGGGCCGGTGGTGGCCTATCCGGAAGTTGATCTGGGTTTCAAGAGCGACGATAACATCTACTCCCAACATTCGAGCCGGAGTCGTAGCAGTTCGAATATTTTCGTCGTGGCACCGAAGATCAAGCTCGAAGCGAAGGATGGTCCTCACGTGTATGACGTGGGCTACAAAGTAGAGAATGGTAGCCACAGCTTCTCCAGCACAGACAACTACACCGATCAGGCGCTCAGCGCCAATGCCGCCTGGAAGTTCTCCGGCCGTTCCGGCCTGAAGCTCGGTGCCGAATACATGCTCGGTCACGACGCGCGCGGGTCTGTTCCTGGGGTCGGACATAATGCTCCGGACGAGTACCATCAGACCTCGCTAAACGCGCTATACGGCTACGGTGCCGATGGGGCGCAGGGCAGGTTTGAAGTTGAAGCGGGCTGGATCAGCAAGCGCTTCGACAACTTCCGTTTCGATGCAGCCAGCAATCCCGACAACACCAAGCGTGATCGTGACGACACCAAGCTCGGCGGCACCTTCTTCTGGCGCATCGCGCCAAAGACGCAGCTGGTCTTGCTGGTAGCCCAGACGAACTACGACTATAAGGCGAGTTCCTTCGCCGGCTGGACCACGCTCGACAGCACCGACCGCAAGTACCAGGCTGGTGTGACTTGGGAAGCCACGGCTAATACCACGGGCATCTTCAAGGTTGGCACGGTGAGGAAGAACTTCTCGGATGCCGCGCGGAACGACTTCTCCCAGTCGGGTTGGGAGGGGGCGGTCAAATGGAGTCCGCTGACCTACTCCAACTTTGACTTCGTCAGCAGCAGGCTTCCAAGCGAGTCGACTGTCGCGGGCGCGTCACGTGACACCCGCCATGGCGCAACCTGGAACCATGTCTGGAGTAGCCAGTTCTCCACGGCGCTCTCCTACAACCTCACCGAATCCACTTACGAGTACTCGGCGACCGATACCCGTCCCGCCAGCGGTTCCCAGAAGGACAAGACCTCTGCCTTGGGCCTCAAGCTCAACTACAAGTGGACGCGTATCGTCAAGCTCGGCGTCGGCTACGACAGGACCGACAAGACCTCGTCCAACTTCGTCGGCACTGATCCGGGGTACAAGAAGAATATCTACAGCATCTTCCTCAATGCGGCTATCTGACGCCAGCGCGCTGGTCGTTCTGTAAGTCATTTGATAGAATTAGAGGGGGGAATTTCCCCCCTCTAATTTTTTGTTCCCGTTATTTCCTTGAGAGGCAAATTTTCAATGGGCGGACTTTACAAATGCCTGCTCTTCGCAGGTTTTTGGGCTATGTCGTTCGCGTCTTTTGCGCAGGGCTCGGCGACAGTCGAAAGCCTGTTGTCGACATACCGATTGGGTTCCGGGGACGTAGTCAGCATTCGCGTTCTCGGTGAAGACGACCTTAAGCGCGAAAAGATACGGCTCAGCGATGCCGGCACGATTTCATTTCCCATCATCGGCGAGATCCGGGTACTGGGCAAGCGCGTCGCCGAACTGGAAACCCTGATTGCCAATGGCTTGCGCGGCAAGTACCTGCTCAATCCCGTAGTCTCGGTCACCATCGAGGAATATCGGCCCTTCTTTGTGAATGGCCAGGTAGAAAAGTCCGGCGCCTACCCGTTCCAACCGGGGCTGACCATCCGCAAGGCGGTGTCCCTCGCCGGCGGCTTCAAGGAGCGCGCCTCGAAAGAAAAGATATTTGTGATCCGCGAGGATGACAAGACACAAACCCCGGTCAAGGTCGATCAATCCACCCTTGTCAGCCCGGGCGACATCATCACCGTTGAAGAGAGCTTTTTCTGACCATGAATCATCCCGCTGCTCCGGTTCTTCCTGTTGCCACCCCTGCCGTGCAGGCAGTCTATGTGCCTGTCGAACGGCCCGAGCACGATGCCGATCGTCTTGCGGAACAATTGCGGTTTTGGCGGCGGAGCATTTCGAAGCACAAGTGGAGCGCCCTGGGCCTTGCGGCAGCGATTGCATTGCTGACCACGCTGATTGTCTTCGTGATCCAGCCCACCTACCGGTCGACGGCGACACTGATGCTCGAATCGAACAAGAGCAAGGTGGTCAGCATCGAAGAAGTTTACAGCTCGATGAGCAGCAACCGGGAGTATTACCAGACGCAGGCCGAGATACTCAAGTCCGAAGAACTGGCCCGCCGTATCGTGGCCAAGATGAAACTGGTGGATCATCCGGCGCTGGACCCGCGCCAGCAGCAGGATACCGGCTTGTCACTCAAGAAACTGCTGCCGGCTTCGTGGCTGGGTGAAGACGATGCCGGTAAGTATTCGCCGGCGAGCCTTCAGGCCGCTGTCATTGGCCGCGTCAAGAGAGAGTTGACCATCGAGCTGGTGCGCAACAGCCAACTGATCAAGATCAGCTACGAGAGCCATGACAAGGAATTTGCCGCCAACGCTGCAAACTGGTTTGCCGACGGCTTTATCGAGGCGGACATGGATGCCCGGCTGGCGATGACGCAGAAGGCCGGCTCGTGGTTGACCGAGAGGCTGACCGG
Organism: Rhodocyclales bacterium; assembly: GCA_026399475.1. Lineage (GTDB taxonomy): Bacteria > Pseudomonadota > Gammaproteobacteria > Burkholderiales > Rhodocyclaceae > Sulfuritalea. The sequence continues at coordinate 7,392 of JAPLQY010000045.1, forward strand.
ATTGCGCAAGAAGCTGGAAGAGTCCGAGAAGTCCTTGCAGCAGTTCCGTGAGCGCGAGCGGATCATCGACGCCAAGGGCGTGGCGCAGAGCGGTGCGTCGAAGCAGCTCGAGCAGCTTTCCGGCGGACTGGTTGCGGCGCGACAGAAGAGGGCTGAAGCCGAGGCCGCCTACCAGCAGGTGCAAAGCGCGCAAAAGGCCAAGACGGACATCGAGTCGATTCCGGCTATTCAGAAAAGTCCCATCTACCTTCAACTCAAGAGTGCGGAGTCGGGCGCCGAAAGCCGGCTGGCCGATGCGGCAAAGAAATACGGACCGGATCATCCAAAGCGCCAGACGGCGGATGCCGAGTTTCGCGCGGCGCGCGAGAACACCAAGCGCCAGATCGACACGATTGTCACCAGCATCACCAAGGAATACGAACTGGCCCATGCCCAGGAGGTCTCGGTGGAACGCGCCCTGGCGCAAAGCAAGGGCGACATTCTGGGCATGAACCGCAAGGAATACGAGCTTGGCGTTCTCGAGCGCGAAGTGGCGTCGAACAAGAGCCTGTACGAGATGTTCACCACGCGCATGAAGGAAACCAACGTCGCCGGCGACCTGCAGTCGCCGATTGCCCGCGTCGTCGACCCGGCCGTGGTCAGCAGTTCCGCCTACAGTCCGAAGAAGTTCAGGATCATCGGCATTGCCTCAGTGGTCGGCCTGATCCTCGGTATCATGCTGGCATTGCTGCTCGAATACCTCGACAACACCATAAAATCTGCCGAGGATGTGGATACCAAGCTGCGCGAATCGCTGCTGGGCCAATTGCCGCGCATCAAGGGCAAGATCGAGACGGGAGATCTGCAGATCGCCTTCGTCAAGGACAAGGACCCCGGGTTCTCGGAGGCCATCCGCTCGATTCGAACCGGCGTCATGCTGTCCTCGATCGATGCACCGCACAAAGTACTGCTGGTGACGTCCTCGATCCCGGGCGAAGGCAAGACCTCGGTGGCGACCAACATGGCGCTGGCCCTGGGGCAGGTGCGCAAGGTCTGCCTGATCGATGCAGACATGCGCCGTCCCACCGTGGCCAAGGTGCTCGGCGTCGATACCAGCAGCAAGGGTCTGTCCAACATGGTCTCGGGTTCCGACCCGACGGCGGACTGCATGCACTTCAACAAGGAACTGGGCATCCACATCATACCCAGCGGCGTGGTTCCGCCCAATCCCCTGGAACTGCTTTCCTCCATACGGTTTGCCGAGGCCATGAAGTGGCTCGAGGAAAAATTCGATGTCATCATCATCGACAGCCCGCCGCTCCAGCTGGTCAGCGATCCGCTGATCCTGTCGCAGTTTTCCCATTCCGTGGTGTATGTCGTGAAGGCAGATTCCACGCCCTACCAGGTGGTGCTGGGCGGCCTCGAACGCCTGCGGGATGCAAAGGCCCATGTGCTCGGCATCGTCATAAACCAGATCGACAGGGAAAAGGCCGATCGCTACTACGGGTACGGAAAATACAGTGCCTATGGCTATGGCAAGCGATATAGCTACAGCAGCGGGTATTCTTCCAAGCGGACGTGATCGACCTCCATTGCCATCTTCTTCCCGGGATCGATGATGGTCCTGAAGATCTGGCATCTGCTTTGCGTCTTGCCCGTCATGCGGTCTCTTCGGGGATACGCGTTTCCGTCGTAACGCCCCACATGCATTCCGGGCGCTACGAGAACCGGGCGGCCAATATCCGCGACGCCGCGCAGAAATTTCAGCGCACCCTCGATGCAGAGAGCATTGCCCTGCAGATCCTGTCGGCTGCCGAGGTTCGGCTCGATCACGAGATATTGTCCTGGGTAGCCGAGGAACAGATTCCCTATCTCGGCCAGTGGCAGGGCGAGCGCGTCATGCTGCTCGAGTTGCCGCATAGCCACGTTCCCGTCGGAGCCGACAAGCTGGTCGCCTGGCTGCGCAAGCAAAACATTCGGCCGATGATCGCGCACCCCGAGCGCAACAAGGACATCATGCGCAGCATCGACAAACTGCTGCCGCTTGTCCAACTGGGGTGTTTGCTGCAAGTGACGGCAGGCGCGGTGGCCGGGACCTTCGGCGAATACGCGCAAGTGCGCGCCGCGGAGTTGCTGGCAAGGGGCTGGGTCACGGTGCTGGCCTCCGATGCCCACAACATGGAATCCAGGCCACCCGAGCTCGAACCCGGGCGCGCGGCGGCCGCCCTGATCGTCGGCGAGGAAGAATCCTGGCAACTGGTCCGCCACCGGCCGGCCGCGATCATCGGTGCTGACCTCATTGCCGAAGGTTCGTGAGATTCCCGTGCTCGCCGGCCCGTGCAGTCGCGATGTTGCTGCTCGCCGGAACGGTCAAATGCTTTCGCCAGCAAGCTGGCTCCTACGGCAATTCCTCATGCGGTCGGCCGTAGCGAGCTTGCTCGCGATAAAAGAGCAAGCCAGAGAGATTAATGCAACTGCCTTGAGGTTGGCGCGGAGTATTTCGCTAGGCGTATCCTCCTTGTAGAATGCTCGCATGCTACTTGCCATCCTTGCCGTCGCGCTGCTGATCGCAGTGTCTCCACCGCCACCCTATGCGCCGCCGAGTCTGGCGGGCTGCTCGCTGGCGCACGGCTTCGTGATTGGCGAAGCGCCGTCCTTCTCCGGCATGGTCGAGATTTGGGACTGCTCCGGCCGGACGATCGTCACCCTGAATCAGATCCGTGACCTGCCGGCCGAAGGCGGCCCGGTCACTCGCTATCACTTCAGCCCGTCACCCGGCCCGGGCGAGCGCCTGATGGGTTGCCGCGGTGAAGACGAGAACTTCGACGGTACGATAGCGATCGCCGGCGCGGACGGCGGAGATCGGCCGGAATTGCGGCAAGCGTGGAAGGCGGATACCGAAAGATGGCAGTTCGTCCCAGGCATGCGGACCGGCCTGATCTGTAACCGCGGACTGACCGTAAACTGACCCTGGCCCGGCTAGTACGCTGACATGTTGAGTCCGGCGGCTGTAGGAGCGAGCTTGCTCGCGAAACACCGTCTGATCGCCAGCAAGCTGGCTCCTACAACAGCCAAACCAAGCTCGCTCCACAGGGAATGCGCTTGACTGACCGCTAATCCGGTTCATCGTCGTCTGCGCGCCCATCCCGCCCAACACGGTGCTGGCGGCGCTCGAAGTTCAGCGCGACCCAGCACAGCGCCAGGATGAACATGAATGTCATGGCGTTGGCCGGGATCTGCAGGTTGAAGTCAGTGGTGCTGTGGATCAGGATCGCCGTGATGCCCATCGCGGCGCCGAAGGCCAGGCCGCGCGCCAGCGGATCACCCCTCTGATACTGGGCGCGAAGCGCGGCGAACAGTGAAAGCCCGACGACCAGCCCCAGCAGCACGATGCCGACGGCGCCTGTTTCGGCAAGGAACTGCACGTAGTCGTTGTGCGCGTGGGTCGGGGTGATGGGCACCTCCGGGCCGGTGAATCGCGGAAATACCGTGTGGTAGGACCCCAAGCCGGATCCGAACACGGGGAAGGCGCGCCACATCTCCAGCGTATGGCCGGCAATATCGGGGCGATCCTCGGTAGCCATGGTGGTCTTCTCGATCCGATCCACCACCTGGCTGGCGCCGAAATAGGACCCGATGATGACAACGTCGATCACGATCAGGCTCGCGATCAAAATCACCATCGAGCGCGTCGCCCGCCGGGAAAAGACCAGCCCGATCACGCCAGCCACCAGCAGGCTGGAGAAGAATGCCGTGTTGCCCATGCGCGAACGCGACAGCACCAAGCCGATCACCATGCAAACCAGGGCCAGGCGCAGGCGCATGCGCGGACTGAGGATCAGTTCCACCGCGTTGCGCATGAACTGCCGAAAACCATTTGCCCTCCTGCCCGTCAGTTGCGCGATCAGCATGCCCAGGCCGACGGCAAGGCACATCTCGAGGTAGCCGGCAAAGTGGTTGCGGTTCACGTAGGTGCCGTGCGCCCACTCACCACCGACCACGTCGAGAGCGTTGATGCCCCCATACAGCGCCTGGAAAAGGCCGGAGACGATCAGGGTGTAGGCAGCGATCTCGATGCGCCGACGGCTGTCGAGCAGGGCCAGCGTGAGCACGAAGAACATTACATAGGCTGTGCTCTTGAGAGCGCCGTGCAGACCGCCGTGGCGATCAAGCGTCAGCGGTGCGTAGGCCGGCACGTCCGGATACGCAGCCGCGGCATATGCATGCGCCGACTCCGGCGAAATTGCCGACAGCCAAACCATCGGCAGTGGTAACATCTGCATCCATACGTAGGCCAGCCACAGCGCGAGGCAAAGCAGGACCGGACGGGCTTCGCGTAGCACCGCAGAGGGCTCAGCCCTGCCGCGTGCAACCCGCGCCAGCCAGATGATTCCCAGCGCGAAGACCCAGAGTTCCATCACCCCCCAGGCCACGGGCCGATTGCTGCCGAAGGGCAGCGGCAGCCAGAGGATCAGCAGCAGGTAGGCGACGAACAGCGCAACGGGCGCCGGCCGCTTGCGGGAGGCACTCATGGCGACATCCGCGGACAAGGCTGGCCGCCGGCCGCCACGGGTGCCTTGGCTGCCTTGGGGTCGCAGGCCAGTTCGGGACGGCTGTAGTCGCGGGCGATCCGGTTGACCGATCCGGGGTCACGCCACACAGCGCGATCACGCATCTGCAGAATCCCCTCGTGCTGCGCGGGGCTCGCCCGATCCCACGCACCCAGCCCAAGCTGCAGGCCAAGAAGCAGTACCGGCGGCTCCCAGGGACCGTAGCGCGCCGACTGCTCCAGCGCAGTGAAGAACTCGGCATCGATCTCACCCAGGGATTGCTTGGTCAGGGCCAGGTTGATCCAGGTCTGGGAGGCCATCGGCCGCTGTTGCAGCGCCCGGCGGGAACTGGCGTGGCTTGCGCGCACAGCCGTCACCGCGACCTGGGGATCGGTGGCACCGCGCATCGTCTCGAATTGCATCGGGCCCATGAACTCGAGGGCCCAGGCGTTGCCCGGTGCGATCGCCAGGGCGCGCTCCAGCTTCTCGACGACTTGCGGCAGCGCATCCGCGTCCCGCCTGAACCCGGGACGTGACCACGCCTCGATTTCCAGCGCGGCGGTGTGGGTGTAGAGGTCCGATAGCGCCTGGCGCGCGGCAAGGAAGGAAAGCGCGCAGAGGGCGGCAATCAGCAGGACCGACAGCCTGCGCATCACCCCTCCGCCCCGCTTGGGGCTGTATCTGTTTCAATCATCGGACGTTTCCTGCGGACGAAAAAAAACCCGGCGGCAATGCGCCGGGCTTTTCTTGCCACTACTCCGTCAGCAACCGCTCGGGCCGCAATTCGGGAGTGGTGGCGGGATGACAGGCACGACGACCGGCGCGGGAGCGGGCGCCGCGGGAGCAGGTGCGGGTGCTGGCGCCACAACGTTGACCGCTGCATTCCCGGCGTCGGCCGTTGCCGTCACCGTCGTCGTAACTGCGGTGTTGACCGAAGTCGTCGCCGCCGCGATCTGCGCTTGCGTGGCACCGGCCGCCGTCGCCGTGGTAGCCGCCGTGCTAGCCGTAGTGGCAGCCGCCGTCGCCGTATTGGCCGCCGTCGCCGACTGTGCCGCCGCCGCTGACGCCGCTTGCAGGCTGCCGGCACCGGTCGCCGAGGTGGAAGTCGCCACGATCGTCACCGCAGTCTGTGCCGCCGCCGCGATCGCCTGGGCAGATGCAGCGTTTGCCGCCGCCTGGGCTGCTGCAACCGCCACCGCCGCCGCCTGCGGCGTGGTCGCCGCCGCCGCCTGGGTGGCCGCAGTCTGCGCCTGCGCCGCTGCACTGTTTGCACTGGTCACGGCCGCATTTGCAGCCGCGACCGTAGCGGTCGTCGCTGCCAAGGATGCGTTCACCATGGTGGTAATACCAGTGAAACTAAGAGCAGCGGTGACCCCAACTGCTTGTGCTTGCGCCTGGGCTGCGGCAAGAACAGCAGTTGACGATGCGCCTACGGGAAGTGCGGCGGGCTTCGTCGTAGCTGTCTGGACAAGTGTTGCGATCGCCTGCTGGGTTGCTGCGAGCGCAGTCTGCTGGGCAGTTGTCGCAGCCGCCTGCGCAGCCGCAGCCTTGGCCGCCTCGGCCGCAGCCGTAGCGGATGCCTGGGCTTTCTCTGTTGCTGTGGCCGTCGGGCTGTCCGCCTTTGCCTTCGCCTCCACCGCCGCTTTCGCGGCCTGATCAGCCGCGGTCTTCGCGTCGGAAACTGCCTTTGACGCCGCCGCCGCTGACTGCGTCACCACCGGGAAGTTGTTGGGCATGTTGAGGGCGGCAGCCACGTTGAGGAAGGCCTGCACTGCCGCGGGAGCACTTGCAATCGGGCTCACTGCGATGGATGTCGAGGTACCGAACTGCCCCTGGGCAACATTGACCGTGCCCAAACTGCTGGAGATCGACAGAGCTCCCTGTACCACCGAAGCGGCTGCCACCTGATTGTTCTCCACGAAAACCGAGATGTCGGTGCCGCGAATGCCGATGGTCGCCGTGCCCGCTGCCAGCCTCATGCCCTTGGGGTTGTTGGCTCCGATCAGGCCGGAGACGAAACGCAGGCCGCCCTTGAGGAAACTGAATGCCGCCGAACTGGTCTCGATGCTCTTCGGATTGTAGGCGTACTGATCGACGCGGAATGCCGAATTCTGCTGCAAGGCCGCCAACTGGCCGTCCTCGAACTTGAGGATCACCTTGCCGTCCTTGCCGGTGTCGAAGGTGGTGCCCGGCTGGAACGTATCGCCGGCCCGGACCGGCGCCGGGGCGCTGCCCTGTTTGGTCGCGGTGACGGTGCCCGACATTTCGTGCACGTAACCCGCTTGCGCCCAAACGGACGACGCACCGACAAGTGCGAACAGCGCCAGCAAGGCAAAGACAAACAACCGGTAGCCGGTTTTCAGACAGTTCATAGTGGTATCCATGAATTCACCCACGAAATAATTTAAGAATCTAGGTCACCGGCGCGTGGCGCTGCAAAACCAATCCGCGCGATAGATAGACTACGTAGCATGCTTTTTACCAAAAAAACGGTACTCCAACAAACTCAGATTCTAGCAGAAACAGGATACCACCTTCGGATGTTGCTTTTCCACCCCAAGGCAATCCCGGGGTAATCGCGTGAAGCTTATGCCAGGCCGAAGAGCTGAGCACCCACCGCGCACTACTGGACACCATGGATTGTTGCATAATGCGGACCTGATATTTCACTGAGTCGCCACATGAACGTAAGCCTCTCCCATTCTGCCGCAGCGCCCCTCAAGATAGCCATCATCGGCCTCGGCTACGTCGGCCTGCCGCTGGCCGTCGAATTCGGCAAGAAATATCCGGTCATCGGCTTCGACATCAAGCAGGGCCGCATCGACGAGCTCAGGGCCGGCCGTGACAGCACCCGCGAAGTCGATCCCGCCGAACTGGCCGAAGCCAAACACCTCGGCTTCACCGCCGACCCCGAACAACTGCGCACCTGCAACGTCTTCATCGTCACCGTGCCCACTCCGGTCGATAGCGCCCAGCGCCCCGACCTCACGCCCCTGATCAAGGCCTCGGAGACCGTCGGCAAAGTCATGCCCAAAGGCGCGATCGTCATCTACGAATCCACCGTCTATCCCGGCGCCACAGAAGAAGTCTGCGTTCCCCTGCTCGAAAAGCACTCCGGCCTCAGCTTCAACCGCGACTTCTTTGCCGGCTACAGCCCCGAGCGCATCAACCCGGGCGACAAACAGCACCGCCTGCCCACCATCAAGAAGGTCACCTCCGGTTCCACCCCCGAAATCGCCGAGGTGGTTGATGCCCTCTACCGCAGCATCATCACCGCCGGCACCCACAAGGCCAGTTCCATCAAGGTCGCCGAAGCCGCCAAGGTCATCGAAAACACCCAGCGCGACCTCAACATTGCCTTGATGAACGAGCTCGCCCTGATCTTCCATCGCCTCGGCATAGATACCCTGGAAGTGCTGGAAGCGGCGGGCAGCAAATGGAACTTCCTGCCGTTTCGTCCCGGCCTGGTCGGCGGTCACTGCATCGGCGTCGACCCCTACTACCTGACCCACAAGGCACAGGAGATCGGCTACCACCCCGAAGTCATCCTCGCCGGCCGTCGCATCAACGACAGCATGGCCGGCTATGTGGCCGACGAAGTCATCAAGCTCATGACGCGGCGCAAGATGCAGGTCGTCGATTCCAGAATCCTCGTCCTCGGCCTCACCTTCAAGGAAGGCTGCCCCGACCTGCGCAACACCAAGGTCATCGACATCGTGCGCGAGTTGACCAGCTACCACGCCAAGGTGGATATCTACGACCCGTGGATCGACGTCGCCGAAGCAGAGCACGAATACAAGGTCACGCCGCTCACGGACAAACCCGAGCCAGACACCTATGACGCCATCGTTCTTGCCGTGGCACACCCCGAGTTCCTGCAGATGGGCGCCGCCGGAATCCATGCCTTTGGCAAGTCGGGGCATGTGCTCTACGACGTGAAGTCCTTGCTGGGCAAGGCAGAAGCCGACGGTCGCTTGTGAACAACGTGGCGCGACCAAGGACTACATTCCTTCAATGACGTTTGCGCGGCGCCTAATTGCCGGTTCGATGCAACTCACGCTCAGCAATGGAGTTGTGCGTTTGCTCGCAATCGTCACCATGCCGATTTTAACCAGCTTACTTAGCCCCCAAGCATATGGCGTTGCCACCCTTTTGGGCACTGTCATTTCACTGGTTTCGGTATTTGCGCTAGCGGGTATAGACGTGTCCTACGCCCGCACATATCACAGTATGCAAGTGCCAAATGGTATTGATGTCGAGCTTTTTTGCTGGCGTTTCGCAATATTTTCCTCGATGCTAATGGCCGCAATCAGCGCCTTAGCTTGGGCAACTATTACCAGCAGGTCCGCAGCCCTTGATTACAGGCTAGCGTTGCTCCTCGCGTCGGGAATCATTTTGTCCGTAGTGCATACAATGACGCAAACGCGGGCGCGCCTTGGCGGCAGATACCAAGCCATGGCGTTGGTTACCATCGCGAGCGGAATCATTGGCCCGGCGGCTGGTATAGCCATTGCTGCCTGGTGGCGGCAAGATGCACTGGCGTTGATTCTCCCAATGCTGCTGAGCTATCTGATTCCTACGTTGCTTCTGGGCGTGCCTCCCGTCACAGCGCTGGTGAAGCCTTCCGTTCTGAGCAAGGATGCAAGCGTTCCGTTGATAAAGATCGGACTTGCCGCCATAGTTACGGCACCAATGTATTGGCTTTTGTCTTCCTCTGATCGCTGGTTTCTCCAATACTTTCACGGTGCTGAGGCAGTCGGCATTTACTCCATCGGCTATAGCGTTGGTATCATTGGAATGATGGTTAATACTGCAGTCATGGCGGTATGGCTGCCCGAGGCATCACGCGAATATGAGCAGGACCGCGAGCGGGCAAAGCTTACGCTGGGGAGGCTAATGTCGCGCTTGGTTGCTGCCATGGCGCTCATTTGGCTCATGGCAACTGCGGCGGGTGGCGATATTGTTCGTTTGCTTGCCAACGAACGATTCCATGCCTCTGCTGACTTCGTACCCTTCATCGCCGGGGGAGTATTCTTTTATGGAACATCGCAGCTGGCGCTGTATGGGTTGGTGCTGGTAAAGCAATTCAAATGGGCAGCAGTTTGGTGGCTCGTTGGAGGTTTGGTTTGCGCCTTACTGAACTTTATTCTCGTGCAGCGCCTTGGCGGTCTCGGTGCCGCGATTACTCAAAGCGCAAGTTTTGCTTTTATCGCCATCGGCATTCTCGCAACATCTCAAGCCAAGTACCGAGTTCGGTTGGATTGGGGCCGCCTGGGCGCCGTAATAGGGTTGGTATTTTTCGCGGGGTTGTTTCTGGCCCCGACTTGGCATACAAGTCCCTCCGCCAGCCTGCTAATGAAGTTTCCTCTTGGGGTTGCCGTGGCGGCTATCACTTCATGGCTCATTGCACCGGATTGGTGTGATCGTGGAGCGCGAAAACTGTTTCAAAGAAGACTGCTATGACCGCCATGTCTAAAAAAAGCCGGTATCCGCACATTATTGACGGCGATGGCGCGCCGGATAACGAATTACTTCGTGACCTCAATAAAACGCCCTGCCCACTGTGCGGTTCGTCAGTAGCAGCTCTAATCTCTGAGACGCCCTACGCCGACATTTGGTCGAACCTGCACGCTGAATGGGGAGTCACGATCTCAGACTCCGTCAAAGCTGCACATACTCTCGCGCCGGTGGCGGAAATGCGAGCGTGTTCCGATTGCGGGCTTTGGTATTTCTCGCCAGCAATCCCAGGCAGTTCGCAATTCTATTCAGAGATCACATCATCGTGTCCTCATTACTACACGGACCACAAATGGGAATTCGACTACGTTAAAGGATTGCTAAAGGATACCCATAAGGTTCTTGACGTTGCGTGCGGCAAGGGTGCTTTTCTGCGATTGATCAGCGGTGTAGTTGATGTTGCGGTAGGAATCGACACATACCCCGACGCGGTTCTTTTTGGTAGTGAAGTCGGACAAGCAATCTATAACCGCTCAGTTGATGAGTTCGCGGCAGATCACTGCGACGCTTTCGATGTGGTTACTGCTTTTCAGGTTGTCGAGCATCTCGGCGCTGTTATGCCATTCGTCGCCGCGGCATATCGATGCGTAAAACCAGGTGGAATATTGGTTTTATCGGTGCCCAACCGGGATCGCCGCAAAGACTTGAGTTTCGGATCGCTGGACTACCCACCGCACCACCTCTCGAGATGGAGAGAGGATCAGTTAGGCATGGTGGCTGATCAATTGGATGCCCGTATTGTATCGATTGCCAAAGAGCCGCTTAACAAATCGCAAACCATAGGAGCACTTCGGACGAAGGAGTTGCAACATTTCCTTCCAGTCAATTTCCTGGGACGAGCCTTTATCATCAAGGTAGTTAGCCGACTGGCTCTTTCATTTCCGCTTTCGCTGATTTGGAGCAAGCTGAGGCTCGCCGAGCATCTAGGCATGTATGGAATGAGCATGGTGGCAACAATTCAGAAGCCGATAACGGTCTGCCAAGGCTTGACGAGTTCATCGCAGTTTGCCGTAACTCAAGATAACTCTTGCCGCCAATGAAAACATTGATCCTGGCTACCCAGGGCCTTACCAATTTGTGGGCGCGGATCTTTGATCGTTTGCATACATCAGGCGCTTTTCCTTTAGCTGTTGTTGCGTTGCCGCGCAAGCCAAAAGCAGATCGATAAGCATGTGCGGTATCGCAGGCCATATAGGTTTTCGTAAGCCCCCCGTATCGGACCAGGTCGCCGAAATTGTGACGCGAATTCGGCATCGCGGGCCGGACGATCAAGGTGTTTGGTCGTCACCGGGCGGCGAATGCATACTGGGCCATGCTCGTCTGAGTATCATCGACTTGAGCCCATTGGGGCATCAGCCGATGCTCGACCCAGAAACCGGCAACAGCATCGTATTCAATGGCGAGATATACAACTTCCAGATCTTGCGCCGCGAATTGGAGGCAGCAGGGGACCGATTTCGTTCGCACTCCGATACCGAAGTCATTCTCGCGCTCTACCGGCGGCACGGGGTGGAGTGTCTGCAGCGGCTGCGCGGAATGTTTGCTTTTGCTCTCTGGGACGAAGCACGCAAACGGGTGTTCTTCGCCCGCGACCGGGTAGGGAAGAAGCCGTTCAATTACGCGCTGGTTGAGGGCGGGGTAGTTTTCTGTTCCGAGATCGATCCACTCGTCCGGCATCCCGCCGTATCCAGCGAGATGGATTTGGAAGCGCTGGAACTGTATCTGCAACTCCAGTACATTCCTGCACCCTGGACCATCTACCTTGGTATCCGTAAGCTGCCGCCAGCGCACTACGGATTGCTGGATGGGAACGGCTTCAGGACCGAGCGCTACTGGGATGTGGATTACACCCGTAAGGTGCATATATCAGAGCGTGATGCGCTCGATGGTCTGGAAGAGAAACTCACCGAGGCGGTACGGCTGAGAATGATCGCGGATGTGCCCTTGGGGGCACTGCTCAGCGGGGGTGTAGATAGCAGCATTGTCGTGGCGTTGATGGCCAAGCTCAGCGGTGAGCCGATACGAACCTTTAGCATTGGCTTTCGGGAAGAGGCGTTTAACGAGTTGCGCTACGCCCAGCAGGCCGCGGATATTTGCGGGACAGTGCATCATCCGGAAATTGTCGAAGGCGATGTCGCCCACCTGCTGCCACTCCTGGTGCGACACTACGGCGAACCGTATGCGGACTCCTCCGCGGTGCCTTCCTTCTTTGTCTCCCAGATGGCTCGCCGTCATGTGACAGTGGCGATGAACGGCGATGGTGGCGACGAGCTGCTGGGCGGTTATCCGCGCTACTGGTTGTCGCCATTTCAACTAAGGACCGCAAGCACAGTTCCAGACGTATGGTCACCCCCCAGACTCACTGCGCTCGCCACCCGCTTCGCCACGGCAAAGAGCATCCCGGCCAGGGCTATTCGCAAACTTGTGACCGAGTTTGGATGGCCTGAGCTGCGCTCTGTTAACATGTACAGCGGATTCTGGGATGACCGCATCCGTGCCAGTTTGCTGGGCACGCAGGCAGAATCTGACTTGTTGCCACGTTGGCGTACCGAATGGCTTGCCGGCGCCATAGAGCATGCCGCGAACCCCGTCGACCGAATGCTTTGGTACGACAACCGCACTTATTTGCCGGGCGACCTGCTGGTCAAGATGGATATCGCGTCGATGCATTGTGGCTTGGAAACCCGTTCTCCATTGCTTGATCATGAGGTCATCGAATACTGTGCGGCGCTGCCCATTGAATACAAGGTAAGCAATCGGGTCGGGAAGTATCTACTCAAGAAACTGACGGAACGCTATTTTCCGAAACAATTCGTCCATCGCCCCAAGATGGGGTTCGGCATTCCGGTGGCGGATTGGTTGCGCGGGCCGCTACGTCCACTGCTCGAGGACACACTCTGTAGTTCGGAGGCGATGGCACCGCTCGACCAGTCGGTTATTAGGACAACCCTCGACAGTTTTCTGTGTCAAGGTGTTGACCACAGCCCAAAACTTTGGGCGCTGCTGATGTATGGACTCTGGCGTCAGCATGTCATGCGGGAACAGGTGTGATGTTATCGGTACTGATGTTCTGTCCTCAGTTCCGCCCCGTTGTCGGAGGCGCCGAGCGGCAGGCTGAGAAATTGGCAAACGCGCTAGTATCCGCTGGATGTCGCGTCACCATAGTGACGCCGCGCATCGATTCAGAATCACCTGATATCGAGGAGTCCGGAGGCGTGAGAATCGAGCGCTTCCCCTTGACCAATTTGTCGCGCCGCTTTCCCTTTCCTGGAATTGCGCTACTCAACATTCCTAGCATCCTATGGCAGGTAGCGAGCGCGGTGCGCATGCGCTTGACGGACAATGACGTTTTGCACTGTCACCTGGCGTCGCTACAAACCGCCGGAGCCGCCTTAGCAGGGCGCCTAGGAGGAATCCCTGTGCTTTGTAAAGCGGCCGTCGCGGATCAACGCAGCGATCTTGGCGAGATCGAAAAGACCGGCGTCAGCGGCCACCTCCTCGCATGGCTGATCCGCACACTGATCACCAACTGGATCGCCACCACAGAAGGAGTCGAACAGGCACTCGTGCGGGCGGGAGTGACCCCGAAGCAGATCGTGCGTATCCCGAACGGGGTCGATTTGTCGGGAATTTCTGCACAACATTCGGATGGCAATTTGGCGCACCGTTTTCTTTATCTAGGTCGCCTGTCAAAGAACATCAGGCGCGACGTACCCACCTTGATTCGCGCTTTTGATCGCCTTGCCGTCCAGCATCCTGATGTCGAACTCGCGCTGGTAGGCAGTGGCGACTTGTTTGAGGAGACCTTCGCATTAGTGACTGCTTGTGAGGCACGCGATCGTATCCAGATGCCGGGGCTTGATGATGCGGACAAATGGCTGTCTTGGGCCGATTGTTTCGTGCTGCCTTCGCGGATCGAAGGTTTGTCCAACGCCCTGTTGGAGGCCATGGCCGCCGGCTTGCCCTGTATCGCCAATGATATTCCGCCCAACCGCGAGGTACTGGTTGATGGCGTAGCGGGAACCCTGGTTCCGGTGGGTGACGAAGAGCGACTGCTTGAAGCAATGCAGAGGATGGCCAGCGACGCCGCTCACGTCCATATAATGCGCGCTGCGGCTCTGAATCGTGTCCGTTCTCATTATGGAATCGAGTCGGTAGCAAGCCGTTACATCGCTTTGTATGAAGAACTCATCAGGAATTCCGACAGATGAAAAACGCAACGCACGCACAGGAACTTGATCAAGGCCGGCGCTTCGCGTTTGGTCAGAACTGGACAAATTTCCTGCGCATGCTTGACGAAGAACGCATTCTGGAAGCCGAACGCTCGCTCAAGCGGATGCTGGAGGTCCACTCTTTGGCGGATAAGCGTTTCATCGATATCGGCAGCGGCAGCGGCCTGTTCTCCCTGGCGGCCAGACGGTTGGGTGCCCGTGTTCACTCCTTTGACTATGACCCGCAATCGGTTGCTTGCGCGGCGGAACTCAAACGGCGCTTCTTTCCAGAAGACCCGGAGTGGATTGTCGAAGAAGGTTCTGTACTCGATAACGAGTACCTTTCCGGGTTGGGCCAATTTGACGTGGTCTATTCGTGGGGTGTGCTCCATCATACTGGCGCGATGTGGAAGGCGATTGAAAATGCGGCCGCGCTGTGTAAGGGCAATGGTCTTTTATTTATTGCCATTTATAACCACATGGGTGGTGCAAGCAGAAGATGGACCTGGATAAAGAAGACCTACTGTCACTTGCCCGACTCACTAAAGCTGCCATTTACCCTTGCGGTGATGATCCCGATTCAGCTTCGCTCGTTCCTGATCTACTTGGTTCAAGGCAAGGCCTTTGCGTTCTTCAATGAGAAATACAACTACAAGACCAAGCGAGGAATGAACTGGTGGTATGACCAAATTGACTGGATTGGCGGCTATCCTTACGAGGATGCGAAGCCGGAGGAAATATTTAGGTTTCTTCACGAGCGGGGTTATTCGCTGAAGAACATGACCACCTGCGGTGGCGGCATCGGGTGCAACGAGTTCGTCTTCAAAAAGGAGGTGAGCGCACCGTGAACACCGCTAAACCCATACGTTTCTTGTGGCGCGCCTTCCGCAACATGCTGTGCTTGACTCCCGCGAGTCAGCGTTTGATGTTTCCATCTGCCATGCTTGCTTCAAGGTTCGGCCGCGGTGACGCAGAGTATGCGTGGAATGTTTTTTTGCACCATTTGACGCAATTGCGTAAGGCCGGATTTCAAAGCGCCCGTTATGTTTTGGAAATTGGACCTGGACGGAATCTTGGTACTGCGCTACTTTGGTGGGTTTTGCTTACCTCAGACAATGAGAACAAGCTTGTCAGGATATTCTGTTGGGATGTCTTCGAAAACGCCAAACCCGATGCGACTGGATTTTGGTCGGAACTCGCGCTGGGTTTGCTCGAGAAGTCCCCGGAGACTCTTGAAGACGGAGCGGCGAGCTCGGCAATCCGGCAGCGATTGCTTGAAGTGGCGGAGGGACGCTCAATTCCCGACATTGTCTATCGTGTCGAGCCGCTGACCACCTTTGAGTCTGCCATGGGCAGTGATGGCCAAACTTTTGATCTGGCGTACAGCCATGCAGCCATAGAGCATATTTGGCATATCGATGAGTTCTGGAATGCGATGGGGCGACTTACCGCGCCGGATGGGTGGCACAGCCACCGGATTGATCTGGCAGATCATGGCCGCCGCGAAACCAATTACATTGAGATGCTGGAGTGGTCGGCGTTGGGCTATTGGCTCACGATGCGCTTTATCCCTGGGGCGATCAACCGCTGGCGCGCGTGCCATCATCTCGAAAAGCTTGCCGAACTGGGTTTCAAGATACTTATCCAGCAATGCAGTCTGGCTGATCGCCTGCCCATTCCGCTGCACCGCGTATCAGCCGCGTTTTGCCGGCTTAGGGAAATTGAACTTCGCACCACTGCTCTGGATGTGGTTGGTATCAGGGCGCCGCGCTAGCACATGACTCTCTTTCTTGGCACCATCTTCCTGTTAATCCTGCTTTCATTAGGCCTTGTGCTACTTGTTGCCGAGGTGCGTGACCGGCTTTTCTTATTTTACGGCGTGCTGTCGGCGTGGGCTGTGCTCGCACCACTTACGGCATACGTCCATTCGTGGCTGCCGTTTGTCGGCGGTAGCGACGATTACAGTTACTTTGACCTGGCAAGTGGGTCGGCCGGGTCGATCCAGTCGTTCGCAGATATTCTCGACCCCTCACGATTCGCAGACGTGTTGGAGCAGCCCGGCTACCTCGTTGTGTTGTCGTTGATAACATTGGTTACTGGACCCGATTTATTTGCCTATAAGTTGTTCAATCTGGCCCTTCTGATTGTACTTGCGATCACTTGGTATCGTATTGCCACGTTGCTTGAGTCGGCGGCATTTGGACGAACTGTTTTCGTGGCCATTTTGGCGTTGACGCCGCTTTGGTTTTACGTTTTCTTTGTCTTGAAAGACATGACTATTGTGCTCTTGCAAAGCCTGTTTCTATTTGGGCTGGTGCAGCAATGGCGAAGCAATTCGCTTAGTGCTTGGTATCTAATTGTGTTTGCAACATTGGCGTTGCTGCCGTTTCGAACTTTTTTGGTGGTGCAAAACGTCTTGGTCTTGCTTGGGTCGATAGGACTAAAGCAGTTTGGTCGCGAGTATGGCGGGCGCAGTCTGCCGCTGATATTGGCCGGTATCGTGGCGGTGGTGGTGCTGGCGATTGGCAGCAGTTCTGACATTATGGCATCGCTTGGAGTGCTTACTGAACACCGAGTTATCGGATCGGTTGAGATGCGCGAATCAGTGAGGACAATGCAGGAAAGCACGGAGATGAATCGCGCACTGTTTCCGCTCATCTACCTTTTCAGCGAGACAGCGGGGCTAAGCCCAGCGACCTGGGAATCGATTGATGGCGATTGGTTGCGTGGTGTTTTGGCACTTCCATGGATTGCTTTTGTCGTACCGTTTTTTGTTCTCGGCGTTCTTTGGATATTCAAGGCACCGCTTGGTTCGTCGATTTCGAAGGGTTTGCTTGAAAAGCTACGCAATTCAGGGTTCGTGACGACACCATGGGGCGGGTTACTGCTCTTCGTAATGTCGATGATCACAATTTCATGGATTGTGGGAGATACCACGCGTTGGCGAATTCCCGACATGCCCGTGGTAGCAACAATTGCCATGGCCGGGTGGACTTTCGGTAGCCGTCGCATTCGGGAGCAGGTCTTGATCTTATGGATGACAGGCGCCGGAACACTGTTCCTGCTTTACTATTTACTGAGAGGAGCGTAATGGGTGCTCCAAGAATGAACGCCGGTTCAAGCCGACAGCTCAGCGTCTTGATGCTTTCACCGCAGTATCGACCCATTGTTGGAGGTTACGAAAGGGCGGCGGAGCGGTTATCTGGCGCGCTCGCCGATGTAGGGTTGCGTGTGGTCGTCATTGCCGAGCGCCGCGACCGCGCTTGGCCTGCGATGGAGCGCATCGATGGTTATGAGGTGCAGCGGTTGTTCTGCTTGTACCGCCGTCATCTCCATGCAATCACGAGCCTGCTTTCGTTCGCCGGTTTCCTGTTGCGTCACGGCCGCGCTTTCGATGTCTGGCACGTACACCAATATGGCTATCACGCCGCGCTGGCCGTGGTGTTGGGCAAGTTACTGCATCGCCCCGTAGCGCTTAAATTGACTAATTCGGCTGCCATGGGTATCGAAAAGGCCATGGGTAGCGGTATTGCCGGGGGCATTCTGCGCTTTCTTCATCGACAGGTCAGTGCGTGCATCGCGATCAGTGACGAGACTCGCGCGGAGGCGATCCGTTTTGGCATTCCTGATGCGCGTATTCATCTGATCCCCAATGGCGTGGATGGCCGCCAGTTTTATCCCGCATCGCTGGAACAACGTGCCGCAGCTCGCAGCGCACTGGGCTTGGACTGCGAAAGGTTGGTGCTCTATGTCGGCCGCTTGTCACCAGAAAAGAACCCCCGTGGCCTATTGGACGCTTGGACCGGTGTCGATACTCAGGCGCGCGACGGCGCGCTTCTGGTATTAGTGGGTGATGGCCCGGATTGGGATCAAGTACACGCTAGGGCGAAAACACCGAGTTTGGTCGGCGCCGTCTATCTGGCGGGCAAGCGAACCGATGTGATGACTTGGTATCAGGCGGCGGACTTGTATGTAATTTCGTCGTATAACGAGGGGCTTTCAAACGCAATGATCGAGGCGCTGGCGTCCGGATTGCCGGTCATTGCCACGTCCGTATCTGGCGCCGAACATATAGTTGCAGCAGATGCCGGCATAGTGGTTCCGATAGGTGACATGGTTGCGCTAGCCGGTGCAATTCAGAACCTCTTGGTTTCTGCAGAAAAACGGTCACGCTTAGGTTTGAATGCTCGCCGCGTTTTTGAAGAACATTTTTCCGCCGCAATGGTCGCGGGACAAATCAATTCACTATACAGACTGCTCCGTCGGCAAAGTCAGGGGGAGGATAAATGACACCTGCACATAGCCATGCAGCGACGCCACCGCATTCACTGCGCATCGCATTCATTGCGGAGATCTTTCCATCAAAATCGGAGACTTGGGTACATCATGAAATTGATGCTCTGAAAAGAATGGGCTGTACTGTTCAAGTTTTCGCGACGCATGCGAAGCCCGAAAATATACCGTCAGAGCTAATTCACTTTGTTGCCTTGACGACCTATTTGCCGGAACTTTGCGCGGAATGGCGATCATGCTTTAAGACTTTGAGCGAACCAAGCTTGCTTAAACCGGTACTTGCGGGGCTTATCGGCGATTGTTCGGGCGTCCGCAGGCGGGCGCAGGTCATTCGGGACTTGTTTTATGTGAGTATATTGACTCCGGCGATATCACATTTTCAGCCCGATATACTCTATAGCCACTTTGCCGGTACCCGGTCCAATATCGCATTGTTCTACTCGCTGATATCCAAAGTTCCCTTTGTCATTAAGTTGCATGCTGGGGATATTTTTAATCGGGTTGCCCTATTTCGGCTGAAGTCAGCAAATGCCGCTAGCATGCTTACCATTTCCGGTTACAACATCAATTTTATCCGTAGTCACTATCCAGATGTAAACGCCAGCTGTTTCGAACAACATGCCTGCGGGATTTTGTTGCCCGAATTTCCATTCCAGCCGGTTTACGCGGTACACGGGATGCCAATGATACTGGCGGTGGGACGATTGGTGCGGATGAAGGGTTTTGACGTGCTGTTACGCGCAAGCCGAATCCTCTTAGACGAAGGGTTTCAGCACCGCGTGGTCATTATTGGTGATGGACCGGAGTGGCCCCGGTTAGAGCGATTGCGCAGCCGATTGAATCTTGATGAGGTGGTGGACCTCAAGGGCTATGTCAGTCCGACCGGAGTAAGAACAGAACTGAGCACCGCAACCGTGTTTGCGTTGCCGGCGGTCTGGGATTCAGCAGCCAAGACGCAGGATGGCATACCTGTATCCCTTATGGAGGCAATGGCACTTGGTGTGCTCGTGGTGAGCACGACGACAAGTGGAATACCGGAGCTGATACAAGATGGCGTGAGCGGTCTACTTGCAGGGCCAAATGATCCTGCCGCATTGGCGCAAAAAATTAGATTTGGTTGTGAAATTGGTGGCGTAGCGCGCTTAGAGATGCTGCGTATGGCTCGTAAAAAGGTCGAAGCAGACCATGACGCAGAAAAGCTTACGGCACAGTTACTAAACATATTCGAAGGCATAACATGTGCGGGATAGCGGGGTACGTCTCGGAGCCGCGAGCTTCGGGGGCGTCAGCACTTGATGCGACGCGGCAAATGCTTACCCGAATGCATGCCCGCGGCCCGGATGCGGAGGGACTATGGACGGGTGAGGATGTGGTATTGGGCCATCGCCGCTTGGCCATTCTCGATTTAGATGCCCGTGCCAACCAACCGATGATGTCGGCCGATGGCCGGTACGCGATTGTATTCAACGGAGAGATTTACAACTTCCGCGAACTGCGCCGCGAATTGGAAGCGGAGGGGTTGACGTTTCGCACCACATCCGATACAGAGGTCTTGCTTGAGCTGTTCGCCCGTGAGGGTGCGCGCATGCTGCTCCGTCTGCGCGGAATGTTCGCGTTTGCCATTTGGGACGCACAGTCGCACGAATTGTTTCTTGCGCGTGATCCTTATGGCATAAAGCCACTGTACTACACGCGGACGCGGCGTGGCTTTGTATTCGCATCCCAGGTCAAGGCAGTAATTGCTTCGGGGCTAATTTCTGCGGAACGTGAGCCGGCAGGGCTGGCCGGATTTTATCTTTGGGGCAGTGTTCCTGAACCATGGACACTTTACCGCGGGGTGTATGCCTTGCCTAGCGGGCACTGGTTGCGTGTGCGTGACGGCGTGGCGGCGGCGCCCGTCTGCTGGCGTGACATTCGCACCGTTTGGCAGGATGAAGGCAGCGCGGTTTCCGCCATGGAATTGCAGGAACGCGTGAGGCAGGCGGTGGCGGACTCTGTGCGCGCGCACCTAGTGGCAGACGTGCCGGTAAGTGTGTTTCTTTCGGGTGGGATTGACTCGGGCGTCGTCGCCGGGCTGGCGACTGAACTGGGCGCTAAGGTGGAGGGCGTCACGATTGGCTTCGAGGAATTTGCCGGCGGTGCCGACGACGAGGTGGCAGGGGCGCGCGCTATTGCCGCGTACTACGGCTTGCCACATCATGTACGCATGATCTCCCGTGCCGAATTCGAGCAGGATATTCCACATATTGTCGATGCAATGGATCAGCCCTCTGTCGATGGTGTCAATACCTGGCTCGCTAGCAAAGCTGTGGCAGAACGTGGCTACAAAGTCGCACTTTCAGGTGTCGGCGGCGATGAGCTGTTTTTCGGTTATTCATTGTTTCGAGAGCTTCCACGGCAGGCGGTGTTGGCGCGTGCGCTTGCCTCAATCCCTGGCCATAGGGCGTTACTGGCGGGGCCATTTGCGGCGTTGGCGCAGTGGTGCTCGCAGCCAAAACTTGCTGGTTTGCCAGAATTTGCGAATTCGCTCGAGGGGCTCTATTTCTTGCGCCGTGGACTGTTCTTGCCCAACGAACTGCCGGCACTGATGGGTATCGATAACGCGCGGGAGGGGCTGGTTAGGTTGGGTGGGTTGCCGCCCGGAATGATAGCCGCCGATGCCAGGGATGACGCATCCGCCATCGGCCTGCTGGAATCCACGCATTACCTGCGCAATCAGCTGCTGCGTGATAGCGACTGGGCCAGCATGGGTCATTCACTGGAACTACGAACGCCGTTGGTAGATGCAAAATTGCTGGAAACGTTGGGGCCATATCTCTCCATGTTTTCAGGTGGCGCGGGTAAGGTGCTGCTAGCACGGGCGCTGAGCAAGCCTTTGCCGGACAGCATCATCAATCGTCGCAAAACCGGCTTCAGCCTACCGATGACGGAATGGTTATGCACCGCGAGCGATCGCCAGTACCGGTCGCCCGGCCTGCTGCCGGCTGCGCCGGGTGAGCCATGGGCGCGACGGTGGGCCAAGACTGTCATCGAAATCATGACCGCATGCGAGTGATCCATGTTGTTCCTGCCATCACGAATGAGGCGAGCGGCCCTTCCTATTCAGTGGTGCGCCTGTGCCAATCGCTGGTAGCCCTTGCCCAGGACGTACAACTTGTCGCGCTGGATCTGGCACCGATGTCAGTGCCGCCTCCTTTTCTCACGGCCTTCCCGCTTGGACTGGGGCCGCGCCGGTTGGGGCGGTCCCCGGCGATGCGGCGGTGGCTCAACGAACAGGTTCAGTCTAAACGCGTTGATGTTCTGCATAGTCACGGCATGTGGCAGATGAACGCGGTCTATCCGGGGTGGGCTGCGAGAAAAGGAGACTCCAAGCTTGTTGTTTCACCACGCGGGGCATTTTCAAAATGGGCAATGCAATCTGGTTCCGCTATGAAAAGAGTGTTTTGGCCTGCGCTTCAGCGTTCCGCGCTGGAGTATGCGAGTTGCTTCCACGCCACGGCGGAGTCCGAGCATGAGGACATCCGCCGTCTGGGCTTTACCCAGCCGGTTGCGATCATTTCCAATGGGATCGACGTCCCCGTCGTGTCGCCGAAGAAGCGCGGCGATTCCCGTACCTTGCTGTTTCTCGGACGGTTGCATCCAGTCAAGGGGCTGGAGATGCTGCTACCGGCATGGGGAATGATTCAGGATCGCTTTACCGATTGGCGACTGGTTATCGCAGGAAGTGACGAAGGCTATTACGGTCGAAGTGGCTATTTGGAGCAGCTGCATCGCCTGATTGACCAGCATAATTTGAAGCGGATTGAACTTGTTGGAGAACTGCGTGGCGCGGCAAAGCTGCGGGCTTACGAAGAGGCTGATTTATTTGTGTTGCCGTCTTATTCCGAGAATTTTGGCGTTACGGTTGCTGAGGCGCTGGCTGCAGGAACCCCGGCAATTGTCAGCAAGGGCGCCCCATGGAGTGGGTTGGTGGCGCAGCAGGCGGGTTGGTGGATTGATGTGGGCAGTGCCCCGCTGATTGCTTGCCTGGAGGATGCGCTTTCACGTTCCCCCGGCGATCTTGAAGCAATGGGCGTGCGCGGGCGCAGTTGGGTGGAGTCCGACTTTTCGTGGGAGCATATCGGAGAGCAAATGGCGGGTACGTATCGATGGTTGCTTGACAAGTCTTTGCCGGTTCCGGCTTGGGTGCGACTGCAATGAATGAATCCAGGGAATCCTTAATATGAGCTGGAGAACAAACAGCCTTGTGCTCATGCTGCGCAACATTGGCCGCAGTCTGGGATTGAATCGATTGATTGCCTCGTACTTGCTGGGGGCAGGGTATGAAACGCGATACGACAACAGCTTTTCTAGCGCGTTGCGGCCAGGCGACTGCGTGTGGGATGTCGGGGCCAATGTTGGCTATTACACCCGGCTTTTCTCAGAGCGCACGGGGCAGGCGGGGCAGGTGTTTGCCTTCGAGCCCAGTCCGGTTAATTTTGGTCGTCTTGCCACAGCTTGTGCTTCTCTGGGCAATGTCACGTTGTTGCATTCAGGTTTGGGCAGGGAGGACAGCAAGCTTCGGTTTCAGCAAGGCACTGACGACTTGGGGGCAACGAGTCGGATCGTCGAGGCAGATTCCGACGGCGTGATCGTCGATGTGCGCGCAGGCGCGAACGTAATCGCTGGAGGTGATGCCCTGGTCCCGAATGCGATAAAGATCGATGTGGAAGGTTTCGAGTACGAGGTGCTTGAGGGGCTAGGTGACTACATCAAGAAGCCCGACCTGCGCTTGATTGGTATTGAAGTTCACTTCAGTATCCTGAAGGAGCGCGGTCTTCCACATGTGCCGGAACAAATTGAAGCCATGCTGAATCGTAATGGATTTGCGGTCAGTTGGCCTGACTCAAGTCACATTATTGCTATACGTGGGACCTGATGCAGTTTTCAGTTATCGAGAATACTGCCGTTCGGGTGTCGCGGATTTCGTTCGGCACTGCATCCTTACATCATCTGTTCAGTAGGGCAAACCGCCGGCGGCTGCTCGACACTGCAGCGGCTTCAGGAATAACGCATTTCGATACATCACCCTATTATGGTTACGGCTTGGCTGAGTCCGATCTGGGAACGTTCATGTATGGCCGTCGTGATGCCTTTACGGTCACCACTAAAGTAGGGCTTTACCCATTTGGTGGAGCTGCGCAGGGCGCTTTTGGAGTGTGGACGCGCAAGATGGCAGGCAAGTTATATTCTCGATTGTCTGCGCCTGAAGTTGATTGGCATGTTCAAAGAGCCTCCGATAGTCTTGATGCCAGTCTCAAGCGACTCAAGACTGACCATGTAGATTTTCTGTTTCTGCATGAGCCCGATATCCGCTTGCTGAATGCGGGCGAAGTATTGAGGTGGGTCGAGGCTGAACAATCAAAAGGAAAGGTTCGCTATTGGGGTTTGGCGGGATTGCCAGCGATGCTTATGCCTTGGCTGCATATCGACCACCCATTGGCTCAGGTGCTGCAGACCCGGGATGATATGGTCACGCGATCTGCAGATTTTGTACTTGAGCGTGGCCGTCAGCTTCAGTTCACTTACGGATATTTATCGTCGCGATCAACACATGATCCGGTTGAATCCGCTGTTGATGTTGTCCGAAAGGCCTTGGCGCGAAATACCAGTGGCTCGATTCTGGTCTCGACGCGCCATCTGAAAAGAGTGAAGCAACTTGCAGGGTTTGGCCAATGAACGGCACCGAGTTTATTGATCTGGCCGCTTGTGCCGAGAAAGGTCATAGCGATCAATGTGATGTCTGCGTGATCGGCGCGGGTGCCGCTGGAATCTATCTCGCGGTTGAACTGGTCGCTCGTGGACTGGACGTGATATTGCTAGAAGCCGGAAACACGCGCGGATCGGATGTCTCGGCTATCGGCTTCGATGCCCGGTTCGCTGCTGAAATTTATCCGGGTGCAACGAAAGGCCGTTTCTTCGGACTGGGTGGATCAACCTCAAGCTGGGGCGGTTTGCTCATACCGCACTCGCTCCATGACTTGCGGGAAAAGGTATCGGGTGACTTCGATCCCTGGCAGCACGTCGTGCAGACGGTGAGCGATCAGACTCGTTCCGTACTGGAGAAGCTGGGCTGGCATTGTGGGGCAGATTTTTCAGATTTCGCCAAGTCACAATCCGATGAGACTGGTGATGCATTGAGGGTGGCTGGACTCGATGTTACCGCCGGTCTTTTTTTGCCATTTCGGAAAAAGAACCTCGTTTGGCTATTGAGGAGAAAGTCAGGCAACGACTCTCGGCTAAGGATCTTCTACAACGCAGTAGTCAATGGTTGGCGTGCGGCGCCGGATGCCGCTGGCGCTCGAATTCAACAAGTCCAGGCAGTTTCCAGCAACGGGAAGCGGCTTGCCGTGACGGCCCAGCGATTTATTGTTGCCGCGGGCGCGATTGAATCTGCTCGAATATTATTGGAACTGGATCAGTCATCGCCTCAACCCCTGATCCGCGAGAGTTCCGCCATCGGCAGCTATATGGCAGATCATCTGTCATTACCCATTGCTGATGTTGCGCCTGGCAGCATTCAAGCTGCCATCAGATTGTTCGCGCCGCGCTTTTCAAAGGGCTGGATGCGAAGTTTTCGTTTCCTGGAGTCAAATCCACCGATTGACGCGCCACGTGCTTTTTCACACTTTGTTTTTGATAACCAGAACCCAGGTTTTGCCTTGGCTAGAGAGGCACTCGGTGCATTGCAAGGAAAGCGCTGGCCACAAGTATCCGCGAAGGATTTGATTGCGGGTATTGGCGGCTTGGCTCGGCTTGGATACCGGCGCTACGCCAGTTCGTCGTTGTACATTCCATCTGATACGAAGACACTCCTGCAACTGGATATCGAACAGGTTTCTGTGCGCGAAAACGGGATCAAGCTGGGTGATGAATTGGATAGATATGGCAGGCGTATTGCCAAAATTCGTTGGCGGATTGCCGAGCGCGATGTCGATAACATGTGGCTAACCGCCAAGCGCATTTTGGAAAAATGGCCAGGAGGCAGATCCTCTCTGCCTAATCTTTTGCCGCGGCTCGATGATTGCAATGCGACAAAGCCACATGATGCGTATCATCCGGTGGGCACTTGCCGCATGGGTAAGGATCGTGAGGCCGTGGTCGATGAGAATTTGAAAGTTTGGGGGCTGGAGAATCTTTGGGTGGTGAGCACTGGCGTATTGCCCAGTGCAGGTACCGCCAATCCGACATTCACGATGTTGTGCCTGGCTGATAGGTTGGCAGAGCACTTTGCTGATAATCGGAGCGCGCTGAATTGAGCAAATCCACAGCGCACAATTTAGGTTGGCAGCCTGGCGTGGCGCCCGTCGCGGTAGTCATGATCTCGCTTAACGAGGGGCACAACATGGAGGCGGTGTGCCAAAACCTCGCGGGATGGGCGCAGGAAGTGTTCCTTGTGGATAGTTACAGCCAGGATGACACCTTGGATGTTGCCTTGCGCTATGGTGTTCAGGTGGTACAGAGACGCTTTGGTGGATTTGGCGATCAGTGGAATTTCGCGTTGAAGGAACTGCCGATCACCGCGCCGTGGACGATGAAGTTCGATCCGGATGAGCGTTTGTCGGACGAGTTGAAGGCTTGCTTGCTTCAGGCGATGAACCGGAATGAGGGTAACGGTTTGTCGCTGGATCGATGCCTGTGGTTTATGGGCCGGCCGTTACCAGTGCGCCAGACTTTGGTGCGGCTCTGGCGTAGCGGGTGTTGCCGATTCACTGATGTCGCGGTAAATGAACACCCTATTGTTGAGGGACGTATCGTGCATGTAGCAGGTGAAATGGCGCATCACGATAGCCCCGATCTGGATCACTGGCTGGAAAAGCAAAACCGATACACCACTGCCGAGGCGATCAGTGCCTACAACCAGTCCCCGTTGTCCGATACGCCGCAGCTGCTAGGCACGGCCTTCCAGCGCCGCATGTGGCTCAAGAAGAACTTTAATCGACTGCCCTTTCGCTATTTCTTGTTGTTTCTCTATCACTGGCTTTGGCAGGGTGCATGGCGTGCAGGCTGGGTGGGCTATGCTTGGGCGCGCTTGCGAGCGGATGTGATGCGGCTGATCGAATACAAACACCGCGAAATAGAAATCACCGGACGTTTGCCGGTAAAGCGGTCTTATGGACCGGGCCAGGCGGATGACCGGGTGCGACAGTGCGAATGATCGATGTTCTGCTTGGGTTGTTCAAGCGGTTCCTATTCAGCCGGGTACTCTGGTTTGTAGTGATGGGGTTTTTGTCGCTGTTCTTTCTTGTTCGTCAGGCAGGGTCGTATGTGTCTGGGCCGGTTGACACCCCAACTAAGGCCGATCTGATCGTAGCGCTCGGTGGGGATGCAGGAGCGCGGATTGTCCGGGCGGGCGACTTATATGCCGGTAGATATGCGCCCCGTGTATTGCTCACTGGGCTGGAGTTCGGCCTGGAACAAACCCGGGGGCACTATCTTGAATGGCGGGCTGCGTTTTTATTGGAACAAATGGTGCCGCGTGATGTGATCTATTTCGATCTGCAATCGCGCAATACTTGGGAAGAGGCCAGGAATACGCGACGGCTGATGGAAACGAATGGCTGGCGCACGGTACTGGTGGTAAGCGACCCGCCGCATCTACGAAGACTGTCGTGGGTGTGGGGCAAGGCTTTTGATGGCAGCCCACTGCAGTATCGTTTGGTGGCTGCACCTATGGCTGCATGGGATGCGCCCCATTGGTGGCGCCATGAAGCGTCAGCTCAATTTGTACTGATGGAATTGATCAAGCTGGGTTATTACCATGTGGCTCACTGAGCCACATGGTCGGTCGGTCGGCCCGCGTTAATGTGCGGAATCCTCGGCTTTTCTGGCGAATTTGATCCGGCGGTGTTGCGCGTGGGTTTGCATGCGATTGCACATCGTGGCCCAGATGATTCCGGCCAATTCTTCGATGACCAGGCCGGTGTGGGCTTGGGGCATGTGCGGCTTTCAATAATTGATCTGTCACCGCTCGGGCATCAACCGATGGCCGACGTGTCCGGTTCTTCGGTCATTGTCTTCAATGGTGAGATATACAACTTTCGCGAACTACGAACTCAACTACAGCTTGAGGGCTACTGCTTTCGTGGCCACTCGGATACCGAGGTGCTACTGGCTCTTTACCAAGCACACGGCGATGCGCTGCTCTCAATGCTCAACGGCATTTTCGCTTTTGCAATTTATGACAGGGTCGAGCAGACGATTCTTTTCGCTTGCGATGCGATGGGTGTCAAGCCGCTTTATTTCACTGAGGGCCGCAAAGGTTTTGCTTTCGCCAGCGAGTTAAAGGGCCTGGTTGCATTGGCTGACATGGCGGAATCGCTGGATATTTCGGCCTTGTATCGAACGCTTGGGTTCTTGTGGAGCCCGGGCGGGGCGACTCCGTTCAAGGGGGTTGGCCGACTGGGGCCGGGTGAGGCACTTCGGGTCAAAGCTGGAAGCGTCATCCGGCGCTGGCATTGGGCACGTTCGCCCTGGATGGATACACCTCTGGTATTGGATGCAGATGAAGCTGTTGGTCGTGTGCAAGCCGGACTGCGCACTGCCGTGTATCGACAGATGGTCGCGGATGTGCCCGTGGGCGCGTTTCTGTCCGGCGGGCTGGATTCCAGCGCGGTGGTGGCGATGGCACGCGAGGTGTCGCCGGAGATCGAGTGCTTTACGATCGATACCGGCGCGTCGCGCGACGCAGGCGTGACAGATGATCTGCCGTACGCTCGGCAGGTAGCCAAGCACCTTGGAGTGAGACTGCACGAGATCAAGGTTGATTCATTACGCATGGCGACGGACCTTGAGCGGATGGTGGTGCAACTGGATGAACCTCTGGCCGATCCAGCTCCCCTGAACGTTTTGTATATTAGCCAACTTGCTCGCGAGCACGGGGTAAAGGTGCTGCTCTCAGGGGCGGGCGGGGATGATCTGTTCACGGGATATCGACGGCATCGGGCCTTGATGCTGGAGCGCTATTGGGCATGGTTGCCGGCGCCGGTTCGCCATGGTTTGTGCAATGTGAGTTCGTGTCTGGGCCAGAGTGGCGCCTTGGGGCGGCGGTTGACCAAGGCATTTGCCCACGCGGGCCTGCCGGCCGACCAGCGGTTGACGGGCTATTTTTTGTGGGCAGATCCGGCACGGGTGCTGGGTTTGTTTGCAGCGGAATACCGCGCAGCCTTGGCGAACGAGGTGATGGCCGCGCCGTTGGAGGGCTATCTCCGTACCTTGCCAGCCGGGTTGCCTCCCATGCAGCGGATGCTGGCACTGGAGCAAAGGTTTTTTTTGGCTGATCACAATTTGTTGTACACCGACAAAATGTCGATGGCCGTCGGCGTCGAGGTACGTGTGCCCTTTCTTGATAACGACCTGGTGCGCTTGGCCAACTCCCTTCCGCCGGACTTCAAGCAGCGCGGTGCTGAAGGCAAATGGGTGTTGAAGAAGGCGATGGAACCCTACCTGCCGCACAATGTGATCTATCGACCCAAGTCAGGCTTCGGCGCACCCCTAAGGCATTGGTTGCGGCATGAGTTGCGCGAGTGGGTAGGTGATATGTTGTCCGCGGAAACATTGAGGCGACGCGGGTTGTTTGATCCCGCGGCGGTGGCGGCCCTTATTGCAGATGATCAGGCCGGACGGGTGGATGCGGCTTATACGATTCTGGGGCTGGTGTGTATCGAAATATGGTGCCGCGAATTTATGGACAAAGGCTTGGTAAAGGGCGCTGCGAATGGCTGATTTGAAGCAGGAAGTGCGTGACTTCTGGAATGAGGCTTCGTGCGGAGAGCGCCTGCTTCTTGAGGGCTTGGACAAGTCCGGGTATTTGGCGCAAATGGAAAAGCGATATTCGCTGGAGCCATATATCGAGGGCTTTGCCGAATTCGATCGGGCATGCGATCAGGATGTGCTGGAGATTGGTGTCGGGCTGGGCGCTGACCACCAGCGCTTTGCGCAGGAGGGTGCAAGGCTGGCAGGGATTGACCTTACCGATCGAGCGATTGAGCACACCCGGCGACGGTTTGATCTGTTTGGTTTGCAGTCCGATTGTACCGGCTCCGATTGTCTGGACACGCTTTTGCAACTCAGGCCGCCTTTCGCATGGCAGAAGCCTGTCGGACTTCAAGGGGTGACATGAAGCCCATTTTTTCGAGACGCCAATGGCGATTGTAGCGATCCTTGAATTCG
>JAPLQY010000029.1 GCA_026399475.1 Rhodocyclales bacterium
CCTGGCCCTACCGCATCCCTGGCAAGCCCGCGCCGGAAGAGCTCCTCATGGAAATCTCCGGCAAGGCCCTGGGCGAGGTGCTCGACCCCAAGGACAAGACCAAGGTACTGGTCAAGCCGGGTGAGCAGATCGCTGGCTTCGCCCAGCTGCGCGACGACGGTTCCACCCAGTGCGGCAACTGGATCTACGGCGGCTGCTGGTCACAGGCGGGCAACCTCACGGCGCGGCGCGACAACTCCGATCCTTCCGGACTGGGGCAGACGCTGAACTGGGGCTTCGCCTGGCCGGCCAACCGGCGCATCATCTACAACCGGGCCTCCTGCGACCTGGCGGGCAAACCCTGGGATCCGAAGCGCGCGGTGATCAAATGGACCGGTACCGCATGGGGCGGCAACGACGTTCCCGACATGCGGCCCGACGCGGCGCCGGAAGAAGGGGTGATGCCCTTCATCATGACGCCGGAAGGCGTGGCGCGGCTGTTCGCGCCGGCCATGGCCGACGGTCCCTTCCCCGAGCACTACGAGCCCTTCGAGACCCCGCTGGACAAGAATCCCTTCCATCCCGGCAACCCGAAGGCCATCAGCAATCCGGCAGCACGGGTGTACAAGGGCGACATGGAGGCCTTCGGCAAGGCCAAGGATTTCCCCTACGTGGCCACCACCTACCGCCTGGTCGAGCACTTCCACTACTGGACCAAGCACGCCAAGATCAACGCCGTGCTGCAGCCGGAACAGTTCGTCGAGATCAGCGAGACACTGGCCAGGGAAAAGGGTATCGCCAATGGCGACAAGGTCAAGGTGCGCAGCAACCGCGGCTTCATCAAGGCCGTGGCGGTGGTCACCAAGCGCATCCCTACCCTCGATGTCGACGGCAAGAAGGTGCATACCGTGGGCATCCCGATCCACTTCGGCTTCAAGGGGGTCACCAAGCCGGGCTTCATCACCAACACGCTGACGCCGTATGTAGGCGACGCCAATTGCCAGACGCCGGAATTCAAGGCGTTCCTGGTCAACATCGAGAAGGCATAAGGAGACATCATGGCACTGCAATCGCTAGATATCGCCCGCCGCTCGGCGACGACCACACCGGCGCCCGGCGTGCGGCAGACCACGGAAGTGGCCAAGCTGATCGACGTTTCCACCTGCATCGGCTGCAAGGCCTGTCAGGCAGCCTGCATGGAATGGAACGACATCCGCGACGAAGTTGGCAGCTGCTCCGGGGTCTATGACAACCCGGTCGACCTGACGGCCAAGTCGTGGACCGTGATGCGTTTCGCCGAAGTGGAAGAGAAAGGCAAGCTGGAGTGGCTGATCCGCAAGGACGGCTGCATGCATTGCGCCGATCCGGGTTGCCTCAAGGCCTGCCCGGCCCCCGGCGCCATCATCCAGTACGCCAACGGCATTGTCGATTTCCACCAGGAAAACTGCATCGGCTGCGGCTACTGCATCACCGGCTGTCCGTTCAACATTCCGCGCATCTCGCAGGAAGACAACAAGGCCTACAAGTGCTCGCTGTGTTCCGACCGCGTGGCCGTCGGCCAGGCGCCCGCCTGCGCCAAGGCCTGCCCGACCGGGGCGATCCAGTTCGGCTCGAAGGAGCAGATGAAGGATTACGCGGCCAAGCGCATCGTCGACCTCAAGTCGCGCGGCTACGACAAGGCGGGGCTCTACGATCCCGAAGGAGTGGGCGGCACGCACGTCATGTACGTGCTGCACCATGCCGACCGGCCGGAGCTCTACAAGGGCCTGCCCAACAGCCCCAGCATCAGTCCGCTGGTGTCGCTGTGGAAGGGCTTCGCCAAGCCGCTGGCCAGCGTGGCCATGGCTGCCGTCGCACTGGGCAGCCTGTTCCACTACGTGATGAAGGGGCCGAACGAGGTATCCAAGGAGCTGGAAGAAGAGACCGAAAAGGAGGAATCATGATCCGCAATCCAAAGGACCTTCAGCGCTACAACGCGCAGGAGCGGGCCAATCACTGGCTCGTCGGCATCTGCTTCATCGTGCTCGCGCTCTCCGGCCTGGCCTTCTTCCATCCGGCCTTCTATCCGCTGACGCAGCTGTTCGGTGGCGGTGTCTGGGCGCGCATCCTGCACCCATTCATCGGCGTCCTCATGGCGGCGGCCTTCCTGGTGATGTTCTTCCGCTTCAAGTCGCTCAACACCATGACGCCGGCGGACAAGGAGTGGCTTTCGCGCGTCGGCGAGATGATGGACGGCAACGACCACAACATGCCGGAACAGGGCAAGTACAACGGCGGGCAGAAGATGATGTTCTGGACCATGGCTCTGTCGATGTTGCTGCTGTTCGTTTCCGGCATCTTCCTGTGGCGTGCCTACTTCAGCCTGCCGGTGGATGTGGTGCGCCTCGGCGCCGTCGTGCATTCGGCGATTGCCGCGATCATGATCGCGATGACCTTCGTGCATGTCTATGCCGCGCTCTGGGTCCGTGGTACGGTCCGCGCCATGGTGTACGGCACGGTCACCCGCGCCTGGGCCAAGCAGCATCACCGGGCGTGGTATCGCCAGGTAACGGGTAAATGAGCGGAAAATCGTAATTCCTGTCGCAGGCCTTCCTGCCAACGTAACACCCGCGGGCTTCGGCCCGCGGGTTTTTTATAGACCATGACGACCAACACACCTTTCATCCCGATCAAGTCGAGCAGCGAACCGCCTCATGTCATCGCCCCCGATGCCGCTACCATCTTCGCCACCCGCGCCCAGCGCTTCGAACAACTGGGCGGGGGCCACAGTCTCGGCGACTGGCTGCAGTTCCTCGCCGCACTGACCCGTGCCCAGCACGACGCGCTGCAGTCCCTGCCCGCGCTGCCATTGCCCGATGCAAGCCAGACGGCGCTGGCCCGCGAACACCGCATGCCCCCGCTGCCGGCCCAGTCCTGGCCGCGCGATCCGGCCTGGCGCCAGAGCCTGCTGCAAATCATCGCTGCGGTTTCAACGGCGGCGCCCGAACCCGCGCGCAAGGATCTGGCGCGGCTCGCCGCCTTCGATGCCGAACGTATCGAGAACCTGGCCGAGCGCGTGCTGCACACCGAACTGTATGGCGACGATGCCGCCCTGCTGCCCTATGTCGCCGCGGCGCTGCAAGTGCTGTGGACGGCCGGCGCGGCGCGCCTCGGCGTCGCCGAAATCACTGCGCTAGACGTACCCGGCGTCTGCCCCTGCTGTGGCTTCCTGCCGGTCGCCAGCGTGGTGCGCGGCGGCGGCGAGGTCGCCAACCTGCGCTACCTGCACTGCGCGCTGTGCAATACGGAATGGAATCTGGTGCGCGTCAAATGCACCGCCTGCGACGCCAACGACGGCATCAGCTATCGCCACCTCGAAACTGAAGACGGCAAGGGCGCCGATGCCGTGCGCGCCGAAACCTGCGATTCCTGCAAGAGCTACCTCAAGATCGTCTACCAGGAGAAAGGCCCGGTCGACCCCGTGGCCGACGATCTCGCCACGCTGGCCCTTGACATCCTGGTCGACGAAGCCGGCTATGCCCGCAGCGGGCCGAATCTGCTGCTGGTGCCGGGCGGCTGAGGCTGGAAAGTCGGCGCACCGGCGACCTTTCCCGGAACCAATCCCCGAACTACACTGTCTGCTGATATCCAGATCACCACAGACAACCGAAGGAGACCCCGATGAGACGCCTGCTTTCCCTGTTCGCTTTTGTCCTTGCCGCAGCATTCAGCCTGCCGGCCATGGCCGACCACCTCGACGGCGTGGTGCCGCTGGCGGCGGACGACATTGCCGCCGTGGCGACGGTCAAAGCCATGCCTGAACGCCATGTCCTGCTGTACTTTGGAGATCACCTGAATTGAGGGGCCTGCCGCTACACCGTGAGTGTGCTGAGCAGACCTGAAGTCAGTGCCAGATACATCAAGCATTACATCGGCGCCCATGCCGATTTCGGCGAACTGGACCTCGATGACAAGGATCCGCGCCATGCCATGATCCAGCGCCACAACCCGCGCAAGCTGCGGCCGGTACTGGTCTTCCTCGATGGCTCGGGCAAGGAGGTGGCGCGGCTGACCGGGGGTCTGAAGACTACCGAAGACGCGCTGTTGCTGGATCGCTTCGTGACCGAAAAGCACTACCAGAAGGGCGATTTCACCGCGTTCAAGAAGACGCAGAAGAGCTGATGGAGCCACCGGCTTCGGTCGCCCGGGCGAGCATGTCGCGGTGCCGGCCGGTGGCGAGGCTGTAGATGCGCAGCAGATCTTCCTCGGAGACATCGATGAAGGAATCCAGCTGCGACAGGGCGAAGACGAAGTCCTCGTGCGAAATGGCCGCGTAGCCCGCGGCTGGCGCGGGCGGCGTGGCGCTGCGCACCAGCGCCGCCGGATAGCGGCGCCAGGGGAACAGCGCGTTGAACGCGATGGCAGCAATGAGGATGATCAGCACGTTGAGCATCAGGGGTGCGATGACAAAGCCGAAGCCCATGGCCCGCACCGCCTCGTTGCCCAGCGCCGCGGCCAGGGCCGTCGCGCCGGCAGGCGGATGGATGCAGCGCAGGTAGTGCATGGCGCCGATCGACAGGCCCGTTGCCAGGCTGCCTGCCAGCATCGGATCCGGCACGTAAAGCAGGCAGGCGATGCCGATCAGGCCCGACACCAGGTGGCCGCCGAGCAGCGGCCAGGGTTGCGAAAGCGCGCCGTGCGGCACAGCGAACAGCATGGCGGCAGTGGAACCCATCGACAACACCATGATCGGCGACGCGGCGGCGCCGAGAACCGCATGGCTCACCACATAGACCAGAGCGATCCCGACAAAACCGCCGAGCGCTGAAACCAGGCGTTCGCGATGGCTGACAGGGCTCAATTCGATGCCCAGCATTTTCTGCCACAGCGACGCTGTCGCCGAATCCCGTATAGACATTTCTCACTCCTCGATCGGGGCCGGCGTCGCGCCGGACATTGTTCACTTAAAGCGAATACTGGCACGCTGGGGATGCGTCATGCAAAGCTGCAGAAGCCGTTACAATGTGCCCATCTCGTTTCTGCCCGGTTCGGGCGAAATCATGAACCCACTCTCCCAGCTTCCCTCTGTCGACCGCCTGCTGTCTGCTGCAGCGCTGGCCGCCCCAATCGACGCCCATGGCCGCGTCGTGGTTACCACCGCCGTGCGCGAAGTTCTCGCTGCCGCGCGCTTCGCCGTCAAGAAGGGTGAGCCGATGCCGGACGAATCCGCGCTGCTGGCAAGAGTCACCGCCGATGTTACGGCGAAAATGCGACCGAAGCTGCGCCCGGTATTCAATCTCACCGGCACCGTGCTGCACACCAACCTCGGCCGCGCGCCGCTGCCCGAAGAAGCGGTACAGGCGCTGGTCACCGCCGCGCGCTCGCCCTGCGCGCTGGAGTACGACATCGAATCCGGCGGCCGCGGCGACCGCGACAACGTGGTCGATGATCTGCTCTGCGAACTCACCGGCGCCGAAGCGGCGACGGTGGTGAACAACAACGCCGCGGCCGTGTTCCTGCTGCTCAATACACTGGCGCAGAAGAAACAGGTCATCGTTTCGCGCGGCGAACTGATCGAGATCGGTGGCGCCTTTCGCGTGCCGGACATCATGAGCCGCGCCGGGGCCAAACTGGTCGAAGTCGGCACTACCAACCGCACCCATCTCAAGGATTTCGCCGAGGCCATTGCAACAGGGGGCACTCGCACCGCAATGCTGATGAAGGTGCATGCCAGCAACTACGCGATTCACGGCTTCACCCATGCCGTGCCGGAGGCGGAACTCGCCGCATTGGCCCACCAGAACAATCTTCCATTCGTCATCGACCTGGGCAGCGGCACGCTGGCCGATCTTGCCGCCTATGGCCTGCCGCATGAGCCGACGCCGAGCGACGCAATCGCCGCCGGCGCCGATCTGGTCTGCTTCTCCGGCGACAAGCTGCTGGGGGGCCCACAGGCAGGCCTGCTGGTGGGCCGCAAGGACCTGATCGCCAGGATCAAGAAGAACCCGTTGAAGCGCGCCCTGCGCGTCGGCAAGCTGACGCTCGCCGCACTGGAGGCAGTACTGGGACTCTACCGCGACCCCGACCGCCTGCACCTGCGCGTCACCGCCGTGCGTCAATTGACGCGCCCCGAGCCCGGGATTGCGGCACAGGCCGCGCGCCTGCTGCCCGCGCTGCAAGCAGCACTTGTCGGTCTGCCGGTGACTGCAGGTATCGTCGCGCTTAAATCGCAGATCGGCTCCGGCTCACTGCCGGTCGATCGCCTGCCCTCCGCCGGCTTCGAGATTCGTCCGCAGGGCAAGCGCAGCGGCGTGCTCAACCGCATCGAGCAGGGCCTGCGCGCCCTGCCCAAGCCCGTGATCGGCCGCATCGAGGACGGCGCGCTGCTGCTCGATCTGCGCTGCCTCGAAGCCGCCGAGGAAGCCGAATTCGCCGCACAGATCGCGGCGCTGGCCCCGCCATGATCGTAGGAACTGCAGGGCACATCGACCACGGCAAGACCACGCTGGTGAAGGCGCTCACCGGGGTGGACGCCGATCGCCTGCCGGAAGAGAAAGCGCGCGGCATCACGCTGGACCTCGGCTACGCCTACGCAGCGCAGGCCGACGATTCGGTGCTCGGCTTCATCGATGTGCCCGGCCATGAAAAGCTGATCCACAACATGCTGGCCGGCGCGACCGGCATCGATTTCGTGCTGCTGGTGGTAGCCGCCGACGACGGCCCGATGCCACAGACCAGAGAACATCTGGAATTGCTCGGGCTGCTCGGCCTGAACCATGGCGCAGTGGCGCTGACCAAATGCGATGCGGTGGATGCGGCACGCGTTGCCGCGGCGCGCAGCGAGATCGCGGCGCTGCTGGCGGGTACGCCACTCGAAGGCAGCCCGGTATTTGCGTTGTCGGCAACGACGGGTGAAGGTGTGGCGGAGTTGCGCCGCCATCTCGAGGCGACGGCGGAGGAACATGTGCCGCGCGACTCGGCGGGGCGCTTTCGCCTCGCCATCGACCGCTGCTTCACGCTGTCAGGCATCGGTACGGTGGTGACCGGCACGGCCTTCTCAGGACGGCTTGACGCCGGCGATACTGCAATCATTGCACCGGCGGGCCGCGATGGACTCAAGGCCCGCGTCAAGAGCCTGCACGTGCAGGATCGCCCCTCGCAGCAAGGCCAGGCCGGCGATCGCTGCGCGCTGGCGCTCGCCGGCGATTTCGAAAAGAAGGACATCGAGCGCGGCATGTGGCTGGTCGATCCCGCCGCCGCACGACCCCTCACACGATTTCAGGCCGAGATCCACGTCCCGGTGACGCAGCCTGCGCTCAAGCACTGGACCCCGGTGCACGTTCATCTGGGCGCCGCCGACATCACCGGTCGCGTCGCGCTGCTCGAAGGCGACCTGCTCGCACCCGGCGCCACGGCGTTGGCAGAAATCCTGCTCGACCGCGAAACACTGGCCGTGCGCGGCGACCGCTTCGTGCTGCGCGACGCTTCGGCCCAGCGCAGCATCGGCGGCGGCGGCGTGCTCGACTGCTTTCCACCCTCGCGCCACAAGCGCAGCCCGGCACGACTGGCCCTGCTGGCCGCCCTGAGGGACGACGATCCGGCGGCGAGCCTGCGCCTGCTGGCGGAGCAATCCGTTGCCGGTGTCGACCTCGGCCGCTTTGCCGCCAACTGGAATCTCACCGCCGACGCGGCCGCAGCCCTCTGGCCTGCGGTCGATCTGCGCGTGGTCATTACCGGCGAACTGCAGATCGGCTTTGCCACTGCCGGCTGGCAGGCACTGGGCGGGCGCCTGCTGGCCGCAGTGGCCACCGAGCATGAACGCGCCCCGGACATGGTGGGCGTCGAGCGTGAGCGCCTGCGCCGCCTGACCCTGCCGACGCTGGAGCGCGCTGCCTTCGATGCGCTGGTCGCCGAACTGCTTGCCGCCGGACAACTGGCTGCCTCGCGCGCCTGGCTGCATCTGCCCGCACACAAGGCCAGCCTCGCCGCCGCTGATCGCGACCTGTTCGCCGTGCTGAAACCTCTGCTCGACGCCCAGCCCTTCGGCCCGCCGCGTGTGCGCGACATCGCCAAGGCATCGGGAACCGCCGAGGAGGTGGTGCGCCAATTGTTCCGTCGCGTGGCGCGGGCGGGTGACATCTATCCGGTGGCGCTTGACCACTACTTCACGGCGGATGCGGTGTCGCAGTTGGCCGCCCTCGTCGCCGGACTCAACGGCGAGCAGGGCGCGGTGCGCGCCGCCGATCTGCGCGACCGCATCGGCGGCGGGCGCAAGGTGGCGATCCACATCCTCGAATTCTTCGACCGCATCGGCTACACTCGTCGCGTGCGTGACGAACACGTACTGCGCGGCGGCGGTTCGGGCCACGCATGGCTTGATAACTAGAGAACAACGGAAGAGAACGTTCCCCGGTGGGGCGGCCGGTCTTCAAAACCGGCAGGGGTCGCCATGCGGTCCCTGGTGGGTTCGACTCCCGCTCTTTTCCGCCACCCCGACCAAGGAGAAAACCTCATGAAGAACAGCAAACCAGTTCGCATTACCAGTCTTGTCGCGATAAGCAGCCTGCTCGCCGCCTGCGCCTCCATGCAGGCAACCGGCCCAAAGGCCGAAGCCACGCTCGAACCGCGCTCCGGCAGCACGGTCAGCGGCACGGTCAGTTTCCAGGCCGTCGGCCAGAAGATTCGCGTCGAGGCCCGCGTCGCGGGACTTACGCCGGGCGAGCACGGGTTCCATGTGCACGAAGCCGGCGATTGCAGTGCGCCGGATGCCAGCAGTGCCAAGGGACACTTCAACCCGGCTGGCAGGTCGCACGGCCACCACGGCGGTTCCGACCGTCATGCCGGCGACATGCCCAATCTGGTCGCCGACAGCGCAGGCCGTGCCACGCTTTCCGCCGAGCTGGACATGCTGTCACTGACGGAAGGTCCCGGCGGCATCCTCAAGCGCAGCGTGGTGATCCATGCCGATCCGGATGACTACAAGTCGCAACCGGCCGGCAATTCGGGCAAGCGCGTCGCCTGCGGCGTGATCAACTCGACCGCGGCAGCAGCCGTCAGCCGCTACTGACGGAGCCGATGAGCCGCACGCCTTTCCGTGGCGCCGTTCCCGACGGCCTGCGCTACGATACGACTCACGACATGTGGGTACGGCTCGAGGGCGATGCTGTCGTGATCGGCGCCACGACCTTCGGCATCTTCCTCGCCGGCGAAATCATCACCTTTACCGCCAAGCCGAAGGGGGCCGAAGTGGCGCTGGGGCGCGGCCTCGGCACGGTCGAGTGCGCCAAGACCGTGCTTGCCGTGCATGCGCCGATATCCTTCGTGCTGACGGAAGGTAACGAAGCCGCCGAAGAGCGTCCGGCCATCCTCAATCGCGATCCCTACGCCGCCGGCTGGATGGTACGCGGCCGGGCCACGGCGTGGGAGGCCGAATGCAGTCGACTGGTGGATGCAGCGACCTATCGTACTCACGTCAGGCGCATCGAACCGGCAGCGGAGTTCCTGTGAGCGAACATCGCAGCAAGCTGGCCATCCTGCTCTGGTCGGCCACGCCGGAGCGCCCGCAACTATGCGCCACGCCCTTCGTGCACGCTGCGGCGGCGGCGGCTTTCGATTGTGAAGTGGAAATCCACTTTGCCGGCCCGACGGTGCGCTTGCTGGTGGCGGGAGTCGCCGATTCCCTGAGGCCCTGGCCGGGCGTCGACACCTCGATCTACAACATGATGCGGCAGGCGGCGAATCTGAATGTCAGTTTTCGCGCCTGTGCCATGGCCATGGGCGCCATGGTCGGCAAGGACGAGGCGCTGATCCCCGAATACACCGGTACCGTCGCCGCCAGCGCCTTCGTCGCCCGCGCGCTCGATCCCGAATGGGCGACGCTGGTGTTCTGAGAGCAGGCTCCGAGCCCGATGTCTGCAACCGAAATCGCCAATTGTCCTTCCTGCCGTGCACCCATGGGTGCGCATCGCTTCATGCGCAAGCTCACCGGCGAGGTTGATCTCGATTTGTGCTTCGCCTGTCAGGGCATCTGGTTCGACGAATACGAGAGTCTGCAGCTCGCGCCGGCGGGCGTGATCGACCTGTTCAAGCTGATCCACGAGCACCGCGACGACCAGCGCCTGCCGCTGGCCAGCCCCTTGTGTTGCCCGCGCTGCAAGGAGCGCCTGATCCAGTCGCAGGACCGCGTCAAGAGCGGGCTGTTCAACTATCTGCGCTGCGGGCAGCATCACGGCCGCTTCATCACCTTTGCCCAGTTCATGATCGAAAAGGGTTTTGTACGCCAGCTGACCGGCGCCGAGATCAAGGAGCTCAGCGTCCGCATCGGCGTGGTGCGCTGCACCGGTTGCGGTGCGCCGGTGGATATTCGCAAGGAAAGTGCTTGCAGCCATTGCCGCGCGCCGATTGCGATTCTGGATGCGCGCGCGGTTGAGGCGGCGCTGGCCGGCTATCAGCAGGCCGCGCTGAAGCAGGCCACCCCGCCCGACCCGACGCAGCTGGCCGAGGCGATTTTGTACAGCGAACGCGAACGCAGCCAGCGCCAGCGCGATCGCGGCACCGGACTCGATGCCGACATCGGCGATCTGTTGCAGGATGGCGTGGCAATGGTGTGGGACATGGTGCAGCGATGAAGGAGAACATCACCGGCGTCATCCTGGCGGGCGGCCAGGGGCGACGCATGGGCGGCGTCGACAAGGGCCTGCAAAGCCTGAACGGACGACCCATGGTGCAGTGGGTTTTGACCCGTCTGGCGCCGCAGGTGGACACCGTGCTGATCAATGCCAATCAGAACCTGGCGCGTTACGCTGAGTTCGGTTGTGCAGTGCTGTCCGACAGGATTCCCGACTTTGCCGGTCCGCTGGCCGGACTACAGGCGGCGCTGTCGTCCGCCACCACTTCCCTGGTGGCAACCGTACCCTGTGATTCGCCCTTTCTGCCGGCCGATCTCGTCGAGCGTCTGCATGGTGCGTTGGTAGCGGAAAGCGCCGAGCTAGCCGTGGCACGCACCGGAGACCGGATACACCGGGCCTTCT
The DNA here is from genome assembly GCA_026399475.1 of Rhodocyclales bacterium. Lineage (GTDB taxonomy): Bacteria > Pseudomonadota > Gammaproteobacteria > Burkholderiales > Rhodocyclaceae > Sulfuritalea. The sequence goes on from JAPLQY010000029.1 coordinate 10,989, forward strand.
GTCTGACGCGACGCGAACTGCTGCCGCAACTCGATACCTTTCTCGCGTCCGGCGAACGCAAGGTGGGTCTTTGGCACGCCTCGCTAAAAGTAGCCGAAGTCGCCTTCGACGACGAGGCCGCAGCCTTCGGCAACATCAACACGGCGGAAGATCTGGCGCACTGCGGGAAATGGCCGGTCGTGCCTTAGCGGGTCGGTCTTCGGGAAAAGCTGCTCGGGCCGTTGCCCATGAATGCGCGTCGCTGGCGGGCAGAAATGCTCCCTCAATTTTCCAATCGCGAGGGCTAGGCCTGAAGAGAAAAACTGGAGCGGGTGAAGGGAGTCGAACCCTCTTCATGAGCTTGGGAAGCTCAGGTAATGCCGTTATACGACACCCGCGCTACGTGGAATTTTAGCGTTATTCCGGCTCGCATTGGAAACGAGACGCGAAGACAAGCCGCAGACAGTGCGTTAGCACGGCAAGGCGCAGTCGACAATGTATCGGTTCCAATGCGAGTCGGAATTACATCAGAACGATGTCGAACTGCTCCTGCGTGTAACCGCTCTCCGCGTGCAGGGAAATCGGCAGGCCGATGAACTCGGATAGCATGGCCAGCGCCTGCGATTCTTCGTCGAGAAACAGATCGATCACGGCCGGTGAGGCCAGCACGCGCATTTCGCGCGCAGTAAACTGGCGCGCCTCGCGCAGCAGTTCGCGCAAAACCTCGTAGCACACGGTCTGCGCGGTCTTCACCTCGCCTCGCCCGCCGCAGGTGGGGCAGGGTTCGCAAAGCACATGGGCAAGGCTCTCGCGAGTGCGCTTGCGGGTCATCTCGACCAGCCCGAGCTGGGTGAAGCCGGACACCGTGATGCGCGTGTGATCGCGTGACAGCGCCTTGTTGAATTCCGCGAGCACGGCGGTCTTGTGCTCCTCGTCTTCCATGTCGATGAAGTCGGCGATGATGATGCCGCCGAGATTGCGCAGCCGGAGCTGGCGAGCGATGGTCTGCGCCGCCTCCAGATTGGTCTTGAAGATGGTGTCATCGAAATTGCGCGAGCCGACATAGCCACCCGTGTTCACGTCGACGGTGGTCATGGCTTCGGTCTGGTCGAAGATCAGGTAGCCACCGGACTTGAGATCGACCCGACGCGCCAGCGCCTTCTGGATTTCTTCCTCGACGCCGTGCAGGTCGAACAGCGGCCGCTCACCCGTGTAGTGCATGAGGCGATCGCTTACCTGCGGCACGTATTCGTGGGCAAAGCTTTGCAGCTTCTGAAAATTCTCGCGCGAGTCGATGATGACGCCGGTGGTTTCGCTGGTCACCAGGTCGCGCAGCACGCGCTGTGCCAGCGTCAGGTCGTGGTGCAGCAGGGTCGGTGGCAATGCGCCGACGCTGCGGCTCTTGATCTCGCGCCAGATGCGGCGCAAATAGGCAATGTCTGCCGCCAGTTCATCGTCGCCGGCAGTCGCGGCGACCGTACGCAGGATGTAGCCGCCGGGTTGCTCGGCCGGCAGCAGGGCCTGGATGCGGGCGCGCAGCCTTTCGCGCTCGGCTTCCTCGCCAATGCGCTGCGAGATGCCGATGTGCGTGTCCTGCGGCAGGTGCACCAGCAGGCGTCCGGCAATGGAAATCTGGGTGGTGAGCCGCGCCCCCTTGGTGCCGATCGGATCCTTTTGTACCTGCACCGTCAGCGATTGACCCTCGCTGAGAACACGCTCGATGGGACGTGTTTCGTGGCTGCCGTAGCCGTTGCCACCCGGGCGTTCGCTCCAGATGTCGGCCACATGCAGGAATGCGGTGCGCTCCAGGCCAATTTCGATGAAAGCCGACTGCATCCCGGGCAGCACGCGCACGACGCGGCCAAGATAGACGTTGCCGACAATGCCGCGCCCGTTGGTTCGTTCGATGTGCAGTTCCTGCACCACGCCCTGCTGCAACAAGGCAACACGGGTTTCCTGCGGCGTGAAATTGATGAGGAACTGTTCAGTCACAGCGGATACCCGAAATCGCGCAACAGCAGCGCCGTTTCGCACAGCGGCAAACCGACGATACCGGAGTGCGAGCCGCGAATCTCTTCGATGAACACGGCGGCGCGTCCCTGAATGCCATAGGCCCCGGCTTTGTCCATGGACTCACCGCTCTGAACGTAGCGGCGAATCTCTTCCGGTGTCACTGCGCGAAAGCGCACTTCGCTGATCGACAGACGGTGTTCGACGCGCTCATCCCGCGCCATGGCAATGGCGGTCAGCACGCGATGGCTGCGGCCGGCAAGGCGCGTCAGAATCGCCGCGGCGTCGGCTTCGTCCCGCGGCTTGCCGATGATCTCGCCATCGATATCGATTGTCGTGTCGGCTGCCAGCACCGGTCGCGTGACAATGTGTCGCGGCACGACCAGACCTGCGGCAAAAACTGCCTTGGCCCTTGCCACACGTTGCACATAGGCTTCCGGCGTTTCGCCGGGCAGCCAGTCCTCGCTGACCTCCGCATCTTCACGCGGCGGAGTACGAAACAGCAGCAAGTCGAAGCGCACGCCAATCTGCGTCAGCAACTCGCGACGACGCGGGCTTCTCGATGCGAGGTAAATGCGCGGATCAATCATGTTCGAATAACCTCTGCAACAGGACTCTTGAGCGGTGCTCAATCACGGTGATAGGGATGGCCCTTCAGCACGCTCGCGGCGCGGTACAGCGCTTCGGCGAGGATCACTCGCACCAGGGCGTGAGGCAGGGTCAGACTGGAAAGACGCATGGTTTCGTGGGCATTGTCCTTGATACGGGCAGCCAGCCCATCGGGGCCGCCAATGATGAAGGCAACATCGTCGCCGCTTGCCATCCATTTTGCCAGACGCTCGGCCAGTTGCCTCGTGGTCGGCGCATCGCCGCGTTCATCCAGCGCAATGCGGCGACAGCCGGCGGGAAGTTGTGCCTCGATGCGCGCCGCTTCCAGCGTCATCATGGCTTCCGCTGTTTTGCCCGAAGTGCGTGACTCGGGCTTGATCTCCAGCAGTTCCAGCGGTAGTTCGCGCGGCATCCGCTTCGCGTACTCGGCCCAGCCGGCAACCACCCATTCCGGTGGCCGTTGCGACACCGCCGCGACGATCAATTTCATTCGCCGTCAGCGTCGCCGGCGGCCTTCTTCCTGGGGCGTTTGGGGACAACTTTCCACAGCTCTTCGAGGTTGTAATAGGCGCGCACGACGGGTTGCATGACATGCACCACGATGTCGCCGAGATCAACCAGTACCCATTCGCCGGTTTCCTCACCCTCAATGCCGATCACCTGGCCGCCCGCCTCCTTGACCTTGTCATGGACGTTGCGCGCCAGGCTTTTGACGTGGCGATTGGAATCGCCGGTGGCAATGATGATGCGATCGAACAGCGCCGATAGCTTGCTGGTGTTGAGCACCTCGATATCCTTGGCCTTGATGTCTTCGAGGGCGGCGACGGCGATTTTCTGAAGTTTTTTAATGTCCATGCGAAGTCCGGTAGAGCTGATGTGAATCAATATAGTCGAGAACGGCGTCGGGAACCAGATAGCGCGCGCTCAAGCCTTGCGCAAGCCGCCGACGAATTTCGCTGGCGGAAATTTCCAGCGCGGTAATGGCGAAGCAGACGATGCGGCCGGCAGGGGAATGGGCGAGATCGGCGGCTTCACCACGGCGCGCAGCAAATTCGCGATCAAGCGCCTCCCCGCCGACACCTGCTTTCAATTCGTGGCCCGGCCTCGTCGCCACGGCGATATGCGCAAGTTCGAACAGTTCGCGCCAGCGGTGCCAGGCTTCCAGTCGAGCGAAGGCATCGGCACCCAGCAACAGCACCAGCGGACGTGCAGGGCCATGCAGTCGGCGCTGGCGTTCGAGGGTTTCGACGGTGTAGCTCGGGCCCGCTTTGTTCTCGGTGTTCAGCACCTCCGTGGCATCGACGCTGAAGCCCGGCATATCGGCGAGAGTCCGCTCCACCATCGCCAGGCGATGCGCAGCGGCGCTGTGCGGCGCATCGCGCAAGGCGGGAGTGCCGGCCGGAATGAACCGCACTTCTGCCAGACCCAGTGTCTCTCGTGCCTCCAGGCCGAGGCGCAAGTGTGCGACGTGCAGCGGATCGAAAGTTCCGCCGAAGAGCCCGAGAACTCCTGCGCCTGCTTCACTCATCGACTTTGGCCACCGCCTCGAACACGTCGCGATACGACAGATACACGCTGGCCACCATGGTGGGCGCCAGGACGAAAATCAGCAGCATGCGCAGCGCAACGGAGAGTATGGTGACCAGCGCCGGCGAAAGCAGTCCGGCGATGACCAGGATCAAACCGGGCAGCAAGGCGCCCACCAGAATCAGCACCAGACCGTACATCGCGAAAGCGCGCCAGTTGCGCCAGCTGGCGATAAAGCTGAAGAACAGCGATTTGCCCGCGCTGACACCATCCCAGGCGGTCAACAAGGGCGCAAACCAGAAGGCCATCAGCAGCGGCGAGGCCAGCAGCAGCAGAATGGCGAGGTCAGTGGCAAGCGCCATGGCCTCCGTCGGGTCGATGCCATCGCTGATATTGATCGGTTCGCCCAGCGCAAAGCCGCCCAGCACCAGCAGGCTCGAACCGACCAGATGCAAGCCACCCAGGCGGATCAGGCCGACGCGCTGGGTGCTGATGCCCGCTATCAGCGTGTCGCCGTCAAATGGCTTGCCGCGTTCTATCGCGCGACAGCCGTTGGCCAGCATGACCGTCAGGGTCGGCAGGATCAGGGGCAACAGGAAGGGACCGATTTTTGGAACCAGGTTCACCACGATCACGGTCAGCAGATAGCCGAACGTAAGCGCAGTCATCAACGGCGGATGACGGCGAAACAGCGCAAAACCGGCCAGCAGCCAGATGGCACCGTGGCGGGCAGGGAGTTGGCGCGCATCCATCAGTCGGCCTTGAAGCCGGCAGGCTGGGCCAAGCCGGAGAACAGGGTCGGCGCATCGAAGGCAATGTCGCCTTCCGCGTCGGGCGTGCCGGTCGCCTTGAGGCCGGCAAAGTCGAACAAGCGGGCGTCGAGCAGGTGCGAAGGGACCACGTTCGTGAGGCTGCGGAACATGGTTTCGATGCGTCCGGGAAAACGCTTGTCCCAGTCACGCAGCATCTGCTTCACCTGCTGGCGCTGCAGGTTGGGCTGCGAACCGCAGAGGTTGCAGGGAATGATCGGGAAGGCGCGTTCCGCGGCCCAGGCCTCGAGGTCGCTCTCGCGGCAATAGGCCAACGGGCGGATGACAATGTTGCGGCCGTCATCCGACACCAGCTTCGGCGGCATCGATTTCAGCTTGCCGGCGAAGAACATGTTGAGGAACAGCGTTTGCAGGATGTCGTCGCGATGGTGGCCGAGCGCGATCTTCGTCGCGCCCAGTTCGCCGGCGACCCGATAGAGCACACCGCGGCGCAGGCGCGAACACAGCGAGCAGGTGGTCTTGCCCTCGGGGATCACCCTCTTGACGATGGAATAAGTGTCCTCGTTCTCGATGTGGAAGGGCACGGCTATGCTGCGCAGGTAGTCGGGCAGCACCTCGGCGGGAAAACCCGGCTGCTTCTGGTCAAGATTGACCGCAACGATGTCGAAGCCTATCGGCGCGTGTTCGCGCAGAAAGAGCAGGATGTCGAGCAGGGCGAAGGAATCCTTGCCGCCGGAAAGACAGACCATGACCTTGTCGCCGGCCTCGATCATGTTGAAGTCGGCGATCGCCTGCCCCACTTCGCGGCGCAGGCGCTTGGCGAGCTTGTTCGCCTCGAAGGCTGCCCTGCGGGCATCCTTCAATGTCTTTGACGACCTTCCCCCCGGCCCCCTTCCCGAGGAAGGGGGTGACGACAAGCTCGCTTCGCTCGAAATTTCGGTTTGGAGGCTCATAGATGTGCGGTGCGGCCGCCATCGACATTGATCACCTGCCCGGTGACATAGGGTGCATCGAAGACCAGGAATTTCACGGTGCGCGCAATGTCGGCCGGCGAGCCGACGCGCTTCAGCAGCGTGTGCTCGATGATAGCCGCGCGTTCGTCGGGCGGAAAGTCATTCTGGCTTTGTGGCCATTCGATGGCGCCGGGCGCCACCGCGTTGACGCGCACCCGCGGCCCCAACTCCAGCGCCAGCGCCCGGCTCAGTCCGAGCAGCCCGGCTTTCGCTGCGCAGTAGAGCGGGTAGCCCTTGAGCGGGCGTTCGGCGTGGATGTCGGTGATGTTCACGATGCAGCCGCCACTCTGTTCGAGATGAGGCGCCGCGGCTTGCGACAGAAACAGCGGCGCCTTGAGGTTGGAGCCGATCAGGTCGTCCCAGGCCGCCGTGTCGACGGCGCCGACTTTCGTGGCGAAGAAGGATGAGGCGTTGTTCACCAGTGCGTCGAGCCGGCCGAAGCGCAGCACCACGGCTTCCACCAGGCTTGGCATGACCGCGATGTCGAGCAGGTCGGCGGCGAAGGTGGCGGCGGATTCCAGTCGTACCGCGTTCAACTCGGCCGCCAGGGTATCCGCCGCGGCAGCCGAAGAGCGATAGTGAATCGCCACGCGGCCGCCCGCGCCGTGCAATGCACGCACGATCTCGGCGCCGACGCGGCGGGCGGCGCCGGTGACCAGGACCACGGGAAAATGCGGGGCATTCGTCATGCCGTGAGTATACCGGCGAGAACCCTTGCCGCCGCAGCGAAGCCGAAACTTGCCGTGACCGCGACCGAGGAGCCGTAACCAGCGCAGTTGAGACCGGCCGCCAACTCAACGGCGTCCGTCTGTTCGCCGACTGCACAGGAGTTATGCGAAGCGGTGCCTTGCATACCGGGAATTCCGCTTCGCGGGCCGGCATCCCCTGGGACCGCGCCGGCGGGGCGGCGGCTCTGCTCCGGCGAATAGACGCATTCGACGCCAAACTTCTTTTTCGGATCGCGCGCGAAACCGTAGTCCTTGCGCAGTTGGGCGCGGACTTTCGAGGCCAGTGCATCCTGCGTGGTGCGCGACAGGTCGATGACTTCGACCCGGGTCGGATCGGTGCGCCCCCCCGCGCCACCGGTGGTCACGACACGGATGCCGGCACGCCGGCAATACGCGATCAGCGCCGCCTTGGCGCGCACATGGTCGATGGCGTCTATCACCGCATCGCAGGTCGGGATCAGGGTCGCCAGATTGCGCTCGTCGATGAACTCTTCCACGGCGTGGACGACGCAGGCCGGATTGATGGCTGTGATGCGCTCCCTCATGGCCACCACCTTGGCAGCGCCGAGGGTCGATTCCTGCGCCTGAATCTGGCGGTTGATGTTCGATTCCGCCACATGGTCGAGATCGATCAGCGTCAGCCGCCCGATGCCTGAGCGCGCCAGCGCCTCTGCCGCCCACGAACCAACGCCGCCGATGCCCACCACCACTACATGCGCCGCCGCAAGGCGCAGCAGCGCCCCGGTGCCATACAGGCGCTCGATGCCGCCGAAGCGGCGCTGGTAATCGGGAGAGGGCATGGTTCGATTCTATACGGCGCCCGCCGCAGGGCACGATCGAGCGCCCATTGCGACGGGTGCAGCTATTTGCCTAAAGCCGAGAGGCGGTCACGCAGGTCTTCAGGGGCGAAGAAGACATAAGCGTTTCCCTGCCGCGCCTTTTCCAGCAGCCCAAGAGAGTGCAAGTCCAGCAGATCGCTTCGAGCTGTCTGATAGACAACGCTGTGGACCCGTTGATGAGCGTCGACGCGATACCCCTCCCCGGTGTGCCGCAATGCGTGCGTCAGTAGCGCTACTTGACGATGATTGAAGCGAGTCCGAAGCTTTGGAGATGCGGACAGCATTCTCTCGGTTTCTTTCTGCTCCAGGCCTTTTCGGGAGAGATAGTCATGCAGCGCTACTATCGCCCGCCTGATCGTACCCAACTGATGCAAAAGAAAGTAGGTCGTGTCGTTTTGGTCAGTCTCGGTGTGCAGATAGGCACGCATGTATTTGGCGGGGCCTTTGCGCAGAATGTGACTAATGGAGGTGTACTCCATCAGCCAATAGCCGCTACGGGCCATCGACCAGTAGAACAGTGCTCTCGCTGTGCGCCCATTGCCGTCGACAAAGGGGTGGTCGTAGCCGATCATGAAATGGAGCAGGATTGCGCGCAGGACCGGATGCACAAAAGGCAGAACGGTTTCGTCGGCATTGGCAAATGCACACAGTCGTTTCAGCCGTTCCGGAAGCTCAATGTGAACCGGTGGGTCGTGCAGGACACCGTTATCCCTGCTGTCGATAACCTGGACGTCATCGGTTTTTCGAAGGCGTCCGGCGTCGGCTGGATCTTCGAGAGTGTCCTCGGTCAGGATTCGATGCAATTCCAGAATCAGGTCTGGCGTGATTGGTTCCTGTTTTATGGACCGCAGGTACTCCATCGCTCTGTAGTTATTGAAAATCATGGTCTCGCTATGATCCCGTGGCTTCCGCCCCTCGCGAAGCATCGCAGCAGCGACCTGGCGCGTTGTCGAGGCGCCTTCGAGCTGACTGGAGGTGATGGCTTCTTCAATGAGAGAGCTCAAGAGATAGCGGTTCGGGTCTTCCTTGATCGGCGCGCCTATGGCTGTATGGATGTGCCCGGCGGCATCCCGATCAATATGGTGCAGGTCAATCAGCACGGGGCTGGGGGTTGCAAATTTGAACGGGTTGCCGCGCTTATCCAGAAACGGCAGGTTCTGCATTAGCGGCAGTCGCCCGAGCAAAATCGTAGCCCACCACTCATCGAGGGTCAGTCCTTGAGGCGGTTCTCGGTGCTGAAGCTCATCCCAATGGCGATACCGCCCCTTATGCAAGGGGGATGCATTCTGGGCAATGCGCGACAAATTTTCAGGCTGTACGCGCTGAAGTATTTGCGGAAAGCCGGGGGCAGTCTCTGGAAGCCTCATGGCAAGTCCACTAATTTAGATGCGGATTAGTAGAGATTAGTATAGACAACTGGCCAGCTATACGTCTACTAATTTATACAAATATTAGTAGAAATTTACAAGTCAACCTAACCGCTCCGATGCAAGCGTTTATCCACAGACATTGTCGCCGCGACCCTCCATGACTGACTATGACTGACGGCGAGCCGATTAGCCGGGCATCACCAGTCGGGCGCCTAATAACCGAGTCGGAAAGCACAAGGCCCCGCAGGTCATCAGACGAGCGGGGCCTCGGAATTACTGGTGGCCAGGGGCAGAATCGAACTGCCGACACACGGATTTTCAGAACAGGACAATGTCATATTCTGCCCCGGCCAAGCTAAAGAACGGTAAGGATTTTTCGGCATTTTACCAACCTGCCGACCTCCTCACCGAACCCGTTACCGAACCTAAGTGGGCTATTCGGGTTGCGACGGGTGAAATATCGAACGAGTTCAACCCAGTGCGTATGCCGCCCGCCGAACCTTGCCGATCTCTGTATGACAGTGGCCGAACCTTTGGCCGAACCCAGCTACGCGTGCAACGCCGCATACTCTCTTGGCGAGGGTGTGTGCATAGGCAACGCATGCCCTTTGGGGCGTACTGCCTGCCAACCGAGACAGGCCAACCAGATCGATCGCGGGATCGGTTTCTCTCCGTCGCGGTAATAGATCAGCATCCGCCTGGAGATACCCAGGGCCTCTGCAGCTTGCTCCAGTGTCAGGCCAGTCTCGTGCAGCCATGTCCAGATACGCTCATGGCCAATTCCTCCTGCCTGTTCAACCGCCATGTTGCGCAAGTTATCGGAACCCATGTCAAGTTCATCTTCGATCCAGTCGACTGATCGACCAGCAAAACCTTTCTTGGCCTTGATGAACAGTTTCTCGTCCTTCAAGGCAGCAAAGGACTTGGATTTACGGATCAAGTCACCCAGTTCAACTTCGTATGTTTGACCGTCAGCATAGGTCAGCCGCAAACGATAGTCGGGCAAGGCCTTTACTGCAGTCAGTACAAAATGGTCTTTGCTCATCGTTGCAACTCCTTGAATTTGGCTGCCAGCACGCTGCGGTTCGCTGCAGCCCAAGACAACACTTCGGCGATCTCTCGAACTGCCACTTTGCCATAGACAATCTTAAGTTCAGCAATGGTCACCCAAGCCTCACGCCCATCATTCATCAGTACATGAAAATGCGGCGGCGGGTGATCGTTGGCATTGATTCTGACCCCGCAATTGGGGAACCGTTCGATTACAGGCATGCGCGCATTATAGTGCAACTGTTGCACTTATGGTGGAAAAATACCCGAACCAGATCGCTCCAGTCCGGGTGTTTTCCTGCTTACTCTACGCCGTCTTCGGAAACTGCCCTGACCGCCTTTAGCTCAAAGAATCGTAGAAGCACGGGCCTCGGCGAAATCGCCGAAACTCGCGTGAATTATGGACTTGCGTTCTTAGCATCGGTCATCGAATATCCGCAGCCAATACCGTCCCCCTCTGTGCCCCCCCCAAAGCAAAGGCCCCGCAGGTCATAAGACGAACGGGGCCTTGGTGTTACTGGTGGCCAGGGGCAGAATCGAACTGCCGACACACGGATTTTCAAAACAGGACAGTGTCATATTCGGCCCCGGCTAGGGCAAAGAACGGTAACAACTTTTCCGAATTTTACCAGTCTGCGGCTGTGTCCACCGAACCTGTTACCGAACCAAAGCGGGCTATTCGGGTTGCGACGGGTGGAATATCGAACTGGTTCAACCCAGTGCGTATGCCGCCCGCCGAACCTTACCGACCCCCGTATACCAGCCTTCCGAACTTCGCCGAACTCGACGTTGTTTTTGACGCTAGACTCTTCCCATGTGCAATCGCTACGTATCGCCCGAGCAAGCCGCCATTGAGCGGTATTGGCATATCGGTGCACGCAATCAGCCACGGTGGGCAGATGAGATCTTTCCTCGGGCAAACGGGCCGTTCATTCGCCGCGCTCCCGATACTCCCGAACATCAACTCGCCGTCGGACAGTGGGGATTGATTCCATGGTTCGCCAAGACGGCAAAGCTGACCTACTCAACCAACAATGCCCGCTTCGAGGAAATAGCGGCAAAGGCGTCATACAAGCAATCGTGGCTTCAAGGTAAGCGCTGCATCATCCCGGCCTGGTCTTTCGATGAACCCTGCTGGGAGACAGGGCGCAATGTCTGGTGGAGCTTTCGACGTGCTGATGGAGCGCCCTGGGGCTTAGCAGGCTTGTGGAATGACTGGACCGACAAGGAAACCGGCGAAGTCATATCCAGCTATACCATGCTGACAATAAATGCTGACGACCATCCCGTAATGTCTCGAATGCACCGTCCGGACCCGAAGATGCCACCGGATCAACAAGACAAGCGCAGTGTCGTTGCCATTGAATTTGGTGAGGTCGATCGGTGGCTAACGGGATCAGTGGAAGCTGCCGCACAGCTTGTCCGCGCTCCCTCGGTCGGACTCATAGACGCCGCGCCGAAAAAGTAACTGAGGAAAGTCCCCAAGCAAGCCATAGACCTGCCTGGGGAATCTTCTTATTACGCCGCCTTCGGAAACTGCAAGATCTCCGCCGTTGGCGACTCTGGCGGTAACGCCTCAACCTCCTTCGCCTCCGGTGCAGCATTCGGAGTCGCCCTCGGCACGATCACCGACGCCGTATTGGCCGCTTCCTGCAATGCTTTGGTCGAAAGATGGGCATACCGCATTGTGACCTTCGGATCGCTGTGGCCAAGGATCTGCTGCACTTCATACAGGCTCCTACCACCCGAAACCAAGAGACTGGCGAAGGAATGGCGCAGGTCATGGATGCGCAGATGCGGGATGCCTGCCAACTTACGTATGCGATACCAGGCATGGGTTACCGGCGTGTAGGCTTTCCCCTCCGGTGTTGCGAAAACCACCTCAAACTTGCCTTTGGTGCCAACCTGTTCCAGCACCCACAGCGATGAATCATTGAGCGGGACCGAGCGAACCCTTTTACTTTTGGAATTGCTGGCCGGAATTCGCCATACTCGGTCCTCCTGACTGATCTGCTCCCACCGTGCCTGCCTTGCCTCGTTTGACCGGGCGCCCGTGGACAACAGGAACATCAGCAACAGGCAGACCGAACGATTCTCATGAGTCCGCAAGACGTCCAGTAGGCGCGCCAGTTCATCTTCTTTCAGATAGTGTTCCACCTGATTGTCGACGTTCAGCAGTTCAATGCCACGCAAGGGATTCTTTTCCAGCATGTCCCATTGCACCGCCAGATTAAGCAAGCGCCGCAGGAGCTTCGGGTGATGATCAATTGACGCTGGACTCAACTTCTCCTTGCTAAGCTCATTCTGGAATTGCTGCACGGCGTAGCGGGTAATGTCCAGCAGCTTGGTCGCGCCGAATTTCGGTTCGATGCGAATGCGATAGGTCACTTCGTCGCGAACCCAGGATCGTTTGTGAATCTTGGCATAGGGCAAGTAGTGCTCGGTCCAGAACGTATCCAGCGTCATTTCGCCCATCGCCGGCTTCTGCTCCGGTAGTTGCTTAGGTGCCAACGCTGCCTCGGCTTTGAGCAAGGTAACCTTCTTCCTGAATTGGGGAAGCGTCCAGTCCCGAATCGTGCCTAAGCGCCTATATCTGGTTTTCCCATTTACCTTCGTGCGCCAATAAAGAACAGTAACAAACCCAGGTGTAGATCGCATTTCAGCCACGAGTCCGGGACATGCCCGATCACATGCCTCGACGCGCACTTTGCCGGGCGGTACAACCAGTCCTGTCTCCAGGAACGCCCTTGTGAACTCGATAATCACTTGTCATTTCTCCTCGTATTGTTAGTTTCTTGATTGGTGTAGATGCCTTCATGCCTTTGATCGACCATCCAGCGCAGTGTCGCGATCGTCAGCGGGTTCTTGGGGCACGGCTTCATGCCCTTCCAGTATTTGCGAACACCTGCTGGGCCTTTGTACTTCCTTCCCCTGCGACTCCATGCGTTCGCCAAGGCGAAACCGGCCGGGTGTCCAGCGGTCTCATAGAAGATCACGATCAAGACCGTAATCCAGCGACGCTTAGGATGGGGATCGTCGGGATGCAGTTGCTTGAGCAATCCCTCCATTTCAGCCATTAGTTCCGCCGACGGTGATGCAACTTGGGTCTGCGCGGCTTTCGGCATTGCATGGTTCACTTCGGCGCCGAGGATCATGTGCGCTGGAAGCGTAAATTTTGAAACAGTTGGTGCATTAGTCATTGGGTACCTCTAGTTCGGGTTGAGGCCGGCAGCGGGCGAGAATTGACCCGCTGGGAGCCGGGGTAGGTGCGGCATGGGCGTCGCCATCCGGGGCTCGTGTTCGTCCCGCGTCGGACCCCTGTGAGGCTGCGGCGGGCTCACTGATCGCGGTGCCGGGGTGGGTCAGCTCCACAACTCGCACGCCGCCTGCCAGCCGACGCACGCTGCCGCACACCCAGCCGTGCGCCACCATTCCTTGCAGGGCATGGCACTTCGGAAAACGCACGCTTGCACGCCTCCCGCCGGATTTTCTGCGCGTGGCGGAAGTAGGGGCCACAGGGCGACTACTACTAATCCCCCTGTCACCCTCTCCCAAAAATTCAAAAAGGGGCGTGCAAGCGTGCAAATCCAGGAGTCCCAAGCGGCACATGGCACTCCGGCGCACTCCCCGCCGTGCGCTGGCCGTGCAGCCCGTGCAGCGGCGGGTCAGTCCCATGTGACCTCCCCGCCAATAAATGCCCCGAACTCTCGACGTGCCACTTCCAGCGAGGGCAGAAATAGACCCCTGCCGCGACTCAGGCTGTCCTGCTTCTGACCCTTTGTCGCACTCGGACACATGCGCAACACCGTCTTGATGACTTCGCTGGCCGATGGGTTCCGAAACAGGCGCCTGCCAGCCATCGCCACGGCGCCGGTAACAATGGCATCTGTCCTGATGAAATCGGGCCAGTCACTCCCGTCGGCCTGCCCTTCACCCAGCAACAATTCGTGCCAGTAGCGGCCAACCGGATCAAGGCTGAGCAATTTCTGTTCGACCAATTCGCCGGTGCTGGGCTTTGCCCTGACATTGAATGCCGTCAGGTCCAGGGCAAGAAGATCGTGCGCCATGGCTGCGACGCCCCCATTCTCGATTTCGGCGCTCAGTGCGGCCCAATACGCGAAATCGCCTTTCCGCAGTTCGGACACGCGAAGCACGAAGTCCCGACGATCATCCCGGTCGGTGTGCTTTACGTGATCCGCGTTCGTCGCGATGATGAAGCGGTGATACGACTGCACCTGACGAGAGGGCTGGTGCTTCTCGTTGATGTGGATTATTTCTTCGGTCACCAGCGACTTCAGCGCATCGGACGCCGCCCTGTCGCCAGCAAAAAGCGCTTCGTCAAGAAAAACAACAAACGCCCTCTCCAGGTCGGCATTGAAATTTCCCGTGACATTGGCGGTCCGATACACGTGCAGATAGGTCGATGCCCAGATGTGGCGGAGAATGCGTCCGAGCCGCCCCTTGCCGATACCTTGGCCGCCGACCAGCACCACGATTACCCCCGGCTTCTCCCACGGGCGTTGGAGCGCATGGGCGATGTAGCGAAGCAGATAGGTGAAATGATCCCGGTTGCCGTCACAGATCACCTCCAGCAAAAAGCCGTGAATAAGCGGCCATTGACCCTGCCTCGGGGTAATGCTTGGACCGATCCACAGATTCAGATAGTGCGGCGTGGTGCCTCGGGGGTTGAATTCCAGGCCCTCGTAGCAGACTGTGGCGGGATGGGTGAAGAAGGCCTTGACAACTTTTTCGCAGTCAATGACTAGACCGGCCTTCTTGAGCGCCCGCGTCATCAGCAAGGCCAGATCACCACGGTTGTAGAACACCAACTTGTGGGCGGTGCCTTGCCCATCGCGGGACACGGATCCAGGTTGGTCATGCCCCCAGATCCGCCCGCCCAGTTTGATCAGCCCAAATTTCTTCTGAATCAGCGCGAGGGACTCATTGAACTGGGCGCGTGCCGCATCGTCCGGCTCAACTTCGCCGGCTGCAATTTCGGCCTTGATGCTCATGCTGCACCAAAATCATCGTCAACATGACTGACTGAATTACTCTCGGAATACTCCCAGCCTTCCGCCTTGGCGTGAAAATAAATCGTGCCAACGGTGACGCGCTTCCCCGCGTACGTATCGGTCAGGAACCGCTTCCAGAGACGTTCGAAATACTGCTCACCGGTCAGGCCGTTGCAACCGGGGGTGCGCCATTTCTTAGAGGGGGCGCCGCATAACGCGCCACTGCTCCACCGCCTCGCGAGGCCATACAGTTGGTCGTGCAGTTCTGGAATTGCGCGCGCGGTGTAGGCCATCGGGGCGATGCGATGGAATGTCCAGGTGCGCTCATCGCAATCGGCTTCCAGCACGGTCAAAGCCGATGCCAATCGAACCAAATTCGGCGGCTCGACAAACGGCAGATCGTTCGACAGATTGGCGGGCGGTGGGGTGGCGGTCTCTGTGTCAAGAGATCCGCAGGTTGATGGTCCTGGAAGAAACTTCAAGGCTGCGGCATCGACCGCATCGGCCCACTCGCTGAGCGGAATGTACTCGCGCGGTTCGAGCAGGAGTTCGACATTTCGCGGCGGTGAATATTTGTGGTTGCGCGTCCCCGGAAGGCGAAGCACGCTTGCGCAGTCGGCGGTACGGCTTGGGTCTGCGTGCAAGCCTAAAGCAGCCATTAGCCCTTTCAGTCGCGAGGCAATGCCCTGCCAATGATCGCGCGCTGCGAAGCTATCGACGACCCAATAAATGTGCAACCCGCTGCCGCTGGCCACGATGAGATTGGGCTGCGGTAACCCGGACGTGGCGCAAAAATCCTGGACCGCCTCCTGCGCATCATCGACACTGCCGTAGCCCTTGCCAGATCTCGCCTTGTCCGGAGAAACATCGAAGTCAGCGAAAAAGCAGAATGCGCCAGCGACGTTCTCGGCTTTTCTGCTGGCCGCCGTCGAGAATATTGAGCAAGAAAAGTAGACATCGTTGCCGATGGCATTAAACGCGGGTGCGAATGCTACTGCCTCCGCACTCCCGGCCACGGGCACGTTCTTGAACTGCCCGGTAGTGGTGTCGCGAATGCCGATGAACCGATAGTGCTCTTGCGTGCGCCAAAGGTGGTTCAGGAAGCGCTCAGCATCGGACAGCGGAGAAGAGGTGACGGCAGATAAAACAGGTGAAAAAGACATTGGAATTTCCTCAAATTTTGCCGGTAACGGCGATTTGCAAATTGAGGAAAACGCCAATGTCATGCGGCGTTTTCATGTGCTGGCTGTTAAGCAGCCGGTCCTCGCGGGGACTGTGAGCGGCACGTGATGCCGATCACATTGATACGAATCATAGGCCGCAAAAATGTGCTGTCAAGGCCTGCGGAGAACCAATAGGCTTGCCAGCTGGGCGTTTGGCGGCCCTTTCCTTTTGACAGGAACTCTCGCCAAGAGAAATATATTTTCCTTTGGCAAAGCGACATTGGGTCGTGTGGTTCGAGCGCTTCCGTTTGAAAGGCACTTGTCCTTTAGGCTGCCTGTGTTGGAAAAAGTAGACACTGGATGGTGTGGCTTCGCTCTCCGAACTTTTGTCCCGAGCGAGAGTGATCCCTGGACGACCAGTCGCCACCCCATGCGCCGCAGCCGTTTTTGTCACTTGACCACAGCGTCGAAGCGCCGAGTAGGGCCTCCGCGTCGCCCGTCAGTCGCCTCCGGACGCGCACGGCGAAAGCGGACTGGCGGTTGCCCTGTAAACATTCATTCCTTTATAGGGCGCCGATTGCCGTAAGTGGAGACGCGATAACGCCGAGGGTGTTCATATGGTGGATGCCGAGAACTTGCCGGGGTATCCGCTGCAGCCCCAAAGGCATCACCACCTCGTGCGCAGCGTCACGATCACGACCGGGCTCAGGTGTTGGACTGGAAAGGGACTATGCCGATGCGTTCCTGCGATGGCCAGAGCGGCGGCAGTAATTGGGGACTGAATGTGGCCGGGTGGGGTGCGATGCAGCATGTTGAAGGGGAGCGCTTGCTGTGTTGCGGGGACGGTATGGCAGGTGTTTCAGTTGTGCCTATACCAGTCTGATGACCGGCGAAGACACTGGTCGTTCATGTCGCGAACCAGTCACTGCTGTCTTAATCCAACCACTTCTTTACGACTGCGATGCATTTCTGCCTGCCCCATGTCTTCGCGCCGTCCTGTAATTTGGAATGCGGCCCAGAAGAAGGGATTGGGATACTGTTTTCGGATATCGCGTTGGCTTTCCCGAAGTGCGGTGGTCTTGCTTTCCCCCGCTTTGATGCGCTGGTAAAAGTCCGTCATCAGGGACTCGGTCGCTGCGTCATCGATCTCCCACAGCGTCGAAACGATCTGGTTGGTTCCCGCATACATGAAGCCCCTGACTAGGCCAACAACGTCATCACCGTTAGCAACTTTGCCCAGGCCTGTCTTGCAGGCACTGAGGGTCACCAGATCCGCATCAATGTGCATCGAGTACAACTCACCAATCGTCAAGCGATCCCTCGTGTCTTCAACAGAGGTCGTCGATAGCATCAAAGCTGAATCGAGCGGGTGAGCGGAATCAAATGTTCCATGCGTGGCAAAGTGCAGATACTTGAAACCTTGCGCGTATTCCTTGAAGTTGCTCTTGCTGGCTTCCTTGCCAAGAAACATCGCTGACTTCTCAAATAGCCCGGCGACTCCCTTGGCTTCCATTTCGGCAAAGGCGAGGTTGTATTGCTTGTCACCCAAATCCGGATTACCAAAGGCGAGGACGGTGCCCGGCTTGTCCGCGACCTTGATGTTCCCAACGTACATGAGCGTCGAGGCACTCGGCAAGACAGAGATTTCGTAGCGGTCAAGCAGGAAGTTCTGCCCATCGGTCAGTGCGGCAAAAGGAAGATAGTGCAAGGCACCATGCGCCGCCACCAACAACTTGGGGTGATGCAATTGCCCTGCTAGCGGCGCAATCAGGCGGTTGTACAGCATCTGGCCAGACTGGCGGTAACCTTCGTCTTGGTTTGCGATGGCCTGACGAAACGACTGTATGTCGTCTTCGAGCCCATTTCGTTCAAGTCGAGCTGCGTTCAAGCTCTTTTCGTCGATCACAAACGCATACAGATCATCGGCATCATAGTAGTAGCTAACAATAGATTGGGCAGCGGATAGTTTCTGCTGGATGTCGGACAGATTCACTTGTGAAACGGAAATCAGTGAAGCCAGTTGCGGGAGCCTGTCAGAAATTTTGTGTGTGAGGCATACCATGTCGAAAAGGAGCATGTATGCCAAGCAAGACGAGCAAGAAGAAACAGGCGGCGGCGCTGCCGAGCATTCCGAAAGAAATCATTGATCAGTTTGTCAGCGGCCCG
>JAPLQY010000026.1 GCA_026399475.1 Rhodocyclales bacterium
CGATACCTCGCAACCCGATCTGACGATCAAGGCCACTGGATACCAGTGGAAGTGGGGTTACGAATACGTCACCGGAGATGCTGCCGGCGTCAAGTTCATGAGCGTGTTGTCCACACCGCGCGACCAGATCGAAAACAAGGCTCCCAAGGGCGATCACTATTTGCAGGAAGTCGATCGCCCCTTGGTGGTGCCGGTCGGCAAGAAGGTGCGCATGCTCCTTACGGCAGCCGACGTGATTCACGATTGGTCGATCCCGGCGTTTGCGGTCAAGGCGGACGCAGTCCCCGGTTTCTTGCGCGACACATGGTTCCGCTCGGAGAAGGAAGGCACCTTCCGTGGCCAGTGTTCGGAACTTTGCGGCAAGGACCACGGTTTCATGCCGGTGGTGGTCGAGGTCGTTTCCACAGAAAAGTACGCGGCCTGGGTTGCCGACCAGAAGAAGGCAATGGCCGCAGTGTCGGACGATCCGGCCAAGGTCTGGAATCTGGATGAACTGCTAGCCCGCGGCGAAAAGGTCTACGCGGCCAATTGCGCCGCGTGTCACCAGCCGACCGGGCAGGGCTTGCCACCCGCGTTCCCCGCGCTGGACGGATCGAAGATCGTCAAGGGGCCGAAAGCGGCTCACCTTGAACTCGTCATCAAGGGCAAGCCGGGCACCGCCATGGCGGCCTTCGGCGCGCAGTTGAGTGACACGGATATCGCGGCCGTCGTAGCCTACGAGCGGAACGCATGGACCAACAAGCTCGGCGAGGTGATTCAGCCCGCCGAAGTCAAGGCACTTCGCGGCAAGTGATCGCGCCATCCGCCTTCAGGAGAAACTAACAATGCAAGCTAGCCAACACGCCGGCCATGCCGGCCACCACGAAGACGACAGCCATGGTCACGGTCCGACCGGGTTGATGCGCTGGATAACCACGACCAACCACAAGGACATCGGGACGATGTACTTGTGGTTCAGCTTCGCCATGTTCCTTGTCGGCGGGGCGATGTCGCTGATCATTCGCGCCGAACTGCTGTCGCCCGGATTGCAATACGTGTCCCCCGAGTTCTACAACCAGATGCTGACGCTGCACGCCCTGATCATGGTGTTCGGCGCGATCATGCCGGCCTTCGTCGGCTTCGCCAACTGGATGATCCCGCTGATGATCGGGGCTCCCGACATGGCATTCGCGCGGATGAACAACTGGAGTTTCTGGCTGCTGCCGCCGGCGGCCATACTTCTGACCACCTCACTCTTCGTTCCCGGGGGAGCCGCCGGAACCGGCTGGACCTTGTACCCGCCGCTGTCGATTCAAATGGGCATGGGCATGGACATGGCGATCTTTGCCGTGCACATCCTTGGCATGTCCTCGATCATGGGATCGATCAACATCATCACCACCATTCTGAACATGCGCACTCCCGGCATGACCTTGATGAAAATGCCGCTGTTCTGCTGGACCTGGCTCGTTACAGCCTTCCTGCTGATAGCCTCGATGCCGATTCTGGCCGGTGCCGTGACGATGCTGCTGACCGACCGCCATTTCGGGACCAGCTTTTTCAACGCGGCAGGCGGTGGTGATCCGGTGCTCTTCCAGCACATCTTCTGGTTCTTTGGCCACCCGGAGGTCTATATCATTGCCTTGCCGGCCTTCGGCGTGGTCTCCCACGTGATTCCGGCGTTTTCGCGCAAGCGTCTGTTCGGCTATACCTCGATGGTGTATGCGATTGCCGCGATCGGCCTGATCTCCTTCTTTGTCTGGGCCCACCACATGTATGTGACGGGCATTCCGCTCACGGGTCAGCTTTACTTCATGTATGCGACGATGCTGATCGCGATACCGACCGGGGTCAAGGTTTTCAATTGGGTCACTACCATGTGGCGCGGCTCGCTGAGCTTCGAGACGCCGATGCTGTTTGCGCTTGGTTTTCTTGTTCTGTTTACCATCGGCGGGCTTACCGGCCTGGTGCTGGCCATGACTGCGGTGGACATTCAGTTGCAGGATACCTATTACGTCGTTGCGCATTTCCACTACGTCATGGTGGCGGGAGCGCTCTTTTCCGCCTATGCCGGCCTCTACTTCTGGCTGCCGAAGTGGACCGGGCACATGTATCACGAAGGTCTCGGCAAGCTGCACTTCTGGCTGTCGATGATCTTTTTCAACATCGCCTTCTTCCCGCAGCACTTCCTCGGCCTTGCCGGCATGCCGCGACGGATTCCCGACTATGCGCAGCAGTTCGCCGATTTCAACATGATCTCTTCGCTCGGTTCTTTCGGCTTCGGCTTCAGCCAGTTGCTGGTCCTGGTAGTGGTCTTCAAGGCAATGAAGGGTGGTGTCAAGGCTGAAGCCCGGCCCTGGGACGGCGCCCACGGACTGGAATGGACCGTGCCCTCTCCGGCTCCTCACCATACCTTTGAAGATCCCCCTGCGTTCGATCCGGCAGAGGCCCACGGGTGAGCAGTAGCGACACATCGCGCGAGCCGGGCAACCGTCGCATCGCGATCGGCCTCGCCCTGTTTGCCGCTGCGGTCTTTCTGAGCGTCATCATCCGGCAATGGCTGTCCAACCCGTGAATCCTGACCTCGGCCCGCTCGGAGCGGCAGTCGTCCCCTCGTTGCCACGGGTGGTGAATAACCGGCGGATAGTGGCGAGCCTGGTGGCCGTCGTGATCGGCAGCCTGCTGTTTGTGTCCGTTCAGCCGCGCCTGTACAAGGCTTTTTGCGAATGGACGGGCCTCTACGATATAGACCGTGCGGAACGTGTCGCTGCATCGTCGATTCCCGCTCGGCTGGTGACGCTCGAGTTCGACGCCAATAGCCACGACAACGGACTGCGTTTTCGTCCCGAAATCACCAGCCTTGCAGCCAGGACAGGCGAGATTGTGCACGTGACTTATCGGGTCGAGAACACGCGCGACACCACCGTCATCGGGCAGGCGGTGCCCAGCTACGGCCCCCAGCATGCTGGGGGCTACGTCAAGAAGCTGGATTGCTTCTGCTTCAAGCAGCAGACCTTTGCTCCGCACGAGGTTCGCGAGATGCCCGTCGTCTTCGTGCTTGACAAGAAACTGCCTGATGACGTGAACACCGTCACACTTTCCTACACGTTTTTCGAGGTACCGGCGGGCAGCGTAACCTCACCGGCAAAGCCTGCGGAAGGCCGGACGTGATCAATGCCGGTGCCAAATTCTCCGCCGCCGACAGGCAGACTCTTGCGCACCATTCGTACCGTGGCATGGGGCCTGCTGGGCGTGCGCGGGCACAAGCTGCACGAGCAGGACGCGCCATCCCTGTCGCCGTTACAGATACTGATCACGGCGCTGGTCTTCATGCTTGTATTCGTGCTGACGCTGGTGGCGGTGGCAGTCAACATCAGTCGTCAATGATTCGGCGCATGAAAAAGGCAGCAGAGCAATAACGACAATATGATTTCAAGGAGGTCAACATGAGTCACCCTGCATCCGCAAACCGCTATTTTGTTCCCGATCCTTCACACTGGCCGCTGGTCGGTTCGCTGGCCTTGCTCCTGCTGGCAAGCGGCGCCGTGCTGACGATGAATTCGATTGCCAACGGCGGTTTTGTGCTGATGGGCGGGTTTGCCGTTCTGGCGGTCATGCTGTTCGGCTGGTTTGGCCGCGTGATCGGCGAGTCTGAGGGCGGCAGCTACAACCTGCAGGTAGATCGTTCCTTCCGTTGGGCAATGGCCTGGTTCATTTTTTCGGAAGTCATGTTCTTCGCTGCATTTTTCGGCGCCTTGTTCTATATCCGCGTCCTGTCTGTTCCCGATCTTGCCAGTCCCGATCAGGCTCTGCTCTGGGAGGGTTTCAAGAACCAATGGCCCAGTGCAGGACCTGCGGCCAAGGATGCCTTCACGCCAATGCACGCCTGGGGCATACCGGCAATCAATACCCTTTTGCTATTGAGCTCGGGCGTCACCGTGACATGGGCGCATTGGGGATTGGTCGCGAACAAGCGCAAGCAATTGATCACCGGCCTGGCCTTGACGATTGTGCTCGGCCTTCTGTTCATCAGCCTCCAGGCCTACGAATACGCAGAAGCCTACAGTCACCTGAATCTGAAGATGACCACCGGCGTCTATGGCTCGACCTTCTACATGCTGACCGGTTTTCACGGCTTCCACGTGACACTCGGGGCGACGATGCTGATCGTGATTCTGCTGCGGACCCTGAAGGGGCATTTCACCGCCGAGCGCCACTTTGCCTTTGAAGCGGTGGCCTGGTACTGGCACTTTGTGGACGTGGTCTGGCTCGGTCTTTTCGTCGTCGTTTATTGGCTGTAAGGCGCGCGGCGCGGCGCACCTCGCGTGCGCTGCACATGCCAACGGGATCAGAGTCGTTCGCCGATCCAGCCAAGCCTGTACGAGGCCATCAAGAGCAGGAATAGGACAAGGGAAAGACCCACGCGCAGCGATAATGCCTTGACTGCCCGGGTCTTGCCCTGGCCTTGATCGCGATAGACGAACACCAGCGCGCTGCCCAAGCTGGCTATGATGGCGATCAGCATCAGTATGACTATGATGCGCATGGAGTTCCCTTCTTAAAACGTGCAGTCTACCGGACTCGCGCTTCGTACACGACCCCAACCCGGACACAGCGTTCTGCAAATGTTGATTTTCTCTTTCAAGCGCGGGTATCTGCGCTTGCTTCTGATCATGCTTTTGATTCTGACCTGCCTCGGTATGGCGCGTCTGCAACTTTGGCGCGCGGAAACCCGTGGTGAGCGCTTCGAACGCGAGCAGGCTGCCCTCGTCTCGACCCCGATCGTCTTGTCGGCGCAGCAGCGAGAGCGCGATAAACTGATCGATCGGATGGCAACGGCGCGTGGCCGCTGGCTGGCCGCGAAAACGCTCTTTCTGGACAACAAGATCCATGGCGGCCATGCCGGCTATCACGTCCTCACGCCCCTGCAGCTGTCCGGCAGTGAAGCGGTAGTACTGGTCAATCGTGGTTGGATTCCCTTGCCGCGGCTGCGTTCCGAGCTTCCATCCGTTGCGGCGTCGGCTGGTGAGATCGAGATTGCCGGCGTGACGCGCAGCTTTGAAACCCGAATATTTGAATTGCAGAAAACCGCACCTCTGGGAGCCGTCTGGCAGCATGTGCGTGAAGCGGACTATCGCCAGCTGAGTGGTCTTGATGCCTTGCCGGTGATTTTGCTGCAAACCGGTGCGGACAGCGATGGCCTGGTACGTGACTGGGGTTCTCCTGAAAATCCCGCCACCAGGCATTACGGCTACGCAGCGATGTGGCTGGTGTTCGCCCTGATGGCTGCAGCCTACGGCCTTTTTGCATGGCGAAAGAAATGAACGCAGACACACAGACGGACAAGGAAATCGAAGGCGACCCGCTTTCACCGACGGCTGCGACGCCTTCCGCCCGGCGCAATGGCAGATTGATACTGCTGGCGATTGTTGCGATAGGCCTCCTGCCTCTCGTGGCAGCCCTGTATTTTCGCTATGTCTCTCCGCCGGAGGTCACGGCGACCGTGGGCCAGCCGCTTGACCCGGTGCCGCTACCGTTCGAGTTCCTGCGGCGCCCGGATGGTGCGGCGCTGGAACATCCTGCGGTCAGCGGCAAGTGGCTGCTGATCTTTGCCGCACCGGGTGCTTGCGATGAGCGTTGCCAGCACACGCTCTACCTGACACGGCAGGCGCGCACGGCACAGGGCCGCAACGTGACGCGCATCGACCGTCTCTGGCTCATTACTGACGCAAGCATACCCGCAGCGGACCTGATGGCCGCACACCCGGACCTGGTCTTGATCAAGGCGACCGATGCCAAAGTGCTGGAAGTTCTTGGCGGCAAGGAAAGCCGCCACATCAATCTCGTGGACAGGCGGGGCCAGCTGGTCTTCCGCTACTCCGACGATCCCGAGCCGAAGGCCTTCATTCGCGAACTCGGAAAGCTGATCAAGTTTTGAAGTCGCGAGGTTTTTCCCCCAACATTTTCATCGTTGCGGCAGGCGCCGCGACAGGCTGCTAAAAGCCGCGCAGCGCTTGCCATTGGCAGCCTCAACGCCGCCGTTCAGCTAGCCTCCTCGTGATAAACTCAAACCCATGTTCCAGGTTCAATCGTTGATACCTCAAGCGTGAAATCTACTGCCCTTAAACTGCAAACTGGTTCCCAGCGTCTGCTGCACTATTTTCAGCTGGCGAAGCCGCGAGTGGTCTCGCTGATCGTCTTTTGCGCGGTGATCGGCATGTTCCTCGCCGTTCCCGGCATGGTGCCGTGGCGCATCCTGCTGGCAGGCACCACGGGGATCGCCTTGGTGGCGGGTGCCGCGGCGGCGGCGAATTGTCTGATTGAACAGAAGATCGATGCGCTGATGGCGCGCACCCGCGGCCGGCCCCTGCCGCAAGGAGAGGTCAATTCGCTGGAG
>JAPLQY010000092.1 GCA_026399475.1 Rhodocyclales bacterium
ACCGGGCCGCCGAAATACACCGGCAGACCGGCGAAGCGCGCTTCGGCCTGATCGTCCTCGAGCGGAATGCTGACGCGATCGAACAGTCCGGCAAGACTCATGTCGGTCGGACGATTGACAATAATGCCGATGGCGCCGTCTGCGTTGTGCTCGCAGATATAGGTCAGCGTGCGGGAAAAATTCGGATCGACCATGGCGGGCATGGCGATCAGAAAGTGGTTGGCGAGACTGACGGTTTCCATGAAAGTGCCGACATTGTAATCTGTCAGTCCGCTCCCGAGTATCCCGGTTCAATCATTCCGGGACCGCCGGGGAACGTCGCCTCGATTCGGCAGCCAATCCGACGTTCAGGGTTTGATTGCCGGTAGTATCCTGACCATCGGTATTTTTTGAATGCGATGCCTCATGAGAGTGATCGTCCAGCGCGTCAGCGAAGCGGCCGTCAGAGTCGACGGGCGCCTGTCCGGGCGGATCGGGTCCGGGCTGCTGGTGCTTGCCGGTTTCGAAGAAGCCGATCAGGACAGCGATCTCGACTGGATGGCGCAAAAAATTCTGCGCCTGCGCATCTTTGCCGACGAAGCGGGCGTCATGAATCGCAGCGTGACCGAGATCGACGGCGAGATTCTGGCGGTGTCGCAATTCACCCTGTATGCCTCGACCAGAAAAGGCAACCGGCCCTCCTGGGGACGCGCTGCCCGCGGCGAGATCTCGCAACCGCTGTTCGAGCGCTTTCTCGTCCGCTTGACGATGGCATCGGGACGCCCCGTGGCGAGCGGCGTCTTCGGCGCCGACATGCAGATCACCCTGGTGAACGACGGCCCCGTCACCCTCGCCATCGATTCGAGGAATCCGGAATGACCCGAGCCAGCCCGCCAACAGGCCCGCTTGGACAGGTCCTTGCCCTGGTGGCCGGTACGATCCTGCTGGTTCTCGGCTTCATGTTCTCGCTGGCGCTGCTCGCCGTGTTCGTCGTCGTCGGGCTGACGCTGGGGGCCTGGGTCTTCTGGAAAACACGCCACCTGCGCAAGGCCATGCGGGAAGCGGGAGCAATGCGCCATCCACCGGCGGATGGCGACGTGATCGAGGGCGAAGCGGTCATCGTCGAGGAATATCGGGTCAGCGAAACACCTGTCTTGCCCGACGATACGCGCAAGCCCTAGGTGGCATAACCCGTCATGGACAAACCCTGCCCCTTCTGCACCCTGCCCGCGTCGCGCATCCTCGGCGGCGATGCGCTGGCCATCATTGCCAGCGACGGCTTTCCCGTGGCTCCCGGCCATGCTCTCATCATTCCACGGCGCCACATCGCATCCTTCTTCGAAACCACCGTCGCCGAGCGCAGCAGCCTGCTGCACCTGCTCGACGAGGCCAAGGCAATCATTGACGCCGGGTTCGGCCCCGACGCCTACAACATCGGCATCAATGACGGATCAGCCGCTGGCCAGACCGTAGCGCACCTGCACATTCACCTGATTCCGCGCTACGCCGGCGACAGTCCCGATCCGCGCGGCGGCGTGCGCTGGGTGCTGCCGGAAAAGGCAAAATACTGGCCATGACCCGCGACGACATTCTCCAGGCATTCGATCGCATGCGCGTCTGGCAGCGCGGTGACCAGCGCGCCGTGCACAAGCCGTTGCTGGTCTTGTTTGCCCTCGCAAGAGTCGGCGCTGGCGGGACGGCGACGATGGACTGGAACGATGTCGAACCACATCTGAAGCAACTGCTTGAGGAATTCGGACCGGATGGATCGGGCAGTTCCCGCCACCATCCTTTCTGGCATCTGCAGACCGATGGCTTGTGGCAACTGGAAGGTCCGACGACCATTCTCGCTCGTCCTCCCTCTGCTACACCAACCCTGACCGAATTGCGAGAAAACCACGTCCGCGGCGGCTTTCCACCCGGCCTGCGAGAGGCCCTGCATAGCGATCCGCAGCTGGTCGCCACCATCGCCCGACGCATCGTCGACGCCCACTTCCCCGAATCGATCCGCTCCGACGTGCTGGCCGCCGTCGGCCTGCCGGCGGATCTGTCTGTTGCAACATCGCTTCAGGAGCTGGCTCGCCGTCGCGATCCGGCCTTCCGCGAAAAGGTACTGCTTGCCTACCAATACCGCTGCGGCGTCTGCGGTCACAATTTGCGCCTCGGCCACCAGCCCATCGGCCTCGAAGCCGCACACATCAAGTGGTTTCAGGCCAGGGGACCCGACGTCGTACCCAATGGCATCGCCTTGTGCTCGCTGCACCACAAGGTCTTCGACCTCGGCGCCTTCACCATCCTGCCCGACACCTACCAGATGGTTTTCAGCCAGCACCTCAACGGCAGCGACGAGTCAGCCGGAAGAATTCTCGCCTATCACGGCGCCAGCCTGATCCTGCCGCAGAGCCGGGACTACCTGCCTCAGCCCGAGTTTCTCGACTGGCACAGGAAGCAGGTATTCAAGAGTCCGGAGCGCCCGGTAAGCTGACCGCCTTCAACCGGGGCCGGCTTGGCGTAACGCGGCAATAACCGCCTGGAGTCGATGAGCTTGATCCGCAGTGATGTGCGTGCAGCCAAAGACGGCTGCGGTCAATTGTGAAATGTCCGGCGGGGCCGGACTCGCGGATTTCCGCCCCTCCAGGACATTTTTCAGCGCCTGGAGTTTCAGTGCGCGCCGCGCTCCTTCGACGGAAGCGGGTGAAGAAATGTTGAGGGCCGATTCGAGCTGCAGCAACAGGTCGTCCATCTTTTTGCCGCTTGCCGCGCTCGCGGAGAGATTCGCCAGAGCACCTTGCTTTGCCTGCGCGACCCCAGCGTCAAATCGCGACTGCATCACCGCCTGCCAGCGGGAAGCCAGCGCAGGCAGGCGTGCCCAGCGCGCTTCGATGTCCGGGACGACGGCAGGCATGAGTGGCTCGCTTGCCTCAAGTTCAACACAAAGCGCCAGCTTGGCAAGCAGGCAATCGCAGCTTGCATTCCATAGTCTCTGGGCACTGCCTGCAAGATACTGCCGCGCGGCATCGTGCAATTCCTGAAAGCGGACATCCAGCCTAGCGGCCTTGTCTTTGGCCACATCGCCGCTACTACGCCATTCCGCAGTCACTTCCGCCAGAACCCGCTTGATCTCTGCAGGGGGAGTATCGGGGTCGAGGGCTTGAAGTCGCGCCAGCAAGGCCTCGCGCGCCTTCTGCCCGGCCTCAAAGCGGGTGTTGCGGTCTTTGACAGCCGCGTCCCGCTCATTCATCACCGCATCAACGGCTTTTCTGAATTCGTCCCACAAGGCTTTTTCGACGGCATGAGGAAGCGGCATCACTCTGGAATGCCGTTGCCATTGTTCCTGCAACTCACGAAGTTTGCCGACAACATCACGCTCATGCGCCCGGCGAGCCAACTCCCTGACACGCACGACGAGCGCCTCACGCCCGGTTTGCGCCGTTCGGAAAACCTCCTGCAATGGATCCTC
Organism: Rhodocyclales bacterium; assembly: GCA_026399475.1. GTDB lineage: Bacteria > Pseudomonadota > Gammaproteobacteria > Burkholderiales > Rhodocyclaceae > Sulfuritalea. Next base: position 3,440 of record JAPLQY010000092.1, read on the forward strand.
CAGACGTTTCACGCTCGCCTGCATGCGCTGCGTCAGCGCCGCCAGTCGTTTATGCGGCACGGTATGTTCGAGCGGACCCAACTTGCGCCATTCCATCTGAAAGCGGCTGAGCGCCAAGACGTTGGATTTCCAGTCAGGCGGCGCACCGGTTTGATCATTGCCGGTGTTCAGGGCATCCAGGGCGGCGAGCAGGTTTTCCCGCGCCGAGAGATTCTCCAGCCTTGCCTCGGCCAATCGCGCCTTGTGCGTGGCTACCGGGCCGTCGGCAGATTTCAGCGCGGCATCGAAGCGTTGCCATAGCGGCTTGCCGGTTGCGCCGCCCAATCGATCCAGTTCCTTCCACCGAGCGCGCAACTGCTCGATGTATTTTTCAAGCTGGGCGACGGGCACCTTGGCCGAGCGAGCCGCCTCGGCAGCCACAACGGAGCGGGCCAGCGTCTCGGCTTCCTCAACCAGGCCCTCTCGCACCCGCCCTCCCCCCCAGTGCTGCCATTCCTTCAGGCGAAGAATTTCAGCCTGCAGTGCACCGACTTTGCCCTGGAGATCGGCGCCTGCGTCGCCGCGGTCAGACGCCGACTGCAATGCGGGTAGCTGCTTGACCGCCTCCGCCACGTGACCCGCGGCGAGCGCGGCTTCAACAGTGCCCATGAGATCGATCAACGACCGGATCCGTGCCTCATGCAGTTCCTGGTTTTTTTGTTGAGTACGTTGCCGCTTGTCGGCGGTCCGCTTTTCCCGAACCTCATCCTGGCTGCGCTGCCAGTCATCAAAGCGGGCATCGAGTGCATCCGCAATGTGCTGTTCCGGAATCGGCGCCAGCGACCGCCAACGTTCCATCGGCGTCTCGCCACGCTTGGCTTTGTCACCCTCTGCGGCCGGCGGCCGCATGGCCGCCTGCAATTCAT
>JAPLQY010000016.1 GCA_026399475.1 Rhodocyclales bacterium
GCGCACCGGCAGCGGCAAGTTCGTGGTCAACGACAAGCCGGTCGACGAGTTTTTCTCGCGCGAAACCGGCCGCATGGTCGTGCGCCAGCCGCTGGAACTGACCCAGCACACCAGCACCTTTGATATTCTCGTGAATGTCGAGGGCGGTGGTGAATCCGGCCAGGCGGGCGCCGTGCGTCACGGAATCACCCGCGCCCTGATCGAATACGATGCGACCCTGAAACCCGCTCTGTCGAGTGCTGGTTTCGTCACCCGCGATGCACGAGAAGTCGAGCGCAAGAAGGTCGGTTTCCGCAAGGCGCGCCGGCGCAAGCAGTTCTCGAAGCGGTAAGCGTCAGCGGCGGTATCGCTGTTGCGAAAAAAGCCGCCTTCGGGCGGCTTTTTTGTTCGTGGGTTACCATCAATCAATCGCGGCAAGGAGTTTGGCATGATTACGGCAGGAATCGTTGGCGGCACTGGCTACACCGGGGTGGAATTGCTGCGTCTGCTGGCAAGGCATCCCGGGGTTGAACTTACGGCCATTACCTCGCGTGGCGAGGCCGGGACAGCGGTCGCCGACATGTTTCCCAGCCTCCGCGGTTCAGTGGGTCTGAAGTTCAGCGATCCCAAGGATGCGCCGCTGCATGAGTGCGACGTGGTGTTTTTCGCCACACCCAACGGCATTGCCATGCAGCAGGCGCCAAGTCTGCTCGAAGCCGGGGTGAAAGTCGTCGACCTGGCCGCTGATTTCCGTATCAAGGACGTGGCGCTGTGGGAGCAGTGGTATGGCATGAGCCACGCCAGCCCGGGGTTGATCGCCGAGGCGGTGTATGGCTTGCCCGAGGTGAATCGCGAGCAGATCCGCAGCGCCCGTCTGGTGGCAAACCCTGGTTGCTACCCGACGGCGACGCAACTGGGTTTCCTGCCGCTGGTGGAGGCTGGCTGCATCGACCTCGAGCACTTGATTGCGGATGCCAAGTCCGGGGTGTCCGGCGCTGGTCGCAAGGCCGAAATCGGCATTCTGTTTTCCGAAGCATCGGATAATTTCAAGGCCTACGGGGTGCCGGGACATCGCCACCTGCCGGAAATCAGGCAGGGACTCGCGCGTGCCGCAGGGAAGGCGACGAACCAGGTCGGCCTGACGTTCGTGCCGCATCTGACGCCAATGATTCGCGGTATCCATGCGACGCTCTATGGCCGCATCACTCGCGAAGAGGACTTCCAGGCCTTGTTCGAGCGTCGTTACGCCGCCGAGCCGTTTGTGGACGTGCTGCCACCGAACTCTCATCCCGAGACCCGTTCGGTGAGGGCGGCCAATACCTGCCGGATCGCGCTGCATCGTCCCCAGGGTGGCGACACGCTGGTGGTGCTCTCGGTGATTGACAATCTGGTGAAAGGGGCTGCGGGGCAGGCAGTGCAGAACATGAACCTCATGTTTGGTCTGGACGAATGTTCGGGTCTTTTGCAAGTTCCCGTCTTGCCCTGACGCTGAGACGGCTGCGAGGCCGCTTTGGTATTTCGGCGCCTCGCGTCGCGGTGCGGACCCATCTGCCGTGGTACTGGCGGGCGCTGTCTGTAATCGTTCTGGCCGGTGCATCGTTGGCTCTGGCCGGCTGGATTTATGATGCCGGGCAGCGCTTTGCGGGCTTTCACCAAGGCGTCAGCGAGCACGAAATTGCAGGAATGCGTGAGCGCATTGCCGGCCTGGAATCGGACCTGGAACGCACTCGCAAGGTGGCGAATGCCAGCGAAAGCCGCCTGCGCATCGAGAGCACCTCGCAGGAGCAACTCTCCCTTCAGATCAGGTCGCTGGAAGAGGAAAATACCCGGCTGAAGTCGGATCTTGCGACTTTTGAAAGTCTGGCGGGCGGGCAGGCTGGGGATTCCGGCCTGGCGATCAGTCGACTGCAAGTTCTTCCTGTCGGCGACGGACAATATCGCTACCGCCTCCTCCTGGCGCAAACGGGGAACAAGAAGGATAAGGAATTCAATGGCATGATCCAATTGATCGCGACCGTGCAGCGGGGCAAGGAGACTGCTATGATCCAGTTTCCTGCCGCCGGGGATCCCGCAGCCAGTCAGTATCAGGTCAATTTTCGCTACTTCCGGCGCCTCGAGGGCACATTCAAGCTAGCTGCCGAGGCGCGAATCCAGCGTGTTGAGGTGAGGTTGATTCAGGGGGGCGTGGTCAAGGCCAGCCAGAGCGTGGCTCTTTGAGCGGCAAGGCGTCAATAAGGATCACAGTGAGGAGATTCCAATAATGTTCGGCAAGAAAACCAGCAAGCCGCAAGGACGTATCGACAGCCTGATCGGTGTCGGCACTTCGCTGGAGGGAGACGTGACCTTTGCTGGCGGTCTGCGCGTCGACGGCGAAATCAGGGGTAATGTTCGCGGCGCTGACGGACAACCGGCAACCCTGGTGATCAGCGAGCACGCGCGGATCGAGGGCGAGATTTCCGTTTCTCACCTGGTAATCAACGGGACCGTGATCGGGGCGGTACATTCAAGCGATTTTCTTGAACTTCAGACGCGCGCACGGGTCACGGGTGATGTCGAGTACAGTACGATCGAGATCCATCTTGGGGCCATAGTGCAGGGCCGCTTGGTGCATCAGGGCTTGCCGGCGAAGGCGGTAGAGTTGAAACTGGCGGCCAGCAATTGACCTTTCGCGCTATTGAAACCATAATTTCCGGACATACATACTGATCCATTGCGCAATACCCCCCACAGGAGAGCACCATGAACGCACCCACCGAAATGCCGGCACCGCTGAATTTCACTGACAACGCCGCGAGCAAGGTCAAGGAACTCATCGCCGAGGAAGGCAACCCCGAACTCAAACTGCGAGTCTTCGTGACCGGCGGCGGATGCTCCGGTTTCCAGTATGGCTTCACCTTCGACGAAGTCACCAATGAAGACGACACCGTGATGGAAAAGAACGGCGTGTCGCTGCTGATCGATCCGATGAGCTATCAGTACCTGGTCGGTGCCGAAATTGACTACTCCGAAGGGCTCGAGGGTTCGCAGTTCGTGATCAAGAATCCGAACGCCCAGTCGACCTGCGGTTGCGGATCGTCCTTCTCGGCCTGATTCGCTGGCTTTAAACGAAGGGCGCGGGGTCATGGCTCCGCGCCCTTTGCTGTTATGTCCCCGTGCTTGGCCGGGGACGGTATCCCCCGGCGGGACTACGGTTTGGGTTAAGCCGGATAGATGGCGCCGAGAATCCGTGGACCTTTGGCGCCCGTGACTTCCTGAAGATTTCCCGCCTCGCCGTGCAGAGTGCGCCACGCCAGCCAGGCGAAAGCGACCGCTTCGACCCAGTCAGCCGGTTGGCCCAGAGAGTCGGTGCTGGCGACACGGCAATCCGGCAGACGGCGTTGCAGGTTGTCCATCAGGGCCAGATTGCGTGCGCCCCCGCCGCAAACGAAAAGTTCGTCAGGCTTGCCGCACCAGCAAGCGATGGCCTGCGTCGCCGACCGTGTGGTGAGTTCGAGTAGCGTTGCCTGGACGTCCTCTGGCCGTTCGCTGCCCGCAAGGTGACCCTCAAGCCACGGTAGGTTGAATTCGTCGCGGCCACAGCTCTTGGGTGGGCTGGTGCCGAAGAAGGCATCAGCTAACAGGCTATCCAGCAACGCCGGAAGCACCCGTCCCTGCCTCGCCCAGAGTCCGGCTTCATCATAGTGGAGTCCCTTGTGGTGCTCGATCCAGGCATCCAGCAGCAGATTGCCGGGTCCGCAGTCGAAGCCGCGCACCGGTTTGCCCGGGTTCAGGTCAGTCAGGTTGGCGATTCCGCCGATGTTGAGGATGACCCGGTGCCGTGCGGGATCGCCAAATACCGCGGCATGAAAGGCCGGCACCAGCGGTGCGCCTTGGCCTCCTGCGGCAATGTCGCGGCTGCGGAAATCCGCCACAACGGCTATTCTTAAAAGTTCGGCCAGCAGCGCCGGATTGTTGAGTTGGACGCTGTAGCCCGCAGCCGGCTGATGACGGATGGTCTGCCCGTGGCATCCGATGGCTGCGATCCCGGTCGCATCTGCACCGGCCTTGGCCAGCACCTGACGCACGGCTTCCGCGTAGCAGCGCGCCAGGTCGTTGGCCAGCAGTGTGGCGGAACGAATTTCGTCGTGTTGCGCAGACTGCAGTTGCAGGACCTGCTCACGAATGTGGGTCGAATACGGCGACCAAAAGGTCGCAAGCGTGCGCGGTGGGTGTTCCGAGAAGTCGACTAGGACAGCATCGACGCCATCGAGGCTAGTCCCGGACATCAGCCCAACGACCAGCGACCCAGCCGATGCCATGTCAGTCGCCTTGGGCGAGGTTGAATCCGCGAATCAGATCAAGACGAGCGAGGTGGGCCGCGGTTCGTTCCCGGAACAGGCCAAGCTGCTCGGGCATCAATGGCGGTGCGCTGGGCAAGGCCATCGCCAGCGGATTCTGATGCACGTCGCTGACGCGGAACTCGTAATGCAGATGCGGTCCGCTGGCCAGTCCGGTGGCGCCGACGAAGGCGATTAAATCGCCCTGACTGACGCGATTGCCTTTGCGCAGGCCGGGTGCGAAGCCCGAAAGGTGACCGTAGAGCGTCGTGTAACGGCTTTGGTGGCGCAGGATGACTACTTTGCCATAGCCCCCTTGGACGCCCACATACTCGACCACGCCGTTGCCGGTGGCCTTGACCCGGGTGCCGACCGGGGCGCCGTAGTCGATGCCTTTGTGCGCCCGCCATTTCTGCAAGACAGGATGGAAGCGCGCGGAGGTGAAACCCGAGGTAATGCGCGAAAACTCGAGCGGCGAGCGCAGAAAGGCCTTGCGGATGTTCTTGCCGTCGGCGGTGTAGTAGCCGCTGCTGTTCTCTGTACCGGCGTGGTCGACAAACCAGGCGGCACGGTAGGTCTTGCCATTGTTCACAAATTCGGCAGCGAGTATGCGTCCGCTGCGCACAGCGCGACCAAGGTAATTGACGGATTCGTAGATGACGGCAAAGCGGTCGCCTTTGCGCAGATCGCGATGGAAATCGATGTCGCCGCCAAAAATATCCGCCAGTTGCGTGGCGACCGAGTCCGGAATTCCCGCCGCATCCGTTGCGCCGAACAAGGAAAAACGGATTTCCGCCGATTTCATGACTACCTGGGTTTCCAGCGGCAGGGTTTGCTCAGACGCGGAAAACTGTTCGCCGCGGCGTTCGACCACCAAGGCCTGATCCTTGCCTCCATTGAGCGGGAAAACGAGAGTCTGCAGTTCGCCCTGAGGTCCGGTCCGGGCCGTCAGGTTTTTGCCTGGGCTGAGTTGGCGGAACAGGCTCTGGGTCGTGGCGCTGCCTTTCAAAAAACCAACGGCCGCCGCATCGTCAACGCCGAGGCGTTGCAGCAGCTCCATCACGGTATCGCCGCGTTGCACCCGCTCTTCGCGCAGGAAACTCTGGTTGTTGTCATCCACCGCCGTCAGGGACGGCAGCGCGATCTGCTCGACCACCTGCTGCCGGGGCATGTCTGCCAGACGAGAGTCTGCTACGGTGCCAAAGGCGGCAACCATGCTGAAAAGCGAAACGCTGACCACTCCGGCGCCCACCCAGAAATGCCTGGGGCGTTCGAATCGGTAGTCATGGAGTTGCGCTAAAATCCCGTTCTTGTTTTTGTGCAATTGGATGGGCGGACCGCCTAAAAGGACGGGTGAGTGTAGCAAAAATCGCCCTTCCGTCAAACTTGGTTAATCATCATGGTCGATATCGACTCCCAACTGGCACTGATCAAGCGCGGCGCCGACGAACTGCTGATCGAGTCCGAGCTCGTTGAAAAACTGAAGTCCGGTCGTCCCTTGAGGGTCAAGGCGGGCTTCGATCCGACAGCGCCGGACCTTCATCTCGGGCATACCGTGCTGATCAACAAGCTGAGGCATTTTCAGGATCTTGGCCATCACGTAATGTTTCTAATCGGCGACTTCACCGGAATGATCGGTGATCCGAGCGGCAAGAATGCGACCCGTCCGCCCTTGTCCCGCGAGCAGATACTCGAAAATGCCGACACCTACCGCGAGCAGGTGTTCAAGATCCTCGATCCGGTGAAAACCGAAGTCTGCTTCAACTCGACCTGGTTCGAGCCTCTCGGTGCGGCCGGCATGATCAAGCTTGCCGCCCGCCACACGGTAGCGCGCATGCTGGAACGAGACGACTTTTCCAAGCGATACAGCGGCGGCCAGCCCATCGCCATCCATGAATTTCTCTATCCGCTGTGCCAGGGATACGACTCGGTGGCCATGAAGGCGGATGTCGAGCTGGGGGGCACCGACCAGAAATTCAACCTGTTGATGGGCCGCGAGTTGCAGAAGCACTACGGGCAGGCGCCGCAGTGCGTCTTGATGCTACCGCTGCTGGAGGGACTGGACGGCGTCAACAAGATGTCGAAGTCGCTAGGCAATTACATCGGCATCGCCGAGTCGCCCACGGAAATTTTCGGCAAGCTGATGTCGGTGTCGGATGAACTGATGTGGCGTTACTACGAACTGCTGTCGTTTCGCGGCAATGACGAAATCGCCAGTTTCAAGCGCGAAGTCGCCGAGGGCCGCAATCCGCGCGACATCAAGGTGCTGCTGGGGCAGGAGATCGTTGCCCGCTTCCATTCATCGAAGGATGCACAGGCGGCCCTGGCCGAGTTCGAGGCCCGTTTTCAACGAGGCGTCCTGCCTGACGACATGCCCGAGATCAGTGTTCCGGCGGGGTCGCTGGCGCAGGTGCTCAAGGCCGCCGGACTCACGCCCAGCACCTCCGACGCGCTGCGCATGATCGAAGGTGGCGGCGTGCGGATCAACGGCGAGAAAGTCGGCGATCGTGCTACGGCGCTGGGTGCGGGAGAGTGTGTTGTGCTGCAGGTTGGCAAGCGAAAGTTCGCCCGCGTGACGCTAGTGTGAGTGTGATCGAAAATTTTTCGATGAAGGTGTTGACCAACGAAATTCGATCCGTATAATGCGCCCCTCTTCGCCGCTGCGTGAAACAAAGCGGTAACGTTCTTTAAAAACCAAACAACCGATAGGTGTAGGTGCTTGCTGTGCTGGAGGTGGTGGTGGGTGATCGGGCCGAAATCGAAGGGTCGATTGCTGATCTGGGTTGAAAGATCTGGATTAAGTTCTGAGGGTAGTTCGGAAGA
>JAPLQY010000023.1 GCA_026399475.1 Rhodocyclales bacterium
ACAACCGCAGACGGCAGCACTCCACGCTCGGCTACGCCTCGCCAATGAAATTCTTGGAAGACTGGATCAGCACTCAGCATGAGCAGCAATTGGCGGCATAATGCCGTTGGGTTGGAAGACGAAAAACAGAGGGAAGCTCAGTCATTTTGAATACAGGTGCCTGCCGCAAGGGGTTGATCCAGGGAAGTATTGATCTGGCAACTAACTGACTTCGCCGCGCCTAGGCTGATCCCCGAAAACCCGTAACCCTTGCGGGCTGGTGCTGGCGATCCTTTCAAGGGGCGCAAAGGGTGCGCGATGAAGATGCCGGAAATAATAGAAATTAGAGACTTGTTAGCGCTTTCCGATTACGACTTGGGCGGCCGTGCAATGGCTTGGCATATCGGAGAGCAAGCTGAAAAACGAGGAATTCCGGTAAATCAAATTACCCAAGATTTTGCCGAGGTAATCGTCATCAGGACATTGGCGATGAGAGCGAATACCGCAAAGCAGACTGCTTTGGTGGAAGCATTGCGCAGGGCGGCAGAACATGATTTCGAGGGGGCGGGCAGGTTCATGCGGGAGTACCTGACGGATCAGATAATCCAAGTTGCTGCGCTTGATGAGGCGGTGACAGGAAAGCGGCGGCAAAGCGATCTCGGTAAGAGACCACCCAAAGAGAGAACGACCCATAAGACCGTTACGGTAGCCGCTATGCGGCCATGGCGACGTGACGGGCATTCCCTGGCTGAGTTCATGGATGCCGCCAGCGTTGGCAGCATAGACGGACTGACGATTCAACGGGCTGGCGTTAGCGGAGTGGAGCGGTTTGACGTGGACTGTGATGCCATGGAGAAAAAGAAGCGGGCCTCGATGCGCTCTTTGCAAGAGTGGTGGGAGGCAGCTAACGCGGATTAGCCGGCTAACCCCGTACCCGCCTATCAGAGTCTCGACCATGATCCGTTGCAATCCTTCAACGCGCGGACATGGCCGAAGCAGTAAAGCGGATCAATCGGCCACGTCTACGGGAGCAATTAGACATGGCAGAAAATCAACGGCGCCTCCTGCGCCTCCCTGAAGTAAAGCATCAAGTCGGCTATGGCCGCACGGCGATCTACCAGAAGATAAAAAGCGGCGAATTTCCTGCGCCAGTATCTCTTGGTGCGCGTGCTGTTGCGTGGACTTCGGATTCAATCGAAAGTTGGATTGAGTCGCGGGTACAAGCGGCAGGGGTGCAGAAGTGAGCCGCCCCAGAAAAGCCAACGCCCTGCGGGAACAGGGCGCGGGGCAAAGCAAAAGCGACTACAGCAATGGCAATCATATCAGCATTCTCGAAAGGCATTTTTGCTACTGCCGCCCCGGCATCGCATGCGTTTTCTGTCTGACGTGGAACCGACTAATCCGGCGCATTGAATCGCGGGGGATGCCGCTATGACCGCCCGCGACCTTTCACCCGAACAGATCAAAGCCGTCGACGCCTACATCGCTGGCAAGCCGCACGGCAACAAAAAGCTTGCGCGAAGCCGGCAGATTGTCACTGTTGCGCGAATTCTCGTGGCCGCCGATCAGATGATCACCGAGGCCGCAGAGGCGAGAATTTCGGCGCCCGGCCTGCTTGAAATCAGAGATTGGTGCGACTACACTTTGACGGAAATCGCCATCCAGGACGCGCCGCGACTTTACATCGAGCCGGACGCAGTCAAAGACGCTGTGGCCGGATCGGTGCTTGCCGCTCGAAGTGGTGATCCTAAAAAGTATGCAGAAGCGCGTGCCCTAGAAGCCGATGCGCGAAAGGGCGCCGTATGAACGCGCCGATACCAAACCGTGAACCGACCGGATCGGTATTTGACGACCAGGCCGCATACGTTGCAGCACGAGCCTCGAAGCACGTCATGGCGGCCGCGAGAGCACCGGCAATGCCTGAGCCTCAACCGGAAGCCAAAAGCCTGCCTACAGGGGAATATGTAAGCTGTGTCGAACTGTTGCGCGGCAGCGATGTGAAGCCGGAAGCCGTGACATGGTTGTGGCCGGGATGGTTGGCTGCGGGAAAGATGCACGTTCTTGGTGGCGCACCGGGCACGGGTAAAACGACGATCAGCATGGCCCTGGCTGCAACTGTCACAACAGCGGGCCGCTGGCCTGACGGCAGCCGGTCGCCCGCCGGCAACGTGGTGATATGGAGCGGCGAGGATGATCCGGCTGATACGCTGGTTCCCCGGCTGGCCCTGTCGGGTGCTGATCTATCCCGCGTGTATTTCATTGCTGACGTGTTCGATGGTGATGGCCGCCGATCCTTCGACCCGGCGCGAGACATGGAACCGCTGCAGCGCAAGCTGTCCGAAATCGGCGACGTGCGCCTGCTGATCGTGGATCCGATTGTTTCGGCGGTGATGGGTGATAGTCACAAGAATGCCGAGGTACGGCGCAGCCTGCAACCGCTGGTCGACTTGGCGGCATTCATGCGCTGCGCTCTCTTGGGCATAACGCACTTTTCCAAGGGAACCGGCGGACGTGATCCGGTGGAACGGCTGACGGGAAGCCTTGCCTTCGGCGCGCTGGCTCGCGTGGTGATGGTGGCGGCCAAGCATCAGGAGGAAGGCGAGGACGGACGTACGGTACGGCTATTCATTCGCGCCAAGTCGAACATTGGGCCGGATGATGGCGGCTTCGAGTACGACCTGCATCAAGGCGAACTGAAAACGAATCCGGGAATCTTCGCCTCGTCGGTGCTGTGGGGTGATGCAGTCGAGGGCGCGGCGCGTGAATTGCTGGCGACGGCGGACGCGACCGGCGACGATGGAGAGGGCGGCACCCTGAACGACGCAAAGCGGTTTCTTGCTGATCTGCTCGCCGATGCACCGATGACCGCCGGAGCGGTATTCAAGGATGCGGACGGGGCAGGCTTGACCAAGCGCAGTATTCAGCGCGCAGCGGACAAGATTGGAGTCCTTCGACACAAGGATGGAATGCGCGGCGGGTGGCTTTGGACACTCCCGCCGAAGATGCCAAGGTGCCACGAAGATGCCGAAGATGCCGAACAAAATTACTTGGCACCTTCGGCACCTTCGGCGGTTTCTTCGGCTGTCGAGGTGGAAATATGACCCCGGCGGCGATCCTCAAAGAGGCGATGGCGGACGGGGTAAGCCTGACCATTTCGCCCGCTGGAACCATCAAGGCAACCGGCGACGGTGCGGCGGTGAGTCGGTGGCTTCCCGCGATCCGCGAGCACAAGGCCGGAATTGTGGAGGCGCTGAAAGTCGGTGCTGATGGTACGGCGACCGCGCCCATGACTGCCCATGAAGAGGCGGCAATCCGGGCATGGCTGGTCTACATCGGCGAAAACGATCCGGCGACCATTGATGTAGTCCTGAACCAGTGCAGCACGGATGCCGATGCCTTGGACTACTTTATGCGGCGGGCCGGGGAGTTGATGCCATGACTAAGGCAAAACATCCCCCGCTAACGATTGAGGCCACTACCGGCAAGCCTGACCCTACCCCCCCGAAAATCAAGCTAAACAGCATCGGTGATGTACGTCGAGAGATGGCGACGATTTACCGGGCAGCTCGGACAGGGAAGGTCGACATAAGTGATGCGGGGCGGCTGGCCTATGTCCTGACAGGCATCGGCAAGCTGATCGAGGTGGAACTGATTGAACAACGACTGGCACAACTTGAAAGGAAATTACTGAAATGAATCCGATGATGAAACGACTGGACGCAATCGAGGCGGCGAACAACAGCAGGGCGACGATTAGCACCTTCTCGTCAGATGACGAATTGAAGGCATACATCCGTCCTAGTGTGCGCGAACTTCAGGCGAAGCCGCACCTTACCGATACGGAGCAAAAGAATTTGACGATGTACTTGGACGCACTTGGCGAGGAGATTTGACATGAATATGGCGAAACGACTGGAAGCACTGGAAACGGCTCACGCACAGCAAGGTGGCGACAGCATACGCTGTTACATCCGCGAGACCGACGACGAAACCGAAGCGCAGGCAAGGGAGCGGCTGGGCCTGACTGATTGGCCGGGCTTGTTGTTACTCTTGTCCGAAAGCGACGCCAGAGCATGAACATGACCAAGAGATTAGAAGCATTGGAAGTGGTAGCGGGAAAAGCAGTAGCGGGAAAAGTGAGAATGATCATTCTCCGCAAGCTTGTCGCCACTGGCACCAAAGACGAGCCTATGAACTTCGTGGCTTATCAGGGGCAACTATTCGAGCGCGGGAGCGATGAAGCTGAAGCTGCGTTTGTAGATCGCACCAAGAGGGAAGTTGTAGCCAAGTATGGGGCTGACAAAGTTCACCAAGTGGTCGGTTCAGCAAGAAGGATGGATTGCAACTAACCGCAGCGAGAGTGCGAAACGATTCCCCGCCTTGTGCGGGGTTTCTTTTGTCGCTAGGGCTGGCGTAAGCCTTTCGATCAATTGTCATTTTGCACAAATGAGCGCAGCATAGACTCTGCGTTCAGTAGGAACAAGGGGGCTACCATGAAGATTTTCTTAAGCAGATACGCTTTGGCAGCAGCGATTGTTTGTAGCGGCGCAGTTATGGCTCAGGACGGACGCTTTTCGGGTGTTCCGGGACTCGATGGGTATAACCGCCAAAGACAGGAAAATGACCTAAGCACGTTGCGGCAATTGCAGCAGCTACAGATGATGCAGCAGATTCAACAGCAACAGGAAATGCAGGAACAGCAGAGGCGGTACCAAGAGCAACAAATGCAACTGGTACGTCAGCAGCAGGCGATGCAGGAGCAGCAGCGGTTGTTAGAGATTCAGAATCAGGAGTTGCTGGCGAAGCAGGCGCAACAAGATCGGCTAAGGCAGGCGCAGGAACAGCAGGCCCAGCAAGAGCAGCAAAAGCAGGTTGAGGAACAGGCGGCCCGAGAAAAGAAGAAGCAGAAAAAGAAGGCATCGAAACGGCAGGAGGTAAAGCAACAATCCTCTCTGGCCTACCCATTTAGGGGGTACACATGAAATACAAATTCCTGGCATTTAGCGCATTCGCTGCACTTGTCGCGGCCATGTCGCCATCTTCGTTTGCTCAGGGTAGCCATGCTGTGCGCGGGCATATCACGAAGAAGGGCGCCTACGTAGCTCCAACGCGAGCAACGAATCCCAATAAGACTCAGCGCGACAACTACGGCTCTAAGCCGAATGTGAATCCAGCCACCGGCAAACCAGGGACTCGCACTCCGACCAAGTAGTCGATATCGGTAGGTCGATAGTCGGCGCTGGCGGTACGAAGGTGTAGGGATGTTGCGGGCTAATGGCTGCGATGAAAATCAAGGGCAGTTGGTATTGCATTGACGTAGAATTATTCTGGTGAATGATGACACCATAGAAGCTCAACAGTTTTCACTGTTTGATGGCATCCCAGAGAGAGCCCGACAACCGGCCGAGAAATCAGCCGAAAAGCGGACTAAATCCCAAACGCCGCACAGTAGTTACATAGTCTATGTCGATGAAAGCGGCGACCATAGCCTGCAAAGCATTGACGAAAAGTTTCCGGTGTTCGTTCTCGCGTTCTGCGTGTTCCACAAGCGCCACTACTCTGAGAAGGTCATTCCTGCTGTGCATCAGTTTAAGTTCAAGTATTTCGGGCACGACCATGTTGTGTTGCATGAAAATGAAATACGGAAAGAGCATGGCGCATTCAATGTTTTCAGGTCGAAGCAACAGAAGGAAGACTTCATGGCGGAACTTGCCGACATAGTCGAGTCCTCGAACTTTGTTTTGATCAGTTGCGTAATCGACAAGGCGGCACTAGTGAAAAAGTCTGGTGTGCCGTCGAACCCGTACCATTTGGCGCTTGGATTTTGTCTTGAGACGCTCTATGAGTTTCTCGAAGAAAAGGCACAGCACGAGGCAAAAACCCACGTCATAGTAGAGCGTCGTGGTGAGAAAGAAGATAAGGACCTAGAGTTGGAATTTCGCCGGATTTGCGATGGAGCTAACAAGAAAGGACAACTGCTTCCATTCGATGTGATTTTTGCGCACAAAACCGCGAACTCAACGGGACTGCAGTTTGCCGATCTTCTCGCGCGACCGATTGGGTTAAGTGTGTTTCGAGCGGATCAGCCCAATCGTGCCTTTGATGGCATGCGGGAAAAATTCTTTTGCTCTGGCGGGCGCGCTAATGTGGGTGTTGGGTTTGAAGGCTGGGGGCTAAAGGTTTATCCATCCCCAGAAAGCGAAAGGCCCCGGTGAATCCCACCGAGGCCATAGCGCCGACCGGGCACCCCCAATCCATTTAGGCTTCCAGTATACGTCATTCGGATTCAGGGAGACAAGATCCTTTGTGCCGATGACTCATTAGAATAGGGGCGAATATCGTTGGCTTCTTCCACTGTTAATGCCTCTGCGCCTTCACTTCCGAGCACCCCCCCCAGAGAGAGGCATCAGATTCGTTTGGGGGCATTTTTGGGGGCATGGAATGTTTGTCTCCAACGCAATGCCTAGTAACCATGCGGCTTGCAGGCGTCAACTTCCTGTTCAACGTCTAGCCTGGCGGATTTTCCTTATCGGCGGAGAGTGTCCGCCTGAGGCTGCTGGTCGCGAACTTGCGACCGCCGCTCGTTGGCAACGCGCAAGGTGACGTCGGCGATCATCCAGACACCGTGCGTCGCCCCGCCCGCCATCTTGCGTCCCGAGAGTTCGGCCCAGAACTGGCTGCCATCGGCCCGACGCAACCGATACATGCCCTGCGCCAGGTGTCCCTTGTCGAATGCGCTTGAGCTGTCGGAGAGAAACTGAACCGCCTCTGCGGCGCTGGCAAAATGATCATCGATGCGTGAGGCCGTGAGTTCCTGGATGCGGCGGCCCAGCAGTTCGCCGAGTCGTGCGTTGCACTTGATAACGCGTTTGTTGTCGATCACGGCAATCCCCATCGGCGATGATTCGAAGATCGCCTGTTGTTCCGCAAGCACCGATTCAGCCTCGGTACTGCGCTTGAGGTGGCTGGTAGCGGACTTGTAGAGCGTGCGTTGCACGATGATGAAGACTGCAATGCAACATGCGGCAGCGGTGATTGGCCATTGTGCCTCGTGACCCAGCGTGAACGCGTAGTGGGCAATAGCCGGGGCCAGGGTTGGAATGATGAAAAGCCAGAACGTGACATTGCTCAGGGCGAGGAAAACCGAGCCCGTGAATGCAGTGATTACGACCATCAGCGCAACGAACATCTGAGCATCCGGATGCGTCGGCGGAGGATAGAGCGGCCCGAACAGCGCACCCCAGCCGACGCTGGTGAGAAAGGCGCCGGCGGCAAACAGCCATTCCCATCGATGAATGCTCTTGCTCTGCCTGTCAGCCTTGCCGAACACGTACCAGATCCAGACGCGCACGGCCGACACGGAGAGCATGAAGGCCGCCCATCCCTTGAGGATCTCCAGCGGTATGGAGTCGAAGAGAACGAGAAAGCACAAAAAAATGCCTATCAGCGCCACGACGATGCTCGAAGGCAGGCGCTCGAAAAGCATCTCGACGCGGCGCACTTCGGCATCGCCGCCGAGGTTTTGGGAGAAGAGGGAATCCATTATCAAGTTTTTGTGACGAGCCTTATGATAACCCCTTATCGCAGCTACTTAACTTGCCCCGGGCTGTCCCGCGATTTCGGCGCGTACAACGTCCATGTCCAGCGCCATGGCCTGCTCGATCAATTGTTCGAAGGCCGTGGCCGGCAGTGCGCCCGCCTCGGAATAAATGATGATCTGATCGCGAAAGACCATCAGGGTGGGAATCGATCGAATATTGAAGGCAGCGGCGATCTCCTGCTGCTCTTCGGTATTCACCTTGGCGAAAACAATGTCGGCCTGTTTTTCCGAGACCGCTTCGAAGGTCGGCGCGAAGCCACGGCATGGCGCGCACCATGGGGCCCAGAAGTCTATGATCACGTTGGCATTTTCGTTGATCGTTTGTTGGAAATTGTCGGCGTTGAGTTCCAGCGTGGCCATGGGCGGCTCCCTGATTGAAATGAAGCGAATGCTACCGTTTTGCTGCGTGGCGTGCTATCACCCTGTCTCATGACGACCCCCCGATCCACTTATCGTGGCCGCTTTGCTCCGTCGCCCACGGGCCCCCTACATTTTGGTTCGCTGGTGGCGGCTGCGGGCTCGTTTCTGGATGCGAAGGCAAGAGACGGCGAGTGGCATCTGCGCATGGAAGATGTCGATGCGCCACGCTGTTCGATGGCGGCGGCCACGGAAATCCTCCGCGCGCTGGAGGCCTTCGGTTTTGCGTGGGATGGCGAGGTGATCTGGCAGAGCCGTCGTACGGACATCTATGCGGCTGCGCTGGACCAGCTGAAGGCGGCGGGGCGGGTATTTCCATGCGCCTGTACGCGCCGTGAACTGGCCGACTCTGCCATCGCGCCGGACGGCGCGGCGATCTATCCTGGCACTTGCCGTGACGGGCTTCCCGCGGGACGTGGGGCTCGCGCCTGGCGCGTGCGGGTGAAGGATGCCTGCATCACTTTCGAAGATGCGATTCAGGGCCGCATTGTGAGCGATCTGGCCCGCGAAGCGGGCGACTTCATCCTGTTCCGCGCCGACGGCGTGTTTGCCTACCAATTGGCGGTGGTGGTCGACGATGCCGAGGCCGGCATTACCCATGTCGTACGCGGTGCCGACCTGCTGACGTCGACATCGCGCCAGATCTTTCTGCAGCATTGCCTCGGGGTGTCGACGCCGAGCTATGCGCACCTGCCGGTGGTGATCAATGCGGCGGGCGAAAAGCTGTCGAAGCAGACACACGCAGTGCCTGTGGATATTTCCCGACCCGTCCCGATGCTGTTTGCGGCGCTGGAATTTCTCGGCCAGCGGCCACCGCAGGAACTGTCCGGAGCCTCTGTGCATGAGCTCATGGCCTGGGCAACGGCACACTGGCAACTGGATCAGGTAGTTCGTGGCCCGGCGCTTCCCGGTGGTCAGAATCCTGCCGGGTGAGATAATCGGGGCGATACTTGAGAGGGGGAAAATCATGATCATCGACGATGTCGCCGGCCTGCGCCGCGTCCTTCAGGGCAACCGGGTAATTGCCGTGGTCGGCCTTTCGCCCAACTGGAACCGGCCCAGTTATTTCGCCGCCAAATACATGCTGGAACACGGCTACACCATTGTTCCAGTGAATCCGGGCGCAAGCGAAATACTCGGCCAGAAATGCTATCCGGATCTTGCCGCGATTCCCGTAAAGGTCGATATGGTCGACGTGTTTCGCAAGCCCGAGGACGTGATGCCGATTGCCGATACGGCGATCCGTATCGGGGCAAAGTGCCTGTGGCTGCAACTGGGGGTAATCAACCAGCAGGCCGCTGACAAGGCCTCTGCCGCCGGGCTCGATGTGGTCGTGGATCGCTGCGTGAAGATCGAATATGCGCGGCTGTTTGGTGGCCTCAACTACGCGGGTGTGAATACCGGAATCATTTCTGCCAAACGCCCGCCCTGCCAGCCGCTGCAACAGTAGTCGCGCCGCCCGTCAACGTCCCTTGACGTTGCCCCACAGCAGCTTGTGCAACTGCAGCTGAAAGCGCACCGGCAGGCCATCGTCCATGATCCACTGCGCCAGCTGCGCCGGATCGAGTTGCCCCTGCACTGGCGAGAACAGCACTGTGCAGAGCTCGAAAAGTCGGCGCTGGCGGCATGCCAAAACAGCCCAGTCATAGTCTTCGCGCGAGGCGAGGACGAACTTCAACTCGTCATGCGCAGTCAGCCGTTCGAGGTTTTCCCAGCGGTTCTTCGCAACTTCTCCGGAGCCGGGCGCCTTGAGGTCGACGATGCGTGCCACGCGCGGATCAACGCCTTCAATGTCCAGCGCACCGCTGGTTTCAAGAGACACCGAATACCCGGCATCGCACAGGGCGGCGAGCAGCGGCAGGCAGGTTTTTTGTGCCAGGGGCTCCCCGCCGGTGACGCAGACCGTGGTGCATTTGAATCCGGCGACGCGCCGCATGATCTCGGCAATGGACAGCGATTCACCGCCGCTGAAGGCGTATTCGGTATCGCACCAGACACAGCGCAAAGGGCAGCCTGTGAGCCGCACGAACACCGTGGGCAGCCCGACACGGCTGGATTCGCCCTGGATGGAGTGGAAGATCTCGGTGACGCGCAGCGAGGTTTGCAGCTGGGCGTCGAATTCAGCAGGCACTACTTCTTCTTCAGCCTGAGCTTCGCCTTTTTACCGGCCTCGCTGTTGGGGTATTTTTCGGCCAGCTGCTCGAGGGTGGCCCTGGCAGCCTTCAAATCCTTGCTCGCCTCGAGGCTGGCCACGCGGCTTTCCAGCGCACCGGGTGCGCGCTCATCATTGGGCCAGTTGGCGGCGAACTTGCCGAAGAGTTCGGCGGCGGCAGCGTGGTCTCTGGCCTGGGCGTGGGCGTAAGCGCCCCAATAGTGGGCCGAGGCGGCCAGACTGCTGTTCGGGTAGGTCTTGATGAAGGCGAGGAAGGAAATGGCCGCCTCTTTGAATTTCGAGGCTTTGAGGCCGGCCAGCGCGGCCTCGTAGTCGCGGGTTTCAAGAGCGGGGTCGGGCTTTGGAGCTTCGGCCTTGGTTTCTGCGGGGGGTTGTTCGAGTTTCCTCACACGATTGTCGAGATCGACGTAAAAATCCTTCTGGCGCTTTTGCGCGGCGTCGAGTCCATACGTCAGGACCTCTATCTGGCCGCGCAGTTTGGCGATATCGGTCTTGATGGCTTCGACCTGGTTGGCGAAGTCGATCTGGTTGCGACTGGTGGTGTCTGCGCGCTTGCCGAGGTCCGTCACCTCTGCCCGTAGTTGTTCGATCCGGGTGCGCGCTTCGTCGTCGTCAAACATGCCTGCCCGGGCGGGCACGGGCAGCGCAGTCGCCAGCAGCACAGGGAGCAGTGCGGCCGCGAATGAGACCAGCGCGCGGCGCATGCTCAGAATTCGCCCGAGTAGAGCATGTCGCCGCGGCGATTCTTCGCCCAGCATTCTTCACTGGATTCCGTGCAGACAGGCTTTTCTTCGCCAAGACTCACTGCTTCGAGCTGGTCTTCCCGGGCACCGAGCAGGACCAGGGCCTTTCTTACGGCGTCCGCGCGTTTTTGGGCCAGCGCCAGGTTGTACTCGCGGCTGCCGCGTTCATCCGCGTTGCCCTGGATCAGCATTTTCATTTTCGGATTTACTGAAAGGAACTTGCCATGGGCTGTCAGCAGCGCCTGGAAGTCATCCTTGACGACGTAGCTGTCGTAGTCGAAGTAGACGCTGCGCTTGGACAGGGGGCTGCGCGGATCTTTCAGCGCGGCGATGCTGCCGGGATCGAATGTATCCGGCTGCACCTTTGCTACGGGGTTGGTGTCGACCTTGATCGCGCCGGGTGTGCGCGATTCAACCCCTGCCGGGTTCTGTTCGGGCGCCGGTGGCTGCGAACCGCAGGCCGCCAGCAACAGGGTCAGGGCAGAGAGGGCGGGGAGGGTAATGAAGAGTGCGCGCATGGTGGCTTCCTTGATGAATTCGGTTGCAGGTGTCTTGTGGCTTTATCTGACCAGGGGACCCCAGGCAGGTTCCCGCACGTCGGCGGCTTGCACGGAGAGTTTTTGCTTGACGCGTCCATCACTGGAGACAGCCGCCAGCACGCCGCGCCCGCCGATCTCGGTGGCATACAGGATCATGCGGCCGTTGGGGGCGAAACTGGGCGACTCATCCTTGGCCGAGTCGGTCAGGATCTGCGTCTGTTTGGTCGCCAGGTCCATCAGAGCGAGCTGGAAACGTCCGCCGTTGCGGGCAATGAAGGCGAGGCTCTTGCCGTCCGGCGAGGGGCGTGGCGTGACGTTGTAGCTGCCTTCAAAGGTGACCCGTTCAGTCGCGCCTCCTGAAGTGGCAATGCGATAGATCTGCGGGCTGCCACCGCGATCGGAAGTGAAATAGATGAACTGGCCGTCCGGCGACCAGCGCGGTTCAGTATCGATGCCGGAGGATGTTGCCATGCGCGTCACGCCGCTGCCGTCGGCATTGACGACATACAGTTGCGATGATCCGTCCTTGGTCAACACCACAGCCAGTTGCTTGCCGTCGGGCGACCAGGCCGGCGCGGAATTCGATCCCTTGAAGTTGGCGGCGACGTGGCGGCGCCCGCTGGCAAGATCGTGCACATACACCACGGGCTTCTTGGCCTCGAAGGAGACGTAGGCGATCTTGCCGCCATCCGGCGACCAGGCCGGCGAGATGATCGGCTCGCGCGAAGCCAGCGCGGCCTGATCATTGCTGCCGTCGGCATCGGCGATTTTCAGCTCAAAGCGGCCGGTGCTCTTGACCACATAGGCGATGCGGGTTGAAAACACACCGGGCTCGCCGGTGAGTTTTTCGTAGATGAAGTCGGCAATGCGATGGGCGGTTGCGCGCAGTTGCGCGCCGGTGTGCAGGTAGGCCGGATTGCCCAGCGCGGCCTGCTTGGGCACATCGGACAGACGCACCCGGGTCTCGTAGCGGCCATCGGCGATCGCGGATACGGTACCGCCGGCAACAGCGTCGACACCTCGCGTCTTGAGGTCATTGAAGGCGGGCGTTGCGCTGTCGGCCAAGGGGTTGCCGGCATCCACCAGACGGAACAGGCCGCTGCGTTCAAGATCGGCGCGGACCACCGAGGTCAGCGCCTGGGCGACGATACGCTCGCCGGTGAACTCGGCAATGGCGACGGGCAGGCGGTTGGCGCCGGCGCCGGTAATCTCGACCGTGAGTTGCGCATTGGCCAGGAAAGACGCGGATGCCAATCCGGCAGCGACAAGCAACGCATTGATTTTCATGGGCCGAATTATAGCGGTCTAGTCCCCTATGGGTCGGTAGGGAATGTTTAGCAAACGATCAAAAACATCACTCTGCTCGGGCTTTGGCAAAGGGCTGGACTTCAGGATGGCGCGTTCCACAGCCGCATCGAGCGCAGGATTTCCGGAAGATTTTTTTACCTTGACGCTGATAACCTCGCCGCTGGGCAATTGAGTCACTTCGAAAACCGCCTCGGGATTCCCCTTGATCTCGGGCGGCAGCACAATATTGCCGCGGATCTTTCCACGGATCCTGCCGAGGTAATCGGCAATGGCCTTGTTGCGGGCCGCGCTCGCCTGCGTCGCTTTCAACTGCGCCAGTTCCTGTGCCGCGCTGTCGGCCTGCTTGCGCTGCGTCAGTTGCTCGGCTTCTCGTTTGAGCTGCTCCTGGAAGGGATCGACGCGTGGCCGGGGCGGTTCCACTTTCGGCGGCGGCTTGGGCTTTTCCTTGTCCTTGATGGCGATGTCCGGCTTCGGTGGCGCAGGTGCCGGCTTCGGTTCCGGCTTCGGCGCGGGGGGGGGCTCAACTGTCGGCGCGGGAGCTTCGGGAACCGGGGCTGCAATGGGCTCGGGACTGGCTCGCACCAGTTCGACTTCGACGACGTCGGTAGCCTTGGTCTGCCAGCGCACGCCGTAGAACAGGAAGCCGGCCAGCAGCAGGTGCACCGCAACCGCCAGTGCGATGGAAACGCGCCTGCCGGCCTTGTTGGCCGGCGGCAGGATCGGTGATTCCGCGCTCACTTGCCCGCAGCCACCGGTTGCACCAGAAGACCGATTTTGGCCACCTGCTGACGCTGCAATTCGTCCATTACGCCCAGCACCACTTCGTACTTCACGCTGCGGTCGCCGGCGATCAGCACCGCCTGCTGCGGATTGGCGGCCTGCGCTTGCTTGATCTGGCTGGCAAGTTCGGCACGCGTCACAACGTGCTCCGCACTACCCTTGGAGCGGTCGCGCAGCGCCAGGGAGGTGTCAGCCTTGATGATGACTTCGAGCGGCGCCACCGGGGGTTGGCTGCTCTTGCCGACGCTGGGCAGATCCACGCTGCCGGTCTGGATCATCGGCGCGGTGACCATGAAGATGACGAGCAACACCAGCATCACGTCGATGTAGGGAACGACGTTGATCTCATTCATCAGTCGCCGTTGCCTCATAGGTAAAGCTCCATGAGGCAACGGCGACTAATGATATTTTGCTGAGCAATTCCCCCGGCCCCCTGTCCCACGGCCGGCTTTGCACAGCCGGCCGGCTTCATCGGCGCGGAGCGGTGCTCCGCGAATTCCCGTCTACGCCCAAGAAAGGGGGTGACTATATTTGCGCAGCTAGTCGCGGCGGATGGGTACGCCCGAGCGGAGAGGAAACGGGGGTTCATCGCGTCTGCCGCTGCAGGATGTTGGAGAATTCTTCCATGAAGCTTTCGAAGCGCACCGCGAGGCGATCGACGTCATGGGCGAAGCGGTTGTAGGCGATCACCGCCGGAATCGCGGCGAAGAGGCCGATGGCGGTCGCCACCAGGGCCTCGGCGATGCCCGGCGCAACGGCCGACAGGGTTGCCGTGCTCATGTTGGCGAGGCCGCGGAAGGCGTGCATGATGCCCCACACCGTGCCGAACAGGCCGACATACGGCGAGACCGAGCCGACCGAGGCGAGGAAGGCCAGATGCGCCTCCAGGTCGTCGATCTCGCGCTGGTAGGTGGCGCGCATGGCGCGCCGCGCGCCGTCCACCACGGCAGTGGGATCGATCATCTTCTGCCCGCGCAACTTGGTGAATTCGCGGTAGCCGGCTTCGAAGATGCGCTCCAGGGCGCCGCTGTGGTGCCGGTCGTTGATGGCGCTCTGGTGAAGTGCGTTGAGGTCGCCGCCGCTCCAGAAATCGCGCTCGAACTTGTCGGTCTTGCTCCGCGCGTCGCGAATCGCGAAGGCCTTGCGAAAGATCCAGTACCAGGAGGTCAGCGAGACCAGCGTCAGCAGCAACATCACCAGCTTGACCACCAGGCTGGCGTGGATCACGAGTTCGATGATGGAAAGGTCTTGGGTCACATTCATTGCGAAGGTCCCGTCAGGGCTGACAGCTGTTCATGGAGGATGCGCGACATCGGAATCGGCCGGCCGCGCACCGGATCGATGCAGGCAACGCGTATTTTCGCATCAAGCAGGAGTTCCCTGTCGCGCAGGATGCGCTGGACGAAAGTGACTTGCGCGCGGCCCAGGGCTGCGATCGCGGTTTCGACCGTGAGCAGGTCGTCGAGTCGTGCCGGCTTGAGAAATTCGGCGCTGACCGAGCGCACCGCGAAGGCGATGCCTTCCTTCATCAGCGCGTTCTGGTCATGCCCCAGCGCACGCAACAGTTCTGTGCGCCCGCGTTCGATGAAGCGCAGGTAGTTGGCGTAATAGACGATGCCGGCCGCGTCGGTGTCTTCGTAATAGACGCGTGTCGGGATGGTGGAAATTATTTCCATCGAATCGTGTAGCTGAGTTTGCGATCGAGGCGGATCAGTATATTCATGGTTCGCGTCGTCTGGTCTTCCAGCGACACATCGAGGGTTGCAAGCTTGGCGGACGAGTCCATGGCGTGCCGGATCGCCTGCCTGGACTGCTCATGAAGCGCTTCCCTCTGCTCGATGGGCAAATCCTCGCCCAGCAGCTTCATCAGGTCCAGCTTGGCAATGAGGTACAGGGAATTGATTCTATGCTGCCACCACCGGTTTGCCGTGTCGTAATGGGCGGTTCGCTCGGCTTCGCTGTTCGGGATGCTTGAAATCAGCGAGGCCGGAAATCCACGCTCGGCTGCGCCGGAATCGGCCAGGCGGAGATAAAGGTCTTCCGGTGACGCTCCGTAACCGGCAAAGACTTCGTCAAAACCGCCGACCTGCCAGAAATCCTCCTGGCGGCAGACGAACGTTCCCCATGTATCCATCGTCACGGGGCGCGCACGATAAAAGGTCTTCGCGGTGCAATTTTCGAGTATCCGCGGCGCGAATTCGGGCGAGAGATTGATATCCGAATCGACAAAACAGAACAGCGGGGCAGTGGCGGTCACCGCACCGAGGTTCTTGGCGCGGCATTGATTGAAAAGCGGATCATCACCGACGCGCACGACCTTGACCTGCGGGAAGGTCCTTGCGACCCAATCCCCGGCTCCTTCCGGGCAGCCGTAGTCGACCACGATGCACTCCGCACTCTGCTGCGCCACCATCATCGGAAGGGTCTGCCGCAGATAGCTCAGACGACCCTTGCAGGTCGTAATGATCGACAGGGCTGGATTCATTGGTCCGCAGCCCGGTTTCCGGACGTCCGCGCCATTTCGAAAGTCCATCTTCGCCGGATAGTCCAGCCGTCGGGAACCGGCAGGAACAGTTTCACCGGCAAATTGATGGTTATCGAGGCGGACGCCGTCGGATCTTCCGCATAAGCAAGCAGCGTCTTCCTGACCTCCAGATAAATGGCACGGCGCGTGTCCATAGGCAGGTTGATCAGTCCCGATTCGCAGATCAGATCGTACTTGATGTGGTTGTAGAGAGAATTGATTCGCCGGTTCAATTCGATATTCCGGACCTCGTGGTATTCGGTTCTGGTGGCGGCGTCATGCGGTATCGACTGGATCAGCGCCCCGTCGAACGATTGCATTGTGCAGCCCGCGTGTCCAAGGCGCAGGTAGATGTCGTTGTCCTCGCCGCCGTATCCCTCCAGAATCTCGTCATATCCCGACAACGCGAAGAAATCTCCCCGATGGCAGGCGAAGGTGCCGCAGGTTTCCGCCGTCAAGGGCGTCGGACGGAAGAAATATCTCCGGCGCAGAACCGGCTCCAAATCACGGGAGAATCCGGCGTCGACCAGGACGTCGGCATCGACGAAGACGAGCCACTCGGTCCTTGCGGCCCTGGCTCCAAGATTGCGCGCCATCGCCGCGTTGAAGACCGGCGCATCATCGACATTGACCAGTCTGACGTCGGGAAAACTGGCGCCTACCCAGCTACGCGTGCGGTCCGGGCAGTCGTAATCGACCACGATGCATTCGCAGTCTGGCTGAGCTGCCATGCGCGGAAGTGTCTGTTTGAGGTGAGGCAGCCGTCCCTTGCAGGTGGTAATGATGGATAGGCGTGCCGCCATCACTCGGTCCAGAGATCCTGATTGGGTTCTTTCGGCGACCGCAGCCCGAAATGCCGCCAGATGCTTGCCGTCGCCACCCGTCCGCGGGGTGTCCGCTGCAGGTAGCCCTGCTGGATCAGGTAGGGCTCGAGCACGTCCTCGATTGTGTCGCGCGCCTCGCCAATGGCGGCGGCAAGATTGTCCAGCCCCACCGGTCCGCCGTCGAACTTCTCGAGCATGGCGCCGAGCAGCTTCCGGTCCATCACATCGAGGCCGAGATGATCGACGTCGAGCATGGTCAATGCCGCGTCGGCTACGGCGCGCGTGATTTTTCCATCGGCCTTGACCTCGGCAAAGTCGCGCACGCGGCGCAGCAGGCGGTTGGAGATTCGAGGTGTTCCGCGCGAGCGCCGGGCGATTTCAACCGCGCCGTCCTCGGCGATGTCGCAGTTGAGCAGATGGGCCGAGCGTCGCACGATTAGGGCGAGTTCTTCCGGGGTGTAGAACTCGAGCCGGGCGACGATGCCGAAGCGGTCGCGCAGCGGGTTGGTCAGCATGCCGGCGCGGGTGGTGGCACCGATCAGGGTGAAGGGCGGCAGGTCGAGTTTGACCGAGCGCGCCGAGGGGCCTTCGCCGATCATGATGTCGATCTGGAAATCCTCCAGTGCGGGGTAGAGGATTTCCTCGACCACCGGGCTCAGGCGATGGATTTCATCGATGAACAACACGTCGTAGGGTTCGAGGTTGGTCAGCATCGCGGCCAGGTCGCCAGCACGCTCCAGCACCGGTCCCGAGGTATGGCGCAGATTCACCCCCATCTCACGGGCGATGATGTGCGCCAGCGTGGTCTTGCCCAGGCCCGGCGGACCGAACAGCAGGACATGGTCCATCGATTCGGCGCGTCGCTTGGCCGCCTCGATGAAGATCTCGAGCTGACCGCGGATTTTCTGCTGGCCGACGTAGTCAGCCAACTGCTTGGGCCTCAGGGCACGCTCGAGGACATCTTCCTGCGTCGATTCCTTGCCCGCCGCAATCAGGCGTTCCGGTGCGGGCTCGGCGAACTTGTCGGTCTGGATGCTCATGCGGGCAGTTTAGCCGAGGTGGCTCACGACGATTTGGAAAGCAGCTTCAGCGCCGCGCGGATGCCGTCGGAGACGGAAACTTCGGCAGTCAGCCCTTTCATTGCACCGAGCGCCTCGCGTTCGTTGTAACCGAGCGCCAGCAGGGCGTTCATGATGTCGGAAACGGGATCAGACGCCGTGTCACCAGCGCCGACTTTTGTGGCGCCTGTCGCCAGCATTTTCGGCAGCCGGTCGCGCAGTTCGAGCAGCAGGCGTTCGGCGGTTTTCTTGCCGATGCCGGGCACCTTGGTCAATCGTCCGGTTTCCTGCAGGGTCACCGCCTGCGCCAGTTCAGTCACCGACATGCCCGAAAGCACGGCCAATGCCGTGCGTGCACCGATGCCGGAAATCTTCAGCAGCTGGCGGAACGCGGCGCGTTCGTCCTGCGATGCGAAGCCGTACAGGTAGTGGCCATCTTCGCGCACGATCAGGTGCGTATGCAGCGACACCTTCTCGCCTGTCGCCGGCAGGTTGTAGAAGGTGCTCATCGGCACATCGACTTCGTAGCCGAGGCCCTGCACATCCACCGTGATGGACGGCGGGTTCTTTTCGATGAGGATTCCGCTGATGCGACCGATCATGGGTGGGCTCCGGAGTTGGCGCTGGTGGTTGGGGCATCGGCCAGTTCCTCGATGCGGGCGACGATATTCGTCATCACGGCATTCTGGTCGAAATTGGCGTACTTGGCGGCGAAGGCGCCGGCATTGGCGCGAAAGCCCGGGTCGCCCAGCACCCGCTGCATCATCGCAGCCAGATCGTGCGGCGGCAGTTCGGGGTTCTGGATCAGCCCGGCGCCCATTTCCTCGACCCTCCTGGCAAAAAGGAACTGCTCGAGGTGGCCGGGAATCATCAGCACCGGCTTGCCGGCCATGAGGAAAGCCACGGTTGCCGCCGGGCTGGCGTAGGTCAGCCCGGCATCGGCCTGGCGCGCCACTTTATTGAGATCCACGGGGACAGGCGAGAAGGCCACGTGCGGCGCAGCGTAGCGTTGCACCAGTTCGGCCGGCAGTCCCGGTGCGTAGATCAGCACGCTGCCGGGGAGCCCGCACAGTGCCTGGAGTGCGGCTTCGACATGGGGCGTCTCGGGACGCAGGTAGGAAAATACGTGCGGGCCGCGGACGGCTGGCCAGGTGCTGTCCTCCGCCACGGCGGCAGGCAGCATGCCCCAGTAGCGGGCCGGCCCCCGCGCCGGGTAGTGGTCGAGTTCGGGAAAGCTGAGCAGGCTGTCCTCGGCGACCTGGAAGAGTTGGGCAAGGTAGTCGAGCCGCGGCCTGCCGTAGCGTTCCAGCACCGCATTGATATTCGCCAGCGCCAGCCGGTCGTTGGCGAGCAGTGGTTCGGCGGACACGGCCGCCCAGGGCCGCATGTTGGGCGTCGGGTGTACCTGGGGCGGGGCGAAGAAGCCGCTGCCGAAAAGCATCACCGGAATGCCCAGCGTGCGGGCCGCGAGGATCGCCGTCGGCGCGTGATCGGCAAGCACCAGCTTCGCCCCGGTGAGGCGCAGCAGCTCGCGCCAGGCGACGACGAGACCCAGCAGGTCGGTGCCGTTGGCATAGCCGAAGCGCAGCAGTATGTCTGCGTAGTTGAGCGGTGGGCCCTCGCGTTGCTGTTCGGGCATGGCCGGCGCCTGCAGCCAGTCGAAACCCGCCTGGGGCAGCAGGCGGGCGGCCTGGTGTGGCTGGCTGACGACCCAATGCACGGCGTTGCCGTGGCTGCGCAGTTCCCGCGCGACCGGCAGAAAAGTGCCGACGTGTCCCAGGTTCGCCCCGAATTCCCAGGCGTAGAGAATGGAGTGCCTTGCCCCCGGCCCCCTTCCCGCGGAAGGGGGTGACGTCAGTTCGGCCGCCGTGCGGCCTCCGGGTGCTTGACTGTGCCGCGCTTGGGGCGGCCCGGCGCTTGGCACGTCCACTACACCAGCCTTCCGCCGCGCATCCGCTTGCCCAGCGTTGCCAGCGCTCCCATGCCCTGACCGCCGTGGGCGTGGGCGATTGCGCAGGCCAGCGCGTCGGCGGCGTCGGGGCTCGGCGTGCCCGGCAGACTGAGCAGGCGGGCGACCATGGCCTGCACTTGCTCCTTCGCCGCCTTGCCGTGGCCGACCACGGCCTGCTTGACTTGCAGCGCAGTGTATTCAGCCACCGGCAGGTTCGCAGTGACCAGCGCCGAAATCGCGGCGCCACGTGCCTGGCCGAGCAGCAGCGTGGATTGCGGATTGACGTTGACGAACACGATTTCGACTGACGCCTGTTGCGGCCGGTAGGTGGCGATGATTTCGACCAGTCCGTCGAGGATGGTCTTGATCCGCTCCGGCAGGCTGCCCGCCGCATCCGTCTTGATGCAACCGCTGGCGACATAGGCCAGTTTGCTGCCAGCCTTGTCGATGACGCCAAAGCCTGTCGAGCGCAGGCCGGGGTCAATGCCCAGTATGCGGATCGGAGTGGCAATCGGGGGCTTCATTTCCGCGCAAGATACACGCCCCACACGGCGAGCGCCATGCCGACCAGCGCCATGCCGGCCAGCTGTTCGTCGAACAGCAACCACGCGATCAGCGCGGTGCAGGGCGGTACCAGGTAGAAAAGGCTGGCGAGATTCACCGCACTGCCGTGCCGGATCAGCATGTTGAGCAGGGAAATCGCTCCCAGGGAGAGCACCAGCACCAGCCAGGTCAGCGCAAAGATGAACTCGGGCACCCATTCAACGCGGAAGCTTTCGGTCAGGCTGACGACCACAGCGGTGGCGACGGCCGTAGGCAGGAACTGGGCAATGGCGCCCGTGCGCCAATCGAAGCTGGGGCAAAAGCGCTTCTGGTACAAGGTGCCGGCCGTGATGCCGGCCAGCGCCGCCAGGGCCGGCCACAGGGCATCCAGACCGAAGCCGCTGCCGACCTTGCCCGATACCACCAGCGCCACGCCGACGAATCCCAGTAAAAGGCCGGCCCATTGCCGCGCCAGCACGGCTTCGTTCAGCAGCCAGCCGGCGCCGACGGCTGTCAACAGCGGCTGAATGCCGACCACCAGGCTGGTGATGCCCGCCGGCAGACCCTTCGAGATCGCCACGAACACGCCCCCGAGGTACACGCCATGCACCAGCAGGCCCGACACTCCGATGTGAAACCATTGCCGTGCGTCCCTGGGCCAGGGCGCACGCATCATGAGCGCCACCATGGTCATCAGCGAGAGCACCAGCAGGTAGCGGGTCAGCAGGAAGGTCAGCGGCTCGGCATGCGGCAGACCGAGCTTGGCCCCGATGAAGCCGGTACTCCAGAGCAGGACGAAGAGCAGCGGAGCGAAGCGGGTGAGCGACGAAGCCCTCACGCTATTCGTCGATGACAGCCGTGGTGTATACCTCCTGCACGTCGTCCAGGGATTCCAGGGCGTCGAGCAGCTTTTGCATCTTCAGCGCGTCCTCGCCGGCAAATTCCGTTTCGCTCTGCGGCTTCATCGTGACTTCACCGAACTCCGGTTTGAAGCCGGCCTTCTCCAGCGCATCCTTGACCATGGCAAAGTCATTGGGCGGGGTGATGACTTCGATGGAGCCGTCCTCGTTGGTCACCACATCGTCGGCGCCGGCCTCGATGGCCGCATCCATCAGCGCCGCTTCATTGGTGCCAGGGGCAAACAGCATCTGGCCACAGTGCGTGAACAGAAAGGCGACACTGCCATCGGTGCCCATGTTGCCACCGTGCTTGGCGAAGGCGTGGCGCACTTCAGCGACTGTGCGCACCTTGTTGTCGGTGAGGCAATCCACCATTACCGCAGCGCCGTTGATGCCATAGCCTTCGTAGCGCGATTCTTCATAGCTGACCCCGTCGAGCTGCCCGGTGCCGCGCTTGACCGCGTTGTCGATGTTGTCCTTGGGCAGGCTCTGCGCCTTGGCCTTTTCGATTGCGAGCCGCAGTCGCGGATTGGCGCTGACATCGCCGCCACCCATCTTGGCCGCGACGGTGATTTCCTTGATCAGCTTGGTGAATACCTTGCCCCGCTTGGCGTCCTGACGCCCCTTGCGATGCTGGATATTGGCCCATTTGGAATGTCCGGCCATAGTCGTTTCCCTGGTTGCGCGGGTTTGCCGCGATGTTGTAACGGGGTGTTGTCACCTACAATCGCAAATTTTAGCATCCCGGGAATCCCCGCCATGACCCAACCCCTGCCCATCGCCAAGAGCGGCGCGATTGAACTCGCCCTGCTGCCGCAACTCGCCAACCGTCACGGACTGATCACCGGCGCTACCGGCACCGGCAAGACGGTGACCCTGCAACGCATGGCGGAACAACTCTCGAACGCCGGCGTGCCGGTTTTCCTTGCCGATGCCAAGGGTGATCTGTCGGGCCTGGGAGCCGCCGGTGTCGCGTCGGAAAAGTTCCAGAAGCGGCTGGATGCCCTCGGCATCAAGGACTGGCAGCCGCAAGCCAGCCCGATCATGTTCTGGGACGTGTTTGGCGAATCGGGGCACCCGGTGCGCGCCACGATTTCCGACATGGGGCCGCTCCTGCTCGGGCGCCTGCTCAACCTCAACGACACGCAGGGCGGCGTGCTGCAACTGGTGTTCAAGGTCGCCGACGACCAGGGCCTGCTGCTGCTGGACCTCAAGGATTTGCGGGCGATGGTGCAGCACGTCGGCGAGCATGCGGCGGAATACAAGACCAAGTACGGCAACGTCTCGGCCGCCTCGATCGGGGCCATTCAGCGCGGCCTGCTGACGCTGGAAGAGCAGGGCGGGACCAGCTTCTTCGGCGAACCCATGCTGGACATCGAAGACCTTATGCAAACGCAGGATGGCCGCGGCGTGATCAACGTGCTGGCGGCCGAAAAGCTGATGAATTCGCCGCGCCTGTATGGCTGCTTCCTGCTCTGGCTGCTGGCCGAGTTGTTCGAGCAACTGCCCGAGGCGGGCGATCTGCCCAAGCCCAAGCTGGCCTTCTTTTTCGACGAGGCGCATCTGCTCTTCAGCGATGCGCCGCCGGCCCTGCTGGAGAAGGTGGAGCAGGTGGTGCGCCTGATTCGTTCGAAGGGTGTCGGCGTCTATTTCGTGACGCAGAATCCGCTCGACATTCCCGATGCCGTGCTCGGCCAGTTGGGCAACCGCGTCCAGCATGCGCTGCATGCCTTCACTCCGCGCGACCAGAAAGCGGTCAAGGCCGCGGCCGACACCTTGCGCGCCAATCCGGCCTTCGACGCCGCCGCGGTCATCACCGAACTCGGCGTCGGCGAGGCGCTGGTGTCCTTCCTCGACGAACAGGGCCGGCCGACCGTGGTCGAGCGTGCCATGGTGTTGCCGCCTGCGTCGCGCATCGGGCCCCTGACGGTCGAGGAACGCCGCGCAGCGATTGCCGGCTCACCCATTGCCGGGCATTACGAGCAGGTGCTCGACCGTGAATCCGCCTACGAAAAGCTGACGGGCGCGCCGGTTCAGAGTGCAGTCGCTGGCGAGGTGGCGACTGCGCCGGCAGAACCGGCAGGCGGCGGCTTCCTTGGCGGCATCGGCGATGCGCTGGGCGGCATGCTGGGTGGCGGCGCCCGTTCCGGTTCGCGCGGCAGGCAGACGGTGGTCGAAGCGGCAGTGTCCAGCACGGTGCGCGCCATTGGCTCCTCGCTGGGCCGCGAGATCGTCCGGGGTGTGCTCGGCTCGATCATGGGCGGCCGCCGCAGGTGATGCCTGAGGCCGGCCCGCGCGCCACGCATCGCGCAGGCGTTGCCCTGGCCGTACTTGCTGCGTTCGGTTTTTCCTTCAAGGCGATCCTGGTCAAGCTGGCGTATCCGTATGGCGTCGATGCGGTGACGCTGCTGGCGCTACGCATGGCGTTCGCACTGCCCGTATTCCTGTGGGTAGGCTTTTCTGCCTCGAAGAACGCGCCGGCCCTGAGTCGGCGTGACTGGGTCGCCGTCGCGCTCCTGGGCGCGCTGGGCTACTATGGCGCCAGCATTCTCGATTTTCTCGGCCTCAAGTACATTTCGGCAGGCCTCGAACGGCTGATCCTGTTCACCTATC
This sequence comes from Rhodocyclales bacterium, assembly GCA_026399475.1. Taxonomy (GTDB): domain Bacteria; phylum Pseudomonadota; class Gammaproteobacteria; order Burkholderiales; family Rhodocyclaceae; genus Sulfuritalea. The sequence continues at coordinate 23,952 of JAPLQY010000023.1, forward strand.
CGACGCTCACCCTGCTGTTCGGCGTGGCGCTGCATGGGCGCGCCATCAGCCGGCGCGAGGGTATCGCGCTGGCACTGTGCTACGCCGGCATTGCGGCGGCCTTCGCCCACGACCTGGAATTTGGCGGCGACAAGGCCGTGGTGTGGATCGGCGGCGGCTTTGTCTTTGCCTCGTCGGTCAGCTATGCGCTCTATCTTTCCGGCAGCGCCGGCATGATCGCCAAACTGGGCGCGGCGCGTTTCACCGCGCTGGCCATGCTGGTGTCGACTGCAGCCACCGGCGGCCATTTTCTGGCGACGCAGCCGCTGACGGCCCTGGTTCAGCCCTGGCCGGTGTATGCGCTGGGCGCCGCAATGGGCGTGCTCAGCACGGTGCTGCCGGTATTCGCCCAATCGGCGGCGATTCGTCGCGTCGGCAGCGGGCAGGCCGCGCTGGTGGGCATGGTGGGGCCGTTGTTGACCATCGTCTTTGCCTGGCTCCTGCTCGATGAGGGCTTCTCGACCGCGCAGATGGTCGGTGTCGCGCTGGTCATCGTCGGCGTTGCCACGGTCAGTCGCCGATAGGCCCGCCGCCGGGTTCAGACCTATAATCGGCCCACGATGAGTGGATATTCATTCAGAATTACGAGGGTCGCGCGGCGGCCGGCAGCGGCCGGGGCGGTGCTTCTGCTGTTCGGCATGCTGGCGGCGCCAGGGGCCGCGCAGGAGGTTTCCGAACACGATTACTTCGGCGATCTGCCGGTAGTGCTTTCCGTCAGCCGTCTGGCGCAGCGGCTCGACGAGGTACCTGGCGCGGTGACGGTGATCGACGCCGAGACCATACGCCGCTCCGGTGCGCGCGAGGTGGCCGAACTGCTGCGGCTGGTGCCGGGTTTCGTGGTGACGCAGCGCAACGGCGGCAGTACAGTGGCCGGCTACCATGCCGCGCTCGACGTCTATGGCGCGCGCATGCAGGTGTATGTCGACGGCCGCTCCGTGTATTCGAGCTTCTACCTCGGTGACACGCATCGCGGCCTGGCGGCGGTGGAACTGGCCGACATCCAGCGCATCGAGGTGCTGCGTGGTTCGAATTCGGCGGCCTTCGGCTCGAATGCCTTCCTCGGCGTGGTCAACATCGTCACCCGGGCGGCGGCCGACACGCACGGCGTATCGGCATCCGTGACGCTTGGCGATAAAGGCATCGACGACAATTTCGTGCGCTACGGCTGGGGTAACGAGGCGGCCGACATGCGCCTGTCCGTGTCGCGGCGCTCCACCAGCGGCTACGAGTCAGCGTACGACGACAGCCACCGTTCGCAAATGCAGTTTCGCGGCGATTTTCGAGTCGGCCCCGCGGACGATGTGAGCATCAAACTCGGCGTCGCCCGGGAGTCGTTCGGCGAGGGGGTACCCAGGTTTGATTGCAATATTGCTACAGGTGTGCGGGGTGTTTGCGACACCAACAAGGAACGCACCGATTCCTGGCGCAATGGCTATGCCCGCTTCGACTGGTCACGCACCTTGAGCGAGACCTCGATGCTCAAGGTCGCTGGCGGCGTCGATCAGGAACTGTACACATCCAATTTCCTCGCCGAGCAGTTTCCCAACGCGTTCCCGGGCGGTCGGATTTTTGCGTTCGCCGATTTCGGCGGCAAGGCACTACGTCAGAATCTTGAAATCCAGCGCACTGATGTGTGGTCCGCTGATTTGCGTTCCGTGGTTGGTGCCGAAATCCTGCGCGAGCAGGTACGGTCGCCCTCGCTGTTCTCGACTGACGCCAGTATTTCGGCACGCCAGTCGCGGGTCTTCGGTGGTATCGAATGGAAGCCGGCAGCAGACTGGATCATCAACACCGGTGGCATGTGGGAAGATCATTCGATGGCTGGCAGGACTTTCGCGCCACGCCTGGCGGTGAATTATCATCTGCTGCCGGAACACACGCTGCGCGCCGTAAGCACCCAGTCTTTCCGCATGCCGTCGATCTACATGTTCCGCGGCTTGGCGACTTTGCAGGCTAATGCAACGCCTCCAGCATTGGCCGCCCTCCTCGGGTTTCCCAAGGCCCTGCCCCAGGCGGCGGGAACCGGCAACGTGAAGCCCGAGTCGGTTATAGCGAACGAGATCGGCTATCTGGGTGAATTGCGCAACCTGGGCCTTAAGCTCGACGTCCGTGCCTTCAGCGAACGCATGAATCGGCGTCACTATTCCAGATCGCTGGACATAATCAACCTGCCGGGTCCGGACATTCACGGTTTCGAATACCAGTTCGACTGGAAGCCCTTCGACGCGACACGCGTTGTCTTTGCCGAAGCGCAGATTCGCGAGGAAGCCGGCCGCAACGACAACAACAATGCCGAGCATTTCGAGGCGCCGCATCGGACCGGCAGCGTCGCTCTCTACCAGAAGCTTCCCGGCCGCTTCGACCTGAGCCTGATCGCCTACTACGCGACACCCTACCAGTGGGCCGGAATGGCTCAAGTGCTCGACGGCGCGCGCCAGCTCGATGCGCGGCTGGCCTATGCCTTCCGTGTCGGCGCGACGCGCGGCGAACTGGCATTCATGGCGCAGTCACTCAGTGGCAGCCACATGGAATACTACCGGACCCAGTTGTCGGGACGCCGCGCCTTCACCTCGCTGCGGCTGGATTTCTGAGCAATGCGCCGCCGGTTTCTTGTCGCTGTCGTCACTGCCGGTTTATGCCTGATGACATATGGGTCGGTATGGGCGACGGGCGCAGTTTCGGTCTGGGTGGCCTTGTCGGACACCGGTGGTGCGCACGCCGAAGCGGCGGCGGCCTTGCGTGCGGAGATCGAGCAGGCGCAACCCGGGCGCATCGAATGGCGCGTGGCGCACTGGAGCCAGTTCGCCAGCCCCAAGCCGGAGCCGCAATGGGTTGTCGCCGTAGGAATTGCGGCGCACCGAGGCATGCAGGAACTGTTTGCCGGCGACACCACACCACCGCCACTGCTGTCGATACTGGTGCCGCGTCTTGCCTTCGAGCGGATTGCCGATCCAGCACGCCTGCGTGCCGGGTCGCTCTCGGCGGTGTTTCTCGATCAGCCGCCGGGACGCCAGCTGGATATGATCCGGCTGGCGTTGCCGGCGGTGCGCAATGTCGGGATACTGGTTAGCAGGGAGTCGAAAGGCCATGCCCCGGCCCTGGAGAAAGCGGCGAAGGACCGGGGTCTGCAACTCGTGACTTCGCAGGTGGATCAAAGCGGATTGTTTCCGTCCTTGCAGTCCTTGCTCCCCGAAGTGGAACTCCTGCTGGCGTTGCCCGATCCGGCGGTGTTCAACAGCCAGACCGCGGCCAACATACTGACGGCGGCATACCGCCGACAGGTGCCCCTGGTCGGCTTCTCTCCAGCCTACGTCAAGGCCGGTGCCTTGCTGGCGCTGTATTCGACACCCGCCCAGGTGGGCGCACGCGGCGGCGAACTGCTGCGGCAGGCACTGCCGGGCAAGTCCTTGCCGCCGCCACAGTGGCCGCGCGAATTCGCCGTGGCGATCAATCGGGATGTGGCTCATTCGCTAGGGCTGGCACTCGATGAGCGACATCTTGGCGAGCAGTTGCGGCAGAGGGATCGGCCATGAGCGTCCCGCACGGCCGTCCGAAGGGACGCAAACTTTCGCACGGAGCCGCGCAGCGGCGAACCGTCGTCACCCCTTGCCTTGGGCAGGGGGTTGGGGGGAGGGCTGTTCCATGAGCCTGCGCACCCGCATGCTGCTGCTGGCCCTGTTGCCGACGACGCTGGTTGCGGTGTTGCTGGCCACCGTTTTTCTGCTGCACGCGATTGACAACCTCGAGCAGGGTCTGCGCACACGCGGTGCGGCGATTTCGCGGCAGACGGCGGCTACTGCCGAGTTCGGTATCTTTTCCGGGCAGCGCGACAGCCTCTGGTTACTGACCGAGTCGGCGCTGCGCATTGATCCGGACGCGGTTGGCGTCGCGATCATTGATGCGCAGGGCGCAATCATGGCGCGCAGCGGTGCCCTGAGTCCGTCCGGCTGGCCCGCGCTTGGGCGGATCGAAGGCCGTCGCATCGGGCCGGATGTGTTGTTGTTCGCCGAGCCGGTGAGGCGCAGTACCGTCCCCGTGGATGACATCTACGCGGGTGCGGAAGTCTGGCGCGCTGCCGAATCAAAAGTGATTGGCCATGTTGTTGTTGAATTGTCTCTGCAGGAGGTTTCCAGAAAGAGCAAATGGTTGATTGCAGCCGGCCTTTCGATCGCCATGCTCGGCGCCGTTCTTGGCGCCTGGCTGGCGCGACGCATCGCGCGCGCGGTGACCGATCCCCTGCTCGAGGCCAACGAGGTGGTCGCGCGTATCGGCGAAGGGGATATGACAGCGCGCATGGCGGCCGAGTCGGCCGGACCTCTGCGGTCCCTGGCGGGTGGCATCAATGACATGGCCGAACGCATCGGCGTAACGCAGGAAGATTTGCGTGCACGAGTCGCAGTGGCGACCCTTGACTTGCTGCGGGAGAAGGAAGCGGCGGAGCACGCCACCATTGCCAAGTCGCACTTTCTTGCAGCGGCCAGTCACGATCTGCGGCAACCATTGCATGCGCTTGGGCTTTTCGTTTCGGGACTGTCCCAGTCGGACGCAGCCAGGCACGAGCCGAGGCTGGTCGCACATATCCAGTCGGCAGTGGATACCCTGCAGAATCTGCTCGATGCCATCCTCGATATTTCAAGACTGGATGGCGGCAACCTGATTCCGAAGATCGGCAGTTTTCCCCTGGGCCGTGTGCTGGATCGGCTGGCTGACGACCTTTCGTTGCTGGCAGAACAAAAGGGCTTGCAGCTCAAGCTGCGGACGACGCGGGTTTGGGTGCATAGCGATCAACAGATCGTCGAGCGCATCCTGCTCAATCTGGTCGGCAACGCCTTGCGTTACACCCGTGCCGGCGGCGTGCTGGTGAGCTGCCGCCGGCGTCGTGGCGTGGTACGGGTCGAGGTGTGGGATACCGGTGAAGGAATTCCCGAGCATGCACGCGACGAAATTTTCGAGGAGTACGTGCAACTGGGGAATCCGGAACGCGATCGTGAAAAGGGGCTTGGACTCGGCCTGGCGATTTGCCGTCGACTTGCCGCTCTGCTGGCCATTCCGCTGGGTGTTCGTTCGCGGTCGGGACGAGGCTCGGTGTTCTGGGTTGAATTGCCTCTGGTCCAACCGGGGGCGCCCGGTGGCTCACCGGATGGCGCGATGCCGCAGCCGGGGCACGTCGCAGATTCCGCCCGAATCTCGGGCACGGTTCTGGTTGTCGACGGTGACGCCCTGGTGCGCACAGGCATGGAGCAGGCGATTGTTGGCTGGGGAGGCAGTGTCGTGCTGGCGGCCAACCGCGAGGAAGCCTTGCGCCACTGTCGCCAGAGCAGGCAGCCGCCTGATCTGATCATCTGCAATCTTCGTTTGGCGGGCCCGGTCGGAGGCATCGCGCTCGCCCAACAATTGCAGCACGAATTCGGGAACATGCCCGTGCTGCTGGTCAGCGCCGACGTCAGCGAGGAAGCCCAGGCGGCGGCGCGCGGCTCCGGCTTCGCGCTGCTCAAGGAGCCAGTGCCGCCGGGCCGGCTGCGGGCGGCCTTGCAGCATCTGCTGGCCGGTCGCTAGCGTCCCAGCCGGCGGCAAATTTCCAGGGTCAGGCCTGCCAGATTCATGCTATAGAAGTGCAGGCCCGGTGCGCCGCGTTCGATCAGGCGCTGGCAGAGTTCCGTCGCTACATCCAGGCCAAAGGCCCGTATGGACTCTGCATCGTCGCCAAAGCTTTCCAGCTTGCGTCGCATCCAGCGCGGGATCTCGGCCCCGCAGGCGTCGGAAAAGCGCGCCAGCTTCGAGAAGCTGGCAATCGGCATGATGCCCGGCACGATCGGGATGCCGACGCCGAGCGCCCTCGCTTCATCGACGAAATGCTCGTAGGCATCCGCGTTGTAGAAGTACTGGGTGATGGCCGAATTCGCCCCGGCATCGACTTTGCGCTTGAAATTCAGCAGGTCTTCGCGCGGACTCTTTGCTTGCGGATGCCACTCGGGATAGGCCGCCACCTCGATGTGAAAGCTGTCGCCGGTTTCGGCACGAATGAATGCCACCAGTTCGCTGGCGTAGCGGAATTCGCCGGCGTCAGCCATGCCTGACGGCAGATCGCCGCGCAGGGCGACGATGCGGCGGATGCCGCGCTCCTTGAATATGGCCAGCATCTCGCGGATTCCCTCGCGCGTCGAACCGATGCAGGACAGATGCGGCGCGGCATGGTGGCCTTCCGCGGCGATTTCCATCACCGTGGCCAGCGTAGGCTCGCGCGTCGAACCGCCGGCGCCGTAGGTGACGGAAAAAAACTCGGGCTTCAGCACCGCAAGTCGGGCCCGTGTTGCGCGCAGTTTCTCCATGCCCTCTGGGGATTGCGGCGGGAAGAACTCGATGGATAGTTCAAATGTCATTCCGGGTTCCTCGATACGTTTCTCGCGCTGCGCTCATGAACGAGGCGGACTCAGCAGCAGTCGCGTAAGCGCCCATGAGATCAGGCTGTACACCATCGAGCCGAAAATTCCGGACCAGATCCCGCCCACCACGAAGCCCTCGATCAACCATGCCGCCAGCAGGAACATCATGCCGTTGATGACGAAGATGAACAGCCCCAGCGTCAGCAGCGTTACCGGCAGCGTCAGCAACAGCAGCACGGGCCGGATCACGGCGTTGATCAGCCCCAGCACCACCGCCACCGCCAGGGCCGTCCAGAAACTTGCGACGTGAATCGAAGGCAGCAGGTAGGGCAAGGCCAGCAGGGCGAGGGCGTTGATCAGCCAGACAGCGAGCAGGCGCATGACAGTCTCCTTGGGGTGGGCGGTCGGGATTGTGGGGCGAGAGGCTCAGTACCTGTACTGGTCTGCCTTGTACGGGCCGTTCTTCGGCACGCCGATGTAGGCAGCCTGCTCGTCGGTCAGTTCCGATAGCTGCGCATTCAGCTTCTTCAACTGCAGGCGCGCCACCTTTTCGTCGAGGTGTTTGGGCAGGGTGTAGACGCCCACCGGGTAGTCGGCGTTGCGCGTGAACAGCTCGATCTGCGCAATCGTCTGGTTGGCGAACGACGACGACATCACGTAGCTCGGGTGTCCCGTGCCGCAACCCAGATTCACCAGGCGGCCCTTGGCCAGCAGGATGATGCGCTTGCCATCGGGGAAAATCACGTGGTCGACTTGCGGCTTGATTTCCTCCCACTGGTATTTCTCGAGCGAAGCGACGTTGATCTCGGAATCGAAGTGGCCGATGTTGCAGACGATGGCCTGGTCCTTCATCTTCGCCATGTGGTGGTGATCGATGACGTGCACGTTGCCGGTGCAGGTGAAGAAGATGTCGGCCTTGTCGCAGGCGTAGTCCATGGTCACGACGCGGTAGCCTTCCATTGCCGCCTGCAGCGCGCAGATCGGGTCGATCTCGGTCACCCATACCTGAGCCGACAGCGCGCGCATGGCCTGGGCCGAGCCCTTGCCCACGTCGCCATAGCCGGCGATCAGCGCGACCTTGCCGGCGATCATGACGTCGGTGGCGCGCTTGATGCCGTCAACCAGCGACTCGCGGCAGCCGTAGAGGTTGTCGAACTTCGACTTGGTCACCGAATCATTGACGTTGATCGCGGGGATCTTCAACTCGCCGCGCTCGTGCATCTGGTACAGGCGGTGCACGCCGGTGGTGGTTTCTTCCGTCACGCCCTTGATCTTCGCCAGGCGAGTCGAATACCAGGTTTTGTCCTTGGCGAGCTTGGCGCGGATGCTGGCGAACAGCACCGTCGCTTCCTCGCTGTCCGGCTTGTCGAGTACCGAGATGTCCTTCTCGGCGCGGCTGCCCAGATGCAGCAGCAGCGTCGCGTCGCCGCCGTCGTCGAGGATCATGTTGGAATAGCCATTGTCTGGCCATTCGAAAATGCGGTGGGTGTAGTCCCAGTAATCGACCAGCGTCTCGCCCTTGACGGCGAACACGGCCACGCCGTCGGCGGCGATCGCGGCGGCGGCATGATCCTGGGTCGAGAAGATGTTGCACGAGGCCCAGCGCACTTCGGCGCCGAGCGCGGTCAGCGTCTCGATCAGCACCGCGGTCTGGATCGTCATGTGCAGGCTGCCGGTGATGCGCGCGCCCTTGAGCGGCTGGCTCCTGGCGAATTCCTCGCGGATGGCCATGAGGCCCGGCATCTCCGTCTCGGCGATGCGGATTTCCTTGCGGCCCCAGTCGGCCAGGGCAAGGTCGGCGATTACGTAATCTTGGGTTTTGCTAACAGCGTCAGTCACTGCGTTCATGAAAGCTCCTTGAACTGTGACCGGGAGGGAGGCGAACTCACCCTGCCCGGTACGGGTTGGGTGAGCGCAGTTTGAAAATTGGTCCGAGCCTGGGGGGTATGCGGAAGCTACCCTTGCAGCGCTCCTCGGAAGCCAATCATTATAGCCTTATTCGCCAATTGCGTTGACGCACTGCCGCAATCCCGTCTATAATCGCCCTTCTCTGACGCGGGGTGGAGCAGTCTGGCAGCTCGTCGGGCTCATAACCCGAAGGTCGCAGGTTCAAATCCTGCCCCCGCAACCAACAAAAATGAATGAAGCCAATCACTTAACGGTGATTGGCTTTTTCATTTCCGGCCGGAGTTTTCGACGATGGATTAGAGGTACGTTAAGAAACGCTCGTTGTGTTGACGCGATTCAATAACGTACGCGCAAAGAAACAGGGCGTTTCTTTACACGTCGCAGGAATCTGTAAAGAGCGGACTTGGCAGCAAGCAAGCTGCCCACGGGAGACCTTCGGGCTTTTAACCCGAAGAAATATCAGTTTTGTTGCAACTAAGCTATTGAGTAAACGTTTTGTTGCATGGATAATTGTTTTGTCGCAATCCACGCCGCATCCCATGCCCCTGCTCGGTTACGCTTGGTTGATCCGTGAACTCGCTCTCCCCGAGCGGCCGTTGGCGGTCGAGTCACGCTTGGGCACGCGGATGCGTACCGTCCATGAGCTTGGTGGCGTAACGCGGCATGAATACCCGGCCCAGTATGCGCCCGAGCCCGATGTCGTCGGCCACCTGGAATTCGCCCTCAAGCACGAATACGTAGACCTTTGCCTGTTGCGCGACGTGTTTCTGATCTGCGGTGCGGCGCCGATTGAAGCCGCCATCCGCGCTCGCCCCACCGGTCGCTACACTCGGTTGCTGGGATTCTTCTACGAATTCACTACCGGCCAAACCCTCGATCCGACCCTGAAGATCGGCGGCAACTACGTCGATGCCCTGGCGCCGGAGGACTGTTTCGTCGCGCCGACGCCACGGCGCAACAAGCGCTGGCGGGTGTGGGACAACCTTCTGGGGGACAGCCGCTACTGCCCCATGGTGCGTCGGACACAGACCATTGTCGACAGTCTGGCGATGCCCTTGCAGGAAGAACTGCGCGGGCTGGTGGCAGACTTCCCGCCCGAGCTGTTCCAGCGTGCATCGGACTACCTGTACCTGAAAGAGACTCGCTCGACCTACGGCATCGAACACGAGGCGATGCCGCCTGCCGACCGCAGCCGACGTTTCGTTGCGCTACTGCGCTCGGCCGGGGAAGCAAGCTTGATCAGCCTGCTGTCGGAGCCGGAACTGGTGAAGCGCCAGAACTTGATCGTCGATCCCCGCTATGCCGTTCAGGCCTTTCGCGACAAACACAACTACGTCGGCGAGCAGCGGCCCGACTACAGCCAGCGCCTGCACTACGTCTGCCCGCCGCCGCAGTGGATGGGCAGCCTGATGGCGGGCCTCGCCCACTCGGCACAGCGATCCACGGGGCTGCCTGCGCTGGTGCAAGCGACGACCGTGGCTTTCGGCTTTGTCTTCATCCACCCGTTCGAGGATGGCAACGGTCGCCTGCATCGCTTCCTGATCCACGACCAGTTGCACCGGGGCGGCTTCGTTGCCGCCAACGTCATGCTACCGGTATCGGCGACCATGCTGCGTCACATGCCGGACTACGATGCCGCTCTGGAACGCTACTCGCGTCCGTTGCTGGACGGATGGTTGACCTGGGAGATCGACGACGAAGGCGCGCTCACCATCACCAACCCGGAACAGGTCGAGGGCTATTACCGTTACCCCGACCTGACCGGACAAACCGAGTACCTGATCCGCACCGTGGCGCTTTCCATTCGCGAGGACTTCGCCGAAGAGTTGCACTTCCTGCGTGCTTACGACACGGCCCGCGCGACAGTGCGCGAGATCGTCGACCTGCCCGACCGCCGACTTGACCTCCTGCTGCGCCTGCTGCATCAGAATGGTGGGCGACTCGCCCAGGGGAAACGGCAGCAGTTCGCCGAGATTGCGGATGGGGAACTCGAGAGAATCGAGACGGGGTTCGCGCAAGCTTTCGGGCTCAGCGCTTAAGGCGGCACTGCGCGTTGCGAAGCCTCATTGTCACGGGAGGGTTCCTTGAAAACCCACTTTCGGTGCCAGTGCAGAAACTCCGGTTGCGGCAAATAGTCCCGGCTCTGAGGCAGGATAAGGCTCGCCCCGTGGTAGGCGAGCATTCTTCCGGCTGCCTCGTCGCTGCCGTGAAGGTGTTGGCTGAAGGCGATTTGGTAGGTGTCAGTCAAGACCGTGAATGCACCCAAGTCGAACACTTTGTGATGCAGCGAACACAGGGCCATACCGTTGGGCACGATGTCGGGGCCCTGCGCCTGAAACCACTTGATATGCGCGGCTTCCAGGCCGATGGTCTGCCGACCGAGGCGCAGATCGTGGCCGCAGACGCTGCAGCGGTACTGGTAAGCGAGCAGTACCTTCTCGCGAAATGCGGGGTCGCGACGGCGGGCTGAATCCTGCATTGATGCCGAATCAGACAGATCGGTGGACAAACCCACTGCCGCAAGGACTTCGCTGCGAATGGATTCCGGAAAATGCGCATCGACGATACGCTGGGCAATGGTTGCGACAAGCTGCGGGTCGCGTTGCAGGGCCTCGCGCAATGCGGGCGGGAAGCCGCCATGCACGTGGTTGTCGCGCAGTTCGGTCAGGGTTGGCGTAGCGGACGGAGGGCGACCAAGGATGTTCGCCGGACCTTCCAGTTGCCACAATCCATCGGTCTGTAGGTGCCAGAACGGATAATGACGCGAATTGGCCGATCCATCCGGCCCAAACTCATCAAGCAGTTCCTTGAGGCGCGGCTCCGCCTCGTTCCAGTCGATCGCCGCCGTATTGCCAGCGCCGACTCTTGCCAGCGCGAACAGGACCAGCAGCGGCTTATGCACTGCGCGCTGGTCGCCGCGTTGCCATACGCGCATGCGGTCGAATGCATGGAGAATCTCGTCGCGAGTCATGGCCAGTATTTTGCCTTTTCCGGCAATACCCAGCGGATGCCTCCGCGAGGGTCCTCGCGGTCACCCTTGTAGCGTGGAATCAAATGAATGTGCAGGTGTGCCACGGTCTGTCCGGCTGCGGCGCCATTATTGATGCCGATATTGTAGCCATCCGGCTGGAATTGGGCGTCAAGCACAAGCTTGGCCTCGTCCAGCAAGCGCAGCAGGCTTGCGCGTTCCGCCTCGGTGGCCTCGAAGAATGATCCGAAGTGCCGGCGGGGAAGGATGAGCGTGTGGCCGAGCGAAACGGGGAATCCGTCGCGAACGACAAGGGCCAGATCGTCGCCGGCAACGAGGCGTGACGAGGGCAACCGACAGAACGGACACGACATTTCTTCCATGGCTTGCTTTATCCACCACTTGCATTCGGAATGCAAGCGGCCTAATGCCTTGCCGATTCGGACGCCAGTCTGCAAAGTCTCTGTGTATTATTCAAACAGTCACTCACCAACTCTGGAGCCCCACATGCTCACACTCGAAGACGCACATCGCATCAGTTTGGCCGCCCGGCGCGCCGCTGCCGAAAACAACTGGAACGTTGTCATTGCGGTCGTCGATGACGGCGGTCATCTGATTTCGCTGGAGCGGATGGACGGGACCCAGAAGGGCTCCGTGCGCGTGGCCGAGCAGAAGGCCCGGACCGCGATTCTCTACAAGCGGCCGTCGAAGGCCTTCGAGGACATGGTGTTGAAGGGCCGCCCGGTGATGATGACGATGCCTGACGTGATCTGCCTGGAGGGTGGCGTGCCGCTGATTCGCGACGGCGTCCATGTCGGTGCGATCGGCGTGTCCGGCGTCAAGTCGTCCGAGGACGGAATCGTCGCGGCGGCAGGCGCAGCCGCGCTTGGCGCGTAGCCGGCCGCGCGTGCCCGGCTAGCCGGCGATCATGCGGGCGAATTCGCCGCTGTGGATCAGCCGTCGCAGTTCGCTGGCGCCGCCGACCAGGATGCCGTTGACGAACACCATTGGAAAGGTGGGCCAGCCGGTCCACATCTTGAGGGCGTTGCGCCGTCGCCACTGGTTCAGATAGCTTCCGTACTCGAGATATTTGTAAGGCGTGCCGAGCGCATCCAGCGCCTTGCGTGCCTGCTTCGGGAAGGGGTTTTGCGCCATGCCGACGACGACCACCTTGTTGGCGGAAATCGCGGCCTGTACTTCCTGCACGATGTCGGCGTTGTTGTCCGTTATGGTCTGGCGGATGGCGGGATGAATATGGGCTTCGTCAAGTACGCTGCGACTCATGTGGGCCCCTGTTTGCCTGGGTTTCCTGCTGCAATGATGACGACCTTGCCGGCCGGCGTAAGCGATCACGCATTGTGGCCCAGATGTGAAATAGCGTTGGCATAGTAGTTGAGCGTTTCGATCTGCTCCGGCGCCGGACGGAACAGTCCGTCCTCTTCCAGCACGATGTGGCGCAGGGTCAGCATGCGCAGGCCGACGCCGAAAGCATAGTCGTGGTCATGGCGCGGGATGTACAGATGTGCGCCGCGCGCCTCCAGCTCGCCCATCCGCGCATGGGCCGCCGCCTTCAGTTCGAGTTCGCTCAGGGCGCGCGACGGTTCACGCGCCAGGATGCTGGCTACCAAGGAGACCGGCAGCACGGGAATGACGCCGCCGATGGCGTCCATCAGCCGTGCGGCGATGGCCCCCACCTCGGCACGCCGCTCGGCGTCGTTCAGCGCGGGGAAGTGCAGGCCGCGTTCGCGCGCGTAGGCGCGCACCGAAAACGGTGTGCCGAAGTTGACGCAGGCGTAGCCGAAGCGATGCCAGCCGCCGCGCAGAACCTGCGACATGTTGTGCACAAAGAATCCGGCGGTAATCACCAGCCCGCGCAGGCGTCCCGGGCGCGGCGCATCGGGGTGGAGCTTGAGCAATTGGCTGCGGTCCTCCAGCACGCGGTCGTAGTTGAGGCCGACGGGAATGAAGACCAGATCGCGCCGGCCGTCTTCCTCGCGTTCGTCGAAGGTTTTCAGCATGTAGTCGAGCAGGCCGAACTTCGGCGGCCGCAGGCGGCCATCCATGGTCAGCCCTCCCTCGGGAAACACCGCCTGGGTGACGCCGGCTTCGGAGGCCATCTGCACGTAGCGGGAGAGTACGGTGCGGTAAAGGGGATCGCCGGAATTGCGCCGCACGAAATAGGCGCCCATGGCCCGGATCAATTGTTGCAGCGGCCAGATGCGCGCCCATTCGCCAACCGCGAAGGACAGCGTGGCGCGCTCAGCGGCGAGGAAGGCCACCAGCACGTAATCCATGTTGCTGCGGTGATTGATGACGAAGACGATGGTCGACTTCGGATCGATCCGGGACAGTGCCTCTTCATCCACGAAGCCGATGCGCACGCGGTAGAGGGCCCGCGCCGCTGCGCGCGCCAGGGCATAGCCGACGCGGTAATAGATGTAGGCATTGAACGAGGGCACGATTTCCCGCGCGTAGCGATCGATGCGCCGCCATACATCGCCCAGCACCTCGTTGCTGACCACCGCATGTGCCGCAGCCGCAGCCTGCACCTTGTGGTCATGGAACAGGCGATCGATCAGTACCTGGCGGCGGGTTAGCTTGAAGGAAGGCAGTTCGATGTTGAGTCGGCCGCCGATGTGGCGAATGACAATCTTGATGCGGCGGCGGAAGAACCAGCGCATGCCGGGTACCAGCAGCAGCACCAGCACTGCCCAGCCGGCAAGGCCGGCCAGTATGACGAATGCCCAGAGTGGCACTGCCACTGTTTCGGTCATCGTGAGTCTCCTCCGCCTTGCTGGTTCGACGACGAAGCCGGGTCGAAGCCGCGCCGCTTATTTGGAGATCATAGCAGCCATGTACCTGGCACTTGAGTCCCGCGCTCGCGATCCCGGGAACCCGGCGGATCGCTACAACCCCTGCACCCACGCCGGGCGCAGCCTGGCCATCTCCGGCGCCACAAGGGCAGCCCGGATTTCGTTGAGCAGGCGCGGCTTTTCCGCGCCCAGGTTGCCCTTCAGTACCAGGCGGTTGGAGACGTGGTCGCTGCGGAATACCGTGCGCCTGAGCTCCAGCGCCGAGATGAAGGCTTCCATTTCGGCAAACAGCTCGCGCTGATCGCAAGGCTGCCATTCCGGGAAGGCGGCGCGGAAGCGTTCTTCACCCTGCGGGAAGCTCACCACCAGCGTGGCCAGATATTCCGGCTGCGTGGCATTGGCCAGTCGTGCGGAGTTCGCGGCGTGCTGTGCCGACAGCGTCCTGCCGCCGAGGCCGTTCAGGATCATTACCGAACGTTTGATGCCGGCTTGCTGCAGTTTGTCGAGGGCTTCGCAGGTACTGGCGAAGGTTTCGCCCTTGTGCACCTTTGCCAGCACTTCATCGTCGCCCGACTCGGCGCCGACGTAGGCCATGCTGAGGCCCGCGGCGGCCAGGGCTTTCAGTTCGTCGACTGACTTCTTCTTCAGGTTGCGCGGCAGGCAGTAGCTGGAGACGCGGCGCACCGCCGGCAAATGTTCGCGAATCGCGCCGAGAATCTCCAGCAGGCGCCGGGTCGGCAGGACCAGTGCGTCGCCGTCGGCGAGGAACACGCGGCGGATGTCGCTGCCGAAACGCTCACCGCAGCGGCGCAGGGTTTCCAGCGTTTCCGCGGCATCACGGGCGCGGAATTTCTTCTGCGGCGCGGTGTACATCTCGCAGAAGCTGCATTGATTCCACGAGCAGCCGTCGGTCACGGGCAGGATCAGCGATTCCGCCTCGCTGGGCGGGCGGAATACCGGGTCGACATAGCGGATGGGAAAGCCTGTGTTCACGCCGGCAATTATCGCAGGCCGGCGAGGGGTATGATCCGTCGCCTTTCGCATTCTTTATCCCGACCCCATGCCTTTTCCCGCCCTGGTCTTTGTCGACCTGGAAACCACCGGCGCCACGGCGACCGCCGACCGCATCACCGAAATCGGCATTGTCGAGGTCGATGAGCAGGGCGTGCGCGAGTGGTCCTGCCTGGTCAACCCGGGCACCCCGATTTCGGGCTTCATCGAGCGCCTGACCGGGATTTCGAATGCGATGGTGGCCGACGCGCCGCCGTTCGAGGAGGTCGCGGAAGAGGTCAAGACGCGTCTGGAGGGGCGGCTTTTCATCGCCCACAACGCGCGCTTCGACTATGGTTTTCTGAAGAACGAATTCAAGCGCGCCGGCCATGACTTTCGCGCCACGGTCTTGTGCACCGTGAAGCTCTCGCGCAAGCTGTTTCCACAGCATGCGAAGCACAACCTGGACAGCCTGATAGCGCGCCATGATCTCACCGTGAGCAGCCGGCATCGGGCCTTGGGCGACGCCCGGCTGATCCACCAGTTCTGGGGTCGATTGCAGGCCGAGGTGGAGCCGGAACTGCTGGCGCAAACTGTCAAGGCCCTGACGGCGCGTCCGAGCCTGCCGGTCAACCTCGATCCGGCGGCGATCGACGATCTGCCGGAAGGTGCAGGCGTGTACCTGTTCTATGGCGAGAACGACCTGCCGCTGTACGTCGGCAAGAGCAAGGAGTTGAAGAAGCGCGTGTTGGCCCATTTCGCCGCCGATCACTCGGCGGCCAGGGAAATGAATCTGGCGCAACAGGTGCGGCGTATCGAATGCATCGAAACCGGCGGCGAGATCGGCGCGCTGCTCAAGGAAGCGACGCTGATCAAGCAATTGCAGCCGATCCACAATCGAGTCCTGCGCCGCAACGAGGAAGTCTGTTTCTGGCAACTCGTCGAAGTGCGCCCCGGCGAGTGGCAGCCGCAGCTGATGCTGGCGAGCGATCTCGACTTCGGGCAGCAGGAGCAGTTATACGGGCCGTCCAAGAGCGCGAGGGATGCGAAGAAAAGCCTGACCGAGCTGGCGAAGGAGCACGGCCTCTGTCACGCGTTGCTCGGGCTGGAGAAGGTCAAGCCGGGCAAGCCCTGCTTTGCGCACCAGTTGCAGCAATGCCGGGGGGCCTGCGTCGGCAAGGAGCCGGTGTCTTTCCACAGCGCGCGCCTGATGGTGGCGCTGAGCCACCAGCGGCTGGCCCCGTGGCCCTTCGCGGGGCCAGCATGGTTCAGGGAGGGCGACGAGGTGCACCTGATCGATCACTGGCGCCATCTTGGCACGGCGCGCAGCGAAGCGGACCTTTACGACCTGCTGGAGGCCAAGCCGCCCGCCTTCGATCGCGACACTTATCGCATTCTGGTCAAGGCGGTCGATCGCATGATGCCGCTGGCGGCGAAGCCGGGGCGCTGAACCACTACACCCGGGAACCGGGGCTCAGCGCGCTTCCGTGATGGACTTGCTGCGCAGCCGCGCGAGTCGATCCTTGATTTCCGCCATGGCCGCAGCGGCGGCTTTTTCGCCTTCGAGTACGGCGCGGTGGCGGCCGGCGAAATCGGTGGCGGGCAACTCGATGGTGACCGGGCGAATAACGATATCCGCCTCGGTCGTTTCATGGCGGCTGATCGATCGTCCCATGATGGCAAAAGTTTGCAGCAGCACGTCGAGCGTGCTCGAGGTGCGTGCATCGCGCGGATTGACGGAGATGTCCACCGCGATCACGAAGTTGGCGCCGAGGCTGCGCGCAGCCCGCACCGGTATCGGGCTGACCAGGCCGCCATCGACATATTCGTGGCCGTTGATGCTCACCGGCTGGAACACGCCGGGTACGGCGGACGAGGCGCGCACCGCCATACCGGTGTTGCCGGTGCGAAAGAGGACGGATTCGCCGCTCTTCAAATCCGTGGCGACCACGGAAAAGCTGCGCGGCAGTTTTTCCAGGGGCCGGTTGGCCACGGCGCCGTTGACAAAGTTCTGCAGCGCTTCGCCCTTGAACACGCCGCGATCCGGCAGGGACCAGTCGCCGATCTGGCCCGTGTCCATGTCGAGCGCGATCTTCTGCAATTCGAACCCGGAAAGCCCGGAGGCATAGAGTGCGCCGACTACGGCGCCGGCGCTGGTGCCGACAATGATATCGGGCACGATGCCCTGTGCTTCGAGCGCCTTGATTACGCCGATATGGGCGAAGCCACGCGCTGCGCCACCGCCGAGTGCAAGGCCGATCTTGACCGGCACCGGTGCCGGCGGGGGTGGCGGCTTCTCGCCCAGAAGCGCGCAGCCGGGCAGGAATGCGATGGCCAGGACGGCGAGCAGGTGGCGAGGAGCAAAGGGCATGACGTGAGTCCCCGGAACCTGGGGATGGGGATGCCCCGGTTCAGGGATGCTGCCGGTTGTTCAGCTCGACGCGCCGGGTTTCCGGCCGGGGCTCTTGGGCGGAATGTATCCCGCCACCCGGCACAGCACGGCTTCGATTTTCTGGCCGTCGGTGTTGAAGCGAGTCACGCTGCACTTGGAAATTTCGCCGCGTGCAGACAGATCGGAAATCGAACGGCGCACTTTCGCCAGCGAGATCCCCGTTGCGGCAGCAATTTCCGAGTCGAAGCGCTGACCGTTGTCTTTGAGGTATTGCATGATTTCTTGCATATCAAGTGCTCCGCGTGAAGGTGAAAACATGGAATCCACCCCTTCATTCATCAAAACAGCCTACCAAGTGCCTGCCATCCAAAACACAGGAGGGCGACCCCTCGTCACTTTCTGCCAACCACCTGAAGTACTGGTGGGCCCAGCGAGACTCGAACTCGCAACCAAAGGATTATGAGTCCTCTGCTCTAACCATTGAGCTACAGGCCCTTCGTGGAACTGCAACGGCTCGCGTTGCATGAGCCGCTGGTACTGCGCAATCAGGTTTCGGAATCGAGGAAGCTGCGAAGTTTTTCCGAGCGGGTCGGGTGACGCAGCTTGCGCAATGCCTTGGCTTCGATCTGGCGGATGCGTTCGCGGGTCACATCGAACTGCTTGCCGACTTCTTCCAGCGTGTGATCGGTGTTCATTTCGATACCGAAGCGCATGCGCAGCACCTTGGCTTCGCGCGGCGTGAGGCTGTCCAGCACTTCCTTGGTGACCTCGCGCAAGCTTGCAAACAGCGCCGCGTCGCCAGGCGACAGCGTGGCATGATCCTCGATGAAATCTCCGAGATGGGAATCGTCGTCGTCGCCGATCGGCGTTTCCATCGATATCGGTTCCTTGGAAATCTTGAGGATCTTGCGGATCTTCTCCTCGGGCATTTCCATTTTCACCGCCAGCGTCGCCGGATCGGGCTCGAGCCCGGTTTCCTGCAGGATCTGGCGACTGATGCGATTCATCTTGTTGATGGTCTCGATCATGTGCACCGGAATGCGGATGGTGCGTGCCTGGTCGGCAATCGAGCGCGTAATCGCCTGGCGAATCCACCATGTGGCGTAGGTCGAGAACTTGTAGCCACGGCGGTATTCGAACTTGTCTACCGCCTTCATCAGGCCGATGTTGCCTTCCTGGATCAGGTCGAGGAACTGCAGGCCGCGGTTGGTGTACTTCTTGGCGATCGAGATCACCAGACGCAGGTTGGCTTCGGTCATTTCGCGCTTGGCGCGACGGGCCTTGGCCTCGCCGGTGGACATCTGCTTGTTGATGTCCTTGAGTTCCTTGAGCGGAATGCCGATGCGGTTTTGCAGGTCGATCAGGCGCTGCTGCTCTTCGAGGATGTTCGGCGCGGCACGCATCAGCTGCGAGCAATAGGGCTTGCCCGACTGCACTTCGTGCTTGAGCCATTCCATGTCGGTCTCGTGGCCGGGAAAGGTCTTGATGAACTGGGCGCGCGGCATGTGCGCCTTGTCGACGCAGAGATGCAGGATCTTGCGTTCGTGGCTACGAACCGATTCGACCATGCCGCGTACCGAATCGCACAGGCGCTCGATCGACTTCGCGGTAAAGCGGATGTTCATCAGTTCGTCGGAAATCTGCCTTTGCAAACGCAGATAGCCCTTGTCCTGCGAGCCTTTCTTCGCCAGCGTCGGCTGAAGCCGGGCGAACAGGGCATGGATTACAGAGAAACGCTCGAGGGCGTCCTGCTTGAGTTGCAGCAGCGATGCGGAAATCCGCGCGGCGCCATCGTCCTCATCATCCTCGGTATCTTCTTCGACTTCCAGCTCTTCGTCTTCGGCCAGTGCCTCGATGTCCTCGCCGGAGGCGTTCGGATCGATCAGGCCATCGACCAGTTCGTCGATGCGCATTTCATCGCGGGCGACCTTGCCGGCTGTTTCCAGCATCTCGGCGATTGTCGTGGGGCAGGCCGAAATCGCCATGATCATGTGCTTCAAGCCATCCTCGATGCGCTTGGCGATTTCGATTTCGCCCTCGCGGGTGAGGAGTTCGACCGAGCCCATTTCACGCATGTACATGCGTACCGGGTCGGTAGTGCGGCCGAATTCCGAATCGACGGTAGACAGCGCCTGTTCGGCTTCTTCCTCGACTTCAGCCGTATCGACGGGCGCCGGCGCAGACTCGTTGAGCAGCAGGTCATCGACGGCAGGCGCTTCGTCGAATACCTGAATGCTCATGTCGTTGAAAGTGGAGATGATCGATTCGATCTGCTCCGCATCCACCAGATCGTCGGGCAGATGGTCGTTGATCTCGGCGTAGGTCAGGTAGCCGCGTTCCTTGCCCAGCGCGATCAGGTTTTTCAGTCGCGTGCGCTTGGTGTCCATGTCGACCGGCGTCGCTTCGGGGGCGATCAGCTTTTCCCTGCCCTTGCGGCCGCGCGACTCCGCGATGGCCTTGGCGACTGACTTGGCGGCTACCGGCTGGGCTGCCGGTTGGATCGCGACCGGCGCCGGGGCGACCGCTGCAGCGGGCGGCACGGCAGGTTTCGCAGGTTTGGCAGCAGCAGTCTTTGCCGGCGCCTTGGTGGGCGCCGCCTTGGCGGGCGCCTTGGCAGGAGTTGCCTTGGCGGGTGTCTTGGCAGGAGCGGCCTTGGTCGGCGCCTTGGCGGTGACAGTTTTTTTGGCAGGCGCCGCTTTTTTCGGCGCAGGTTTCTTCGCGACCGGTTTGGCGGCGGCCTTCGACTTGCTCTGCTTCGCGATTTCCTTCGGCATGACTATCCTCGGCTGGAACGCGATTGCGGCGCGGCACCGTCGGGCATGGAAACGCCGCGATCTACGCGGGCAGGCCGACTCAGCGCGCCGTGAAAGCGCTGGGGAACCATTAAGTATATCAGATCGGGGTGCCCGTCGTCGAGGGGGCGCCGGGACGTTTCTTCGCCAGCAGTTCGGCCAGTCGTTGCCGCTCTTGCGGACTCAAGCCCTGCCGGGCGCGGGCGGTTAGCTGCTCGATCTCGGCAGTGAGTGCCGTGTGGCGCAGGCGCACGATGGAATCGTTGAACACGCCTTCGAGGGCACCGAGATCCACCTCTTCCACCATGTTTGCGGCGATGGCGGCAATCAGCGCTTCGTGCGGAGTGTCGCGGAAGAACTCCAGCAGCATGCCGAAGCCCCCGGCCGGCAACTCGCCGTGATCAATGGCATCGGCGATCGCATTCAGCGCCTCGCCCTCCACACGTTCGCGATCGACCAGGTCCAGCGGCAGACGCGCCGCCCATTCCGGCTTGTGCAGCACGATTTGCAGCAGCTTGTATTCGACGGAGGAGGGCACCGGGCGCTGCTTCATCTGCGCCGGGGCGTAGCGGCTGCGAGCCAGGGGCTTGAGGCTGCACTGGGCTTCGACTTCAGCCTGCGAGACTTGTGCGCGATGGGCGATTTCCTTGGTCAGCTGAACCCGCAGTATCGGCGCTGTCATTTTCTGCAACAGGGGTTTCGCCGCGTGCACCAGCATGGCGCGACCCTCGGCGGTATTGGGATTGGTCTGCTTGACCAGTTCGCGCAGGAGAAATTCGCTCAGGCGGGTTGCGCTTCGGGTCTGCCGGACGAAGGCCTCCTTGCCATGCTCGCGGATGAACTCGTCCGGATCCTGGTTGCCCGGCATCTGCAGGATTTCAACAATCTTGTTGTCGGCCAGGTGGCCCAGACTCACTTCCATGGCGCGCCAGGCCGCGCGATCGCCTGCACTGTCGCGGTCAAAGCAGAACACTACGCGACTGGCCTGTTTCAGCAGCTTTTGCACGTTGGCGTCGGTGGCCGCGGTGCCCAGGGTGGCGACCACGTTCTCGACGCCGCTTTGGACCAGTCCGACCACGTCCATGTAGCCCTCGACCACCAGGACCGTGTCTTCTTCCTGGATCGCCTTGCGCGCCTGCGAGAGCCCGTAGAGTTCGCGTCCCTTCTCGAACAGCGGCGTTTCGGGCGAGTTCAGGTACTTCGGCTCGCCTTCGCCGATCACCCGGCCGCCGAAGCCGATCACGTTGCCGCGCTGGTCGAGGATGGGAAACATCACCCGGTCGCGGAAGCGGTCGTAGCGGCGCCCCTGCTCATTAACGATGACCAGGCCGCATTCGACCAGCGCCGGGTCGTTGTAATCGGAGAAGACCTGCTGCAGGCCCTGCCAGCCATCGGGCGCGTAGCCGAGCGCGAATTTTGCGGCGATTTCACCGGTCAGGCCGCGGCCCTTGAGGTAATCGACGGCCTTCGGCGAAGCCTTCAGCTGCTCGCGGTAGAAGATCATGGCGCGCGCCATGAGTTCGGTCAGCGGCGCCTTCTTCGCCCGCTCGGCCCGGTTGCGTTCCTCGTGCGGCACCTGCAGGCCGGCCGACGAGGCCAGGTCCTCCACAGCCTCGATGAAGCCGATGCCGGCATGCTGCATCAGGAAGCCGATGGCGCTGCCATGCGCGCCGCAGCCGAAGCAGTGATAGAACTGCTTGGATGGGCTGACAGTGAAGGACGGGGTTTTCTCTGAATGGAAGGGGCAACAGGCGCTGTAGTTGGCGCCGGCCTTCTTCAGCGGGACGTAGCGTTCGACCACATCGACGATGTCGATGCGGGCAAGCAGTTCCTGAACGAAGCTTTCTGGGATCACCGGAGCATTATGCGCCGGACAATTTCGCCTTGACCAGCTTCGAGACTTCGCCCATGTCGGCGCGGCCGGCCACCTGGGGCTTGACCAGCGCGATCACCTTGCCCATGTCGGCGGGTGCCTTGGCGCCTGAGGTGGCGATGGCGGCCATGACAATCGCCTCGACTTCGGCGGCACCGAGGCCCTGCGGCATATAGGCAACGAGCACGGAGGATTCAAACTTTTCGACATCGGCCAGATCCTGGCGCTTGGCAGCTTCGAACTGGGTGATGGAGTCCTTGCGCTGCTTGAGCATTTTCTCGATCACTGCAATCACTGCAGCGTCGTCGATTTCCACTTTCTCGTCGACCCGTTTCTGCTTGATGGCGGCGCGCAGCAGGCTCAGGGCGTCCTTCTTGGCACGCTCGCCGGCCTTCATGGCGGCTTTCCAGTCGTCGTCGATACGCGTTTCGAGGCTCATCAGATCATCCTTTGCAAAAACACAAAAACCGCCTTCCGGCGGTTTTTACCGCCTCACGGCGGGTTCCCTGATCAAGCGGTACAACCAAGGTTCGCCCGGAACAGCCGAACCAGGGCTGGCTCAATACATCTTTGGCGGCAGAAGCTGGCTGCGAATGCGCTTGTGATGGCGCTTGACAGCGGCGGCGGCCTTGCGCTTGCGCTCGGTCGTGGGCTTCTCGTAGAACTCGCGTGCACGCAGTTCGGTAAGCAGACCAGTCTTTTCGATGGCGCGCTTGAAGCGGCGGATCGCGACTTCAAACGGCTCGTTTTCCTTGAGGCGAATACCCGGCATTGCAATTATCCTGGAGAGGCGGGAAAGGCGCGCATTCTAAACGCTTTGCCATTGATGTCAATTGCCGCCGGAACGGCGGGTGCCGGCGCTCGCCATAACCCCTGCAGCACCTCGTCCAGGTCGCCGGCCATCAATTGCTCCCGCGTCAGCACTTGAGCGCGGGCATTTTCGGCGAGCCAGGTTGCGAGGTGGGGCGTTTCCGGCCAGTCGTCGCGTTGCAGATACAGCAGCGGGATGCCGCTGCAGGCTGCCTCGACGAAGGTGCCGTAGCCGGGCTTGGTCACCACCGCGTCGACACTGGCGAATACGTCGCTGAAATCCAGGTCGGCCACGTCAAAAGTGCGCACGTCGTTGCGCTGTAGCTTCCATTCGCTGGGCACCAGCCAGTTCAAGCCGGGTGTCTGCGGCCAGTCTTCCAGCGGCAGACGAAACCCAATGCCGCCCATGGCCAACAAAAGCCAGCGCTCGCTTTCGTTCAGACCCAGGCGCTGCGCTACACGTACGCGATCGCGGCGACCGATGCGGGCAATCGGAGCAGTATCGTGCCGATGCCGCAGGTCCGCCATCGGCAGCCCCGGCGTGACACGCAGAAATCCCGTGGCCGCGTTGTAGGCCACCCGTATCTGGGCATGAATTTCCGCAGCCCACGGCTCGGAGTGGAAATAATGGGCAAACAGGTCCGCCCAGTTCAGCGAGCACAGACCGGCGCCGGCAATGCCGGCCTCGGCAGCGGCGGCGAGCGGCAGGTAGGCAACATTGCTCAGCACCGCATCGATTTCGTGTCGCCGCAGCCAGTCCACCTCGGCCGCGACCCGCTGCGGCCAGTGGGCGTGAAACTCCCGATAGCGTTGCGCGCTGGCGACCAGGTCGATATCCACCGCGTTGTACATGGCAAAGCCGAAGTCGCGCGCTTCAGGCACATGTACAAAGTCAGCGGCAAGGCGGCGCTCCAGGATCTCGCGCGGAATCGCGCTGCGCACTGTCAGCCGAAGCGTCGGCACGAGCGCATGAAGGGCATCGAGCACCGGCGCGGTCTGCGCCAGATGACCCAGACCGTGGGCCGAGATATCGACCAGCAGGTGCATCTTCAGCCTGCGAGTTTGAGGCGGCGCGCGACGCGCTGGCCGACGAAGCTGCGCGCGGCGAAATCGGTCGCGCCGGCCGCCTTCGCGGCTTCCACCGCAATGCCGTCGAAAGTCGCGGCACAGGTGACGATGTCCACCTCCGGATGCAGCGCCCGCAGCCGGATAATTTCAGCCAGTGCATCGCGTCGGCCCAGGTCGATGACGATGCAGTCGGGCGTCTCGCTGCTGGTCTTCGTCAGCATCGTCGCGCCGGCGGCCGACCAGACGTGGGTCAGGCGCAGTCGCGTGGTCAGGTCGTGACACAAAAGCAGTATCTTCATTTCTTCTTCGCTGCGCGTCCGGTTCGCCGTGTCCCACCAGGGGACTACCTTCGGGGCGTCGCCAGCACCGACTCTCGGCGGTGCAGCTCCGGCCGATTATAGTCAGCCGGTAGAATGCCGCCCATGAAAGTGCTCGGCATCGAATCCTCCTGCGACGAAACCGGCGTTGCCCTCTACGACACCGAGCACGGCCTGCTCGGCCATGCCGTGCATACCCAGGTGGCGATGCACGAAGCCTACGGCGGCGTGGTGCCGGAACTGGCCTCGCGCGACCATATCCGGCGCCTGATTCCGCTGCTGGAACGCGTGCTGGCAGAAGCCGGATGCACGCGCCACGACATCGACGCGATCGCCTACACGGCGGGGCCGGGACTGGCCGGAGCCCTGCTGGTCGGCGCCAGTTTTGCCGAGGCGCTGGCCCTGGCGCTCGATGTGCCGGCGCTGCCGGTGCACCACCTCGAAGGCCATCTGCTCTCCCCCCTGCTGGCCGACGATGCACCGGCCTTCCCGTTCATCGCGCTGCTGGTATCCGGCGGACATACGCAGTTGATGCGCGTGACCCGCGTCGGCGCTTACGAAATGCTCGGCGAGTCGCTGGACGACGCGGCGGGCGAGGCTTTCGACAAGACCGCCAAGCTGCTCGGCCTGGGTTACCCCGGCGGGCCGGCCCTGGCGAAGGTGGCCGAAAGCGGCCAGCCGGGCCGCTACAAGTTGCCGCGGCCGATGCTGAATAGCGGTGATTTGTCATTCAGTTTTTCCGGCCTGAAAACGGCGGTGCTGACTGCTGCCCGTGCGAGGGATCTGACGGAGGCCGACAAGGCCGACCTTGCCGCGGAATTCCAGGAAGCGGTGACCGAAGTGCTGGCGGCAAAGGCTGTTGAGGCGTGTCGCCGGCACCGACTCTCGTCGCTGGTGGTGGCGGGCGGAGTCGGCGCCAATCGAAGGCTTCGTCAGCGGCTGGATCAGGCCATGGCGAAGATCGGCGGGCGGGTGTTTTATCCCGCGCTGGAGCTATGTACTGACAACGGCGCGATGATCGCTTTTTGCGGTGCGCAACGTTTACTGCAGGGCGACGTGCCAAGGTCTGGTCAGGGCGCTTTCGTGGTTCGTCCGCGCTGGCCGCTGGATCAGCTTTCCTGAACGCCGGACCCGATAGCGGTCAAGGAGATCCGTCGCGCAGCAGATTGGCAATATGCTGGACGCGTTCGCTCATCGAGCGCAGGAGCGCAATGCCGAATGCCGGCTTCGACTTGATCATCGACAGAAAGTCCTGGCGGGAGACCAGTAGCCAGGCGCTCTCCGTTTCGGCCGTGGCGGTAGCGGAACGACCGGAACGATCGACCAGTGCCATTTCGCCGAAAACCCCTCCCGGCTCGACATATTCGATCAACAGGCGATCAACCGATATCGCAATGCGGCCCTGAATCACGATGAACATGCAGGCGCCCAGCGCGCCCTGGGTGACAACATTGGTGCCGGCCTGAGCGATGGTCGGCGAGGGGTCGCCAAGTTCGCGCTGCAAGTCTGCCAGCATCTTCTTGTCCAGCGTACCTTTGTGCACCAGTGCCGCAACCGAAGTCTTCTTTGCTTCACCGAGCTTCGCGACGCTACGCCGCAAGCGCTGGGCCATGATGCTCATCAGCATCAGCGCAAATTCGGGCATTTGCTGCAGTGAATGGAGGAAAGCTTTTTCATCGAGCGACAGTACCCGGCAATTCTTGCGGGCCGTCGCCGTCGCGCTTCTGGGAATGTCGGCGATGGCCGCCATTTCGCCAAATATCTCGCCAGGCAAGACCAGTTCCAGCGGCTTGCCCTTGAGCGTCAGGGCAACTTCGCCTTCGAGCAACAGATAAATG
The DNA here is from genome assembly GCA_026399475.1 of Rhodocyclales bacterium. Lineage (GTDB taxonomy): Bacteria > Pseudomonadota > Gammaproteobacteria > Burkholderiales > Rhodocyclaceae > Sulfuritalea. The sequence goes on from JAPLQY010000023.1 coordinate 50,143, forward strand.
CGGGCGCCCTTGGAGAAAAATCCTCCCGACTTCTCGTCTTCGACAAAAATCTGCTTGCCGGCCGGGAACTGCTCCTGTGTTCCTGCGACGCGAAAAAATCCAAGAGCCAGCTTGGGGTCGTAGAGGGAAGCCGGTTCGCCTGCTGCGCTCGTGTTTGCCGGTGGCGTCCGAACCGGCGCACCGGATTTGCCTGAAAAGTCCAAATCATCCATGGGAGAGTTTCCTGGATAGAAATAAGCGAAGTGCGTTTTGCCGCAGGCCACAATTATAAGCGGCAACTTGCGATAGATTCCTGTCCTGCGATCTTCAAGCGAGCCAGAAATCCCGGTTAAAATGGATTTCATCGGCACGCAAACAACTTCGGAGCCTCCGATGGGCTGGACGGATAATCTACTTACCGGAATTCACGAGATCGACCAGCAGCACCAGGTTCTGTTCGATGTTGTGGCGCGCCTTGAACAGGCCGTTACTTCAGACGAGAAATGGTCGGCCGTGCATTTCGCACTCGTCGAGCTGACCAATTTTGCCAATATCCACTTCGCCGTCGAAGAGGCTCTGATGCGCATGCACGGATTTCCCGACCTGGATGCGCACATCGCTGCTCACAGGGCGTTCTCTGCGGATCTGGCTGAAATCAAGAAGCATTCGATTCGTGACGACGTCAGCAATGAAATGACCGATTGGCTGACCAAGTGGCTGGTCGATCACATAGGCGTTGTTGATCGCGCCTACATCCCGCATCTGCGCACTGCGGCGCTGATAACTACAGCCCGGCGCTGAGCCGCGCTTCAAGGCGGATTGAGGTCCCCGGTCTGTTTCCTGCCGCCGAGCCGGCCTTCGGTGCCGGCGAGCAGCTTGCGGATGTTGCTCTTGTGGCGGTAGATCAGCACCGCACACATCAGCCCCACGGCCAAGGTGATTTCGGGTTTTCCGAGCAGCCACCAGGTGAGGACGGGCGCGGCCGTCGCTGCCGCCGGCGCCGCCAGTGAGGAATAGCGCGTGATGGCGAGAACCGTCAGCCAGACGACCGCCGTGATTCCGCCCGCCGCGCCGGAGAAACCGAGCAGCACGCCCAGTGCGGTCGCCACCCCCTTGCCACCGCGGAAGCGGAGAGTGCAGGGAAAGACATGTCCGACGAACGCCGCCAGGCCCGCTACCGCCGTCGCGGCTTCGCCGGCGCCAACTCGTGCGGCAATGAACATGGCGAGCCAACCCTTGGCTGCGTCGCCGATCAGTGTCAACAAGGCCGCGGCCTTGTTGCCGCTGCGCAGCACATTGGTGGCGCCTGGATTGCCCGAGCCGAAACTGCGTGGATCGGCCAGGCGAAAGGCGCGCGAGACGATCACGGCGAAGGGCACGGAGCCGAGGAGATAGCCAAGGACAGCAGAAACAAGCAGGTTCATTGCGGATTCCCTAGAATGGAGCGATTTTAAACTGGGGACGCCACGTGGACTTCATTTTCATTGACGACATGCGGGTCGACGCGCATGTCGGAATTTTCGAACGTGAGAAGGCCGCCCCGCAGACGCTGGAGATCAACCTGACCTTCGGCGTGCCGGACGAGGCGGCACAGGACGACGACATCGACAAGACGATTCGTTACGACGCGGTGATCGATCGCATTCGCGCCGAACTGGCGGTGCGACACTTCAACCTGCTGGAGACGCTAGGCGAATACGTGATTGGGCTGCTGCTGAACGAGTTCGGTGCGCCCTGGGTCAAGATCAGCATCGCCAAGATGGGCATCATGAAGGGCGTGCGGCGGGTCGGCGTGCAGATCGAGCGATCCCGCGCGGATCGAGCCTGAGCTAGCACGCCTCCGCGGTGGGGGCTACTTCAAGCGGACTGGTTTCAATCGGCCAGTCCGCATTCGACGATCTTCGGCTGCAGCACGCGCAGGATGTCGTGCGGATGCACGCCGACCAGATAGCCCCGTTTGCCGCCGTTGATGTAGATCAGCGGCAGATCGAGAATGGATTTTTCCAGATGCACCGGCAGCGGCTTTTTGGTGCCGAACGGGGAGCAGCCGCCGACCATGTAGCCGGTATGGCGCAACGCGTCCTCGGGTTTGCAGGGGCTGACCTTCTTGACCCCGATCTGGCGCGCCAACTCCTTGGTGGACACCTTGCGATCGCCGTGCATCAGGACGATCAGGGGCTTTGCGTTTTCGTCTTCCATCACCAGCGTCTTGACCACCGCATGTTCTGCGACGTTGAGTTCGCGGGCGGACACGTTGGTGCCGCCATGTTCCTCGTACTCGTAAAGATGGTTGGAATGGGCGATGCCGTGTTTGTGGAGGAACTTGGTCGCGGGGGTTTCGGGGGCTTGGGTATCGTGTCTCATGGGATTTATTCTACCCCTCGTCCGTCGGGACCGGCTGCTGTGTGTAAGGAATTCGGATTTTCCGCGTCCAATCAATGGACGCTATCGGGCGCCGTCTTTTTTGGAGCTGTGCCATGAATGCTGGTCGATTCGCCTGCCTGACGCTCGCCTGCTTTTTCCCGGCGATGAGCACAGAGATCTTCGCCGCGGCGGCTTGCGCTGCGAGCAGCGGCGCACAGCGCGCCGTGCTGCTCGAGCTTTACACCTCGGAAGGCTGCGACAGTTGCCCGCCGGCCGATCGCAGACTGTCGCAGTTCAAGGCGCAAGTCGACTACGCAGGCCGTGTCGTGCCGCTGGCCTTCCATGTCGACTACTGGGATCGGCTGGGGTGGGTTGATCGTTTTGGCAGCGCCCGGTACACCCAGCGGCAGCAGGCGATGGCGGGCCTTGCCCGCTCACGCCTGGTGTATACGCCGCAGTTCCTGCGCAACGGGCGCGATTGGCGCAGTGCGGGCAGTCCACTTGATGGTATCGGGGCAACAGCCCCCGGCCTGCGTATCGTGCTCGAACTTGGGGTGTCGACGAATGGGCTGCTGGCGCTGAATGGCGAGATTTCCGCGGCGAATGCAGGGGTCGAGGCCTGGCTCGCGGTGTATGAAAACAATCTGGAGTCGCAGGTGCGTGCCGGAGAGAACGCCGGCAAGACGCTGCATCACGATTACGTGGTGCGTCGCCTGATTGGTCCGCTGGCGCTGGACCGGGAAGGCCGCTTGTCCCTGCGCCAGCAGATTGCGCTGGAGGCCGACTGGAAGCGTGCCGATCTGGGGGTGGCGGTCTTCCTTCAGGACAAGGCCAGCGGCGAGATTCTGCAGGCCTTGCAACGACACGCCTGCTAGCCGCGGGGATGGTGCAGGCGATGCAGTTGTTTCAGCCGCTCGCGGGCGACATGGGTATATACCTGCGTCGTTGAAATGTCGGCGTGACCGAGCAGCAGTTGCACCACGCGCAGGTCGGCACCGTGATTCAGAAGATGGGTGGCGAAGGCATGACGCAGCACATGGGGTGAGATGCGCTCCCGGGTTATGCCGACACGCACCGCGTATTTCTTGACCAGCATCCAGAACATCTGCCGCGTCATGCCGCTGCCGCGCGTGGTGACGAACACGGCGTCGGATACGTGCTGTTTGAGCAGCTCGCTGCGCGCACCGGTAATGTAGCGCTGCAGCCATTCGGCAGCGATTTGTCCCAGCGGCACCAGCCTTTCCTTCGAGCCCTTGCCCATCACGCGCACCACGTTGTCATTGAGACTGACCTCGAACAGGCGCACGCCGACCAGCTCGGAAACGCGCAAGCCCGTGGCATAGAGCAGCTCGAACATGGCCCGATCGCGCAGGCCGAGCGGAGTGGTCACGTCCGGTGCGTTGAGCAGGTCTTCCACCTGCTTCTCCGACAGGGTCTTGGGAAAGCGCTGGATGGTGCCGGGCTTGTCGATGTTCAGCAGCGGATCGGCCTGTAGCCGGCCCTGATCCAGCAGCCAGCGGTAGCATCGCCGCAGCGTCGCCATCAGCCGCCGCTGGCTGGTCGACTTGATGCCGCCGGGGCGGGCGTTCAAGTGCGCGAGATAGGCGTTGATCGCCGCCTCGGAGGCTGCGGCTATCGACTCGTGACGCGGCGCCAGCCAGCCGGCAAACAGCGTCAGATCGCTGCGGTAACTCGCCAGCGTGTTCTTCGAGAGTCCGTCAGCGAGCCACAGCGCGTCGATGAATTCGTCGATCAGCGCGGCGTCAGTCATGCCTTGCCGCCGGGCCGTCCCAAGGCAAGGCAATCGTGCTCTGGGAGCGCAGCGAACATCCGTCACCCCCTTCCGCGGGAAGGGGGCTGGGGGGAAGGCTCTGCGTGTTCGTGCAGCAGCAGCCACTTCTTGATGTCGAGCAGGAAGCCGCCGCGCTGGCGCGCGAAACCGCCGAGGCCATGGTTCGCCCCAACGACGCGGTGACAGGGCACGACGATCGGATAGGGGTTGGCGCCGCAGGCATTGCCCACCGCGCGCGGGCCGCTGTGAATGGCGGCGGCGACTTCGCCGTAGCTCATGGTCCGTCCGGCCGGGATGGAGGCTATCTGCTCCCAGACCTTGCGCTGGAAATGCGTGCCTGCAGGCGCCAGCGGCAGGCCGAATTCGAAGCGTGGGTCCTTCAGCCAGGCGCGCAACTGGCGCACGGCTTCCTTCGCCAGCGGGGTCTTTGGTGCGACTTCCGGCTGCGGTTCGAGGTAGGAGATCTCGGTGATCTCGTCCACATTGCAGCAGATGCCGATGCTGAATTCCGGTGCGGACAGGACGGCGGAATAGGGTTTCATGGCGGGCATTCCCTGATTTCGATCACGGCGTTATTGTCGATCCCCGGCAGATGATCTGCAAGCGGTCGGCAACGGCCATCGACGCACAACTCGTAGCCGGTCGTGTGGGGCGAATGGGTGAGGCGCAGCACGCTCTGCGGCGAAAGCGCCGGCCGGTAATGCCAGACGCCATTCTTGAACGCCGCGCCTGGCGGAGGTTCCATGCCGGCGCCGCTGCCGCGAATGCGCGCTTCACTGATGACCAGCGCAGTGCCTTCGATATGCCAGTCTTCCTCCCAGCGGACTTTCTCTATCGAGTGCATCCAGGCGAGGGTGAATGCGTTGTTGGCGAGCACGGCGCTGACCGCGCCCGCCGCGAGGCAGAGGCTCATGTGGTCACGGGAGTGCGGCGGGATTGCCAGCGATGCCAGATGAAAAAGACGGCGGCCATGGCGAAGCCTATTTCGTCGGTCAGCGGAATGGCGGCGACCAGCATCACCGATGCGACGGCGACAAAACCGCGCTCAAGCCACTTGAGCGGAGTCCACAGATAGCCAATCGCCGCCATGCCCCACAACACGATGGCCAGTATCGCCTTGAACACGATGTAGACCACCGCCAGCCATCCGGCTTCGCCCTGCAGCATCAGCGCGGGGTCGTAAATCGCCATGTAGGGCACCACGAAACCAGCAATGGCGATTTGTGTTGCCTTGAAGCCGATCTTCATCGGCGAAGCCTTGGCTATCGAAGCTGCGGCGAACGCGGCCAGCGCCACGGGTGGCGTCAGGTCGGCCATGATGCCGAAGTAGAAGACGAACATGTGGCTGACGATCAGTGGCACGCCGAGCTTCAGCAGCGCGGGCGCGGCGATGGAACTGGTGATGATGTAGTTGGGAATGGTGGGGATGCCCATGCCGAGGATTAGGCAGACCACCATGGTCAGTACCAGCGAGGCGAACAGACTCTTTTCGCCGATCTCGAGGATGAAGCCGGCGAAAGACGATGCCGCGCCGGTCAATGTCAACACGCCGATGATGACGCCGACGATGGCGCAGGCAACGCCGACCGCAAGCGCTTGCTTGGCGCCATCCACCAGGCTCATCTTCATGGTGTGCAGGGTCTTCATGCCGCCCTTGATGGCGAAGCACTGGGCCACCAGGGCGGTGATGATGGCCAGCACCGGATAGATGCCGTATTCGACGAACAGCGAAGAGGCCAGACCGATGGCCAGCCAGAACACGTAGCGGAAGGCGGTTACCGAAATGCGCGCCGCAATCGCCGCGCCGAGAATCAGAATGGCGGTTAGCGCCAGCCCGACCATGCCGGCGAACATCGGCGTGAAGCCGTGAAACAGCATCCACACCAGCCCCGCCAAGGGCAGCACCAGATACCAGTTGTCCTTCAGTGCCTTCCACGGATTCGGGCACTGATCCTTGGGCAGCCCCATCAGCTTCATGCGACCGGCTTCCAGATGGACCATCCAGAACGCGGTGAAGTAGTAGAGGAAGGCCGGGATCACGGCGGCTTTCACGATATCGGCATAAGGTACGTTGAGCGTCTCGGCCATGATGAAGGCAACCGCGCCCATCACCGGCGGCATGATCTGGCCTCCCATCGAGGCCGTGGCCTCGACCGCTCCGGCGAAGATCGAACTGTAGCCGAAGCGCTTCATCAGCGGAATTGTGAACTGGCCAACGGTGAGGACGTTGGCCACGCCAGAACCGGAAATCGTACCCATCATGCCGCTGGAAAACACCGCCACCTTGGCCGGGCCACCCTGCGCATGGCCGACGAGACCCAGGGCCAGCGAGTTGAAGAGCTGGATCATTCCCGCGTGCTCGAGAAACGAGCCGAACAGGATGAACAGAAAAATGTAGGTCGCCGAGACCAGCGTCGGAATGCCGAAGATGCCTTCGGTGCCGAGAAACAGTTGACCGATGATCTGGTCGAAGCCGTAGCCGCGGTGGGCGATGGCTTCCGGTAGGTACTGGCCGAAGAAGCCGTAGAGCAGGAAGCTGCCACAAACCAGCGGCAGCGCCAGGCCGAGAATGCGCCGTGCTGCCTCGAACACCAGCAGGACCATGGCGGTACCGACCACCAAATCGATGCTGGTCGGGTCGCCCGAACGCTGGATCAGCTCGGCTTCGAATACCCAGTGGTAGAAGGCCATGGCAAAGCCGCCGGCGGCCAGCACCCAGTCCGTCGCCGGGACTCGCGACAAACGCGTGCCGTGTTTGAAGGCCGGGTAGAGAATGAAAGTAATCGCCACCAGAAAGCCGACATGCAGCGAGCGAATGACCAGGCTGGAGAGTGGGTGAAACCCCGCGACCACAAGCTGGTAAGTGGAAAAAGTCAGTGCGGCGGCGGTGAGAATTTTCAGCGAAAGGCCGCCCAGTTTGCGCTGGGTGCCGTGCTCGGAAAACTCCTCGGCCGCGCCGTGATCAAGATTGACGGCGCTGGTCATGGCCCGCCCCTACTTCAGCAAACCGATTTCTTTGTAGTACTTCTCTGCGCCCGGATGCAGCGGCAAGGGCATGCCCTTCGCTGCGTTTTCCTTCTTCATCGCCTTGGCGGCGGCATGGGCAGCATAGAGCTGATCGACGTTTTCCCACATTGACTTGGTCATCTTGTAGATGGTGTCGGTGGGCACGCCCTCGTGTGTCACAAGGAAGTTCTGGATCGCCGCGGTCTGCACGTCCGTCGTCTGGCCCTCGTAGGTCTTTGCAGGAATCACTACTGTTTGATAGGCCGGATCGCCGATCTTGCCAACCACATCGGCGGGCACCGGTATCAGCATGATCTTCACGGCGACCGAAAGATCGCGCACCGCCGCGACACCCAAGCCGGCAGAAATCAGCGTCGCATCGAGCTGGCGGTTTTTCATCAACTCGACGGATTCGCCGAAGGGCAGGTACTCGACTCTGCCCAGATCCTTGTAGGTCAGGCCGGCGCCCTTGAGGATGGCACGAGCATTGAGCTCGGTGCCGCTCTTCGGCGCGCCGACGGCCAGACGCTTGCCCTTGAGGTCGGCCAGGGTCTTGATGCCCGAGTCGGCGGCGGCGACGATCTGGATGTAGTTTGGATAGATCGCGGCGACACCGCGCAGCTTCTTCAGCGGTGTCTTGAAGCCGGCTTCCTCGTCGCCCTTCCATGCGTCCGAGAGTGAGTCGCCGAGCGTAAAGCCAAGTTCGCCGCGGCCGGCCTGAAGCAAATTCAGGTTTTCCGCGCTGGCCTTGGTGGCCTGCACCGAGCTCTTGGCCCCGGGAATCGCCTTGCCATAAATTTGCGACAGCGCCACGCCCATCGGGTAGTACACGCCCGAGGTGCCGCCGGTCAGCACGTTGATGAAATCGGCCGCATGGGCGGCGGTTGCGAGCGACAGGACGGTGGCGGCGGCAAGCAGAATGCGGATGCTCTTCATGGCGGGTGGCTCCTCCGGGAGATTGGGTTGTTGTGGGGTGAAGCTTACAACACTCCGCTATCAGCGGACTTGGGACAGGGATGCCGCTTCATGACAGAATCAGCGTTAAACCATATCCGCAGGAATGCAAATGAAACTGCCCAGACTCGAAAACCTCGCCGGCGATTTTTGGGGCGGACTCGCTGCGATGCTGGTGGCGCTGCCTTCCGCAATCGCCTTCGGCGTCACCATCTATGCGTCTCTTGGGGGCTCCTATGCCGCCTACGGGGCGCTTGCCGGAATTCTGGGCGCGACGGCGATGGGCCTGGTCGCGTCGTCGATGGGCGGCACCAACCGGCTCATCTCGGCCCCCTGCGCTCCGGCGGCGGCCGTGCTGACGGCGTTCGCCATCGAGCGCATTCAGCACGGCATGGATCCTGCCGCGGTGGCTGTGCTGCTGGCTGCGCTGGGGTTGACGGCGGGCGTGCTGCAGGTGGTGTTCGGCGGCATCGGCCTTGGCCGCCTGATCAAGTACATGCCTTATCCCGTGGTCAGCGGCTATCTCTCGGGGGTCGGGCTTTACATCATCTCCGGGCAGGTGCCGAAGTTTCTCGGCGCACCCGCCGGCACCCACCTGGGGCATGCCCTGGTCAGCCCTGCGCTCTGGGTCTGGCAGGGCATGGTGGTCGGCGCGGTGACCATATTCGCCATGCTGTTCGCGCCGCGCGTCACCCAGCGCGTGCCGGCGGCGATTCTGGCGCTGCTGGCCGGCGTGCTGTGTTACTTCGGTCTGGCCTTCTTCGATGCTGCGTTGCTCGACCCGCGCAACCCGCTGGTGATTGGCCCCTTAGGTGGATCGGGTGGCTCGGGCGGCGGGGGCGGCGGCTTCGTCGACGCCATGGCCGGTCGCTGGGCAGGCGTGGGCCAGCTCGGCATGGCCGACTTCACGGTGCTGGTCATGCCGGCATTGACCCTGGCGGTGCTGCTGTCGATCGACACGCTGAAGACCTGTGTCGTGCTCGATGCGCTGACCCGTTCGCGCCATGACTCGAACCGCGAACTCATCGGCCAGGGCCTGGGCAACATCACCTCGGCCGTCGTCGGCGGCATGCCCGGCGCCGGCACCATGGGCGCGACGCTGGTGAACATGTCGAGCGGCGCGCTGACCCGCTATTCGGGCTTCATCGAGGGCGTGCTCTCGCTGCTGGCCTTCCTGTTGCTTGGGGCACTGATCTCCTGGGTGCCGGTGCCGGCGCTGGCAGGCATCCTGATCGTGGTCGGCGCGCGCATGATCGACCGTCACAGCTTTACCTTCCTCAAGCAGCGCTCGACCATGCTCGACTTCGGCGTGATCGCAGCCGTGGTGGTCACCGCCCTGACGGTCAGCCTGATCGCGGCGTCGGGTGTGGGCATTGTGCTCGCCGTGGTGCTGTTCATTCGCGAACAGATCGGCGGCTCGATCATCCGCCGCAAGCTGCTCGGCAATGAGACTTTCTCGAAGCGCGTCCGCACCCACGAGGAAATGGAAATCCTCAGCGCCCACGGTAATCGAGCCGCCATCATCGAATTGCAGGGCAGCCTGTTTTTCGGTACGGCGGACCAGCTCTATCGCAGCCTGGAGCAGGACCTGAAAACGCGCGACTTCCTGATCCTCGACATGCGCCGGATACAGACCGTGGATGTCACCGCGGCGCACTTGCTGGAACAGGTCAAGGACATGCTGGCCGAGCGTCATGGCTTCCTGATTTTCAGCCAGATCCCGCCCAATCTGCCCTCGGGCCGCGACCTGCAGCAATACTTCGACCAGGTCGGCCTGATTCGCCAGGACAGTCCGGTGCGGGTGTTCCCGGAACTGGATGACGCGCTGGAATGGGTCGAGGATCGCATCATCCATGAAGCCGCGCTGTCGCGCGACGAGGAAACCGCGCTGGAACTGCACGAAGTGGAACTGTTCGCCGGCCGCAAGGAGCAGACCCTGGCGGAACTCGAACAATGCATGGAGAAGCGCCACGTGGCGATCGGCGACACCATTTTTTCGCGCGGCGACGTCGGTGATGAACTGTTCCTGATCCGGAGCGGTGCAGTGCGCATCGTGCTGCCGCTCTCCGACCGCATGTCGCACCACCTCGGTACCTTCGGGCGCGGCGCGTTCTTCGGTGAAATGGCTTTTCTCGACGGCGAGGTGCGCTCGGCGAACGCCGTGGCCTTCGTCGATACCGAACTCTATGTGCTGTCGCGCCGTGCCTTCGACAAGTTCGCCGAAGAACACAAGAAGCTGGGGCTGAAGCTGATGGAAGGCATCGCCAGCGTGCTTGCCAGTCGCCTGCGCTACACCAACGCCGAGTTGCGCGTGCTGGAGTCCTGAACGGGGCGCGCTGGGTTCGGGCGCGCCAGCGGATCCAAGCAGGCAGGTGGGCGTGCCCGTGGGAAGGCGTATGATGGGTACTTATGGCTTTGGACATAAGACTGGTTATCAGGATATTTCCATGAATGCGTTGCGCCGCATATTCTCAGACTCAGGATCGCCGATCGACGACTACCCGGATCTGATTGATAACAAGCATGCCCCGCTGCTCCGCGGCCTCATCTGGGTGATGCTGGCAGGTTCGGTCATTTTCATGCTGCTGGTGCTGACTTCCCCGCACGAGGAGCAGTGGCGGATTTATCCGGCGGCAGCCGTGGGCCTGCTTGCCGCCACCGTATCCGGAGTGTGGCGCTATCGCGACGTCATTGCGGCGGTGCGGATGATGATTGTCGGTGGCTGGCTGCTGGTCACCGTTACGGCCTTTTTCGGCACAGGCGTGCGCGCCCCGATCCTGATGACATATCCGGTCATTTTGATCTTCGCCGGATGGGTGCTCGGTTCCGGTGTTTGTGTCCGCCTGTTTGCCGCCAGCAGCCTTGCCGTGGTTGCGATGACCGTCGCTCAGCGGACCGGATTCATTGCAGCCAGCAGCCCGGCCACCGAGGCCGTGGTGGTTGCGGCTCACCTGGTCATTCTGTCCCTCAGCGTCGTGATGACCCTGTATCTGCTGCGCCTGTTTCGCGACCGCTACTCTGAAGGACGCCGTTTGAATGGCGAGATCAAGGTGCACCTTGAGGCGATCGAAAGCCGCGAAAAATACCAGCGCGCGCTGCTCGACAACTTTCCGTTCATGGTCTGGCTCAAGGACGAGCAAAGCCGCTTCCTTGCAGTGAACCAGGCGTTTGTTGAAGGTTTTCACTGGCCTTCTGCCGAGGCTCTGGTCGGCAAGACCGACCTCGATATCGCTCCCGTGGAGCTGGCGGAACGCTACCGCGCCGATGACCGGTTTGTGCTGGCGAGCGGTTCCAGCCGATCCGTGGAAGAAATGATCAGGACAGGGGAGCAGGAGCTGTGGTTCGAAACCTACAAGGCGCCGGTAAAGCTGGACGGGAGGGTTGTCGGCACGGTCGGCTTTTCCCGTGACATCACCGCCCGCAAGGCAGCGGACGCGGCGGTTGCCGAATCGCGGAATCTGCTGCGGACGGTGATCGATACCGCACCGGTACGGACCTTCTGGAAGGACCGCGACTTGCGCTACCTGGGCTGCAACGAGATTTTTGCAAGGGACGCCGGGATGGAGCATCCGCGGGATGTGATCGGCAAGGATGACTATCAGATGGGCTGGGCGGATCAGGCCGAGCTTTATCGTGCCGATGACCGGGCTGTCATGGCGTCCGGCTGCGCCAAGTTGGCCTATGAAGAACCGCAGACCACTCCGGATGGCGAGTTGATATGGCTGCGCACTTCGAAGGTTCCGCTCAGGAATAGTAAAAACGAGATCATCGGTGTACTGGGGATGTACGAGGACATCACCGAGCACAAGCGAGCCGCTGCCGAACTCGAACAATATCGGCATCACCTCGAAGCATTGGTTCAGGAGCGTACTGCCGCCCTGTCCATTGCCAAGGAAGCTGCCGAAACGGCCAACCGGGCGAAAACCACCTTTCTGGCCAACATGAGCCACGAACTGCGCACCCCGATGAATGCGATCATGGGCATGACTTCCCTTGCGTTGCGCAGCAGCACCGATCCCAAACTGATCCACAAGCTCACGACGGTGACAGAGGCCTCGCAGCGACTGCTCGGCGTCATCAACGACATCCTCGACATCTCCAAGATTGAAGCCGAGCGGCTGACGCTGGACCACGTGAGCTTCCGGCTGAGCAGCGTCCTCGATAATCTGGTCACCCTGATTGGCCCCAGGGCCACCGAGAAAGGCTTGAAGCTGGTGATCGATGGCGCCCCCGACATCGTCGGCCAGGCGTTGCAAGGGGACTCATTGCGCCTCGGACAGATTCTTCTCAATCTGGTGGGCAACGCGATCAAATTCACTTCCGAGGGTTCCGTCATCGTGCGTGTGCTGATAGTCGAACAGCATCCCGTCGAGCTGCTGCTGCGCTTCGAGGTCCAGGATACCGGCGTCGGAATTTCAGCTGAGGACCAAAAGCGGCTGTTTACCGCCTTTGAGCAGGCGGATGGCTCGATGACGCGCAAGTATGGCGGCACGGGCCTCGGACTGGCCATCAGCAAGCGCCTGGCGCAGATGATGGGCGGCAGCATCGGCGTCGAAAGCCAGGCGGGCGAGGGCAGTGTGTTCTGGTTCACCGCCCGGCTGGACAGGACCGACCGGTTGGCGGAACCGGCTTGCCTGCCGGTTTCACTCGCGGCGGAAGAACGGTTGAGATCGGACTACTCGGGAGCCCGCATCCTGCTTGCCGAGGATGAACCGGTGAATCGGGAGGTTTCCAGGGCGCTGCTGGAGGATGTCGGACTGGATGTGGATCTGGCCGAGGACGGTGCCGAAGCGGTGGAACTGGCGAAGCGCGTCGAATACGACCTGATCCTGATGGACATGCAAATGCCGAAAATGAACGGTCTGGAAGCGACGAGGTTCATCCGCTCCCTGCCCGGACGGCAGGATGTTCCCATTCTCGCCATGACCGCCAATGTCTTCAGCGAAGATCGGCGGAGCTGTCTCGAAGCCGGGATGAATGACCACTTGGCAAAGCCGGTCATGCCGGAACTTCTGTTCGAGACCCTGCTCAAATGGCTTTCAAAGGATGGAACAGGGCAGATCAGTTAGCGGGCTGCTACCCGATTCGCCTGGCAATGCGTGTCGCCGGCATGCGGCATTGACACTCACAAGCTCGCGGGCGTAGGATCACTTCGGAGTATGAAGCATTCATATGTCTTTGGATATATGGAAACGGCAGGGTGACTCAATGAACGCGAGCCGCAGACACTTCTCATCAGGAAGGGCGACAACGGACGAGTTTCCGGAACTGCTGCTCGAGGAGCGCGGGCCGATGCTCAGTATCGCCATCTGGGTGATTCTGGTCGGGGCTGCAATTTTCATGGCGCTGATGCTGATCTCGCCGGTCCAGTACCAGGAGCGCATCTACGTCCCCGCAGGTGTCGTGGTTCTCGCCGTCGTCGCGCACGTGATGTACCGCTATCAGGGTCCGGTTCCGGTCCTGCGACTGCTCGTTATCGGCGGCTGGCTGCTGGTAACAGCCGGGGGTCTTGTCGGGGAAGGGGTTCGCGCGCCGATCCTGGTGGCCTATCCCGTCATATTGATCGTCGCCGGATGGATGCTGGGAGCTCGCTATTGTCTTGCCTTGTCCGGCGCCAGCGTAGCCGCTGTGGTCCTCTTGGCCGCAGGCCAGCAGACAGGCCTGAAGAGCATCCCCACGCCGGTTTCCACGGTCATGGTGGCGGTCGTTCAGGTGCTGGTGCTGGTCATCAGCACCCTGATGACCATGTATCTCCTGAAGATGTTCCGTGAGCGTTACGCCGAAGTACGTCGTTTGAACCGCGAGATCGAAGAGCACCTGCAGGCGATCGAAAAGCGCGAACACTACCAGCGTGCCTTGCTCAACAACTTCCCGTTCATGGTCTGGCTGAAGGACGAACAGGGCCGCTACCTCGCCGTGAATCAGGCGTTTTTGGCAGGTTTTGGCTGGCCTTCTGCCGAAGTCCTGATCGGGAAGACCGATCTTGATATCGCTGCTTCGAATCTGGCTAGAGACTACCGTGAGGAGGATCTGACCGTATTCTCAAGCAGTTCCAGCAGGGTCATAGAGGAATTGATCGAAATTCGGGGTCAGCTCCGCTGGTTCGAGACCGCCAAGTCGCCCGTAAGTGGCGATGGGCGGGTGATCGGCATGGTCGGTTATGCCCGCGACATCACCGAACGCAAAGCGTCGGAAGCGGCAATCGCCGAATCGCAGAATCTCCTGCGGGCTGTGATCGATACCGCACCGGTCAGAGTTTTCTGGAAGGATCGGAATTTGCGTTATCTGGGCTGCAATGAGGCTTTTGCCAGGGATGCCGGGATGGCGCATCCCGAGGATGTGATCGGCAAGGATGACTATCAGTTGGGCTGGGGGGAGCAGGCGGAGTCTTATCGCGTCGATGACCGGGCCGTAATGGAGTCCGGCTGCGCCAAGCTATCCTTCGAAGAACCGCAGACGACCCGTGGTGGAGAGGTGATATGGATGCGTACGTCGAAGGTGCCGCTCAGGAATCGGGAAAACGAGATCATCGGAGTGCTGGGGATGTACGAGGACATCACGGCGCAAAAAGGGACTCCGCACTGATTCACAGGGCTGCTGCGGAGACACGGGAATCGCGGCATCGGCTAGACGACTCCTGCTGCGCGTAGCGCCGCGATGTCCTCCGTGCTGCGTCCGAGTTCGCGCAGCACCGCGTCGGTATGCTGCCCCAGTAGTGGTGGCGCGCGCCGATAGCCGATCGGCGTGGCCGAGAAGCGGATCGGGTTGCCCACTTGCGGCGCGCTGCCGCCCGCGGCGTGGGGCATTTCGACAAGCAGGCCGCGATGCACTATCTGCGGGTCGGCGAACACCCCGGCCAGATCGTTGATCGGGCCGCAAGGCACGGCAGCGTTTTCCAGCAGGGCGATCCACTCAGCGGTGGTTTTCATCACCGTGGCCTGGCGCAGCAGCGGCAGCAGCTCGCTACGGTGCTTGACCCGCGCCGCGTTGGTGGCGAAACGCTTGTCATCGCTCCAGTCGGCATGGTCGGCGATTGCGCAGAAGCGCGCGAACTGGCGGTCGTTGCCGATGGCCAGGATCATGTCGCCGTCAGCGGTCGGGAAGTCCTGGTAGGGCACGATGTTGGGGTGGCCGTTGCCCATGCGGCGTGGCGCCTTGCCGGAGACCAGATAGTTCATTGCCTGGTTCGCGAGGCAGGCCACCTGCACGTCGAGCAGCGCGAGGTCGATGTGCTGCCCCTGGCCGGTCTTCTCGCGGTGCGTGAGTGCGGCCTGAATGGCGACGGTGGCGTAAAGGCCGGTCAGGATGTCGGTCAGCGCGACGCCGACTTTCTGCGGGCCGGCGCCTTCCTCGGCGTCGGCGCGGCCGGTGACGCTCATCAGGCCGCCCATGCCCTGGATCAGGAAATCGTAGCCGGCGCGCGCGGCATACGGGCCGTCCTGACCGAAGCCGGTGATCGAGCAATACACCAACTTTGGGTTGAGCGCGGACAGGCTTGCGTAGTCGAGGCCGTAAGCCTTGAGCCCGCCGACCTTGAAGTTCTCCAGCACCACGTCGGATTGCGCGGCGAGTTCGCGCACGATGGCCTGGCCGGCCGGTTGCGTGATGTCGAGTGTCAGCGAACGCTTGTTGCGGTTGGTGCACAGGAAGTATGCGGCATCCGTGGTCGCCTGGCCTGCGCCGTCAGCCAGCCACGGCGGCCCCCAGCCGCGCGTGTCGTCACCGCCGCGGCCGCTCTCTCCCGGCCGCTCGACCTTGATCACGTCGGCGCCGAGATCGCCCAGCAACTGCGATGCCCAGGGTCCGGCCAGCACTCGCGACAGGTCGAGTACCCTGAGCTGCGCCAGCGGTCCGCTCGCTGCCATCAGGAGGCAGGTTTGCCCAGCAGGTGCTCCTTGAGATCGTCCTGCGCCGGCTTGTCGCCCAGCCAGATCCTCAGCAGGGCCCGGTAGAAATCCTCGCCGCTGATATCGCTGCCCTTCTGCGCGCCGTTGAAGGAAAGCCGAGTGCCCGTATCGGGCAGCCAATCAAGGTTTACTACCGACTTCTCCGGTGCATTGCCGATACTCAGCATGGTGCTGCGAAACTGCTCGATTTTCGGTTGCAGGGCCGCCAGCGTGGTTTCGTCGTGGTTCTTCTTCAGGGCCTCGAGCAAGGCATCGACGAACTGCTCGGCCGTAAGGTCGCGCAGGGTCACGATGGCAATGCGCTTGGGCCCCTTTGCGGCCAGCACGTCGGCCGCTGCAGCCTGCTTCTGCGGCAGGTAAAGGGCGATGGCATACACTTTGAAAAAGGCCCGTTTGCGCATTCCGGCACCGTTGATGACCGTGTCGCCGGCGCCAACTGTTGCCTTGTCGTCGAACTTCACGCCGGCCACTTCGAGCGCGGCAAGCGCGGGCAGCGAAAGGACCAGCAGCAGTGCGGCAATTAACTTGATCATGGGGATGTCTCCTTGGAGGTGGGTAGTCGGGTGCAATGATACTGCTCGACGCGAGCGTGCTATCGTTGCGTCATCGATCATCGGGAAAAATATCATGCAGCGAGGCGTGTGGGGTATCGGAGTTTTTCTTGTGGCCGGCATCGCCCAGGCAGCCGAGCCGGTGCGGGATGTGGTTTCCTCTGCTTCCGATCGTGAGGCCGTGGCGGTGACCGTGTACAACGATGATCTGGCGCTGGTCAAGGAGCGCCGTCGGGTGGATCTGCCGGCCGGGCTGACGCGCCTTTCCCTGCGCGAAGTGGCGGCGCAGATGCGTCCCGAGACCGCGCTGCTCCGGGCCGTCTCGGGGCAGGCTCTGAGTCTGGTCGAGCAGAACTTCGATTTCGACTTGCTGACGCCGCAGAAACTGCTGGAGAAATACGTTGGGCGCGAAGTGACGGTGATCCGCCCGCATCCAACCAGCGATGCGGAGCGCCGCGAGAAGGCCACGGTGCTGGCGGCCGGACAAGGCACGGTGTTGCGCTTCAACGATCGCATCGAAACCGGCGTACCGGGAAGGCTGGCCTTCGACAGCGTGCCGGCCAACCTGCGCGACCGGCCGACGCTTTCGATCCTGCTCGAAGCAGCAGGAGGCAAACAGGCGGTCGAGCTTTCCTATCTCACCAGCGGCCTGTCGTGGAAGGCGGACTATGTCGCCAATCTGGCGACGGACGGCAAGAGCCTGGACCTCAATGGATGGGTGACGCTGAGCAATCGCAGTGGTGCCGGTTTCGACAATGCGACCCTGCAACTGGTCGCCGGCACGGTGAATCGTGTGCGCCAAACCGAGGCTCGCTTCTTGAGCCAGGCGGCGCCGGCTGCGGCTGTGGCAAAGTCAGCTGCGCCCCAGCAGGAGGCGCTGATGGATTACCACCTCTACAGCTTCGAGCGGCCGACCAGCATTGCCGACAACCAGACCAAGCAGCTGGCCCTGCTCTCGGCCAGTTCGGTGCCGGTGCGCCGCGAATACCTGCTGGCCGGCAACGAGTACTACTACCGCGGTCGCTACGGTCAGATCGGTCAAGAGATCAAGCCCGCAGTCTTCGTCGAGTTCGAGAACAAGGGCGGGCAGCTCGGCAAGCCGCTGCCGGCTGGCATCATCCGCGTCTATGCACGCGACAGCAAGGGCGCCGCACAGTTCGTCGGCGAGGACCGTATCGGGCACACGGCGAAGAACGAAAAACTCAAGCTCAGGCTGGGCGAGGCCTTCGACATCACTGCGGATCGCAAGCAGACAAATTACCGGCGCATTGCTGACAACAATTTCGAGGTGTCATTTCGGGTAGAACTGCGTAACGCCAAGGACGAAGCGGTCACCGTCAAGGTTCAGGAACCGCTGCCGGGGGAATGGGAGATCGTGCAGGAAACACACAAGCACACTAAGGAGTCGGTGAGTGTGTTGTCCTGGAACATCGGAGTCCCGGCAGGAGGTTCAACCGTGCTTGACTACACTGCTCGCGTGCGCTGGTAAGGGAGGCTACCGAATGGCGGCACCCTGCGGCGGCGACCCGCTCGTTTGCATCGATTTCGTGGCGTTGTTTATCGCGGAATTTCTCAAGGACTGGACCACGCTGGTCATGCTGTTGATACTGCTCGGCCTGTTGCTCAGGTTGAGGGCCGATCGCCAGAAGGCGCGCGAACTCGACTACGCCAGACGACTCGCAGCCTATGACGACAAACGCAGCCATGAAATCCCGGAACCAACCTGGGCGGTCGAGAACGACAGAATAGTCGAGCGCTAGGCCCTAGCTTCTTACCTCGCCATTGCCGAGCACGATCCATTTTTGCGAGGTGAGGCCTTCCAGTCCGACCGGGCCGCGGGCGTGGAACTTGTCGGTAGAAATGCCGATCTCGGCGCCGAGGCCGTATTCGTATCCATCGGCAAAGCGTGTCGAGGCATTGACCATCACCGAAGCCGAGTCTACTTCGCGCAGGAAGCGCATCGCGTTCGTGTAGTTCTCGGTGACGATGGCATCGGTGTGCTGCGAGGAATACTTGTTAATGTGGGCGATGGCTTCGCCGACATCGGCTACCACCCTGATCGAGATAATCGCGGCCAGGTATTCGGCGTAATAGTCTTCTTCGGTCGCTGCAACAGCCTGCGGTACCAGCTTGCGCGTCTCCTCGCAGCCACGAATTTCGACGCCGCGCGCGCTGAGCATGTTGCAAAGAGTCGGCGCCAGGGACTCGGCGACCGAGCGCGCAATCAGCAGCGACTCGGCGGTGTTGCAGGTGCCCAGGCGCTGGGTCTTGGAGTTTTCGAGGATGTTCAGCGCCTTCGCGGCATCGGCGGCAACATCGACATAGACGTGGCAGTTGCCGTCGAGATGCTTGATCACCGGCACCCGCGCCTCTCTCGAGATGCGCTCGATCAGCCCCTTGCCGCCGCGCGGCACAATCACATCGACATACTCGGGCATGGCGACGAGGTGGCCGACGGCTTCGCGGTCGGTGGTTTCGATGACCTGCACCGCGGTTTCGGGTAGACCGGCAGCGGCGAGGCCGGCGCGCACGCAGGCGGCGATGGCCTGATTGGCGCGCAGGGCTTCCTTGCCCCCGCGCAGGATCGCCGCGTTGCCCGACTTCAGGCACAAAGCGGCGGCGTCGGCGGTGACATTGGGCCGTGCTTCGTAGATGATGCCGACCACGCCCAGCGGCACACGCATTTTGCCGACCTGGATGCCGGAAGGGCGGCGCTTCATGTCGCTGATCTCACCGATCGGATCGGGCAGGGCGGCGACTTGTTCGAGTCCCTGTGCCATGGCTTCAACGCTCTTTTCCGTCAATGTCAGGCGGTCGATCAGCGCCGCGTCGAGGCCGTTGGCGTGAGCTTCCGCGACATCGGCGGCGTTGGCCGCGAGCAGTTCGGCGCGGCGCTCGCGGATCGCTGCGGCCATTGCCAGCAGCGCAGCATCCTTGGCTGCCGTCGACGCCCTCGCCGTGGCTCGCGAAGCCTCGCGGGCGGCGTGACCGATCTTCTGCATGTAGGTCTTCACATCCATTACCGTGTCCTCGGTTGCGTCAGTCGCAGCGCCAGTTGCAGAAACTCGTCCCAAACGTCGCCGCGCGCAAGGCCCTTGATCATGCGGTCAATTTTCGCCGCATGCAAGAGCGCCGCCATCCTGGAAGGCGCCGAGCTGCTGCGCGCCTCGGTGGCCAGAGCCCAGAGCACCAGCGGCGGCGCGGCATCCTCGCCCTTGAGGCCTTCCAGCGTACGCGCGGCACGCACCGTATCGCGGGCCTTGAGGGCATCGCGCAGATCCGATACATCGTAGCGGGCGACGTTCATCACGGCGCCTTCGATCTGTTCCAGAGTAACTTCGCCGGGCGGATAGAGCAGGCCGAGCTTCTGGATTTCCTGGTGCGCCGCGAGCAGGTTGCCTTCGACGTGCGCAGCGATGAATTCCAGCGCAGGCCTGGGGGCACTCTGCTGCTGGCGCGCCATGCGTTCGGCGATCCATTGTGGCAGGCGCGCGGGCGGCGGCGCGTTGCATTCGATGCTGACCCCGGCATTCGACAGGGCGGTGACCCAGGCGGCCTTCTTCGCCTGCCAGTCGAGCTCGGGCAGGCTGATCAGGGTGACGATGCCGGGACCCAGCGTGGAGATGTAGCGCTGCAGCGCTTCGCTGCCTTCGCGCCCCGGTTTGCCGGAGGGGATGCGCAGATCGACCAGTTTGCTGCCGCCGAACAGCGACATGTTGCCGGCTGCCAGAAACAGCTCGTCCCACTTGAAGCTGGTGCCGACAACGATGACTTCGCGTTCCTCGAAGCCCTGCTTGCGGGCCGCGGTGCGAATCGCATCGCCGGCCTCGATCACCAGCAGCGGCTCGTCGCCGTGCAGGAGATACAAGGGAGCCAGCGGCTTGTCCAGATGCGCCGCGAGTTGTTCAGACCGCAACTGCATGGCGGCTACTCGCCAGTCTTGACCGGCTGCAGTTTCGCCGCCGCCAGCCGCCGCATCAACTGCTGCACCAGATCGCCTTGAATGTCACGCCAGAGCAGTGCTTCCTCGGATTCCTTGGACAGTACCAGATCGTCGCTGAACGTGATCTCGCGGCGCAGCGTAATGGTGCTGGCTGCGATGTACTCGGTGGGTGCCACGACGGGGGCATCCGTGTATTTCACCCGCGGTGCGGGCGCGGCTGACGTGGGGTTGGCATGCACCTTGAAGCTGAAGGTCCGAACCAGCTGGAATTCGCGTGCTCGGCCGGCGGCATTGAGCGAGAGAATGATCTTCTGGCTGGTGTCGCCGAGGACAGCAAGGACCGCCTCGGCTTCCTTGCTATCGGTGACGACCCGGGTGCCCGGCGACGAAGCCTCGATGGTGCGCTTGAGCTGGGCATAGAACTCGGAAGTGGGCGTCAGCGAGAGTGCGATAGTCGCAAACGGCAATTTGTGGCCGGGCAGTTCTGCGCTGCCGCGCAACTTGAAGCCGCATGCGGCGAGCAGGCTGATCAGCAGCAGGATGACAGATAGTTTTGCGGCGCGCATGGAGGACTCCTCGGACTTCGACGTTGCTTAGACGACTATGTTGACCAGGCGGCCGGGAACGACAATTACCTTCTTCGCCGCCTTGCCTTCCATGAACTTCTGTGCCCCTTCTGAAGCCAGCGCCACGACTTCGATCGCCGCCCTGTCGGCGCCGACTTTCACGCGGATGTTGCCGCGATGCTTGCCATTGACCTGCAGCACCAGCTCTTCCTCGTCCTGCACCAATGCGGCCGCGAGCGGCTCAGGCCAGGGCGCGTCGAGGATGTCTTTGCCATAGCCCAGCTCGATCCACAAGGCGTGGCAGATGTGCGGCGTGACGGGCGCGAGCAGGCGCAGCAGGATGCCGAAACACTCGGCGACCACCGCATCATGGCCATCCTGGCGCGGGGCTTTTTCCAGGCTGTTGAGCATTTTCATCGCCGCCGAGGCGACGGTGTTGAACTGGAACTTGCCCAGGTCGTAGTTCGCTTGCTTTAGCAGCAGATGGGTCTCGCGGCGCACCGCGGCCAGGCCGTTGGGCAGCTTGGCCGGCATCGTCCCTTGCGCCGTGATCGCCGCGCGAGAGGCATGACCGAAGGCCCAGACGCGGCGCAGGAATCGGTAAGCGCCCTCGACGCCCGAATCCGACCATTCCAGCGTCTGTTCCGGCGGCGAGGCGAACATCATGAAGAAGCGCGCGGTGTCGGCGCCGAACTCGTCGATCAGCGATTGCGGATCGACGCCGTTGCGCTTGGACTTGGACATGGTGCCGACGCCGCCGTAATCGACCGGCTGGCCGTCGGCCTTCGAGGTCGCACCGACGACATGGCCGCCTTCGTCGCGCTTGAGGTCGACTTCTTCCGGGGCGAAGTACTCGATGCCGCCCTTGTCGGTGCGGCGCGAGAAAATGTGGTTGAGCACCATGCCCTGCGTCAGCAGGTTGGCGAAGGGTTCGTCGTAGTTGACCAGCGGTTTTCCATCCACCGTAATGTCGCGCATTACCTTGGTCCAGAAACGCGAGTAGAGCAGGTGCAGGATGGCGTGCTCGATGCCGCCGATGTACTGGTCGGCCGGCATCCAGTGGTTGGTACCGGCATCCACCATGGCCGAGTTCGCCGCGCGCGTCGTCGGATCGACGCAGTAGCGCGCGTAGTACCAGGACGAATCGACGAAGGTATCCATCGTGTCGGTTTCGCGCTTGGCCGGCTTGCCGCATTGCGGGCAGGCGCAGTCGACGAAGTCGGCGCGCTTCGCCAGCGGATTGCCGGAGCCGTCGGGCACGCAGTTTTCGGGCAGCTTCACCGGCAACTGGTTGTCGGGTACCGGCACGGTGCCGCACGCGTCACAGTGGATCAGCGGGATCGGGCAACCCCAGTAGCGCTGGCGCGACACGCCCCAGTCGCGCAGGCGGTATTGCACCTGGGTGGCGCCGAGGACCCTGGCCGAGAGGTCGGCAGCGATGGCCCTGACGGCGGCTTCGAGCCCGAGGCCGTCGTACTTTCCCGAATTCACGCAGCGACCGCGCTGCTTGTCCGCATACCACTCCTGCCAGCCATCGAGCGAGAAGCTCTCACCCTCGACGGCGATGACCTGCCTGATCGCCAGCCCGTATTTCTTCGCGAATTCGAAGTCGCGTTCGTCATGCGCCGGCACGGCCATCACGGCGCCTTCGCCGTAACTCATCAGCACGTAATTGCCGACCCAGACTTCGACCTTGTCGCCGGTCAGCGGATGGTCGACGAAGATGCCGGTCGGCATGCCCTTCTTTTCCATGGTCGCAATGTCGGCTTCCATCACCGAGCCGTGCTTGCACTCGTCGATGAAGGCGGCGAGCTTCGGATTGTTCTTCGCGGCATGGGTCGCCAGCGGATGTTCGGCGGCGACGGCGCAGAAGGTCACGCCCATGATGGTGTCGGCGCGCGTGGTGAATACCCAGAGCTTTTCGTGCTTGCCTTCGAGCTCATAGGGAAAAGCGAAGCGCACGCCTATGCTCTTGCCGATCCAGTTGGCCTGCATGGTCTTGACGCGCTCGGGCCAGCCCGGCAGCGTGTCGAGCGCCGAGAGCAGTTCGTCGGCATATTTGGTGATGGCCAGGTAGTAGCCGGGGATCTCGCGTTTTTCGACGACCGCGCCGGTACGCCAGCCGCGACCTTCGATGACCTGCTCATTGGCCAGCACGGTCTGGTCCACCGGGTCCCAATTCACCACCTGGGTCTTCTTGTAGGCGATGCCCTTTTCCAGCATGCGCAGGAACAGCCACTGATTCCACTTGTAATACTCGGGCGCACAGGTGGCCAGCTCGCGCTCCCAGTCGAGGGCGAAGCCCAGGCTCTGGAGCTGTTTTTTCATGTAGGCGATGTTGTCCCAGGTCCACTTCGCCGGCGGCACCTTGTTCTGCATCGCGGCGTTCTCGGCCGGCAGGCCGAAGGCGTCCCAGCCCATGGGCTGCAGGACGTTGTATCCCTTCATGCGGTGGTAGCGGGAGAGCACATCGCCGATGGTATAGTTCCGCACATGCCCCATGTGCAGCTTGCCCGACGGGTAGGGGAACATCGACAGACAGTAGTACTTCGGCTTGTCGGAATTCGCAACGGCACGGAAAGTCTGCGAGCTGTTCCAGTGGGCTTGTGCGGCCTGTTCGATGTCGGTCGGAAGATATTTTTCCTGCATGGCCGGGGCGTTTGTTTTGAGTACTGGCAAGGGGCGGAATTATACCTGCCCACCTTGACTGAAAGGATTCCCATGCGGCCCTTGAACCTGCTTTTTGCTGTGCTTGCATCGCTCGCACTGCTGTTATCGACGCCGGTCGTTTTGGCAGCTACGGCGGCGGCAACCGTGGAGGCCGTGCAAGCGCCCGCCTGGCGCGATCGCGACGGCATCACGGTGCCGCTGGCGGCGGGCATGGAGTTGCACAGTGGCGATGTGCTGCGTACCGGACAGGGCGCGCGTGCCTACCTGATGCTGGCTGAGGGCAGCCGGGTCAAGCTGGGCGAAGCCGCGCGATTCACTTTTCATTCGCGCAGCCTGCAGCCGGAAAAATCGTTTCGTGGGGCGCTGGATGTGCTGACGGGAGCCTTTCGCTTCACCACGGGCAAGCTGAAGAAGGCACTGCCACGCGATGTGGCCATCCGCGTCGGCACCGCCACCATCGGAATTCGCGGCACCGACCTGTGGGGCAAAACGGATCGCGAAGGTGATCTGGTGGCCTTGCTCGAAGGCCGCATCGAAATCACGCGAGCCGGCCAGACCGTTGAGCTGGGGCAGCCGCTGACGTATTTCGATGCGCCGCGAGGCCAGGCGGCCGAGGTCAAGGCGCTCGATCCGGAGGTTTTCAAGAAGCTGGCGCGACAGACCGAGATCCTGGCCGGTGATGGCGCTGCGCGAGCGAAGGGCAAGTGGCGCGTACTGGCGGCGACGGTGGCGAGCGAAGAAGCGGCACTGGAACTGTATGACCAGATACGCGAAGCCGGCTTCGCTGCGCGCATTCTCCCGCGTCAGAGGGAGGGCACGGGCTGGAATTACGAGGTACAGCTCAGAGGCTTCGCCAATGCCGCCGAAGCGGAAGTCGTGGCGGCCCGCCTGAAGGCGGCCACCGGTCTTAAACCCGGCGTGGTGCGTTAGCCGAGCTGGTGCTGCCGGGTGGCTGATCCGCGCGACCGCCAGCCGCGCGCCATCAAGGCCGAAGCTTCCTGCGCCACCTGCATCGAGACCGCCCAGAAACGCGCCTGGGCACGTGCCCATGGCCGCCAGCCGAACGATGCTGCGTCTTCACGCAGGGATTCGGCCGCCGCGAGTTCCAGCAGGCGATCGACAGCCAGTTTGTAGTAGGCCGACGAGCCGGGGGCGGCACGTCGCTCGGCCCAGCGCTCCGACGCAAACCACAGAGTGGTCGCTCGATGTTCGCTGATGCCAGCCTTTTTTGCCAGCCACGGCAACAGTTTGGGTGTCTTGGGTGTTCTACTCATACGGTTCTCCTGTTCAGTCGGGCAACCCCGGCCTTGTGAGCCAGAGCCACCCTTCCAGCACGCAATGTGTTGCATTGCAGCATCATTGATTCTACAGCTTTGATATGGGTGAAGTACTCTAATTTCAAGCATATTTGTTGCTATGCAATATTAATTGTTCGCTATCGGGCTTCCATGGCCAATTGTCAATGTTAGCGCTTACTTTTGCGGGTTTGGCGGAGGTCCGGTCGATATAATCAGCCCTTCACCAGCCGGTCATGCCCATGAACCCCCTGCTCGACCATCTCAACGCGCCGCAGCTGGCAGCGGTTACGCTACCGCCTGCCCATGCCCTGATCCTCGCCGGCGCCGGCTCGGGCAAGACCCGGGTGCTGACGACGCGCATCGCCTGGCTGATTTCCACCGGCCAGGTTGCGCCGCCCGGCGTGCTCGCCGTGACCTTCACCAACAAGGCCGCCAAGGAAATGCAGACGCGGCTGGCCGGCATGCTGCCGATCAACGTCAGGGGCATGTGGATCGGCACCTTCCACGGCCTCTGCAACCGCCTGCTGCGCGCCCACTACCGGGATGCCGGGCTGCCGCAGCTGTTCCAGATTCTCGACTCCGCCGACCAGCAGGCCTCGGTCAAGCGCCTGCTGAAGTCGCTCAATGTCGATGACGAGAAGTTCCCGCCGCGCGAGCTGTGCCACTTCATCAACGCGCAGAAGGAACAGGGTCTGCGTGCCGCGGCCGTCGAAGCCTATGACGACTGGGCGCGAAAGCGCGTAGGCCTCTACGAAGCCTACGAGGCGCAGTGCCAGCGCGAAGGCGTGGTCGATTTCGCCGAACTGCTGCTGCGCTCCTACGAACTGCTGGAGCGCAACGAACCGTTGCGCCGGCACTACCAGGAGCGGTTCAAGCATGTGCTGGTGGATGAGTTTCAAGACACCAACAAGTTGCAGTACCGCTGGCTAAAGCTCTTGGCCGGCGGCGGCGCCAATCTGTTCTGCGTCGGCGACGACGACCAGTCGATCTACGCTTTCCGCGGCGCCGACGTCGGCAACATGGGTGACTTCGAGCGCGAGTTCAAGGTGCAGAACCTGATCCGCCTGGAACAGAACTACCGCTCCCACGGCAACATCCTCGACGCGGCCAACGCCATCATCAAGAACAATCCGCAGCGCCTGGGCAAGAACCTGTGGACCGAGGCCGGCAGCGGCGAGCCGATCCGAATCTACGAGTCCTACTCCGACGGCGACGAAGCACGCTGGATCGTCGAGGAGGTCAAGGCCCTGCAGCGCGACGGCCATACCCGCGCCGAGATCGCGCTGCTCTATCGCAGCAACGCGCAGTCGCGCGCGCTGGAGCATGCGCTGTTCAATGCCGGCCTGCCTTATCGCGTGTATGGCGGCCTGCGCTTTTTCGAGCGCGCCGAGATCAAGCATGCGCTGGCCTACCTGCGCCTGATCGCCAACACCGACGACGACACCGCCTTCGCCCGCGTCGTGAATTTCCCCGCGCGCGGCATCGGCGCACGCAGCCTGGAAAACCTTCAGGATGCCGCGAAGGCGGCCAACAGCAGCCTGCATGCGGCGATCCCGCAGGTCGCCGGTGCCGGTGGCGTCAAACTTTCTGGCTTCGCGCAACTCATCGTGAAGTTGCGCGAGGCCGCGCATCTGCCGCTGCCGGAACTGGTCGACCACGTTGTCGAACTGTCCGGCCTGCGCGCCCATTACCAGAACGAGAAGGAAGGCCAGGAGCGCCTGGCCAACCTCGACGAACTGATCAACGCCGCGGCGAGCTTCGTCGCCGAGGAAGGCCAGCCGAACCAGGACGGCGAAATCACCGGCGAGTTCGGCAGCGATCTGTCCTCGTTTCTCGCCCACGCCTCGCTCGAAGCCGGCGAACATCAGGCCGGCGAGGGTGACGATGCCCTGCAACTGATGACGGTGCATTCGGCCAAGGGGCTGGAGTTCAACGTGGTCTTCATCAGCGGTCTGGAGGACGGTCTGTTTCCGCACGAAAACTCGATGTCGGAAACACGGGACGGAAAGTCGGGCCTGGAGGAAGAGCGGCGCCTGATGTATGTCGCCGTCACCCGCGCCCGGCAGCGGCTTTACCTGAGCTTTGCGCAGACTCGCATGCTGCACGGCCAGACGCGCTACAACCTGCCTTCGCGCTTTCTCGACGAGGTTCCCGAGGAACTGGTCAAGTGGCTCACGCCGCGCGCCGGCAAGGGTGGCTTCACCGTGCAGGATGTTGGCAGCCGCGCCTATGGTGCGGCAGGCGCGCCGTCTTTCGGCAGCGCACCGCGCCGCAGCGAGTCCTCGAGTGGCGGCTTTCGCATCGGCCAGACCGTGATGCATCCGAAGTTCGGGCTCGGCGTCATCGTCAATGCCGAGGGTGGCGGTACCGACGCCCGCGTCCAGGTCAATTTTGGAAACGCCGGCATGAAATGGCTTGCGCTATCCGTCGCCAAACTGGAGGCTGCATGAAATTCATCGAAGCAAATGGCATCACCGTCCGCTACCGGATCGAGGGGCAAGGCCCCTGCGTCATGCTTTCGCATTCGCTCTCTTGCGACCTGACCATGTGGGACGAACTCGCCGCAGCGCTGGCGCCGGCATTCACGGTGCTGCGCTACGACACGCGCGGTCACGGTGGCACGGGTTTGCCAAAAACGGCACCGGAAGGGCCCTACAGCTTCGAGCAACTGAGTGCCGATGTTACCGGTCTGCTTGATGCATTGAACATCGAGTCCACGCATTTCATCGGCTTGTCGATGGGTGGCATGATCGGCCAGCATCTGGGCTTGCTCGCGCCGCAGCGGCTGAACAGGCTGGTGATTGCCAGCTCCACCAGCCGCATTCCGCCCGAGGCTTCGCCCTTGTGGGACGAGCGCATCGCCATTGCCCGCAGCCAGGGTTGCGCTGGCCTGGTCGATGCCACGCTGGGGCGCTGGTTTACGCCGGACTTTCGCGCGGCACGGCCGGACATGATGCAGCGCATCGGCAAGCTGATTGCGAGCACGCCGGTGGCAGGCTATGCCGGTTGCGCCGAGGCGATCCGTTATCTCGACATCACGCCTCGGATCGGCGTCATCCGTTCGCCCACGCTGGTCATTGCGGGAGCGCAGGACCCCGGCACGCCTCCGGCGATGTCCGCAGTGATCGCGGCGGCCATTCCCGACGCGCGGCTGGAGATCATTTCGCCCGCGTCGCATTTGTCCTGCCTCGAACAGCCGGAGGAGTTCCGGCGCCTGGTGGCCGCCTTCCTCAGCGGTCGGGAAAGAAATACCGCTTGATGAGTTCCTGCAGCCGCCACTCCACAGCGTCGTCCGGGGTGTTGCTGATCTCCAGGTACAGCGACTCGGCGATGCCGGCAAAGGCCTTCGTCAGGCGCGGGTCGAAGTGGGAGCCAACGCCTCTTTGCAGGATTCCCATGGCCTCGGCGAAAGGCACCGGTTCCTTGTAGGGACGCCTCGACGTGAGGGCGTCGAAAACATCCACAATCGCGAAAATGCGGGCGGTGACCGGAATGGCCTCGCCAACCAGCCCCTTGAGGTAGCCGCTGCCATCGAACTTCTCGTGATGGTATTCGACCACGTCGCGCGCCTTTTGCAGCCATTCCGATTTGCTGAGGATATCGACACCCAGCGTGACATGGCTTCTCATGATCTCGAATTCCTGCTCATCGAGGGGGGCGGGTTTCAGCAAAATGTTGTCGCTGATGCCGATCTTGCCCACGTCATGGAGAAAGGCGCCGGCGACCAGGTCGCGAATTTCGCTGTGCTCGAGGCCAAGCTTCTCGGCCAGCTTTACCGCATAACTGGCAACCCGGTAGTTGTGCACATTGGTGGCCGAATCCCGCTTGGCGATCGCCGAGCCCAGCACCTCCATTAGCTCGACGTTGCCCTTGAGCAGGTCATTCGAGTAGCGGATCACATCCCGATTCAGCGACAGGATCACCGGATACAGGCAGATGGTGGTGAGCGTGACGGCGAACACAACCACCAGCAGGGTGGTGATCACGTCCTGACGCAGTTCGTCGAGCGTTTCCTGATCGATCAGGAAGGTCCCCTCGAAATAGCCGGCGATGCCTCCGGCCGGTTCCTTCAGCGGCACGAGAATGCGCAGGACCGTCTGGTCGCCGGCGCTGAAATTTCTGTAATGCCGGTCGTCGTCGAGCGGAAAGCTGTAGGCCTGGCGCCTGAGTTCCTGCTCGATGTCGGCGTGAAGGGGATTGACCGCCGCCGCCACTTCGTTGCGATTCCTGTCGCGGAACTCGACGGCAATGAAATGCTGGCGGACGAAGTCGGTTGCCAGATCATTGAGGGCGCGACGCTGCAACTCCGTCTGATTGAGCAGGGGCAGGCTTGCTGCAGAAAGCCTTTCCAGGTCCGCAGTTGCCAGCGCCACCAGCTGGCTGTCCATTTTCCTGATGCCCATCCAGGATACTGCGACGCCTGTCAGGACGGAGACGGCCACCCAGGCAGCGAGCAGCCGGTAGAGAATGATGCGGTGAATTCCGGACATGCTCTTGATCGGTAGTTTAAGTCGCTATGATACGCGCTCGATGATGTGGGGGACGACTCATGGATTTGGGAATTCGCGGACGCAGCGCGCTGGTTTGCGCGTCGAGCAAAGGGCTGGGCCGCGCCTGCGCATTTGCGCTGGCGCGCGAGGGAGTCAGCGTGACCCTGGTGGCACGCGGCGCCGAAAGGCTGGAACAGACCGCCGCTGAAATACGTGCCGCAACCGGCGTCACGGTGTTCACGGTGGCCGCCGATATCGTGACGCCTGAAGGCCGTGCCGCTGCGCTGGCCGCGTGCCCCGCGCCGGACATTCTGGTCAACAACGCCGGCGGCCCGCCGCCCGGCGATTTCCGCAACTGGTCGCGCGACGACTGGCTGGCGGCCCTCGATGCCAACATGCTGACGCCGATCGAACTGATCAAGGCCACCGTGGACGGCATGATTGCGCGCAAATTCGGCCGTATCGTGAACATCACCTCGGGTGCGGTGAAGGCGCCGATCGACGTGCTGGGTTTGTCCAACGGCGCGCGCTCGGGCCTGACCGGCTTCGTCGCCGGACTGGCGCGCAAGACCGTGGCGCACAACGTCACGATCAACAATCTGCTGCCCGGTTTTTTCGATACCGATCGCATCGGCGCGGTGATCGGCGGTCAGGCCAAGGCCCGCGGCGTACCCTATGAACAGGTACTGGCCGAGCGCGTGGCAACCATTCCGGCGGGCCGCATCGGCAACCCGGAAGAGTTTGGCGCCGCCTGTGCCTGGCTCTGTTCGACGCATGCCGGTTTCATTACGGGGCAGAACTGGCTGCTCGATGGCGGTGCCTATCCCGGTACCTTCTAGGCCTGGCCGAAGCTGGCAACTTGCACGGCTGCTGCCCGCGCTCAGCTTTGTCCTCACCGGACTGGCCGGCCGCGCGCTGATAGACAAGCTGCTGGTGCTGCGCGGTGGTGCAGAACTCGTCGCTCACTGGGCGCAATTGACCAGCCTGGCCGATATCGTCGCCGGGGTCGCGCTTTCGGGCATCGGTATCGGGCTCACCGGCAGGGTAGCGGGCCTTGCGCCGTGCCACCAGCGCCGACTCCTGCGCGATGCCTTGCGCCTCGGCTTGCTGCTCTCGGCGGCTTGTCTTGCCGCGCTGGTGCTGCTGGCGGCGTGCGGGCTGCTGCCCCTGCTGCCGCCACAATTGGCTCAGTTGGCCTTGCCGGCCCTCGGTGTGGGCTGGATCGGCGTTGCCCCCGGCCTGCTTACCGCGTGGCTGCTTGGCCGTGCCCGGCCCGGCCGTGCCGCCCTCGTCGTCGCGGCCGGGTTGGCCGTGTCACTGCTGGCCTTGTGGCAGGCAGAGCCGGGCGTCGAACTGCCGGCCCTGCTGGGCGCCCAGGCGCTGTTCGGTACCGGGGTAATGCTGCTGCTGTTCATCCGTGCGGGCGCTGTTGACGAAGCCATTCCCGCAGGGCATGGTCTTCGCCCGTTCGTTGCGGCAGGTATCGCGATCGGCGTCATGAGTCCGTTGTCGACCGCCATCGCAAGGCTCGAGATCGCCGCATCGGCCTCGTGGGAAACAGTGGGTGCCGTGCAGGCACTGTGGCGTACCAGTGAATGGATTACCGCCGTCGCGGCGGGGCTGCTCTACGCCCATTTTCTGCCCCGCCTGGCAGCGGCGAAGGATGCGCGCCGCTTTGCGCTGGAACTGCGGGCTGCCGCCAGGCACGTGGTATGGCCGTCACTGCTTGCGCTGGGCATACTGTGGCTGCTGCTGCCGCAAGTGCTGGCGCTGCTCTATCGCGAGGGCCTGCCGGTCGGGCGGCTCGATGCCTTGCCCTTCTTCGCCGGCGATGCCCTGCGCATGCTCTCCTGGATCTTTTTGTTTGGCCTGTTCGCACGCGGCGCGGGATGGGCGGTGACCGCCGGGGAATTTCTTTCCCTGCCCCTGTTTGCCGCGCTGCTGATGCTGCTGCCCGGCCCGCTTTCGCTGCCGGCGATAGGCCTGGCCTGGGCGCTGGCTTATGCGGTGTATGCGGCTTTCAATGCGTGGGCGTTGCGGCGGAGTCAGGCAGCGCGGAATGGCTATCTGTTCATCCGCCGGGATGGCAAATCAGCCGAACCTAATATATAATCCCGACTAATTAACTCGGGTATGGCATGGCCGTTCCGAGTGATAATCCGGCGCTTGTAAACCCCTCCCCACTCTTCGTCATCATCAAAGGCCTTTCATGTCCATCAACGAACAAACCATTCAGACGGCGCTCAAGACTGTGGTCGACGCCAATACCGGCAAGGACCTGGTCAGCAGCCGCAGTGCCAAGAACATCCGCGTCAGCGGCAGCGATGTCTCGCTCGACGTGGAACTCGGCTACCCGGCGAAGAGCCAGATCGAAGGCCTGCGCGCGGCGGTGATTGAGCAACTGAAGACCATTCCAGGTATCGGCAATATCAGCGCCAACGTGTTTTCGAAGGTGGTCACCCATGCCGTGCAGAAGGGTGTCAAGCTGGTACCGGGCGTCAAGAACATCATCGCCGTGGCCAGCGGCAAGGGCGGTGTCGGCAAGTCGACCACCGCCGTCAATCTGGCGCTGGCACTGGCCGCCGAAGGCGCCACGGTGGGCCTGCTGGATGCCGATATCTATGGGCCTTCGCTGCCGCAGATGCTGGGCATTGCCAGCGGCCGCCCCGAGTCGACCGACGGCAAGGGCCTCGAGCCGATGGAGGCGCACGGCATCCAGGCCATGTCGATCGGTTTCCTGATCGACCCCGAGCAGCCCATGGTCTGGCGCGGCCCGATGGTGACACAGGCCCTGACGCAACTGCTGACCGAGACGCGCTGGCGCGATGTGGATTACCTGGTCATCGACATGCCGCCCGGCACCGGCGACATCCAGCTGACCCTGGCGCAGCAGGTGCCGGTGACCGGCGCCATCATCGTCACCACGCCGCAGGACATCGCGCTGCTCGATGCGAGGAAGGGCCTCAAGATGTTCGAAAAGGTCGGCATCCCGATCCTCGGCATCGTCGAGAACATGAGCATCCACATCTGCTCCAAGTGCGGCCATGCCGAACACATATTCGGTTCCGGCGGCGGCGACAAGATGGCCAAGGACTACGAAGTGGAAATGCTTGGTGCGCTGCCGCTCGACATGGCGATCCGCATGCAGATGGATGGTGGCAAGCCCACTGTTGAAGCCGACCCCGACGGAGCAGCGACGCAGATCTACAAGGGAATCGCGCGGCGCATTGCGGTCCGCATTGCCGAGAAAGCCAAGGACCATACGTCCAAGTTCCCGACGATCAAGGTGCTGAATACCTGAGGATTCAAGCCGGCGGTGGCGTGCAGGAGCGAGCTTGCTCGCGAATCCTGCGGCCCGATCGCCAGCAAGCTGGCTCCTACGGGGGATCAGAGCCGCTTCAGCGCCTCGATCAGACGCTCCATCTCTGTCTCGCCGTCAATGGGAAACCTCAGGGTCAGGCTCAGATTTTCAGCGCAAGTTGCTCGGACTTCCCCGTCCCCTCCGTTACCGCCTTGCGCGGCCGGCCGCGCGGTCTGGCTTCCCGCCGCTGTCCGGTGGCGCGTTCGATACGGCCAAGAAAGCGTGAATCCCCAAGCGGCTGCCCCTGATCCAGCGCCAGGCGGATGTCGCCGATGGCATCGGTGTCGAGTTCCGCGCGGAACAGGGCGCGATAAGCCGCCAGCCGGGGCGCCTCGGCACGATCCAGCGCGGCATACACCGGATGCGGCGTCAACAGCGGATCGGCCTGTCCCAGCCCGTTGGCCCGATAGCTGCTCCAGCGGTAGTGGGCCGGATCATCCGCCATCGCAGCCCGCACCGGATTGAGTTCGATGTAGCGCTGACACAGCAGCAGGTAGCGGTCGGCCTGCACCAGCGAGGACTTGTAGCGGCTGTCCCAGAGGGTGCCGGTGCGGCGGTAGGTCTTGTTGATGTACTGCACATAGCGCCGGCCCAGCGAGATGATCATGCGGGCGACGGATTCGGCGGCGGGCGGTGTCAGCAGCAGATGGACGTGGTTGGTCATCAGCACATAAGCATGCAGGCGGCAGCCACTGGCCGTGAGCGCCTCGCCCAGCCAGTGGCGATAGGCGTGGTAGTCCTCCTCGGCGAAGAAGCAGGCGTCGCGATTGTGTCCACGCTGGACGATGTGCAGCGGGGCTCCGGCGAGATGGATGCGCGAGCGGCGGGGCATGGCCGGAAGCTTAGCAAATCAATGTGAGCCTGGCCCCTTTAATTCACTAATCGAGTTTGATGGTGATCGGCATGACAACACTCCTTCTCGGCGGCAATTATGGTTTCACTTGATCCGGATAGATCGTGAGGGTCTTCTTGTAGTCGTACATCTCTGGGCCGTTAGGTGGTTCATCCTTAGCGCGCTTCTTAGGCGTGATCAGATACACATAGAGTTGCGGCCCTCGAACGAGGAAGTGAATGCGGCAGTCAGTTATGTCGGCAGGCAGGCGATTTCGCAAATCGACGGTGTCTTCGTAGACTTGCCCCGTGGTTTTGATGCGCCATTTCACGTAGAGAAAACTGCCGCGTAGCATTGGGCCATGTACGCCCGCAACCATAAATTGCTTGCCTGCTTTTACGTTTTCTTCTGCGGCGCGCACCGGCAATTTGGAATCCCCGTAGCGATAGTCCAGCACCTCCACGTCATTTTGATTATCGACTCTCGTATCGAAACTAAATGCATGATCGACAACCTCTGGGCCAGAGGCACATGCGGCGATAGAAAACATGGCAAATAAGACGAATAGCCACCGCATAGCAAGGTGACGTAAGGGTTGTGTATGCATCCTGTATCTCCTGGTTTCTGTAACATCAAAATGGCTCAGCGTCGACATGGCTTTCATCCCAGCCTCCCGATCTTGAACGCGGAATCATTCGCGGCAGAGCGGATATAGGAATTAAAGGGGCCAGGCTCGTATTCTCCTTGACCGTCTCCAGCCCGGCGACGTATTCGGTGACGAAGGCCTGATTGCGGACGCCGAGGAAAATTCGACCCCGGCCCCTTGCAAAATCCCTCGGAAGATGTCCCTCCGCGCATATCGGTTCAGAAAATGTGGTGAGGGTTTAGCGCTGAGGCAGGCTCGCAGCGACGGCATCGAACAGCCGTGCCAGGTCGTCTTCCGCCATGCTGCTGCTGAGGGTCAGGCGCAGCCGGCTGGTGCCGCTCGGCACCGTCGGTGGCCGGATGGCGACCGCCAGAATCCCGGCGTCCTCGAGGCGCCGTGCGGCAGTCAGCGCGTCCTGCTCGCTGCCGATCACGGCGGGAACGATCTGGGTCGTCGACTCCAGGGTGGAAATGCCTAGTGCGGCAAGCGCATTGCGCAGGCGCTGCGCGTGGCTGGCCACCAGAGCGCGTTCCGCATCCATTCCCGGAATCAGGTCGAGCGCCGCGTCGACCGCGCCCAGCACCGGCGGTGGCAGGGCCGTGGTGAAAATGAAGCCGCTGCAGCGATTGACCAGCCAGTCGACCAGCGGGCGCGAGCCGGCGACATAGGCGCCGAAGGCGCCAAACGCTTTGCCCAGCGTGCCCATCACCACGTCTATACCCTCGCAGGCCGCGCCGAGGCCGCGCCCCTGCGGGCCGAGCACGCCGGTGGCGTGCGCCTCATCGACATAGAGCAGCGCGCCATGGCGCTCGGCGACCTGCACCAGCGCCGGCAGGTCGGCGCGGTCGCCGTCCATGCTGAACACCGATTCGGTGACGACCAGCTTGCGCCCGGCGTGTCGGCCCAGCAGGTCGTCGAGGTGGTCGAGGTCGTTGTGGCGGAAGACATGCACCGGGCGGCGCGCGGCGCGCGCGCCATGGATGATGCTGGCGTGGTTGAGTTCGTCACTGAATATCGCCGCGCCGGAGCCGTCGGCATTCGCCAGGGCGGGAATCACCGTGGCGTTGGCCTGGAAGCCGCTGGAAAACAGCAGCGCCGCCTCGCGCTGCTTGAAGGCGGCGAGCTTTTCCTCGACAGCCAGCGTGATGTCGCGGGTACCGGTGACCAGCCGCGAGGCCGGGGCGCCGGCGCCGTGGCGCAGTGCCCACTCGGCGGCGCGCGCCTTCAGCAGCGGATGTTGCGACAGGCCCAGATAGTCATTGGACGAAACGTCGATCAGGGCCCGCCCGTTGGCGTCGTGCAGGCGTCCATCGACGACGCCCAGCGTGCGCAAGCGCCGGCGCCGGGTGCCGGCGTCGAGCGCGGCCAGCTCCTGTCGCAGCAGGGCGTCGAGCGATTTATCCATCAGAGCCCGGCGGCGCGTTCGGCCAGCACCCGGCACACGGCGCTTGTCAGCACGGACAGGTCCGCACTGTCGATGACGAAGGGCGGCATCAAATACACCACCTTGCCGAAGGGACGCACCCAGACGCCGAGTTCGGCGCAGCGCCGGCGCAGGCCATCGAGGTCGACCGTGCCGGCCAGTTCGACCGCGCCGATGGCGCCCTTGACGCGCACCGCGGCGACGCCGGCGAGTTCGCGGCAGGTGGCGAGTTCAGCCTTCAGTTGCGCTTCGATCGCGGCGACCTGCGTCAGGCGCGGTTCGCGCTCGAACAGGTCAAGCGAGGCGTTTGCCGCGGCACAGGCCAGCGGGTTGGCCATGTAGGTCGGGCCGTGCATCAGTGCCGCCGACGGATCGTCGGACAGAAAGGCCTCGAACACGTGGCGGCGCGCCACGGTGGCGGCAAGCGGCAGCGTGCCGCCGGTCAGCGCCTTCGACAGGCAGACGATGTCCGGCACTATGCTGGTCAACTCGTTGGCTTCCTCGCAGGCGAACATGCGACCCGTGCGGCCGAAGCCGGTCATGATTTCGTCGACGATCAGCAGCACGCCGTGACGCCGGCAGCTCTCGGCGACGAAGGCCAGCGTCGCCGCGTCGTGCATCTTCATGCCTCCGGCACCCTGCACCAGCGGCTCGATGATGACAGCGGCAAGTCGTTCGCCGTGGGTTGCCAGCAGCAGGTCGAAGGCGTGGCGCAGGCTCTCGTCGGTCGGCAACTCCGCCATGATCTGATCGGGCATGCTGCCGGCAAACAGCGCGTGCATGCCTTCTTCCGGGTCACACAGCGCCATCGTGGCGAAGGTGTCGCCGTGATAGGCGTGGCGGAAATGGACGATGCGCTTTTTCTCCGCCCGGCCCTTGTTGCGCCAGTACTGGATCGCCATCTTGAGCGCCACTTCCACCGCCACCGAACCGGATTCAGTGAAGAAGACGCGCTCCAGATCGCCCGGCAGCAGCGCGGCCAGGCGTTGCGCCAGCCTCAGTGCCGGCTCGTGCACCAGGCCGGCGAACATGACGTGGGGCAGCGTCGCGAGCTGCCGTTCGACGGCGGCGCGAATGTGGGGATGGTTGTAGCCGTGGCAGGCGGTCCACCAGGACGAAATGCCGTCGATCAGTTCGCGGCCGTCAGCCAGACGGATGCGCACGCCCTGCGTCGCAACCACAGGCAGCGGCGTCGGTGTGGTCGCCATTTGTGAGTAGGGCAACCAGATATGGGCGAGTCCCGGAGTCAGCCAGTCGGACATGTGGAGTAAGGAAGACGCGCCGGCTAGAATGGCGCAGCGGAGGAAGAATGGGCGCAAATTTTATCACCGGCACCGGTACGGACATTGGCAAGACATGGCTTGCCTGCGCCCTGCTGCGGCAATGGCGGGGTGAGGGAAGGCGGCCGGCAGCGATCAAGCCGGTACTGTCCGGCTTTGATTCGCAGCGCCCGCAGGCAAGCGATGCGGGGGCTTTGCTGGCGGCGCTGGGCCGCGATGTGAGCCCGGCCGAACTTGACGCCATCGCGCCCTGGCGCTTTGCTCCACCGCTGTCGCCGGACATGGCCGCTGCGCTGGAAGGGCGGCGGATCGATTTCGATGAACTGGTCGAATTTTCGCGCCAGGCTGTTGCTGCGCCTGACCGGCCTCTACTGATTGAAGGCGTCGGCGGAGTGATGTCGCCGCTCAACGAGAGGAATACGGTGCGCGACTGGATCGCCGCCAGCGGCCTGCCCTGCGTGCTGGTGGCCGGCAGCTATCTGGGCAGCCTGAGCCATACCCTGACCGCGCTGGAGGCATTGCAGAAAGTCGGAGCCGGCGTGACGGCGATTGCGATCAATGAATCGCCGGACTCCATCGTCGCGCTCGATGCCACGCTCGAATCCCTGTCGAGCCACGCCGGGGGCATTTCGCTGGTGGCCATTACGCGGCGCAGCCCACAGTCCGGCATTGCCCGCCTCGCCGCGTTGCTCGCCTGATGGCGGTGCGAGTGCATCTGTCCAGCTAATTCGAGCGTAGCGAGCCAATACAGGCCCCCGCCCCGGGGCGGGGGGCGAGGGCGGGGTTTCGCAAAGTACTGCTTTGCGCCGCCAGAGCCGGCTGGCTGTGCAAAGCCAGCCGTGGAACGGGGGTGGGGGGCGGAGATGGGCCACGCCTAACTTTCCCGCCGGGAAAGTTAGGCCGTATACTGCGCCCCCTTGAGCCCCTTTTAACGGATGAACCATGACCATCAAGTGTGACAAGTGGATCCGCCGCATGGCGGCCGAGCATGGCATGATCGAACCCTTCGAACCCGGCATGGTGCGCGAGGTCGACGGGCAAAAGATCGTCTCCTACGGCACCTCGAGCTACGGCTACGACATTCGCTGCTCGCGCGAGTTCCGGGTGTTCACCAACGTCTATTCGACCATCGTCGACCCGAAGAATTTCGATCCCAATTCCTTTGTCGAGATGGATGGAGACCATTGCGTCATTCCGCCCAACTCGTTCGCCCTGGCGCGCACCCTGGAATATTTCCGCATTCCGCGCAACGTGCTCACCGTGTGTCTCGGCAAGAGCACCTACGCGCGCTGCGGCATCATCGTCAATGTGACGCCCTTCGAGCCGGAATGGGAAGGCTATGTGACGCTGGAATTCTCCAACACCACGCCGCTGCCGGCCAAGATCTACGCCGGCGAAGGCTGCGCCCAGGTGCTGTTCTTCGAGGCCGATGAAGTCTGCGAGACCTCGTACAAGGATCGTGGCGGCAAGTACCAGGGGCAGGTCGGCGTGACCTTGCCGAAGATATGAAATGCCGTGAAACGTGAAACGTGAAATGTGAAACGTAAGGGCGCCGATTCATCGCCACTCGTTTCAAGGTTTTCGCGTTTCACTTTTCACGTTTCACTTTTCACGGAGTTGTCATGCGCTTCCACTTTCCCATCATCATCATCGACGAGGACTTCCGTTCCGAAAATGCTTCGGGGCTGGGCATCCGCGCGCTGGCGGACGCCATCGAAAAAGAAGGCATGGACGTGCTGGGCGTGACCAGTTACGGTGACTTGAGCTCATTTGCCCAGCAGCAGAGCCGGGCGTCGGCGTTCATCCTCTCCGTCGACGACGAGGAACTGGCCAACCGGGAAAAGGAAACCATCGCCGAACTGCGTGCCTTTGTCGTGGAAATTCGCTACAAGAACGCCGAGATCCCGATCTTCCTGCATGGCGAAACGCGCACCAGCCGCCATATCCCGAACGACATCCTGCGCGAACTGCACGGCTTCATCCACATGTTCGAGGACACGCCGGAATTCATCGCCCGCCATGTGGTGCGCGAGGCCAGGACCTATCTCGATTCATTGCCGCCGCCGTTCTTTCGCGCGCTGGTGCACTACGCCGCAGACGGCTCGTATTCATGGCACTGTCCCGGCCACTCGGGCGGCGTGGCCTTCCTCAAGAGCCCGGTGGGCCAGATGTTTCACCAGTTCTTCGGCGAGAACATGCTGCGTGCCGATGTCTGCAATGCGGTCGAAGAACTCGGCCAGTTGCTCGACCACACCGGCCCGGTGGCGGCTTCGGAGCGCAATGCGGCGCGCATTTTCAATGCCGACCACCTGTTCTTCGTCACCAACGGCACCTCGACCTCGAACAAGATCGTCTGGCACTCCACGGTGGCGCCCGGAGATATCGTGGTGGTTGATCGCAACTGCCACAAGTCGATACTCCACGCCATCATGATGACCGGCGCGATCCCCGTGTTCCTGATGCCGACGCGCAACAACTACGGCATCATCGGGCCGATCCCGAAAGAGGAATTCCGCTGGAAGAACATCCAGAAGAAGATCGCCGCCCACCCCTTCGCCACCGACAAGGACGCCAAGCCGCGCGTGCTGACCATTACCCAGAGCACCTACGACGGCATCCTTTACAACGTCGAGGAAATCAAGGAGATGCTCGACGGCAAGATCGATACCCTGCATTTCGACGAGGCCTGGCTGCCGCACGCCGCCTTCCATGATTTTTACGGCGACTACCACGCGATCGGCGCTGACCGGCCGCGCTGCAAGGAGTCGATGGTGTTCTCCACGCAGTCGACGCACAAGCTGCTGGCCGGCCTCTCGCAGGCCTCGCAGATCCTGGTGCAGGACGCCGAGAACAACAAGCTCGACCGCGACGTGTTCAACGAGGCATATTTGATGCACACCTCGACTTCGCCACAGTATTCGATCATCGCTTCCTGCGATGTGGCGGCGGCAATGATGGAAGAACCGGGTGGCAAGGCCCTGGTCGAGGAGTCGATTGGCGAGGCGCTGGATTTTCGCCGCGCCATGCGCAAGGTGGACAAGGAGTGGGGTGCCGACTGGTGGTTCAAGGTCTGGGGTCCGGACGACTTGTCCGAGGAAGGCATCGAGGAGCGCGACGCCTGGATGCTCAAGCCCGGCGCGCGCTGGCACGGCTTCGGCAAGCTGGCCAAGGGGTTCAACCTGCTCGATCCGATCAAGGCCACCATCATTACGCCGGGACTCGATGTCGACGGCGCCTTTTCCGACGATAACGGGATTCCCGCGGCGATCGTTACCAAGTACCTTGCCGAACACGGAGTGATCGTCGAGAAGTGCGGCCTCTATTCCTTCTTCATCATGTTCACCATCGGCATCACCAAGGGTCGCTGGAACACCCTGGTCACCGCCCTGCAGCAGTTCAAGGACGACTATGACAGGAACCATCCGTTGTGGAAGGTGCTGCCCGAGTTCGTGCTCAAGCATCCGCGCTACGAGCGGGTCGGCCTCAAGGATTTGTGCACCCAGATTCACGAGGTGTACAAGGCCAGGGACATCGCCCGCCTGACCACCAAGATGTATCTGTCGCCCATGGTGCCGGCCATGCGTCCGGCGGATGCTTTTGCCAAAATGGCGCATCGCGAGATCGACCGCGTCTCCATCGACGAACTCGAGAACCGCGTCACCGCGGTGCTGCTGACGCCTTATCCGCCTGGGATTCCGCTGCTGATTCCGGGTGAGCGCTTCAATGCCACCATCGTGCGCTACCTGAAGTTCGCCCGCGAGTTCAACGAGAAATTCCCCGGCTTCGAGACCGACATTCACGGTCTGGTGAAGGATGCCAGCAACGGCACCGTGCGCTACTACGTGGACTGCGTGACGAACTGAAACCCGCAGTCACCTGACACTGCGGGCGCTACCGCCCGCTCGGAACGACAGGCTAAGACAGTTTCGGCAGACTGTCTTCTTGCTGGTCAGAAGGAAGGCTATCACCGGAAAGATCAAGCTTCCCAAGGAGTGCACGCAGCCTGTCGAGCTCGGGGTCCTGTATGAAACTCATGCCAAGGCGGAAACTGCCCCGGAATGGCATTGATGACATAACAACCGACTTCAGCTTGACGATTCTTTGCGGGATGCCATCGATTGGCGGTGGAAGCAACAGCAGGGTCAGTACGGTATGAATCTTTTCGTCCGTGTCGCTCTGTAGCGATGTTCCGTTCATCGACAGGTCGAGCGTCAGGGTTTTAAAAATCGGTTTGCCGGGCGAACCGTCGAACACGATCGACGCTTTCCAGCGAGTGCGATAGCGCTTGGCTTCCCTTCGCGGGCTCTGGAAGTCTTCCCATGCATCTGAAGTAGGCATGTTCGCGATACTACTGAACTATATGGCCCACTTCAACTTTGTCAGATCCAGCTTGGTAAACACTTCACGCTTGTAACAACACAGTCGCGTTACCGGGCCGGGGCTTCATCCCGGCAGTGGCTGCGCTTGACCCTGGCCAGCCTGGGTCCTAGAACAACAGGCACTCACCGCGGCAGGTAGGGCGCGCAGGATCCATCATATGCCGTCGAACTTACTGATCTCGAGCAGTTCAATCCTTGACAATGATCTTGCCACTCATCTCCTCATGGCCGGCGCCACAAAAGTTGTCGCACAGGAAGTCATATACCCCGGCTTTTTGCGGTGTCAATCGCACTATGGTTACCTGGCCCGGCGGCAGGTCGGCCCGGATATCCAGATCGGGGACCCTGAATCCGTGAACAAAATCGCGTGAAGTAAATTCAAGGCGGGCAGGCTCTCCCGCCTTGAGAACAATTTCAGCCGGTGTATAGGAAAACCGTTGCGCCACGATCTTGATGACGCGTTCTTTCACTGGCAGCGAAGCCGCACTGTGTGCGACTCCGATAGTCACCAATCCAATTGCCGCCAAGCAAACTGTAGCAAATTTCCAGTTCCCGCATTTCCGCAGATTCATGAACTAGCCCCGAGTTACCGGAAATTCAGTGATCTTGAGCCGGGGCGGTTTCGCTTCCGCTTCTACCTCTCGAAATCCGAGGCCGGCAAACGGCGCATCGGGGTTCCATGGCAGCGGCGTCCGCTTGTCTTGTGATCCCGGGGCCGGCAGCGGAAATATCAGCGACTTGGCGGAGTGATGCGCAATGTGTCCGGTCTGATGATGGTTTTCCTGGTGGATATGACCATAGAACACCGTCACGTTCGGGTATTGAATAAGGATCTGGATTGCCTTGGCGCCATCGCGTGTGGCCCAATCCCACTTCGGCACCAGGTCGAACAGGGGGCGATGGGTAAAGATCACGATACGTGCGTCCTTTGCCTGCCGGGCCAGATCCGCGCTGAGCCAGTCAAGCTGGGCGGCGCCAATGCTTGCACCGGGATCGGAAACGTTGTCCAGCGTGACGAAATGAACGCCCTTGTGATCGAACGAGTAATGCGTCTTGCCGAAAAATTCCTTGAAGGCAGCGCCGTTATCCAGGGAGGCGTCATGCTCTCCCGGAATGAATCGCACATTCTTTACCTTGAGCTCGCTTGCGATGTCGCGAAACTCCGCCAGACGTTTGCGGCGCTCCATCGGGTCGTCGGTGGTGTGCGTCAAATCCCCGGTGAAGATGATGAACTCAGGCTGCGACTCCAGCCCATTTACTGTAGCCACCGCCTTGCGCAAGGTGTTGCCGGCCTCGGGATTGGCCGGCCCCTGGTATCCCCAATGGATGTCGGAGAGTTGGACGAAATAGAAGTCATCGTAGGCTGTGGCAACAGCATTGCCACCTGCTTCGGCTTGAGCGAGTCGGCTAAGTCCCGACAGGAAGACAGCACCTCCGCCCATGGCGGAAAGCTTCATGAAATTACGACGATTGATCATCTGATGCTCCTTGGGTTGAGTGAATGGGCGGACCACGACCGTGTTTCTTTGCCCGTACCAGGCATTACCGGCGAAACGAGGAAAGTATTCCCGGATTGGAAAATTGACGTTCGGCGGCGGCTGGTTCGCCAACCGGGCCTTCAAATAGTCAATGATGTCGCCGCGATCTATTAGACTCGGCACTGAAAACCCATTTTCTGGCCGGGAATAATCTGCTGACTGATTCGGTCTACCCATTCAAGAGGGCAGCTTGATACAACAGGCACGAGAGTTTGAGTCGGTCGCGATGACCTACCTCAATGCCGCCTACAACCTTGCAAGGTGGCTAGTGAGGGATGAGCACGTTGCACAGGACATGGTGCAGGAGGCATATTTGCGTGCGCTCAAGTATCGCGAAAGTTTTCGTGGCGGGGACATGCGGCCCTGGCTTTTGAGTATCGTCCGCAATACTTGCTACACATGGCTGGAGCAACACCGACAGCGGGAAGATGACGTAGAGTTCGACGAAGATCGCGACAGCGGGAACTGCGAGATGATCTTTGAGCAGACGGAGAGCAATCCCGAGGCGTTGGTCATGCGCAAACAGGAGAGCATGCGCTTGAACCAGTCGATCAACGCTTTGCCATCGACGTTTCGTGAAGTGTTGATCCTGCGTGAACTGGAGGAGCTGTCTTATGAAGATATTGCTGTCGTGGTGGCTATTCCCGTGGGGACCGTAATGTCCCGGCTGTCCCGGGCGCGAGCGATGTTGCGCGTAGCCCTGAAACACCAGGTCAGCAGGGAGGTCGTCTGATGGAAACTCGAGAAGATCGCGGATTGGGCGACAGAATCAGAAAGAATGCGGACTATTTCGATGCGCCGCAAGGTCTGCGTGATCGCGTCGATCTGCTGCTCACTCCAGCTCGTTCAAAGCCTGCACCAGGTGGAGTCGGTCGATGGTTGGAGTGGCAACGATGGTGGGGAATGGGCGCCGCCTTTGCAATGGGAGTTCTGTTGAGTGTGGCTGTTTCATCCCTGCACGTGCTGCCGGAATCCGGAGATCCCCTGGTTGGGCAAGTGGTCGATAGCCATGTGCGGTCCTTGATGGTCGCCCATCTGTCAGACGTCGCCTCGTCCGACCAGCACACGGTCAAGCCCTGGCTGAGCCGCCAGCTGGATTTTTCGCCGCCGGTCCGGGACCTGACGGCTGATGGATTTCCGCTTGTTGGCGGCCGCATGGATTACATCGATCACCGCGCTGTTGCCGCCCTGGTGTACCAACGACAAGCGCATACCATCAACGTGTTCGTCTGGCCGCTTGGTGGCAAGTCTTCAGGTCCTTCCGCATCAACTGCGCGCCAGGGATTCAACATTAAATCCTGGGATATGGATGGAATGCAATTCTGGGCGGTATCGGATCTCCAATCGATCGAGCTTGAAAGATTTGCCTTGCTTTTGAGAGGACAGCCCGGGCTACGGCGACTTCCTTGATTTCGTTAGCCGCAAGCGTCCC
The DNA here is from genome assembly GCA_026399475.1 of Rhodocyclales bacterium. Taxonomy (GTDB): domain Bacteria; phylum Pseudomonadota; class Gammaproteobacteria; order Burkholderiales; family Rhodocyclaceae; genus Sulfuritalea. The sequence goes on from JAPLQY010000023.1 coordinate 94,554, forward strand.
CTTTTGGGGAAAGTTTCCATGGTTCGGCCGGATCCGTCGGAGCCGATGGCCAGCCCGGCAGCGGCAGATTGGCGGGGCCTGTTCGTGCCGTTTGCGCCTGACTGCGGCGCTACATGTGCAGAAAGCCCATCACCCCGAACCCTACGCCGATTCCGGCGGCAGCGAAGACACCGTACAGCAGCCATTTCTTGCGCGTCAGCAGGGCGATGGCGGAGAGCGCAATGGCGACCTGCAGCAGCGTGGTCGATAGCGCCCAGCGCCCGTGCACGTGCATTTCCATTTCGCTCTTCTTGTCCGCTGCTTTCGCAGCGACTTCGAGCTTGTCGGCGTCGGCCTTGATGTCGACTTTTTCCTTCTTGTAGCGCTCGATTTCCTGCTTGAAGCGCTCGCGATCCTCGCCGCGGGTGAGCGTCACGGACAACTCGGCCAGATTCTGCTTGTTGCTCTTGGCCTGGTAATAGTTCCACTGGTTGGAGGCCGCCGTCTTCTGGATCGCGGCCTCGTTCTTGTAAAGCAGGGCGGCGTTCTGGGTGTGCCCGGCCTCGTAGCCGCCCACCGCGCCCAGCGTGGAAAGTATGGCCGTGGTGACGGCGATCCGGGAAACGAAGCTGTCGCCCTCGCCGTGCTTGTCACCATGCCCGCCGCCTTGCGCGGCATGCTCGATGGCGTGGTCGTGGGGGCCATGTACATGAAAGTGTCCGCCGGACATCGTGGTTCTCCTCAGGTTCGCTGGTAAGTGACGAACGCATAGCCGAAGCCCGCTTCGTCAAGATGCGTTTCGCGCGCGGTTTCCCGCCATTGATGAGGGTCGATGACGGGGAAACGGGTGTCGCCCTCGAAGGTGGCGTCGATCTCGGTCAATTGCAAGTGGCCTGCCAGCGGTAGTGCGGCGGCATACAGTTCGGCGCCGCCGATGACGAAGGCTTCGCCGCCCTCCGCCGCAGAGATCGCAGCAGGCAGGGAAACCACGACCGTGGCGCCCGCGGCGTGGTAGCTGCCGTTGCGGGTAACGACGATGTTGCGACGGCCGGGCAGGGGACGAAAATTGGCCGGCAGCGATTCCCATGTCTTGCGCCCCATGATTACGGTGTGTCCCGATGTAAGCGCCTTGAAGTGCTTGAGGTCCGCCGGCAGGTGCCAGGGCAGGCGGTTGTCGATGCCGATTACGCCATTTCGGGCTACGGCGGCGATCAGGGTGAGTACGGGTCTTGGCACCGGGCGTCGCTTAGAGGGTTTCGTAGAGATCGACGTAGTGACGGGCCGCTTCAGCCCAGCTTGAATCGCGGGCCATGCCATGCTTCTGCAGCAGGCGCCAGCGCCTGGGGTCGTGCCATGCTGCTGCGGCGCGCTGCAGAGCCTTCAGCAGGGCGGTGCTGGTGGCCGGACCGAAGACAAAGCCGTTGCCATGCTTTTCATCTGCCGCGTCGGTCACGGTATCTGCCAGTCCGCCGGTGGCTCGCACCACCGGGACGGTGCCATAGCGCAGGCTGTACATCTGGTTGAGGCCGCAGGGTTCGAAGCGCGACGGCATGACGAAAATGTCGGCTGCCGCCTCGATACGGTGCGCCAGCGCCTCGTCGAAGCCGATGGTCACCGCACATTGGCCGTCATGTTTGCGCGCCAGCGCTGCCCAGGCTTGCTCCATCGCATGCGAGCCGCTGCCGAGTACGACCAGTTGCGCGGGCAGCTTGAGCACCTGCGGCGCCACCTCGAGCAGCAGGTCGAGCCCTTTCTGTTCGGTCAGGCGACTGACCACCGCCAGCAGGGGGAGGTCCCGGCGCTGCTCCAGACCGAGTTCCACTTGCAGTTCCGCCTTGTTGGCCGCCTTGTGCTCCAGGCGACGGGCGCTGTACGTTCGATAGAGGTGACGGTCGGTGGCCGGGTTCCAGGCCTTGGTGTCGATGCCGTTGAGAATGCCGGACAGGTGTTTCGCACGATGGCGCAGCAAGCCGGCCATGCCCATGCCTTCGGCGTCGGTCTGGATTTCCCGGGCATAGCTCGGACTCACCGTGCTGATGGCATCGGCATGCTGCAGTCCGGCCTTGAGAAAGGACAGATAACCGTAGAACTCGACACCCTCCATGCTCCAGGCAGCGTCCGGCAGGCCCAGTTCGAACAGCGACGCGTGATCGAACAAACCCTGGAACGCCAGGTTGTGCAGGGTGAACAGCGACTTCGCCTGCGCCCCCGGCAGGTAGTGCAGGTAGGCCGCGGCAAGTCCGGTCTGCCAGTCATGGCAATGGACGATGTCGGGCTGCCAGGCGAGCGTGCTCGCTTCCGATCCGATCCAGGCCGCTACGCGCGAGAGCAGCCCGAAGCGCAGATGATTGTCGAGCCAGTCGCGTCCCTCGGGGCCGAGGTAGGGGTTTCCCGGGCGGTTGAAGTAGGGCGGGTAATCGAGCAGCAGCAGGGGCGTGCCATCGGGTGCGAGGGCTTCCCTCACGGCCGGGGTGGGCAGCAGGCCGCCGAGCCAGTGAGGTCGTGCTATTTCCTCCGCATCGGGGAAGGCCTGCAGCAGTTCCGGGTAGGCGGGCACCAGCACGCGAACGTCAACACCCAGTGCGCGCAGTGCCGCGGGCAGGGCGCCGGCCACGTCACCGAGGCCGCCAGTCTTGACCCAGGGGGCTATTTCCGAAGTCGCGAAAAGGACCTTCATCTCGACTGTCCGGAAGGAAGCATCAGTTGTCGCGGCAGGCCGCAACCAGCCCCGCCGTCGAACTGTCGAGGCCCGCGCCGGAGCTGGTGCCGACGATCACCGGCAGCAAGCGGCTGGCAAGTTGTTTGCCGTACTCCACACCCCATTGGTCGAAGGGGTTGATGTCCCAGATCACGCTCTGCACGAAGACCTTGTGCTCGTAGAGTGCCAGCAGGGCGCCCAGGTTGAATGGATCGAGGCGAGGCAGCAGCAGCGTGGTCGATGGCTGGTTACCGGGGAAACTGCGGTAGGGAGCGAGCAATGCCACCTGCCCGGCCGCCATGCCGCTTGCCGCGAGTTCGGCCGTGGTTTCGCCCAGCGTCCTGCCGCGCATCAGGGCTTCGCTCTGGGCGAAGCAATTGGCCAGCAGTTTTTCGTGGTGTCCGGGCAGGGCGAAATCCGCTTGCTTGCAGACGATGAATTCGCAGGGTACCCGACGGCCGCCCTGGTGGATCAACTGGTAGAACGCATGCTGACCATTGGTGCCGGGTTCGCCCCAGAGGATAGGCGCGGTGGCGCAGTCCAGCGGCAGGCCCTGCCGATCGACCTGCTTGCCGTTGGATTCCATTTCCAGTTGTTGCAGATAGCGCGGCAGCAGCCCCAGCGACTGGCTGTAGGGCAGCAGGGCGCGATTTTCCGCACCGAGAAAGTTGGTGTTCCAGATTTCCAGCAGTGCGAGCAGGCCCGGCAGGTTTTCTGCAGGTGGCGCCGAAAAGAAGTGCTCGTCCATGGCATGAGCGCCGGCGAGCAGTTGGCGGAAGTTGTCGAAGCCGACCGCCAGCACCAGCGGCAAGCCGATCGCCGACCACAGCGAGTAACGCCCGCCGACCCAGTCCCAGAAGGCGAAGGCGTTGTCCGGGTCGATGCCGAAACGGGCTACTTCTGCCAGGTTGGTCGACACCGCGACAAAGTGCCTGGCCACGGCGGCCTCGCCCAGTGCCTGCACCAGCCAGCGGCGCGCCGAGGCGGCGTTCTGCATGGTTTCCTGCGTGGTAAAGGTCTTGCTGGCGATGATGAACAGGGTGGTGCGCGGCTGCAATCCGGCGAGCACCGTGGCCAGATCCGCGCCATCCAGATTGGCGACGTAATGGACTTTGAGTTCCGGGTGGTGAAAGGCGGCCAATGCCTGGGTGGCCATGCGCGGCCCCAGGTCCGAGCCGCCGATGCCGATATTGACGATGTCGCTGATCGGCTCTCCGGTGGCACCGCGCCAGTGGCGGCCGTGTATCTGTGCCGCAAAGCGCTGCATCTTCTCCAGTTCGCCGTGCACGGCCGGCATGACATCGTGGCCCGCGTACAGGATTGGTCCCTTGCCCGCCGGATGGCGCAAGGCGATGTGCAACGCGGCGCGTCCCTCGCTGTGGTTGATCGCCTCACCGGCACGCATGCGCGCGATCCAGCCCGGCACATCGGCTGTTTGCCAGAGGCCGTGCAGCAGCCCCATGGCTTCAGCATTGACGCGCTGCTTGGAGTAGTCCAGCAGCCAGCCATTCCATGTGACAGAGAGTTTTGCGAAGCGTTGCCCATCGGCGGTAAACATGTCGCGCAGATGGACCCCGTGGCTGGTTTCGGCCGCGTGCGCAAGCGCATTCCAGGCTGCGCTCATGGCAGGTTTCATGGGGCGTCTCCTACAGCCAGAGCATCATGCCCATCTCGAAGGGATGGGTCAGCAACGCATGGGTTGGAAACACCCTGATGCGGTATTCCATCTTCCCGCACTGGTCGGGCGTCAGTTCGCGCGAGAAGAGGTGCTCGCCATTCTCCAGGGGGCGCTCATGGTGCAGCACATAGCGGCGGGCCCTGACCGAGGTGGGTTCACCGGGACGGGTGAAGACCAGTTCTACCGTCAGGTCGCGCGGAGTCAGTCCGTCGAGTTGCACGGCGACTTCGAAGCGCAGCGTCTCGCCGTAGCGGATGCGCGGCACGGTCTGGTCAATGCGGCGCAGACCGATCCGGGGCCAGGCAGCGCGCACCCGCGCCTTCCAGTCGGCGACATGCCTCGCTCCGGAAAAGCTGTCGCCAGCATACTTGCGCCACTGCTCCGCCGCCGGCGAATAGAACTTCTCCGTATAGTCGGTCAGCATGCGCTGCATGTTGAAACGGGGCATGATGGAAGCGATCGATTGCTTGGCCATCGCCACCCATTCCGGCGAGTAGCCGAGTGAGGTATTGCGGTAGTACATAGGTATGACGCTGTCCTGGAGCAGCTCATACAGGGTGCGCGCCTCATCCGTGTCGCGCTGGGCGGGGTCGAGGCCGTCGGCTGCCGGCTTGATCGCCCAGCCGTTCTTGCCATCGTAGCCTTCCCCCCACCAGCCGTCGAGCACCGACAGGTTGATGGCGCCGTTGATCGCCGCTTTCATGCCGGAGGTACCCGAAGCCTCCAGCGGATAGATCGGGTTGTTGAGCCAGACATCGACGCCGGCCACCATGCGGCGGGCCAGGTGCAGGTCATAGCCTTCGACCAGCAAAATGCGGCCTTCGAACTCCCTCTGATGCGACAGCTCCGCGATCTGGCGGATCAGCTGCCGGCCCGGTTCGTCGGCCGGATGCGCCTTGCCGGCAAAGATGAACAGCACCGGACGTTGCGCGTCGGAAAGAATCTCGCGCAGCCAGTCCAGGTTGTTGAACAGCAGCGCGGCGCGCTTGTAGGTGGCAAAACGCCGGGCGAAGCCAATGGTGAGGACCGTCGGATTGGTCGGGTCGGCGCAGCGCAGGACCCGATCCAGGTGCGCCTCCGAGCCCTGGTTGCGCAAATGCTGCTGGCGTACCCGGCTGTGCACCAGATGCAGCAGCTGGGCCTTGAGCGACTGGCGAATGCTCCAGAATATCTGGTCCGGAATGCGCTGTACGCCGTCCCAGCAGCCCTTTTCGGTGAGGCGATGCTGCCAGCCAAGACCGAGATGGCGATCGAAGGTCTCGTACCAGTCGGTCGCGAGAAAAGTCGGGACGTGTACCGCGTTGGTGACGTAATCCATCGGGTTCTCGGCGGCGGTGACCTGCGGCCACATGTCGCCGCAGATGCGCGCGGACACCTCGCCGTGAATGCGTGATACGCCATTGTGAAAGCGCGAGCCGCGCAGGGCCAGCGCCGTCATGTTGAACTCGCCGCCGCCACCCACGCGACCCATGCCGAGCAGTCCGTCGCGATCAAGGCCGGTGGCCTTGCAGAACTCGCCGAAGTAGTGCATCACCATGTCGTCGGCGAAGTGATCGTGACCGGCAGGCACCGGCGTGTGCGTCGTGAATACGGTGTTGGCAGCGGCTGCTTCAAGCGCGGCGGCGAAGGGCATGTTCTGGGCGACCAGATTGCGAATGCGTTCCAGCACCTGGAATGCGGCATGGCCCTCGTTGATGTGCCACACGGTGGGGCGCAGCCCGAGCGCGGCGAGGGCACGCACCCCTCCGATGCCGAGCAGGATTTCCTGCTCGATGCGCGTGCGCCTGTCGCCGCCGTAAAGCTGGTGTGCGATGCCACGGTCGGCCTCGGTGTTTTCGTCGAGCTGCGTGTCGAGCAGGTAGAGGCTGTTGTTGCCGACGCGTGCCCGCCAGATTTTGGCCCACACCGTCCGTCCGGGGAAATCCACGCCGACGCGCAGATTGCTGCCGTCTTCGGCGCGCACCGGTTCGATGGGCATGTCGTCGAAATCGTTGTCGCCGTAGTGCGCGGTCTGGTTTCCTTCGCGGTCGATGGTCTGGCGGAAATAGCCTTGCCGGTAGAGCAGTCCCACGGCGACGAAGGGCAGTCGCAGGTCGGAGGCGCCCTTGCAATGGTCTCCGGCAAGAATGCCGAGGCCGCCCGAGTAAATCGGCAGGCTTTCATGAAAGCCGAATTCGGCACAGAAGTAGGCAATCAGGTCGGCTGCCTGCAGCGGCGGCTTGCCCGGCAGATTCAGCCTCGGTTCCGTGTGATAGGAATCGAAGGCCGACAGCACCCGGTTCATCGTGCCGAGGAACACAGGATCGTCGGCGGCCTCGTTGATGCGCTTCTGATCGATACGTTTCAGGAATGCCTTGGGGCTGTGGTGCACTGCGCGCCACAAGCCTGCACCCAGTCGTGCGAACAGGGCACGGGTCGGCCTGTCCCAGCTGTACCACAGGTTGTTGGCGATTTCATCGAGACGCGCGAGGCGAGGCGGAATCGCGGGATTGACTTCGAGTTGATAGCGGGTGCCGGGCATGATATTTGGATGCAAAAAGTTGTAAGGACTGACCGGGGGATTCTACGATGCAGGAATCACCCTGAGCGTGATGATCTGATCAAGGCCCGTGGCGGGCGACCAGGCGAGCGTGATGCACACGGCCTGCATGATTTTCTCGAAGCCGGCCTCGGATTGGGATACGGTCCGGTGGGGCTGCGCCTCGAGCCGGACCGGCTGGCTGGTCTCGATCAGCAATGCGCCGCGCAGTTCGCTGTCGTCGAGCGTGATCCGCTGCATGCCGGCGAGTTCGAGCGCGTCGCCGAAACCACCGGGAACGCTGCCGTCGGCAAGCACATAGCGCCCTCCATAGCCGTCACAGCTGGGCAGCGCCAGGTTCAGCTCGGTTTCGATGAGCTTTGGCAGCGCCTTGCCCTCGGCGCGGAAAACGACGCTCAGCGCGTCGTCGTCGAGGCGGTAGGTCTTCCCGATGCGCCAACCCTCGCCGGTGGCGATCCAGCTGCCGGGAAGATCGCCGGCTGCGTAGAAATCGAGGGGTCGCAACATGTCGTTGCTGCCAACCAGGTTGTCGACGAAGATGCCTCGCGGACGCTCGTCCGGATCGGCGTCGCCGGGCAGGATGGTGTGCAGGAAGGCGACGCGGTCATGGGCCGAGGTGATGCCCTCGCCGGCATCCTGCGTCGCGTGTGCCGCATGTGCCTGATCGATTTTGGCGTGGTAGGCCTCGGCATAGGCGCGCAGCGTGTCGCCGAAGTTGTGCGCCACGGTCAGGCTGGAGAACTCCACCAGCGAGGCGTGGCCGTCGTCGCGCACATAGGCGTGGATGAACGGGTTGCGCAAGGCGGTTTCGACATGGCCGTCATGGTCGAGGTCGCCCTGTTGCAGGCGCGGCCAGGGGGCCAGGCGCTCCAGGGCCGCCTCGAGCATGAGCAGGTTGTTCCAGATGGCGCGGCGCAGGTGGGGCAGGTAGAGGCCGCCGAACAGGCCGTGCCAGTAGGCATCGTTGGCCTGCGCCCGGTGCAGGTACTCCTGCAACTCGGGAGTCCGCTGCTCAGGCGGCAGCGCGGCGAGGCGTCGCGAGGCGCCGAGCATGCGCTTGTGCATCCAGTTGGCTTCGGTGTAGCGCGACATGAAATTGCGCCAGATGCCGCCGCGCAGGAAGGGCTTGTGTGCCTCGAAGCGGCCGGCGGCCTTTTCCTGCTCGAGCAGGGCATGGTAGGTCGCCGCACGCGGGGCCGGCAGCGTCCATTCGTTCATCTCGATGTAGGACGTGGTCGGCAGGTAGACGATGCCGCGTGTCTTTTCGCGCGCATGGTAGTCGGCATAAGTCTCGGTGCGGATCAGCTTTGACGCCAGCACACCCTCGACGAACTGCGTCAGCCAGCCTTTCTCGTATACCCACGCGTAGGTTTCGGGCCAGATGCCGAATTTCTCGATGTCGTCGAAGTAGATCGCCGCGCGGCGCCCCTGGCGTGCGAGATCCTCGAGCCAGGCGACGGCTTCGCCCGCCGGCGAAAAGGGCAGGCGATAGCGTGCGGCCTCGGAGATCGGGAACAGGTCGAGCCGACGACCGTCCTCGTCGGTGGAGAAAAAGCTGTCGAGGCGATCCTGATCCTCGCCCGCGCAGAGGAAGTGGTAGTCGTCCACCGCGACATAGCGGATGCCGGTGGCGACCAGCGAGGTCACTACCGAGGATTCCCAGACCCGCTCGGTGAGCCAGGCGCCGGAGGGGCGCATGCCGAAGCGGCGCTCGATCTTGTCCGACAGCGTGGTGATCTGTGTCACCCGGTCGCGATGCGGAATCGCGGCAAGCACTGGCTCGCAGTCGCCGGAGCCAAACCATTCGACCTGGCCGCGGCGGGTCATCGCCGCCAGGCGCGCCATGTCGTCGGGGAAGCGCTCGAACAGCACATCGAGCAGCCAGCCGGAAAAGTGCACGCTGAAGCGGAACTCCGGATAGCGTTCCATCACGCGCAGGAACATGCCGTAGCTGCGGATGTGGGCGTCGTCGATGACGGCGGGAAAATTGCCGACGGGCTGGTGGGCGTGAACCCCGAACAGGAGACTGATGGTCATATGTCGATTCAGCTTTGGGAAACGGTGACGCGACGCATGGAACCGCCTGCTGCGGTCTCCGATCCGGCGCAAATGGGGGTATCGAGCTGGGCCGGCGGTTCCAGTTGCAGCAAGCGGTACAGTCGGACCAGATTGCGCCGGTACAGGCTGTCGAAATTGGCGACTGCGGCGGACGGATTGTAGTCACCGAACCACCAGAACCAGTCGGAGCTTTCGCAATTGGCCAGCTGCGCCTCGACTGCGGCGACTTGCGCAGCGTCGAGCCGGCCACTGGCGAGGACCCGGTCGCAACTCTGCTTGGCTTCGCACAGCAGATCCCAGCCGCGGTTTTTTGCGTCGTCACCGATCCAGGTCGACAGCGTGCCATAGACCCAGCTGCCCGCCGTCAGGTGCGGCAGGACCGTGGCGGGCGGCGGACTCGGTCGGGCCAGCAGTTCGGCGTAGGTCGTGCTGCGGATGCGCGGATGCTCGGCGAGCAGACCGTAGAGGTCCTCGAAAAAGTAGTAGCCGTTGTAGGGGTAGTGCTCCCAGGCATTTTCACCGTCGAGAATGATGCTGACCACGGGTGTTTCGTTCTCGCCGGCGTCGTCGAGGATGGCTTCCAGCTGCAGAACGAGGTGCTTTGCGGCGTCACGTCCGTGCCATTTGGCATAGTCGAAACCAATCAGGTCCGACAGCCGCTCGTCGCGGAAAAACAGCGTAAGCCCCGGTGCTTTCGCCAACTGCCAGGGGTGGTAGGCAGCACGAGCGTCGGTGATGCCGCTGGCGACGAGGCTGTTTTTCAGTACGCCTTCGCCGCTGGCGATCCAGCGGCAGCCGGCAGCGGCCAGATGTGCGACAAAATCCTCGGAGACCGCGCCTTCAGCAGGCCACATGCCGACCGGCGGCGCGCCGAAACGTCGGGCGTGGCTGGTTTTGGCGGCGTCGATGTGGGCGATGACCCGGCTGCGACCGCCCGGGTAGGCGATATGGAAGGGCAGTGGCGCGTCGGGCAGGCTTTCACGCGCGACGCGGAAGTCGAGCAGCAAAGGCGACAGAGGATGCGTCTGCGGGGTCGATGACAGCTCGACCTGGCCGCGCGCGGCAAGTGCCCGCCAGCGCGGAATCAGCCCCGTCATCAGTTCCCCGATGCTCGCCAGAAGGCCTTGCCGGTCGTCCGCGTCATAGCCCTCGCCCTGGCTCATCAGCGTGGCCAGCAACGGGTTGCGGCGGCGTTCGGTCTCGCCGGTCCAGGCCAGGTGGTACCAGGTCACGAGGTCGGAGAAGTAGGCGCCGGAGAGATAGCGGTAGGCCGTTTCGCTTTTATGGTCGAGCAGCAGGTAAATGTCGTGCAGGCGCTGGTAGTGGGGGAAAGGAGCCAGCATGGTGACGTGATTGCTGCGAAAACAGGTCGCCAGCAGCAGGCTCCGATCGGCTTCGCTGATGTGCTCCAGATCGGGCGTGGCCAGCATGCGCAGCAGCGGATCGCGGAACCGGCCGCTGGCAAACTGCTGCGCGTAATCTTCGATCTGGTCCAGCAGTACCGGCACGAAATTCACCACGCAACGGATCTGCGGATGGCGTTCAAGATGCGCCGCCATGTCGACGTAATCCTTCATCGCATGCAGATACACCCAGGGCAGGACGAATTCTCCGCCCGCTGCCGCGCCGCCGGCCGTCGCCGCGCCATGGTCGCGATAGTCCGGCTGGTGCATGTGCCAGAGAAAGACGAGGTCGAGGGTTTTCAACGAACTACCCTCCTCCCAACCCCCTCCCCAATGGAGGGGGTGACTACGGTTCGCCGCTGCGCGGCTCCGGTTCCTGGCTGCGCCGCCCTTGGGGCGGCCCTGCGGTCGGCGCTCATCTTATGCGATGCGCCTGCTGGCCGAGCATTTCCGGCGTCACCAGGGTGATGCCGTTCTCGCTGACATGGAAGCGCCGGCGGTCGGCTTCGATGTCGTAGCCGATCGTCATGCCTTCGGGAATGCGGCAATGCTTGTCCATGACCACCCGGCGCAGCTTTGCGTAGCGGCCGATCTCCACATCGGGCAGGATCACCGAATCCTCGATCTGCGCGTAGCTATGAACGTTCACGCGGGAGAACAGCAGCGACTTGCGCACGACGGCGCCGCTGATGATGTCGCCGCCGGAAACCAGGGAATCGACGGCCATGCCGCGCCGGCCTTCATCGTCGAAGACGAACTTGGCTGGCGGCAATTGCTCCTGATGTGTCCAGATCGGCCAGTCATCGTCATAAAGATTCAGTTCGGGGGTGACCTTGGTCAGTTCCATGTTGGCTTCCCAGTAGGCGTCGATGGTGCCGGCGTCACGCCAGTAGGGAATTCCGGTGCCATCCATGCCGACGCAGGAGCTGGCGAAGTTGTGGGCAAACGCGCGATAGCGCTCGACGCCATGCGGAATCACGTCCTTGCCGAAATCGTGCGACGAGTGCGGGTCGTCGTGGTCGCGGATCAGTTGTTCGTAGAGGAAGTCGGCATTGAATACATACACGCCCATGCTGGCCAGTGCCCGGTCAGGGCGGTTGGGCATCGGTGGCGGGTTCGCCGGCTTTTCGACGAAGGCTGAAATGCGCTGGTTGTCGCCGATGTGCATGACGCCGAAGCCGCTGGCTTCCTCCAGCGGCACATCGATGCAGGCCACGCTGAGATCGGCCTGCCGATGAACATGCTCGGACAGCATGCGACCATAGTCCATCTTGTAGACGTGATCGCCGGAAAGCACCAGTACGTACTTGGGCTGGTTGCGTCGAATCAGGGCGAGGTTCTGGAATACCGCATCGGCCGTTCCCTGATACCAGTCTTCACTGACCTGTTGTTGCGCCGGCAGGATGTCGACGAATTCATGAAAGCGGCCGTCGAGGAAACTCCAGCCGCGCTGCAAGTGCTGGATCAGGCTCTGCGCCTTGTACTGCGTTGCGACGCCGATGCGGCGGATGCCGGAGTTGACGCAATTCGACAGCGTGAAGTCGATAATGCGGAATTTTCCGCCGAAAGGAACCGCCGGCTTGGAACGCCAGTCGGTGAGTTGCATCAGACGGCTGCCGCGTCCGCCGGCCAGCACGATGCCGAAGGTGTTGCGCGTGAGTTCGCTGGCGCTCATGAACGTGGTCCCGTATTGACTGTTTGTTTCATGGTGTGGCTGCCACCCTGTTCTGGAATTGAATGCATGGTGAATTCTCCGTTGCGGCTACAATTAGCACGATAGCAAAAACTTATCTGAGTATATAACTATGCCCGTCCCTGCCTGTGCCGCGCTGCTCGAAGCGCGCGAACATGATCCGTTTTCCGTGCTGGGTCTCCATGCGGAGGGCGCTGGATGGCGTCTGCGGGTATTTCGTCCTCAGGCGAAATTGATCTTGGTGGAGTTGGCCAACGGCGAATGGGCGCCGCTCAAGCGCAGCAGCGGGTCGGATCTGTTCGAATGGCAGGGCGCCGCTCCGCCGCTCCGGCCATGGCGCCTGAAAGTCGATGGCGTGACGCAATACGATACCTATGCCTTTCCGCCGCAACCGCCGGCCGATGACCTGTACCTGTTCAACGCCGGGCGTTTGCGGCAGGCGTGGCGCACGTTTGGCGCGTTGCCGGAAACCCGTGACGGGATTGCCGGGGTCTGCTTCCGCCTCTGGGCGCCGAATGCCGAACGGGTTTCGGTGGTGGGCGGTTTCAATGGCTGGGACGGCCGTGCGCATCCCATGGCGACTTTGGGTGCTTCCGGCGTCTGGGAACTGTTCATCCCCGAACTGACACCGGGCGCCTTGTATCGCTTTGAATTGCGGATACGCGGCAGCGGCGCACTGCGACTCAAGATCGACCCCTTTGCACGCGCCTTCGAGCGGCGTCCGGCCTCGGCCTGCTGCGTTACGCCGGAATCGGCGCACGTCTGGAATGACAGCGGCTGGATGCAGGCACGCGCAGCGCGTGACTGGCTGTCGGCGCCGATGAGTGTGTACGAAATGCATCTGGGCAGCTGGATGCGCCATCCCGATCGCAGCTTCTACAGCTACCGCGATCTGGCGGAACGGCTGGTGCCCTACCTGGTCGACCTGGGCTACACCCACGTCGAATTCCTGCCGCTGATGGAGCACCCGCTCGACGAATCCTGGGGCTACCAATGCACGGGTTTCTTCGCGCCGAGTTCGCGTTTCGGCACGGCCGATGATCTGCGCTTCCTGGTCGACAGCCTGCATCAAGCCGGCATCGGCGTCCTCCTCGACTGGGTGCCCGGGCACTTTCCGGCCGATGACTGGGCTCTGGCCCATTTCGACGGCACGGCGCTCTACGAACACGAAGACCCGAAGCAGAAGATGCATCCCGACTGGGGTACGCATGTCTTCAATTACGGCCGCAACGAGGTGCGCAGCTTCCTGCTGTCTTCTGCGTGTTACTGGTTGTCCGAGTTTCACATCGACGGCTTGCGCGTCGATGCCGTGGCCTCGATGATCTACCTCGATTACTCGCGCAAGCCCGGCGAATGGACGCCGAACGTTCATGGCGGACGCGAGAATCTCGAAGCCGTTGCCTTCCTGCGCGAGCTGAATGAAATGGTGCATGGCGAGTTTGCCGGTGCGCTGACCATTGCCGAAGAATCCACCGCCTGGCCGATGGTGTCGCGACCGACCTGGCTCGGCGGCCTGGGCTTCTCGATGAAATGGAACATGGGCTGGATGAACGACACGCTGGACTACCTCGAGCACGATCCGATATACAGGCGCTACAACCATGAGCGGCTGACCTTCGGCCAGCTCTATGCCTACAGCGAGAACTTCATGTTGCCCCTGTCGCACGACGAAGTGGTGCACGGCAAGAGCTCGCTGCTGGGGAAAATGCCGGGCGACGAATGGCAGCGCTTTGCCAATCTGCGCCTGTTGCTGGCTTACCAGATGATGGTGCCGGGCAAAAAGCTGCAGTTCATGGGCGCGGAACTGGGGCAGTCGTGGGAATGGCGGGCCGGCGAAGAACTGCCCTGGCAGCTGCTGCAATATCCCTTGCACGCCGGTGTACAGAGCCTGGTGCGTGAGCTTAACCAGCTTTATGTGACTGAACCGGCATTGCATGAACTGGACTTTTCCCCTGCAGGCTTTCAGTGGATCGACTGTCACGATGCTGATCAGTCGGTGGTGAGCTGGCTGCGCCGCTCGCGCGATGGCCGCCATGCCGTGGTCGTGCTCAATTTCACGCCGATACCGCGCCACAACTACCGTCTTGGCGTACCTCTGGCTCAGGACTACCTTGAGCGGATGAACACCGATTCAGCGCATTATGGTGGCAGCGATCTGGGCAACAACGGCCGCGTCAGCGCGCAGGCTCGACCCTGGATGGGCTTCCCCGCGTCGGTTTCGCTGACCCTACCGCCTCTTGCGGCGCTGGTGCTGCTGCCGGCTTGACCCGCAGCGGGGATTCATCCTCCCAAGAGCCCTTCTGCCAGCAAGCGGTCAATCTCGGCTTCGGCCTGAACCCAGTCCTCCAGCAGATTGCCGGGGGCAAAGCCGCGCCGCTCGGCGATGTAATAGGCGGCCATCTCAATGTAGTTCCTGCGCTGCTCCAGCGGGACGCCTGCCGGCTTTTTGGCACGCGAACGCGTCGGCTTCGCAACGGCCGCCTTGGCGACCGGCTTGCGCACGGCCTTCGCCTTGGCGACCGGTTCCGGTTTGACCGGCGGGGCCGCCTTGGTCGCAGCTTTGGCTTTGGCCGTAGCTGACACTGCTACCGTCGCCGGGCGTTTGCCGGGCGAAGTCTTTGCGCTGCTCTTTGTAGTTGCCATGGTCTCATCCTCATGATTGTCGCGAATACTTCATTGCCATGCTGCGCTCACTGCATGACAGGATGTTGACAAGCATCAAGAGTTACGTTTTTGCCAGGTTCAGCGCACCATGCAGTCCCAGCAGTGGGTCGGTGGCAATGTGGACCGGCATGCGCGCGGCTATCGCGGCGTGCTCGGCCTTGGCATTGAAGGCTGCAAGGAAGCCGCTTTGCCGCAGCAGCGGCAGCAGCCTGGCCGCGATGCCGCCGGCCAGGAAAACGCCGCCGCGCGCCAGGCAGGCCAGGGCCATGTCGCCGGCAAAGGCGCCATAGGCGGCCAGGAACAGGTCCAGCGAACGACGCTCTTCGCTGTTCGGGGAGGTCTGCGCGCGCGCGGTGATTTCCTCCGGCGACAGCTCGGCCCCCGCGACAAATTCGTGGATGGCAGCCAGCCCCGGTCCCGACACCACCCGCTCCCAGGTAACCCGGCCATGCCGCGCATGCAGGAAAGCCCACAACGCCATCTGCCGCTCATCCGCCGGGGCGAAGGCGACGTGACCTCCTTCGCCGGCAACGATCCGCCAGTGCCCGCCCTGAGGCAGAACGATGGCCATGCCCAGTCCGGTGCCGGCGCCGACGACGAGGCAGGGCGCCGTGGCCAGCGGTTCTCCCTCTTGCAGGGTGACTCGCTGTGTGGTTGACACGGTTACCGCGCCCAGCGCAGCAGCGGCGAAGTCGTTTGCCAGGCGCAGCACGGGCAGGCCGAAGCGGTGCGCGAGAGCGTCGCTGTCGATACGCCAGGGCAGGTTGGTCAGCTGCGCTGAGCGGCCGTCATCGGCGACCGGGCCGGCCACTGCGAGGCAGCCGCTACTGATCAGCGATGGATCGGTCTGCGTGTCGGTGAAGAAGGTGGCCAGCAGGCTGGCGAAATCGGGATAGCCGGCGTTGGCGTAACGACGGTCAAGAACCAGCTTGCCTTCCCGTGACAAACCCAGGAGCGTCTTGGTGCCGCCAATATCCCCGACTAGAATCACACGGCCACCGGCGCGGAGATATGCGGATGCGGGTCGTAGCCTTGCAGGGTGAAATCTTCGTAGCGGAAGCCGAAGATGTCCTTCACCGCGGGGTTCAACAACATGGTGGGCCGCAGGCGCGGCTCGCGCGATAGTTGCAGGCGCGTCTGCTCCATGTGGTTGGAATAGAGGTGGCAGTCGCCTCCGGTCCACACGAAGTCGCCGGGAGCGAGTTCGCAGACTTGCGCCACCATCAGCGTGAACAGCGCATAGGACGCGATGTTGAACGGCACGCCGAGGAAGATGTCCGCGCTGCGCTGGTAGAGCTGGCAGGACAGCTTGCCATCGGCGACATAGAACTGGAACAGGGCGTGGCAGGGCGGCAGTTTCATTTGCGGAATGTCGGCCGGGTTCCAGGCCGAAACAATGTGCCGGCGCGAGTCCGGATTCTGCTTCAGGCCTTCGATCAGCTGCGTGATCTGGTCGATCTCCTTCCCGTCGCCAGCCGGCCAGTGCCGCCACTGGTGGCCATACACCGGCCCGAGGTCGCCGTTGGCGTCGGCCCAGTCGTCCCAGATCGAGACGCCGTTTTCCTTGAGATAGCGGATGTTGGTATCGCCCTGCAGGAACCACAGCAGCTCATGGATGATCGAGCGCAGGTGCAGCTTCTTGGTGGTGAGCAGCGGAAAACCCTCGGCCAGATCAAAGCGCATCTGCCAGCCGAATACCGAACGGGTACCGGTGCCGGTGCGGTCGGCTTTCTCATGGCCGTGGTCCAGCACGTGGCGCATCAGGTCAAGGTAGGGGCGCATTGAGGTCGGCGACACTTATAATTGATCGTCCATTTTAGAGTCTATTTCAGTCCATGACGCTCCCCCGCATTGCATTGCAGCCGGCACGCCAGTACTCGCAGCTGAATGCGGCCTCTCATGGCCTGATCATTCTGCCGGTGGGCGATGCCCTGCCGCCTGAGCTGCCGCAGCGATCCCAGTGGCTGGCGGTATTGAAGCGCAAGGCGATGAAGCCGAATGAACTGGCGAAGACACCGCTGGCCCTCGATCTGCCCGATGGCCGGCGCCTTGCCCTGCTCATGGTGGATGGCAAGCTGTCGCGCTTCGAGCGCCTGACGCGCTTGCGCAAGGCCGCGATGCTGTTGCTGGACGAGGCGCCCAAGCGGATTTCGATCTGGGTCGCGGCGGGCGCAGGCATGGACGATGTGGCGCGCGATGCGGCCTATGTGGCCCAAATCAACGGCGTGCCGCTGCCGGCGCGCAAGAAGAACCCAGCCGTGGCCCTGGCGCAGATCGATCTTTTCTGCGCGCTGAAAAATCCCGATCTCGCCCCGGTCGCCGCCCTGGCGCGCGCCAACCTGCTGGCGCGCGAACTGACCGCCCTGGCCCCCAACGAACTGACGCCCGACAGCTACCGCAAGCGCATTCGCAGCGTGACGAAAGCCGCCGGGCTGGCGATCGAGGAATTTGATTTCAGGAAGCTCAGGAAAATGGGCGCGGGGGCTTTCTGCGCCGTGGCGCAGGGCTCGCACCACGAGGATGCCGCCATCGTGCATCTGTCCTGGCAGCCGAGTTCTAAAAATGAGGCGGCAAAAAAGGCCGTGGCGCTGGTTGGCAAGGGCATCTGCTTCGACACCGGCGGCCACAACCTCAAGCCCGCCCGTTACATGGCCGGCATGCATGAGGACATGAACGGTTCCGCGGTAGCCCTGGCGCTGATCCTGGCGGCAGCCGAGATGAAGCTGCCGGTAGCCATCGACTGCTGGCTGGCGATTGCCCACAACCACCTGTCGCCCGGCGCCTACAAGCAGAACGATATCGTTACGGCGCTGGACGGCACCACCATCGAGATCGTGCATACCGATGCCGAAGGCCGCATGGTGCTGGCCGACACGCTGCTGATGGCGACTGACAGCAAACGCGGAAAAGGCGGCGGCAAGACCAAGCCCGATCTGGTCATCGATTTTGCCACCCTCACCGGTTCCATGCATGTGGCTTTGGGCACCCGTTACTCGGGCGTGTTTGCCAGCAGCGAGTCGCTGGCCGCGCTGGCCGTGGCAGCCGGCCACGCCAGCGGCGAGCGGGTCTGTGTTTTTCCGCTCGACGACGACTACGATCCCGCGCTCGACTCCAAGGTCGCCGACGTCAAGCAATGCACTCTCGATGGCGAGGCGGACCACATCCTGGCTGCACGATTCCTGCAGCGCTTCACCCGGCAGCGGCCGTGGCTGCACGTTGATCTTTCGGCCTCCAGTTGCAGCGAGGGCCTGGGCGCCACGGCGTCCGATCTCACCGGCTTCGGCGTCGCATGGGGCTTGACCCTGCTCGCGCAGTGGTTGACCGAGAAATGACAGCGATCGCTCGACCGGCTATGCTAGCCATGGCGTACTGACAAATCTCCCATGCTCGGATTTTTCTCCAACAAGACAATTCATCCGCTGGCCGACGCCCGCGAAGCGAAACGCATTCTTGGCGAGATCGCCAGCCGCGAGCCGCAAGCTGCTGTGGAGGATGCCAGCGCCTGGCTGGAATCGCTCGCTGCCGATGAGAGCTTCAAGCTGGCGCAGCGCCTCGAACTGATACTCAAGCTTGACGAGGCGGCCGTGGCGCAGGCGCGCCGCCTGGGACGTGACTACCCCGCCCTGGGCAGCACCAGCCGCGTGCAGGAATCGCGGCAGTGGCAACTCGGCCACAGCTATTGGCAGCACCTCGCCGAGGCCTATCTCGACTGCATTGCCCGCCATGGCGCGGCAGAAAAGGAGGGCGATGGCGCCGTTCGTTCCCAACTGCCGCTGCTCTACGGTCGGCTGATCAATGCGCTGGCGGCCCAGCTCAAGTGGAAGCGGTTTCGTTATGGGCCGGTTGACCCCGGGTTCTGGATGACCCTGGGCAGCATCTATCTTGCCGCGGTCGATGCAAAAGTCGCACAGAAGCCATTGCAGATCTACGTCGGCAGTCCCGATAGCACGATCGAGGCGGAATACCTCCGGGTGCTGGTCTTTCATGCCACATCGATGGACAAGCTGCAGCCGCTGGAGATCGAAATTGCCGAACGTTTCATCGCCTACTTTTTGCCCTTCTTCTCGCTGATTCGGGAACTCCGGCCGGAGAACGTCTATTGGGTGGATGCCGCCAAGCCACTGCCGCCGACGCGCCTGGCGAAATTGCCCGAGGTAACTCCGACCCTGCGCTTCTTCAATGGCACGCGGGCGGTGGACGCGGTAGGAAAAACCATCGAACAGATTCGCAGTGAAGGCCGCGTGCCGCCGGGTATCAATCTCGGCGCCCAGTACGACGTCGACACGGTGATTCCGGTGCTCGATCATCTGGCGATGTGCTGGGCACCCAAGCCACCGATGCGCAGCAACGCCCGGCACCGGATCAATTCACCGCTGAAGGTGGTGAATGGTCTGGCGGCCGTGCATCAAAGGCTCTCAGGGCGCAGCAGCGGCACGGACGGAGTCGAAACCTGGGTAATCGACGATGTCAGCCTGGGTGGCTTTGGCGCGCAAGCGACCATTTCCCACCCCGACTGGATTCGCATCGGTGTCCTGGTCGGCATGCAGCCGGAAGGCGGCGAGAACTGGCTGATCGGCATCGTCCGCCGTTACGTCCGTACCGGGACGAATCAGGGTTCGGTCGGCATCGAAACCCTGTCGAAAACCCCGCGCGCGGTATTCGCCGATGCGGGCGGCCTGCAGACCGAAGCGCTGCTGCTGGATGTCCCCGAAGTCGGCGAGTACGCCCGCATGGCCCTGCCGGCCAATGCACTCGAAGAAAAGGTGGCGCTGGCGTTTGCCCTCGACGACAAGAAGGCTCGTCTGCACCCGCGCGAGACGCTGGCAACGGGCGCCGATTTCGTCGTCGCGAATTTCTTCGTGCAGTCGTACAGCTGAACGTACGGTTCAGCCAGCCGGCCTGATTGCCGACTTCGGGCGGAAGGCCTTGACCACTGCTTCGTGGGTTTCCACGTAGGGTCCGCCGATCAGATCGAGGCAATAGGGCACCGCGGCAAAAATGCCGGGCACGCGTTGCCTGCCTTCGGCAGCCTTGACGCCTTCGAGCGTTTCCTTGATCGACTTAGGCTGTCCCGGCAGATTGAGGATCAGCGATTTGCCGCGAATCACGCCGACCTGGCGTGACAGGATCGCGGTCGACACGAAGGCCAGCGAAATCTGTCGCATCTGCTCGCCGAAGCCGGGCATCACTTTATGCGCCACAGCCAGTGTGGCTTCCGGCGTTACGTCGCGCAGCGCCGGGCCGGTGCCGCCGGTGGTCAGCACCAGGTGGCAACCGGTGACATCGCAGAGCTCGATCAGGGTCTGTTCGATCCTTGCCTGTTCGTCCGGAATCAGGCGCGTTTCCATGCGCCAGGGTGAGCTGAGCGCCTGCCCGAACCACTCGCGCAGCGCCGGAATGCCCTTGTCTTCATAGACGCCGCTCGAGGCGCGGTCGGAAATGGAGACGAGGCCGATCAGAAGTTCGTCGTTCATGGCTTCTCCGCAGGGCAGCCCCAAGGAGAAGCAGCCGAAATATGGAGCGGGTAAAACCCGCGAACAATGGTCGCCCCCTTCCTTGCGAAGGGGGATGGGGGGATGGTCACTTGATGTCCTTGAGGTGGTTGTAGAGTTGGCCGAGATACTCGTTCAGTGCCTGACGGCTGAGAACCAGCCCGCCGGGAAGCAGAACCTTGAACAGTGACGGCGAAACCGTGCTGAACGACGTCGGCGCCGCCGTGACTTCCAGTCCCTGTTTTTCGAACAGCGGAATCGCGCGCGGCAGATGCCAGCCGTGGCTGACCAGGGCAATGCGGGTGACGCCCGCTGCCTTGAGCATCGGGGCCGAAAGGCTGGCGTTCTCCGCGGTGTCGCGCGAAGTGCCTTCGACCCAGCGCACTTTCACGCCGAATTCGCTCTCCAGTACTTCGCGCATCGACTCGGCCTCGGGCCGGCCGCCAAACGGGGCGCCGCCGGTGACCAGCAGCGGCAGGCGGGATTCGCGCGCCAGCCGCGCGCCGTAGCGCAGACGCTCCAGTGTCCTGTAGCCGACGGTGTCGCCGTCGTATTCGGGTGCGGCGTAATAGGAGCCGCCACCGAGGACGACGATGGCTTGCACCCGCTGCAATTGCGCCTGCGTGATGGGTGGGTTCGGTTCCAGCGGAGCCATCAGGGTTTTGCCGACGATGGGCAGCGAGAGAGCGAGCAGGCCGAGCAGCGCAAGTATTGTCAGCCACAGGCCGCCCTGCCGCCACAGCCGGCTCTTCGAACGCGCCAGCCAGAGCCCCAGCAGCGCCAGCAGCAGGGGCCCGGTGGGCGGCAGAATCAGGGCAACGACAAGCTTCTTCAGCAGAAACATGGGTCAAAGGCGGGGCTGATCGCGTTTTATGAGAGGTGACTGGGCCGCTATTATCAATGTAATTTGCCCTGATCACGATTTAGCGCCTATCCATGGATCGCCTCTACGGTATCGAAACGCTCTGCCTGCATGCCGGCGGCCAGCCGGACGCGGCGACCGGCGCACGTGCCTTGCCGATCCACCAGACCACCTCTTTCGTTTTCGATTCGGCGGAACACGCGGCGAGCCTGTTCAATCTGCAAACTTTCGGCAATGTCTATTCGCGCATTGGCAACCCCACCGTCGCCGCCTTCGAGGAACGCATGGCGGCGCTCGAGGGCGGTCGCGCCGCAGTGGCCGCAGCCACCGGTCTGGCGGCGCAGATAGTGGCGCTGCTGACGCTGTGCGAGGCCGGCGACCGCATCGTTGCCGCGCGATCCTTGTACGGCGGCAGCTTTTCCCAGCTCGATGTCAGCCTGCGCAAGCTGGGCATCGAGACCGTGTTCGTGGATTCCGACGACCCGGAAAATTTTCGTGCGGCACTCTCGGCAAACACCAAGTGCCTGTTTGCCGAGACGGTAGCCAATCCGCGCCTCAACGTGCTCGATATCGCGGCGGTGGCCGATATTGCCCACGGCCATGGCGTGCCGCTGATCATCGACAACACCGTGCCCTCGCCCTGCCTGTGCCAGCCTTTCCGCCATGGCGCGGACATCATCGTGCACTCGGCAACGAAGTTTCTCGGCGGTCACGGCACCACCTTGGGTGGCGTCGTGATCGAGTCGGGAAAATTCGACTGGGGCAACGGCAGGTTTCCCGGCATGACCGAGCCTTCGGCCGGTTATCACGGCGTCAAGTTTTACGAAACTTTCGGCGATTTCGGCTTCACCATGAAGGCGCGCATGGAAACCCTGCGCACTTTCGGCCCTGCGCTGTCGCCGTTTTCCGCTTGGCAACTGATGCAGGGCATCGAGACGCTGCCGCTGCGCATGCAGCGGCATTGCGAAAATGCCCTGGCCGTGGCGCGACACCTGAAGAGCCATCCGCTTGTCGCCTGGGTCAATTATCCGGGCCTGCCGTCCAGCCCCGGCTACGCGCTGGCGCAACGTTACCTGGGAGCAAAAGGGCAGGCCGGCGCAGGCGCGATCCTTACCTTTGGCATCCATGGCGGCAAAGCTGGCGGGCAGCAGGCCGGCGAGCGCTTCATCGATGCCTTGCAGTTCTGCTCGCACCTGGCCAACATCGGCGATGCCAAGACGCTGGTGATCCATCCGGCTTCGACCACCCATCGGCAGCTCTCCGCGGCAGATCAGCAGGCCTCCGGTGTGACGGCGGACATGGTGCGCCTGTCGGTCGGGCTGGAAACGCTGGACGATATCCTTTGGGACATCGATCAGGCCCTGGAGCGCAGCGCATGATGGAGTTCGACTTCATCGGCAGCATCGGTTGGCGCGACGTCGTTCTGCTGGCAGCGGCGGTGACCGGCGTCTATCTGGTTCTGTCCGTGATGCGCTTGTTCGAGATGTGTGCCGGGCGCCGTGACAGCGCTGATCTGCGCGTGGCAGGAACACGTCTTGACGAGCCGGCCTTGCGGCTGACGACGACCGGCAATATGCCGCCGCGCTACGATGGGGCGATCGGCTTGCCGCAGCAAGGCCTGCTGGTCACCGGAATTGCCGCCCAGCGGAACTACTGGTCGCTGCGGCATCTTCGTCGGCGTAGCGGAACTGTCAGTTGCGCGGGCGTGCAGGGGTCGGGATTTGAACAATACAGGCAAGACGAGAATCGCCATGAACGAATTACCGACTTCGAAACCCGATCCTACGGCTGAAGAGGCGCTCAAACGGCGCCTTCTCAACCGGATCGCGGTCGCCGCCGTGATGGTGGTAGGCCTGCTCGGCAGCCTGGCGATGTTCGATGCGGTGTACACGCCGAGTCGTCCGGTGACTACCCGGGTCACCCTGCCGCCGAGGACAGACACGCCCCCGGCGGCCGAGCCGGTCAAGGAAGCATCTACGGCCGTGCAAACCGCAGAGACGAAGCTGCCCGGACCTGCTGCAGAGACCAGGCCGGAATCGGCGAAGGTGGCGAAGGCTGAAGAAAAGGCGGTGCCGGAGCAGACCATGTCGCCTGGCGCGCCACCGCTGCAGGCACTGCCGGCAGAAAAGCCGCTGACCCGGCCGGCAAGCGCTCGCCCGGCGTCGATTCGTCCTGCCGAGCCGGTGCCGCCCGCCGCTTCGCCGGCGGCGCGGCCGGCTCCGGGGCGGGAACTGGCGCCGCCGCATGCTGCTCAGCATGCCCCCGCGTCGAGGCCGGTCACGCAGGTCGTCGAGCGGCGCTATGCGTTGCAAATGGGCGTCTTCGGCAATCTCGCCAACGCCGAGGATTTGCGCGCGAAGCTGGAACTGAATGGCATTCCCTCCACTATCGAGGCGCGTGTCCATGTCGGCCCCTTCAAGACCAAGGAAGAAGTCGAAGCCGTCCGCGCCAAGCTGAAAGAGCTCGGCCTCGACGGCGGCCTGCTGCTAACCATCAAAAAGTGAACAGGAAAAACATGAGCCGCAAGATCATTTCCACATCCGCCGCCCCTGCCGCGATTGGCATCTACTCGCAGGCGGTGCAGGCGGGCAACACCGTTTACCTGTCGGGCCAGATCGGCCTTGATCCGGTCAGCATGCAAATGGTCGACGGCATCGACGCACAGATCGTGCGCGTCTTCGAGAACCTCAAGGCCGTCGCGGCCGCTGCCGGGGCAACGCTGAATGATGCGGTGAAATTGAATATCTACCTGACCGACCTTGCCAATTTCGCCCGAGTGAACGAAACCATGGCCAGGTACGTCAGCGAACCCTATCCGGCTCGCGCTGCGGTGGGCGTCAAGGAATTGCCGCGCGGTGCGCTGGTCGAGGCCGATGCCGTGTTGGTCCTTGGCTGAAAAGAAACCCGCTGGCGCCAACACCCTCGCCGCCAGGCTGGCGAAGCTCGGCCTGCTCACCGATGCCGATTTCATTCTGCATCTGCCCCTGCGCTACGAAGACGAAACCCGCATCACGGCGATCCGCGATGCACAGCCGGGCCTTGCCGCGCAGTTCGAAGTCGAGGTAGTCGACAGCGAAATCACCTATCGGCCGCGCCGCCAGTTGCTGGCCCGCGTCGCCGACGCCAGTGGCGCGCTGACCCTGCGTTTCCTGAATTTTTATCCGAGTCAGCAGAAGGCCTTGCAGGCCGGCACCCGTCTGCGGATTTTTGGCGAACTCCACGACGGCTATCTCGGCCCCGAAATCATCCATCCGCGCTTTCATGTGGTTGGCGCGGGCGAGTCTTTGCCGGAGCGTCTGACGCCGGTCTATCCGACGACGGCCGGCCTCGGCCAGGCCACCTTGCGCCGCCTGATCGAGCGTGCATTGGAGCGTGCCGATCTGACCGACACGCTGCCGGCGAGTCTGCGCGAAGGCCTGCGCCTGCCGGAGTTTGCCGCCGCCATCCGGCGCTTGCATACGCCGCCACCGGAAATGACCAAGGCAGTGCTGGACTCGCGCGACCATCCGGCCTGGCGCCGCGTGCAGTTCGACGAGTTGCTGGCGCAGCAACTCAGCCTGCGCCGTGCCTACACCGCCCGCCGCGCGCGCGGTGCGCCGCGGCTTGTGGCCTCGGCAACGCTCACCGCGGCGCTGCTGGCTTCCCTGCCGTTTCGCCTGACCAAAGCGCAGCAGCGCGCCTGGCGGGAGATCGCTGCCGACCTCGGGCAGCCGCATCCGATGCAGCGCCTGCTGCAGGGTGATGTCGGCAGTGGCAAGACCGTGGTCGCCGCACTGGCCATGCTGCATGCGGTTGAAGCCGGGCATCAGGCGGCCCTGATGGCGCCCACGGAAATCCTCGCCGAGCAGCATTACCGCAAGCTGGCAGCATGGCTGCAGCCAATCGGCATAGAAGTCGCCTGGCTCACCGGCAGCCTGAAAAAGCGCGAGAAGGAGGCGGTGATCGCAAGGATTGCAAGCGGCGAGACGCCGATCGCGATCGGCACCCACGCCCTGATCGAAGACAAGGTCGAGTTCGCCCGACTCGGCCTGGCGATTGTCGACGAGCAGCACCGCTTCGGCGTTCGCCAGCGCCTGGCGCTGAAGGAGAAGGGCCTTTTCGCGCATCAACTGGCGATGTCGGCGACGCCGATCCCGCGCACCCTGGCCATGAGCTACTACGCCGATCTGGATGTTTCGGTACTCGACGAACTGCCGCCCGGCCGCACTCCGGTCACCACCAAGCTGGTGTCGGAAGCCCGCCGCGACCAGGTCGTGGCGCGAGTCCATGAGGCCTGTCGGGCCGGAGGCCAGGCCTACTGGGTCTGCCCGCTTATAGAAGAAAGCGAAACCCTGCAACTCAAGACGGCCGAGGAAACCTTCGCCCGTCTCGCGGCTGACCTCCCCGACCTGCGCATCGGCCTGGTGCATGGCCGCCTCAAGGCAGCGGAAAAGGCCGCGGTGATGAGCGCCTTCGTGACCAACGAAATCCAGGTGCTGGTGGCGACCACGGTGATCGAAGTCGGCGTCGACGTGCCCAATGCCAGTCTGATGGTGATCGAACACGCCGAGCGTTTCGGCCTCGCGCAATTGCACCAGTTGCGCGGCCGCGTCGGCCGCGGCGTGGCCCAATCCGCCTGCATCCTGCTCTACGCGCAGCCATTGGGCGAACTCGCCCGGGCTCGGCTGAAAGTCATATTTGAAAGCACCGATGGTTTCGAGATCGCCCGCGAGGATTTGCGTCTGCGCGGTCCCGGCGAATTCATCGGCGCGCGGCAGAGCGGCCTGCCGCTGCTGCGCTACGCCGACCTCGAAGATGCTGCGCTGGTCGAACAGGCGCGCGCCGTGGCGGAAGACATGCTGCACAACGCGCCGGAGGCTGCCGCTGCACATCTGCAGCGCTGGCTGGGCGGCCGCGAGGAATTGCTCAAGGCTTGAGCGCCGTCCCGCGAATCCGAAAATGATAACGGCTAATTCGGCGGTCGCCCCCGTTCGCTTCGCTCTCTGGGCGCTGCGCGATACAGCCGCGCAGCGCCCCTGAGCTTGGATGTTGACCCGTAGAAACGGAGTCCGAAATGGCAGCAAGCAGCAAGTGTCAAAGTTGCGGCATGCCTCTCAAGGCTGACCCGAAAGGCGGTGGAACCAAGGCTGACGGAAGCTTGAGCCGGGAGTATTGCAGCTACTGCTACGTCAATGGGGCATTCGTGAATCCCGACATGAGCATGGAAGAAATGAAAGTTCTGGTGGTCGAGAAGTTGCGGGAGAGAGGGTTTCCCAAGTTCGTGGCCAGCTTCTTTGCCGGCGGGCTTGGCCGGCTCAAGCGATGGAAGCAGGTGCATGAATCCGGCGAAGGTTGAGCGTGAGCAGCTGCGCCTGCTTACGGACCTGCCGAACGTGGGCCCTGCCATGGCAAGGGATCTGGAGTTCATCGGCGTCCGTACGCCGGCGCAACTGATTGGCCGCGATCCGCTCGATCTCTACCGGAGCCTCTGCGCCAAAAGCTCGACGCGGCAGGACCCCTGTGTGCTGGACGTGTTCATATCCGTCACGCGCTTCATGGACGGCGAAGAGCCCAAGCCCTGGTGGGCATACACCGCGGAGCGGAAGCGGAAATATGGCGCCCTGTGAGGCGGGCGGCGCTGCCCGTCCGGCTGCCGGTAAAATTGCCGCATGACTTTCGATGAACTCAAGCAGCGCCTGACCCTCTACGAGAAGCTGATGCGGCTCGACAAGCCGATCGGCACGCTGCTGCTGCTATGGCCCACGCTGTGGGCGTTGTGGATCGCGACCGACGGACAGCCGCAAGCGCTGGTGGCGTGGATATTCATCCTCGGCACGCTGCTGATGCGTTCAGCCGGTTGTGTCATCAACGATTACGCCGACCGCGATTTCGATCCGCATGTCGAACGCACCAAGGACCGGCCGCTGGCGGCACGCCGTGTGTCCACGCGCGAGGCGCTGACGCTCGCCGGCGTTCTCGTTTTTCTTGCCTTCCTGCTGGTGCTGCCGATCTTCCGCGAGGTCTGGTGGCTGACGCTGATTGCCGTGTTTCTCGCTGCGAGCTACCCGTTTACCAAGCGCTTCTTCGCCTTGCCGCAGGCTTACCTGGGCGTCGCTTTCGGTTTCGGCATTCCCATGGCCTTTGCCGCGGTGACCGGCGAGGTCGGCGTGCTGGGCTGGACGCTGCTGGCCGCCAACATTTTCTGGGCACTGGCCTACGACACGGAATACGCCATGGTCGACCGCGAAGACGACCTCAAGATCGGCATCCGCACCGCGGCGATCACCTTCGGCCGTTTTGATGTGGTCGCCGTGATGCTGTGCTATGCCGCGACGCTGGGCATTCTGGCGGCGGTCGGCCGGGAACTGGACTACGGCGTCCCGTACTTTTCCGGACTGGGGCTCGCCGCGGCGCTGGCGGCCTACCACTACACGCTGATTCGCCACCGCGACCGCGCAGGCTGCTTCGCCGCCTTCCGCCACAACAACTGGTTTGGCGCGGCGATCTTCGCCGGCATCTTCGCCGAACTCAATCTCCGGCCCTGGCTGACGCAGTAATTCGTCTGGCGGTTACACTTCCCCCATGAGATATACCGATCTGAGAGACTTCATTGCGCAACTCGAAGCGCTCGGCGAGCTCAAGCGAATAGCGGTGGAGGTCGATCCCTGCCTGGAGATGACGGAAATCGCTGACCGCGTGCTGCGCGCCGGCGGGCCGGCCCTGCTCTTCGAAAAGCCGAAGGGGCATTCGATGCCGGTGCTGGCCAACCTGTTCGGCACGCCGCGCCGGGTGGCGCTTGGCATTGCCGCCGCAGAAGGCGAGGACAGCGCCGACACTGACTGGAAGACCCGCCTGCGCGAAGTCGGCACGCTGCTGGCCTACCTCAAGGAACCCGAGCCGCCGAAGGGCTTGAAGGATGCCTGGGACAAGCTGCCGGTGCTGAAGCAGGTGCTCAACATGGCGCCGAAGGTTCTGAACTCGGCGCCTTGTCAGGAGGTGCTGTGGGAAGGCAAGGATATCGATCTGGCGCGCCTGCCGGTGCAGACCTGCTGGCCCGGCGATGTAGCGCCCTTGATTACCTGGGGCCTGGTGGTCACCCGCGGGCCGAACAAGACGCGACAGAACCTCGGCATCTACCGCCAGCAGATCATCGCCCCCGACAAAGTCATCATGCGCTGGCTGGCGCATCGCGGCGGCGCGCTGGATTACCGGGAACATTGCACGGCGCATCCCGGCGAGCCCTTTCCGGTCGCGGTGGTGATCGGCGCCGATCCGGCGACGATTCTGGCCGCCGTCACGCCGGTGCCCGATACGCTGTCGGAATACCAGTTCGCCGGGCTGCTGCGTGGCAGCAAGACCGAACTGGTGAAGTGTCTTGGCTCGGATTTGCAAGTGCCGGCCTCCGCCGAGATCGTGCTGGAAGGCGTCATTCATCCCAACGAAACCGCAGACGAGGGGCCGTTTGGCGACCACACCGGCTATTACAACGAGGTGGCCGAGTTCCCGGTGTTCACCGTCCTGCGCATCACGATGCGGCGCGACCCGATCTACCATTCCACCTACACCGGCAAGCCGCCCGACGAGCCGGCGATGCTCGGCGTCGCACTGAACGAAGTGTTCGTCCCGCTGCTGCAAAAGCAGTTTCCCGAGATCACCGATTTCTACCTGCCGCCCGAGGGCTGCTCCTACCGGATGGCCGTGGTCAGCATCAGGAAACAGTATCCGGGGCATGCCAAGCGCGTGATGTTCGGCATCTGGAGCTTCCTGCGCCAGTTCATGTACACCAAGTTCATCATCGTCACCGACGAGGACGTCGATGTGCGCTCCTGGCCCGAGGTGATCTGGGCGCTGACCACCCGGGTCGATGCGGCGCGCGACACCCTGATTGCCGAGAACACGCCCATTGATTACCTCGATTTCGCTTCACCGGTGGCAAGCCTCGGGAGCAAAATGGGCATCGACGCCACCAACAAGTGGCCGGGCGAGACGACTCGCGAGTGGGGCCGTCCGATCGCCATGGACCCGGTGGTCAAGCAGCGCGTAGATGCGCTCTGGCAACAACTCGGTTTGTAGGAGGAGCGATGGGCGAACCGGAAGTGATCGCTGCACAGGAAGATGACGGCCAACTCGACGGCCCGCGCGCCTGGTGTCATGTGATGTACGGCCTTCATGCGCTGTCGGCGGTGTCCGGCATCCTGACCTCGGCTTCGATCGTCGGTGCCTTCGTCTTCGGCTGGCCCTCGATCATTGCGGTGATCATCAACTACGTCACCCGCGACAGGGTGCGCGGCACTTGGCTGGAAACCCATTGGCGCTGGCAGTTGCGCAGCTTCTGGTTTGCGGCGCTGTGGCTGTTGGTGGCCGGCCTGCTGATGATCACCCTGATCGGCATTCCTGCCGCGATACTGGTCGTCGTCAGCACCGGACTCTGGGTACTCTACCGCGTGATCCGCGGCTGGCTGGCGCTGCTCGACCGGCGCGCGATGCCGGTGCCGGCGGCCTGAAGCTCGGCATACAGCGCGACACGATAGCCACAAACTGATCGGCGGCTTGCACATAGCCAATCGGCGATGCAGCAGCGACGGCCGCTCAGGATTGCTTGGCGATGGCGGCCTCGACCTCGTCGGCCTTGACAGCCGGTTTGACTACCAGCACGGCACACTTGAGTGTCCCGACGACCCGGTCGGTCACGCTGCCGGCGATGACGCGGTTGAGGCTCTTGCCGCGGTGGTGGCCGACCACGACCAGGTCGGCGCCGAGTTCCTCTGCCGTCTCGATGATGGCCTGTGCCGGCGCGGCGCAGACAATGCGCGTGTCGCAGTCCACCACGCCATCGAGCCGCATCAGGCCAGCCTTGTGCGTGGCATCAGCCGCGGCTTCCGCGCGGTCTTTTTCATGGGCGATGGCGCAGACGATGGTAACCGGAGTGCCGGTGATCCTGGCTATCTGGGTGGCCAGTTCGGCGACGCTGTCGCTGTGGTCGCTGCCGTCGCTGGCAACCAGGATGCGCTTTTTCCACATGCCGGCCTGCCAGCCGGCAACCAGAACGTGGCAGGATGCGCTGCCGATGACATGCGCTGCCGCGTCGCCCAGCAGCTTGTCCTTGATGTCGCGCGGCGGCCGCCGGCCGATGATGAGAATGTTGGTGTCGCATGCGGTTGCGGCGGCGACGACTTCCGGCACCGGCTGCCTGCCGTGGCGCACGATCTCCTCGCTGTCGACGCCGGCCACCATGGCCTGGCGAACCACGGGGGCAAGGCGCGCGCGCGCCAGTTCGAGTTCGGCCGGCGTGTCGACGGCGGTCATGATGTCGAGCGTGACGCCGAAACTGCGCGCCAGGGCGATGGCGATCTCGGTCGGCGCGCGCGAGAATTCGCTGCCGTCGGTCGCCAGCAGCAGGCGCTGGCGGCGGAAGCCGTCGGGCAGGAGCTTGCCGTGGCATTCCTTGAAGATGCGCGTCTTGCAACCGCGGCAGATGTCGGGGTCGAGCGTCCAGTAGAGCGCGCCGGTGACATTGGTCATGACCGGGAAGAAGGCGCCTTCGCCGATATCTCTGACGTAATCGCCGTGCTTGAGGAACTTGTGCAAGTGCTGGTTGAGGCGATAGAAATACAGGCCGCCGCCGAGCCGCCTCCGGCGTCGGGCCTCCTGGGCCAGCACCTCGGCGCCGGCGACGTCGATGTAGCTCAGGCTGGCCGCCGCGATGAGCACGGACTTCTGCAGGGGGTTGTCCTCGTCGATCTGCTGCAATGTCTGTTGCACGTAGCTGGCTGCGCCGAAGTAGAGCGCGCCGTTCACGCGCACGATGCGCAGTTGCGGGCATTCCGCGCGGCCGCTGGCGCGCACGAAGTGGTAGGCGCCTTCTTCAGGCGCCGGCACCACGGGGATGATCTCGGGGCGCGAAGTGCGGTAAAGGAACATTACCAGCGACAGGAAGACGCCGATGAAAATGCCGGCTTCGAGGTTGAACAGCGTGCCGACCAGCGTCGCGGTCAGGATCGCCGACTCGGCCTTGCTGGTGTGCCAGATGGCATGGATGTGATGGAAATCGATCAGGCCCCAGGCAACCAGGAAGAGGATGCCGGCCATGGCGGCGGTAGGCAGGTAGGCGGCCAGGGGGGCGACCAGCAGCAGCACCAGGATCAGGAAGATCGAGGCGAACACCGAGGCCAGCGGGGTACGCGCACCGCCTTCGTAATTGACGCCGCTGCGGTTGAACGAGCCCGACGAGGCGTAGCCCGAGAAGAAGGCCCCGGCGATGTTGGACAGGCCCTGGCCGATGAACTCCTGGTTGCCGTCGATGCGCTGCTCGGAACGCACGGCAATGGCGCGGCTGATGGACACGGCCTCGGTCAGCGCCAGCATGGTGATGACCAGTGCCGGGCCCAGGGTCGCGCGCAGCGATCCCAGCGAGAGATCCGGCAGCGACAGCGGCGGCAGCGTCGCCGGTAGCGCGCCGACGGTCGTGATGCCTGTGGCCGCCTCGCCGAGCCAGAGGTTCAGGCCCTCGGCGACCAGGCTGCCGATGACCATTGCCAGGATCATGTAGGGCAGCTTTTTCACGTATTGCCGCGCCAGGATGCCACTGACCAGCGTGATGGCGGCGATCGCAGTGACCCAGGGATTGATGTCGGCAAACTGCACGAAGAACTGGTGGATGGTCTCGTAGAAGGGCGTGCCGCGCGGGATGTTGATGCCGAAGAAGCTCCTGACCTGGCTCGCTGCAATGAGGATGGCGGCGCCGGCGGTGAAGCCGATGACCACGGTATGCGAGATGAAATTCACCAGTACGCCCATGCGGGCCAGACCCAGCACCAGCTGGAAGACGCCGACCAGGAAGGTCAGCGTCAGCACCAGGCTGATGTAGTGCGCCGAGCCGGGCTCGGCCTGATGCGACAGCGCGGCGAAGATGGCGATGGAAATCGCCGTGGTCGGGCCGGAGACGAGGTGCCAGCTCGAGCCGAACAGCGCAGCGATGACGGTTGGCAGCATGGCGGCGTAGAGGCCGTATTGCGGCGGCAGGCCGGCGATGGTGGCAAAGGCGACGCCCTGGGGGAGCACGATCAGCGCGCCCGTGAGGCCGGCGATCAGGTCATCGCGCAGCGTTTCCCTGCCGACCTGCGGCCACCATTTGAGGAAGGGCAACCATTGCGACAGAAGGAAAGCACGGCGGGAGGTCATTGGGGCGAGAGCGGAGGCAGAGCCCCGTATATTAGCAAATGGTTATCAATTCGTCAGGAATTGAAGTCCGGGGCAGTCGTGAGAAGCGTGGAAGTTTTGCGAGTAGCGGACGGACTTCGCGCATGGTTTTGCCCTTGCCATTGCGGGAATGGATACAACTTTGCGTCCAGCCCGAGCAAGGGTTTCCGGTGCGCCGGGATAGCTCATGACGGTGCCGGTCGGCACCCGCCGAATTTCCTACGATTTCAGGTAAGGCACATACGCCATGTCGGTCTTGCCGATGTGATTGACGAGCCAGTCCCTGAGGAACACCACGGTATCCGCCGAAATGTCCTGCCCGATGGACTTGACCTGCAGTTCTCCCAGCTTGGTTCGAAACGCAGCATGTTCGGCCATGTGTTTGACCAGATCGGGATAGCCCGCAGACTTCATCATGGATTCCTCTACCGTGAAGTGCTCCCGGATATAGTGCTTCAGCCGGGTGATCGCGTAAACGCCGAAAAGCGTACGCTCGTCCGCCGCGGCGCTTTCCAGCTCGGCGAGCCACTGGAAAATTGCCTTGTGTTGCTCATCCAGCAGCGGAACGCCCGTGCTGAGGGCCGGAGTCCATTCGATCATGGATGAAATGGTAGCACTTAAGGGTTCCGGTACGGATGGTCTTCCCCGGATGTTGCGCGGCGAAAGGCTTGAAAGACGGGGCGGGCTCGGTTACCGTTGCTGGCGGAGGATCCTCGATGCTTGAAAACCCTGCGCCGCGGCGCACCCTCGCCATCCGCAAGGCGGGATACCTGCTCTTCCTGCTGACGCCGAGCCTGATGCCCATGGGCTGGATGCTTGGCCGCTATACGGGCCTGCCGGACCTGATGGCATGGATTCCTGTTTTCTGGATCTTCGGCGTGATTCCGCTGCTCGATTACGCCGTCGGTCGTGACACGGCGAACCCGGACGAGGCGGGCGAGACGCAGGCCATGCAAAACGAGGTTTATTACCGGGCATTGACCCTGCTGGCGCTGCCGATCCAGGTGCTGCTGCTGGCTTGGAGCGGCTGGGTGTTCGTCCATGGCGACCTGGGTTTTTTTGGGCACCTCGGCTGGCTGGTGTCGATGGGCGTCGTCTCCGGCATCAATGCCATCAACATCGCCCACGAACTGATCCATCGGCATGGTCGCCTGGAGCCCTGGGCCGGCGGCGTCCTGCTCTCCCTGGTGGCCTACGGCGGCTTCAAGGTGGAGCATGTGCGAGGTCATCACGTGAATGTGTCTACGCTGCAGGATGCCTCCTCGGCCCGCTACGGCCAGTCGCTCTACGCCTTCCTGCCGCACGCCTGGAAGTGGAACTTCCTCAACGCCTGGCGCCTGGAAACGGAACGCCTGCAACGGCGCGGCCTGCCCTGGCTGCATTGGCGCAACGAACTGATCTGGTGGTACGGACTGACGCTGGTCGCCGCCGCTTCCATGACATTGGCCTACGGCTGGCCGGGCCTGCTGTTCTTCGCCGGGCAGAGCTTCGTCGCCTTGACCGAACTGGAGATCATCAATTACGTGGAGCATTACGGGCTGCATCGGCGTCGGCTGGCCGACGGCCGCTTCGAGCGCACCACCCACCAGCACTCATGGAACAGCAGCTATCGGGTGACCAATCTCTTCCTCTTCCAGCTGCAGCGCCATTCGGACCACCACGCCCACCCGGCGCGTCGCTACCAGGTACTGCGCCATTTCGACGACAGTCCGCAACTGCCGGGCGGATATGCGGCGATGGTGCTGCTCGCGCTGACTCCGCCACTGTGGCGGCGTGTGATGGATCCGCGCGTCGAGGCCTACTACCGCAACGAACTGGAACAACTGGCAGCGGCGAGCTAGGTTTCGCTGGCGGCGCCCATGAGTTCTCGGCCTCTCATGCGCCGCTTCAGCCGCTACCCGGCCTCCTGCCGCGTTAGGCGAAACAGACTACTTTCCGACGCGAGCCCCGCGCATACTGATCGACCTCAGACTTCATCTACAGGAATCCCCATGACTCTTTGTCCGATTGCCATTGTCGCCGGCTGCCAGAAATGCCCGGCATTCAAGATCTGCCCGCTCAAGGGAGTGATCGGCGACAAGCCGCCCGCACCCGAGGTACAAGCCAAGGCCAGGAGCTCGGCGAAACCCCGCGGCGCTTCAGCGCGAAAGAAGAAGTAACTTAACCGGGTCACATGTGCGGGCTTTCCGCAACGGTATCAGTTGGCGCACCAATAGGGGGCGGCGGGATTTTGCGCTTCCCCCATTCTGGTGCGTGGCGGTTCGCCTCTTCAGCCCTTTCCCGGGATAGGGCTCCCCGCTTTCTCTCAGCAATACCAGTCGATTGCATCCGTTTGACCGGCATTGTCAATGGCATGGCACGCCCTTCGCTATGTAAGGACTGCACCGTTTCAATCCAGACGGTTGGTCCGCTTACATCCTTCGAAAGGGGTACACCATGCAACGTCGCAATTTCGTCAAGGCCACGGCCGTTACCATCGCTCTTGCTGCTGCCGGCTTCATAACGCAACCGGCTATCGCTGCCGATACCATCAAGGTCGGCATTCTGCATTCCCTGTCCGGCACCATGGCCATCTCGGAAACCGCGCTGAAGGAAACGGCGCTGATGACCATCGCCGAAATCAACGCCAAGGGTGGTGTGCTGGGCAAGCAGCTCGAGCCCGTGGTGGTCGACCCTGCTTCCAACTGGCCGCTGTTCGCCGAAAAGGCGCGCCAGTTGCTGACCCAGGACAAGGTCGCGGTGACCTTCGGCTGCTGGACCTCGGTCTCGCGCAAGTCTGTGAACCCGGTGTTCAAGGAACTCAACGGCCTGCTCTTCTACCCCGTCCAGTACGAGGGCGAGGAGCTCGAAAAGAACGTCTTCTACACCGGCGCCGCACCCAACCAGCAGGCGATCCCTGCCGTGGAATACCTGATGAGCAAGGATGGCGGCTCGGCCAAGCGCTGGGTGCTGCTCGGCACCGACTATGTCTATCCGCGCACCACCAACAAGATCCTGCGCGCCTTCCTCAAGTCGAAGGGCGTCAGTGATGCCGACATCATGGAGGAGTACACCCCCTTCGGCCATTCCGACTACCAGACCATCATCGCCAAGATCAAGAAGTTCGCCGGCGAGGGCAAGAAGACGGCCGTGGTGTCGACCATCAACGGCGACTCCAACGTGCCCTTCTACAAGGAACTCGGCAACGCCGGCTTGAAGGCGACGGACGTGCCGGTGGTGGCTTTCTCGGTGGGCGAGGAGGAACTGCGCGGCGTCGATACCAAGCCGCTGGTCGGGCATCTGGCCGCCTGGAATTACTTCCAGTCGATCAAGAATCCGCAGAATGATGCCTTCATCAAGATGTACCGCGACTGGGCGAAGAAGCAGAAGCTGCCCAAGGCCGAATCGGTGGTCACCAACGACCCGATGGAAGCCACCTATATCGGCATCCACATGTGGGCGCAGGCGGTCGAGAAGGCCAAGAGCACGGATGTCGACAAGGTCACCGCGGCGATGGGCGGTCAGAAATTCAAGGCGCCGTCCGGCTTCGAGATCCAGATGGACCCGAAGAACCATCACCTGCACCGGGCAGTATTCATCGGTGAAGTGAAGGCCGACGGCCAGTTCAACGTGGTGTGGAAAACCAAGGGTCCGGTCAAGGCCCAACCCTGGTCGCCCTTCATTGCCGGCAACGACAAGAAGAAGGACGAGCCCGAAGGCAAGTAAAAGCAAGTAAGCTTTGTCGCTCACTAGCTGAACCGGTACGGCGGGCTTCCGCCGCCGTACCGCCAGCACCGACTTTTCCAAAAAGGCATGCGTCGTTACCTCTTCGTCCTGTTCTGCTGCCTGAGTCTCGCCGCCCACGCGGCGCTCGATCCGGCCGCCGTCAAACAGCTTGCAGCCGAGGAATCAGACGACAAGATCGCCGCGATCCAGAAGCTGGCGTTCACGGCCGAACCCGAAGCGCTGGCGCTGTTGCAACAACTCGCCGACGGCACGCTCAAGGACGCCAAGGGCGAGGAGATCACCCTCAACAACCGGGTGCGGCGCGAGCTGGAAGGTGCGCTCGCCGTGCTCAAACTGATCGACCCCGACGTGACGGTGCGCTTCAAGGCGGTCAAGGAAATTGCCACCAATGTCGATGCCGGAATGGGCTCCATGCTGGCCAAAGCACGCGACCGCGAAAGCGATCCGAAGATCCGTGCACTGCTGGTGGAAATTCATGCGCTGGCAACGCTCAAGGATGCCGATCCGAAAATCCGCCTGGCCGCCGCCGCCGCACTGGCCGGCAGTGCCGACCCGAACACCAAGGCCGTGCTCAAGGCGCAATCGGAACCGGCCAACGAGGCCGAAGTCGATGTGCGCCGCGCCGCTTTCCGCTCCTACCTAGAAGTCAAGGATCGCCTGACCCTGGCCGAGACCATTGGCCGCATTTTCTCCGGGCTTTCGCTGGGCAGCATCCTGCTGCTCGCCGCGCTGGGCCTCGCCATTACCTACGGCGTCATGGGCGTGATCAACATGGCCCACGGCGAACTGCTGATGATCGGCGCCTACGCCACCTACGCGATACAGGGACTGTTCCGCACGCATTTTCCGGCGCAACTCGACTGGTATCTGCTGGCCGCGGTGCCGGTGGCCTTTTTCGCCGCCGCGGCGGTCGGCGTGCTGCTCGAGCGCACGGTGATCCGCTGGCTCTACGGCCGCGCCCTGGAAACCCTGCTCGCCACCTGGGGCCTCTCGCTGATGTTGATCCAGGCGGCACGCGTGATTTTCGGTGCACAGAACGTCGAGGTCGCCAACCCGAGCTGGATGTCGGGCGGTCTCGAAATCCTTCCCAGCATTGTGCTGCCCCTGAATCGCATCGTCATCGTCGGCTTCGCGCTGTTCGTCCTCGTACTGGTCTGGGTGCTGATGAACAAGACGCGGCTGGGCATGTTCGTCCGCGCCGTGACGCAGAACCGCGCCATGGCCGGCTGCGTCGGCGTGCCGACGGGGCGCATCGACACGGTGGCCTTCGCGCTCGGTGCGGGCATCGCGGGACTGGGCGGCGTGGCGCTGTCGCAGATCGCCAACGTCGGCCCCGACATGGGGCAGGGCTATATCGTCGACTCCTTCATGGTCGTGGTGCTGGGCGGCGTCGGCCAGTTGGCCGGCGCGGTGTGGGCCGCCCTGGGCCTCGGCATCGTCACCAAGTTCATCGAGAGCTGGGCCGGCGCGGTGATCGCCAAGATCGTGGTGCTGGTGTTCATCATCATGTTCATCCAGAAGCGCCCGCAGGGCTTGTTCGCCCTCAAGGGCCGGTTTGTGGAGGGTTGATGATGGAACGGCGAAAGGCTTACCGCGGAGGCGCAGAGGCGCAGAGACAACGCAGAGGAAAACCTTTGGCTTTTGACTTTCTCAGCGCTTCCTCTGCGCCTCTGCGTCTCTGCGGTAGATTTTTTGGGTTTGTGGCATGACCCGCACGCCCTTCATCGTCCGCTTCCTCGGCGCTACCCCGAAACAGGGCTGGATTGCGATCGCCGTCGCCGCTGCGATCACCTTGGTGCTGCTGCCGGCTCTTCACCTGCT
This sequence comes from Rhodocyclales bacterium, assembly GCA_026399475.1. Lineage (GTDB taxonomy): Bacteria > Pseudomonadota > Gammaproteobacteria > Burkholderiales > Rhodocyclaceae > Sulfuritalea. Next base: position 132,345 of record JAPLQY010000023.1, read on the forward strand.
GGTGCCGGCGGGCAGCCCCTTCCATGTCTCGGCCTACGTCATCACCCTGGTCGGCAAGATCATGTGCTACGCCATCGTGGCCGTGGCGATGGACCTGATCTGGGGCTACACGGGCATCCTCTCGCTGGGGCACGGTGTGTTCTTCGCGCTCGGCGGTTACGCCTTCGGCATGTACCTGATGCGCCAGATCGGGCGCGACGGTTCCTACCAGTCGGACCTGCCCGACTTCATGGTCTTCCTCGACTGGAAGGCACTGCCCTGGTACTGGACGGGATCGGACTCGATCCTCTGGTCCATCCTGCTGGTGCTGGTGGTGCCGGCGCTGGTGGCCCTGGTGTTCGGCTTCTTCGCCTTCCGCTCGCGCATCAAGGGCGTGTACTTTTCGATCATCACCCAGGCGATGACCTTTGCCGCGATGCTGTTCTTCTTCCGCAACGAAACGGGCTTCGGCGGCAACAACGGCTTCACCGATTTCAAGCGCATCCTCGGCTACGGCATCACTTCACCGGAAATGCGCGTCAGCCTGTTCGCGCTGACTGCGGCCATGCTGCTGGCGACTCTGGTGCTCGGCCGCTATCTGGTGACATCGAAGCTCGGTCATGTGCTGGCGGCGATTCGTGACGCCGAGTCGCGCGTCATGTTCATCGGCTACAACCCGCTCTACTACAAGCTCTTCATCTGGACGCTGTCGGCGCTCTTGTGCGGCATCGCCGGCGCGCTCTACGTGCCGCAGGTGGGCATCATCAATCCCGGCGAGATGTCGCCCGCCAACTCTATCGAGATTGCGATCTGGGTCGCCGTCGGCGGCCGCGCCACGCTGATCGGCCCGGTGATCGGAGCCTTCATCGTGAACCTGGCGAAGAGCTTCTTCACCGTCGCCTTTCCCGAATACTGGCTGTTCTTTCTCGGCGCGCTCTTCGTCGGTGTCACGCTGTGGCTGCCCGACGGCGTGGTAGGCCTGTGGCGCAAGCTGCGCGACAAACGCAAGCAGGGGAGAACGGCATGAGCATTCTTTACCTGCACGAAGTGACGGTCAGCTTCGACGGCTTTCGCGCGCTGAACAATCTGTCGCTCGATATCGATGAAGGCGAGCTGCGCTGCATCATCGGCCCCAACGGCGCCGGCAAGACTACGATGATGGACGTCATCACCGGCAAGACGCGGGCCGACCGCGGCAAGGTAATGTTTGACCAGGACATCGACGTGCGCCGCATGTCGGAAGCCGACATCGCGCATCTCGGCATCGGCCGCAAGTTCCAGAAACCGACCATTTTCGAGAACCTGACCGTGTTCGAGAATCTCGAACTGTCGATGAAAATGGACAAGCGCGCACGCACCAGCCTCTTCGCCTGGCTGGACGACAATGCCCGCGACAAGATCGCCGACACCCTGCGCCTGATCCGCCTCGACGGCGAAGCGGAACGCCAGGCCGGCTTGCTCTCGCACGGCCAGAAGCAGTGGCTGGAAATCGGCATGCTGCTGATGCAGGACCCGAAACTGCTGCTGCTCGACGAACCGGTGGCCGGCATGACCGACGACGAAACCGCACGCACCGGCGAGCTGTTCAAGTCGCTGGCCGGAAAACACAGCCTGGTCGTGGTCGAGCACGACATGGCCTTCATCGAACAGCTCGGCGGCATGGTCACCGTGTTGCACGAAGGCTCGGTACTGGCCGAAGGCGACCTCGCGACGGTGCAGAACGACCAGCGGGTCATAGAAGTGTATCTGGGTCGCTGAGCCGAAGGCGGGCCGACAAATCATGCTCAAAGTCGAAAACCTCAACCAGTACTACAGCGGCAGCCACATCCTGCGCGACGTGAGTTTCGAGGCGCCGATCGGCAAGGTGACCACCGTGCTCGGCAGGAACGGCGTCGGCAAGACCACGCTGCTCAAGGTGCTGACCGGCCTGGTGCCGGCCAGGACCGGCAGCATTCACTTCGACGGCAAGGAGCTCACGCGCGCGGCTTCGCACGAACGCGTCAAGGCCGGCATCGGCTACGTGCCGCAGGGCCGCGAAATTTTCCCGCGCCTGACGGTGCTGGAAAATTTGCAGATGGGCTTGGCGACCCGGCCCGGCGGCACGCCGATTCCCGAGCGCATCTTCGAGATGTTCCCGGTGTTGAAGCAGATGTTGAAACGCCGCGGCGGCGACCTGTCGGGCGGCCAGCAGCAGCAGCTTGCGATAGGCCGCGCGCTGGCCTTCGGTCCACGCCTGCTGATCCTGGACGAGCCGACCGAAGGCATCCAGCCCTCGATCATCAAGGACATCGAACGCGCCATCCGCACGCTCGCGGCTGAGGGCAACATGGCCATCCTGCTGGTCGAGCAGTACTACGACTTCGCCGAAAGCCTGGCCGACCAGTACCTGGTCATGGAGCGCGGCGAGATCATCAAGCGCGGTGCAGGAGCCGACATGGCGGCAGACGGGATCAAGGAACTGCTGGCGGTATGATTCGGCCATGCAGGTCACTGAACCCGTCTCTTCTCCCTGGCAGGCTTCGCTCGCGCTCGGCTTTGCCCGTCGTGGTGACTCGACGATTCTGGTCCGCCGCGACCATCGCGGTCCGCTGCGCGTGCAGAAGGCGCTTTATCCAGAAGGGCCGGGCGTATGCCACGCCATCGTGTTGCATCCTCCCGCAGGGATCGCCGGCGGCGACCAGCTTGACATCCGCATCGAGGCCGATGCGGCGTCTCACTCCCTGCTGACCACGCCGGGTGCCGGCAAATGGTATCGATCCAGTGGGGCGCAATCGTCGCAGCAGGTGCGTCTAAGAGTCGGCGCTGGCGCCAAGGTGGAATGGCTGCCGCAGGAGAGCATCGTGTTCTCCGGTGCGCAGGCCACCATGCGGACGACCGTGGAGCTGGAACAAGAGGCGCGTTTTGTCGGTGTGGAAACAATCTGCTTCGGCCGGCGCGCGAGCGGCGAGACTTTCGACAAAGGTAGCCTGCGCCTGGCCACCGATATACGCTACGACGGACGGCTGTTATGGCGCGAACGGGGATTGATCGATGGCGGTTCGCCCTTGCTCGATTCGCCGATCGGTCTTGCCGGCTACAGCATCTGCAGTACGGTTCTGGCGGCCGGCGTCGAATTGACGGCGGAAGCCCTGGCGGCCTGTCGCGTGGCCGGTTCGCGGGAGGTGGGCGCGCAGTGGGGCGTCAGCCTGCTGCCGCAACTGCTGGTCGGACGTTATCTCGGCCACTCGGCGGAGGCCGCACGTGAATGGCTGATGCAACTATGGGCGGCCTTGCGCCCGGCAATGAGCGGGCGCGAAGCGATCGCGCCGCGCATCTGGAATACCTGAAGGAGGCTGTATGGAACTCACGCCAAGAGAAAAAGACAAACTGCTGATCTTCACCGCAGCGCTGCTCGCCGAGCGGCGCAAGGGACGCGGGCTCAAGCTCAACTATCCGGAGGCAGTGGCCTTCATCAGCGCCGGCATCCTCGAAGGCGCGCGCGACGGGCAGTCCGTGGCCGAACTCATGAGCTACGGTGCGACGCTGCTGAAGCGCAACCAGGTCATGGAAGGTGTGCCCGAAATGATTCCAGATATTCAGGTCGAAGCGACGTTCCCGGATGGAACGAAGCTCGTCACCGTGCACAACCCCATCGTCTGAGGAAAATCAAATGATCCCAGGTGAAATGAATATAGAAGCCGGCGAGATAGAACTCAACGCCGGCCGCCGCATGTTGATCGTGGAAGTCGCCAACACCGGCGACCGACCGATACAGGTCGGTTCGCACTATCACTTTTTCGAGACCAACGAGGCTTTGTTCTTCGATCGCACCGTGGCACGCGGCATGCGGCTCAACATCGCCGCCGGCACTGCGGTGCGTTTCGAGCCGGGGCAGACGCGCACGGTAGAACTGGTCGACTACGCCGGAGACCGAAAGGTCTATGGCTTCCAGGGCAAGGTGCAGGGGGCGCTGAAATGAAGATCACCCGACAGGCTTATGCCGAGATGTTCGGCCCCACCGTCGGCGACCGCGTGCGCCTGGCGGATACCGAACTCTGGATCGAAGTCGAAAGGGACTACACGATACCCGGCGAGGAAGTGAAGTTCGGCGGCGGCAAGGTGATCCGCGACGGCATGGGACAGGGCCAGAAAATGTCGCGCGACGTGGCCGACACGGTGATCACCAACGCGCTGATCGTCGACGCGGTGCAGGGCATCGTCAAGGCCGACATCGGCTTGAAGGGCGGCATGATTTCCGCCATCGGCAAGGCCGGCAACCCGGACGTGCAGCCCGGAGTGACCATCGCCATCGGCGCCGGCACCGAGATCATCGCCGGCGAAGGCATGATCGTCACGGCCGGCGGCATCGACTCGCACATCCACTTCATCTGCCCGCAGCAGATCGAGGAGGCGCTGATGTCGGGCGTCACCACCATGATCGGCGGCGGCACGGGTCCGGCCACCGGTACCTTCGCCACCACCTGCACGCCGGGGCCGTGGCACATCCATTCCATGCTCGCAGCGGCCGAGGCCTTCCCGATGAACCTCGGCTTCCTCGGCAAGGGCAATGTCTCGCTGCCCGGCCCGTTGCGGGAGCAGGTCGAGGCGGGCGCCATGGGCCTCAAGCTGCACGAGGACTGGGGCACGACGCCGGCCGCGATCGACAACTGCCTGTCGGTGGCCGACGAGATGGACGTGCAGGTGGCGATCCACACCGACACGCTGAATGAGTCGGGCTTCGTCGAGGCCACGCTGGCCGCGTTCAAGGGCCGCACCATCCACACCTTCCACACCGAAGGCGCCGGCGGCGGCCATGCACCCGACATCATCAAGGCGGTTAGCCTGCCCAACGTGCTGCCGAGTTCGACCAACCCGACTATGCCGTACACGGTGAATACCATCGACGAGCATCTTGACATGCTGATGGTCTGCCACCACCTCGATCCAGCCATTGCCGAGGACGTCGCCTTTGCCGAGTCGCGCATCCGGCGCGAGACCATCGCCGCCGAGGACATCCTGCACGACCTCGGCGCCTTCTCCATGATGAGCTCCGACTCGCAGGCGATGGGCCGCGTCGGCGAAGTGCTGATCCGCACCTGGCAGACCGCGCACAAGATGAAGCTGCAACGCGGCGCCCTGAAGGAGGACACGGCGCGCAACGACAACCAGCGCGTCAAGCGCTACATCGCCAAGTACACCATCAACCCGGCCATCACCCACGGCATCGCCCACGTGGTCGGCTCCATCGAGGTCGGCAAGCTGGCCGATCTGGTGCTGTGGAAACCGGCCTTCTTCGGCGTCAAGCCGAGCCTGATCCTCAAGGGCGGCATGATCGCGGCGGCGGCGATGGGCGATCCGAATGCCTCGATCCCGACGCCGCAGCCGGTGCATTACCGGCCGATGTTCGGCAGCTTCGGCAAGGCGCTGAAGACCTCGCTGACCTTCGTTTCGCAGGCCGCGCTGAAGAATCCGGCGGTGCTCGCATTGGGTCTGGGCAAGCGCCTCGAGCCGGTGAAAAACTGCCGCCACGTGACCAAGGCTGACATGCTCCACAACAGCGCCACGCCGGTGATCGAGGTCGACAGCGAAACCTACGCCGTGCGCGCCGACGGTGAACTGCTGGTCTGCGAACCGGCGCAAACGTTGCCCATGACGCAGCGCTATTTCCTGTTTTGACTCGCCAGACTGCTACGGACTGACCACCATGCCCCACATCGACCTCGGTGACATCAAGTACTACTACGAACTCCACGGCGAGGGCGCCGAGACCATCACCATCCTCAACGGCCTGACCATGAGCACAGCGGCATGGGCGGCCCAGCTCAAGGACTTCACCCCGCACTTCCGCGTGCTGCTGCTCGACATGCGCGGCCAGGGCCAGACCGGGCGCACCGACGAGGCGTGCTATCCGCTGCCGCGCCAGGCCGACGATCTGGCCCGCCTGCTGGAAAAGCTGGGCATCGCGCAGACGCACCTCTTCGCGCTCTCCTACGGCGGCATCGTTGCCCAGTATTTCGCTCTGCAACATCCGGACCGGCTCGGAAGGTTGGTGCTCTCCGACACTCTGGCCTGGTCCGACGAAGTCAATCGCGCGCTGCACGAAGCCATCGTCATGGCCTGCGCGGCGGGCGGTTCGAAGCTGCGCTTTCGCGTAATGCTGCCGATCACCTTCGGCGCCAACTTCCTCAAAGTGGCCGCACCCCTTATCCCGACCCTGGAGCAGATGGCCGAAGCGCTGCCGTGGCCCGGCACCCTGGCGATGATGGTCGGTGTGCTGGACCACGACCTGCGCGAACGCCTGAAGGACATCCGTGCCGAAACGCTGCTGATCTTCGGCGAGGACGATCGGTTCACGCCGCTCTACCAGGCGCGCCTGCTGCAGGCCGGCATTCCCGGCGCGGTGCTGCGCGTGATCCCCGGCGTCGGCCATGCTGCTCCGCTGGAAAATCCGCCGGCCGTCGACGCGCTGGCGCTGGCTTTCTTCCGCGGCGATCCGCTGCCGGCCTGACAAAGATGCTGTTGATCGAAGCGATCGCGCCGGAAGGTGCCGCCGCCAGCGAAACACTGCTGCTGCCCTTCGAGAGCCGCTGCAAGAGCCGCTTGCGCACGCGGCTGGCCAGTGGCGAGGAGGTGGGCCTGTTCCTCGAACGGGGTCGGGTGATGCGTGGCGGCGACCGCCTGCTGGGCAAGGACGGTCGCGTGATCGAAGTCGTGGCTGCCGCAGAACCCTTGATGGAGGCGCAGTCTTCCGACCCGCTGCAACTGGCGCGCGCCGCCTACCATCTTGGCAACCGGCATGTCGCCGTGCAGGTTTTTCCCGGCGGCCTGCGCTTCGGCCGCGACCATGTGCTGGGCGAAATGGTACGCGGGCTGGGCCTGCCGGTGGCGGAAATCGAGGCGCCCTTCGAACCGGAAGCGGGCGCCTATGGAGCACATGGCGGCCATGGCCACAGTGCCGACGGCGAGGGCGAATTTGCCAAGACTCGGCCGCGCATCCACGATCACTTCCAGCCGAAATGAATGCGCTTGCCCGTTTTTTGCAACTCGCCAGCCCGGCGCTGCCGGTGGGCGCCTATACCTATTCGCAGGGTCTCGAATGGGCGGTCGAGGCCGGTACGGTGAAGGACGAGGCCGGCGCGCTGATGTGGATAGGCGACCAACTCGAATGGAATATCGGCCGCTACGAAGCACCGCTTTTAGTGCGCCTGATGGAGGCGTGGACAGTCGGCGCCCACGCTGCGGCGATTGACCTGGACGCGGAATATCTGGCGACGCGCGAGACGGCGGAGCTGCGCGCGGAGACCCTGCAGATGGGTTATTCGATGAAGCGCCTGCTGCACGAACTGGGCGACTTCCCGGCACCCTTGCTGGATGCAGCCGCCGTGTCACCAGCGCCGACGTTCATTTACACGTGGACCTGCGCCGCCGCCGCATGGAAAATCCCGCCACTGGACGCGCTGACTGCCTGGCTCTGGAGCTGGGCGGAAAACCAGACCATGGCGGCACTCAAGGCCGTTCCGTTGGGACAGGCCGCCGGCCAGCGCCTGCTGCAGGAAATTGGCCGCCGCCTTCCCGCCGTCGTCGAGCGCGCGCTGACGCTCGCCGTCGCGGACTACTCCAACTTCGCACCGGGCTTCGCCATCGCCTGCTGCAAGCACGAAACCCAATACACGAGGCTTTTCAGATCATGAGCAAACCCGCACTCAGAGTCGGCATCGGCGGCCCCGTCGGTTCCGGCAAGACCGCGCTGACCCTGGCCCTGTGCCAGGCCTTGCGCGAGCGTTACAACATCGCGGTGGTCACCAACGACATCTATACCGAGGAGGACGCCCAGTTCCTGGTCCGCAACCAGGCCCTGGCGCCGGACCGCATCATCGGCGTCGAGACCGGCGGCTGTCCGCACACGGCGATCCGCGAGGACGCCTCGATCAACCTCGAAGCGGTGGACCGGCTCAACCGGCGCTTCCCGGGGCTGGATGTGATTTTCATCGAGAGCGGCGGCGACAACCTCGCCGCGACCTTCAGCCCGGAGCTGTCCGACCTGACGCTCTATGTCATCGATGTCGCGGCCGGCGAGAAGATCCCGCGCAAGGGTGGCCCCGGCATCACCCGCTCCGACCTGCTGGTGATCAACAAGATCGATTTGGCGCCGATGGTCGGCGCCTCGCTGGAGGTGATGGCGACCGATGCCACGCGCATGCGCGGCGAGCGTCCCTTCATTTTCAGCAACCTCAAGACAGGTCAGGGATTGCCGGCGATCATCGACTTCATCGAGCAACAGGGGCTGATGAAAGTGTGAGTCGGCGCGCATGTCGAAATGTCACCGAAATCTCATTTGTAAGTCCCCGGATCGATGCCATGGCGTGCCAGCAGCTTGTAGAACTCGGTACGGTTGCGTTTCGCTATGCGTGCTGCATGGGTGACGTTGCCGCCGGTGGTGTCGAGCAATTGCACCAGGTAGTCGTATTCAAATCCGCGCCTGGCATCATCCAGCGCCGCCATCTCGCGCTCGGTTTCTTCCTTTAGCAGTCGCCTGACCAGGGTGACCGGCACCTGGGGCGCCACCGCCAGCGTCAGGGTCTGCTCGACCACGCTTTTAAGCTGGCGCACATTGCCGGGCCATGCCGCTTCCTGCAGCGCCGCCATCGCGTCCGGCCCAACTCCGCGCGCCGTACCGTGCGTTCGCGCAACGAAGGTGGCGACCAGTGCGGGAATGTCCTCGCGTCGTTCTGCCAGCGCCGGCATGTTGAGCGCGACCCGGCCAATCGCATAGAACAGGTCAGCGCGAAACCGTCCGTCGCGAATTGCCTGGTCCAGTGGCTGCGTCGTGGTCGCCACGATGCGCATATCAGGCGCATCGGCAAGGCTCGGAGCCGAAAACAGGGTGTGCTCCCGTACCAGCGGCAGCAGGTGCGCCTGCTCGACGGGGGGCAGTTCCTCGATGTCGTCGAGCAGAAGAAAGCCGCCACGTGCCGCTGCCAGCGCGCGAGCCAGCGGGGAAGGCCCCGGTTTGAGGCCGGCGAACTCGGCACAGCGAATCACAACGAACGGCTTGCCGGCGCGACGACTTGCGGCATGCATCGCGCGAGCGAGTGCTTCTTTGCCGGAGCCGCGCGGTCCGCTGATCAGGACCGGATCGTCGGCGTCTGCCGCGCGACGGGCCTGGCGCAGCAGTTCCTCCATCACCAGGCTCGACGATACGATGCCGGCACGCCAGCCGGCGTCCTCGCCGACAGATGCCTCTACCTGGGGTGAGACTGCCATCGCTTCGGCCACCTTCGCCAGCAGTTCGCGTCCGTCGAAGGGTTTGGTGAGAAAACCGAATACACCGCGTTGGGTAGCGGCCACGGCATCGGGAATGGTGCCGTGCGCGGTGAGGATGATCACCGGCACGGTGGGCGCCTCGGCATGCAGACGGGCGAACAGGGCGTGGCCGTCCATGCCATCCATGCGCAAATCGGAAATGACGACGCGGGGCCGCTGGGCGCGGAAACATTCGATGGCCTCGGCGCCGGAGACGGCCCGGGTCACCTCATAGCCATCCGCCGCCAGTCGTATTTCGATCAGGTCCAGCAAGCCCGGATCGTCATCGACGACCAGGATGCGCGCGCCGGTATTGGCACCGCCCGCTGTCACGGTGCCCTCTTCGGCATGTGCGCCGCCCTCGCGGCGGCCCGCATCGATGCTGTCTTCCGCTCCATTTTATGGCCGGCCATCAGCACTGCGGCGACGCTCGCCGACAGGGAGTACGGGTGTTTCCTGCTGTCTGCTCCCCAGCGGCAAACTGGCCCGGAAATGAGCTCCCTTTGCGCTCTCGACAATCCCCAGGGTGCCGTGATGAGCCAGCGCGAATTCATGTGCAATGGCCAGCCCGAGACCGACGCCGGAAACCCCTTTGCCGGCGGCGCCCCGGTAAAACGGCTCGAAGATGCGCTCGCCGTCCTCGGCGCTGATGCCGGGTCCGTCGTCCATCACGTCGAGCACGGCGTTTTCGCCCTCGCGAGTCAGGGTTATGCGCACCACACCGCCATCCGGCGAAAACTTTATGGCATTCGAAATCAGGTTGTCGGCGAGTGTTGCCAGTGCCTCCGCGCCGCCTTCGATAGTCAGCGGCACCAGCGAGCCGGTGATGCGCACCTGCCGGTTGCGCGCGGCGAGTTTGAGCGTCGCCAGCGTCTGCTCGACAAGCTTGTCGAGCCTGATGGCGCTGGTTTCCATCTGGTCGCGGGCATGGCTGGCTTGCTGCATGCGGAGTACCCCATCGATCAGTCCCTGCAGCCGCATGGCATTGACCTGCATGATCCCGGCAATTTTTTCCTGTTGCGGCGTCAAGGGCCCGGCAACGCCCTCGGCGAGCAGATTGGCGCCCTCGCGCAATGTTGCCAGCGGAGTCTTCAATTCGTGGGAGGCATGGCGCATGATGCGGGTGCGATCCTTCTCCAGAGCCAGGATGCGTTTTCGCAACCACTCCAGACGATTCCCCACGAGTTGCATGTCTTCGGGCCCCTTGAGCCGGATCCGCCGATCCAGCCGGCCTTCGCCGAGCGCCAGCACCACGCGCTCGAAACGACTCCACAACTGCGCCACCATGCGGCGGCCGAACCAGACCAGCAGCCCGGTGAGTGCCAGCGCCGCCAATATGGCCGCCATCAGCCTCTCCCGCAGATTCTCGGCCTCGATGCGGAAAGCCTCGCGCTCTGCCTCTACCAGCTGGCTGGCATCGCCCAGGAGGCGCTGGAGGTCGCCCTTGATTGTCGCCAAAGTCGCCTTCAGCTGCGGCAGCCTCTCGCCGCGAGCTCCCAGTTTCTCGTAGGCGTTCGCCTCTCTCTGCTGGATATCGCGAATCCGGACGGACAGGTTGGCAAGCAGGGTAATGCCTGCATACTCCTGGGCACTCTTCCGCCATTCCTGCCGTTCGGTAAGGTACTCGTCGAGCAGCGATGGATTTCGCAGTGCTTCGTATTGCCGCAGGATGCGTTCCATGTGATTGAGATCCTCGTGCAGCGCATAGCTGAGCGTGGCAGCCCGGGAAGCCTGGCGTACCGTTACCTCGCTGCGTCGCGTGAGGTCGTCGACCGTCAGTGAGGCATAGCCGATCGCGGCCAAAAGTGGCAGCAACGCGAGGACGTTGCCCAGTACGATCAGTCGCAGGAATGAGCGGGGATAAAGGTTCAAGTGGGCCTACTCGGTTCCGAACTTGGTTTCGACACGAATGCCCATTTCCTTCAGCATCGGGGTCGGAAGTATGCCACCGGCGCAGACGATTACGGCATCGTTGGCGAGTTTCACGGTTTCATCGCCTTCAAGATAAACGCATTTTGCATCTATTCGACTGACTTTCGAGCCTAGCATTACCTTCAGGCGTCCTGTTCCCTCCGCATCGGCGAGACGCTCGCGGTTCTTCTGCTTGACGCGGCCGAATGCTTCGCCGCGATAGGATAGCGTGACCGAGCTTTCCTCTTCGGCGGCGATGGCGACGGCGGCCTCGATCGCGCTGTCGCCGCCGCCGACCACCAGCACGTGCCGGCCGCGGTACTGCTCCGGGTCGATGAGGCGATAGACGACTTTGGGCAGTTCCTCGCCCGGGACCCCAAGCTTGCGCGGCGTGCCGCGCCGGCCAATGGCCATCAGCACGGCGCGGGTGCTGTACTCGGCGTGGTCGGTCTTGACGATGAAGCCGTTCTCGACTGCCGTCACCTTTTCGACGCGCTGGCCGAATTCGATCTTCATGCGGAAACGATCGACGATGTCCTGCCAGAACGCCAGCAGCGATTCCTTCGATATCTCGCCCAGTCTGGCCTTGCCGACCAGCGGCAGTACCACCGGCTGGGTCATCACGATCTTGTTGCGCGGATAGTGATAGACGGTACCGCCGAGCGAATCCTCCTGTTCGAGCGTGACGAAGCGCAGTTTCTTCTCCATCGCGCCGAGCGAGGCCGACAAGCCCGCCGGCCCGGCGCCGACGATGACGACGTCGAGCACGTCGCTGCCGCCGCTCCCTTTGGCAATCGACTCCATTGCCTGGCGCCCCTGTTCGGCGGCCTTGCGCACCAGTCCCATGCCACCGAGCTCACCGGCGATATAGACGCCGCGCACGTTGGTCTCGAACGTCGGCTTGACGTGGGGAATCTCCATGCCGCGCCGCTCGGTGCCGAAGACGAGCCTGATGGCCTCCACCGGACAACTGGCGGCGCAGGCGCCATGGCCGATGCACACCGTCGGATTGATGAGCTGGGCCTTGCCGTTGACGATGCCCAGCGCCTCCTCCGGGCAGGCGTTCACGCAGGCGCCCGCGCCGCAGCACAGGGCGGGATTCACTACCGGGTGCAAACTCGGCGGCTCGGTCATGCCGGTCTCCATCGACTGCCTCAGTACCGCGACGGAAGCCAGTTCGCGGCGGCGGCGGGCATGGAGGTGGAGCAGCAGTGCAAACGCCAGCGGCACCGCATACGCCGTCCACAGCAGCAATGGCATCATGGTGTTCGCACCCTGCCGGGCAGGCCCATAGCGCTGCCGGTGGGCGGGATGCCCTCCGCTTTCTTGACCTTGCGCCAGTCGTCGGCGACGTGGCACTTGTCGCATTGCAGGTCGAAACTGCCAAAGTGCACGTCCTCCTTTTCGTGGCAGGCGTGGCAGCGGCTCTCGGTCCTGGTACGGTAAAGCGGGCCGCGATGGCAGGCGGCGCACTTGACGTTCACATGTTTTCCGGCGAGGGGAAAGGGCGTGTCGCGGCCATGTTCGAATGTCGAAGGCTTGAAGCTCCTTTCGTTATGGCAGCTCTCGCACTTGTCGCCATAGCTGCCCTTGTGGCCCTTCTCCTTGTCATCCCGCTCGTGGCAGGCGGCACACTTCTGCGGCAGCTTTTCGCGCATGCCGGCATCCTTGTGGCAACTGTCGCACCTGGCGGTTTTGTGCTTCTCGCGCAGCGGAAACTTCGTGTCGCGGTCGTGCTCGAAGCTGGTGCCTTTCCAGCCGCGGGCAGAGTGGCACTTGTCGCATTTGTCGCCGAGCGAGCCGCGGTGGCCTTTCTCGTTGTCGTCGGCACGATGGCAGGCGACGCAGCGAGTCGGCGTCTTCTCCTTGTAGAGGGGTGTGCGATGGCAGTTGCTGCACCTAGTGCTGCGGTGGCGGTCGAGCAGCGCGAAATGTGTATCGCGGTCGTGGCGGAAGCTGGAGATATTCCATTCCCCTTCGTTGTGGCAGCTTTCGCAGCGCGAGCCGAAGTGACCCTTGTGGCCGTCCTTCATGTCGTCCTTGCGATGGCAGGAGACGCACTCGTGCGGCGTGTCGGAAAATTTGTTATCGACATGGCAGTCGGTGCACTTGATGCTGGTTTCGGCATGGCCGAGACGCAACGGAAACTTGGTCCTGGCGTGATCGAAGCGCGCCTCCTTCCAGGTGGACTCGTTGTGGCAGTTCTCGCATTTCGGGCCGAGCCCGTTCTTGTGTTTGTCCTCCTTGCGGTGGCAGCTCAGGCAGTCGGAAGGCGCCTGGCTTAATTTGGCCTTGGCACGATGGCAACTCGCGCAGCTTCGGCCGAGATGCTTGCCGCGCAGCTGAAAATCGGTCAGCGCATGGTCGAACTTCGCTTCGTCGAGTTTCACTATCTTCGCGCCGCGACCTTTATGGTCGGTATGACAGCTGCGGCACTCGCGCTCCTTGATGCGGCCGTGGTAGCCCGTGCCAGAGCGAACGTCCTCGGCTACCGGCTTGTGGCAGTCGAGGCAGAGCCTGGGCTGCGCCGTCCGGTCGAAACGAATATGGCATTTCTGGCATGCGCCTTCGAGATCGGCGTGCCCCTGGATGACCGGACCGGGCATGACGGCCGATTCGAGGTTCTGCGCGGTCGCGGTGGATGAAGCCATGAGCATGGCGACAGCAACGGCCGCCTCAGTAAGCGTGAACAGCCACGACATGAATGATCGCAGTGACCACCAGCATGCACAGGAAGGGGATGTGCACGACGTGCCAAAGTGAAAAAAGCCTCTCATAGGTGGAAAACTGCGCTGTGCGCTGCATGGCTTTCAGCGTGTCGTCGATGGTCCGCGCCAGCGTATGCAAACGCGCATTCGTCGCCGCATCGCACCCGGCAATCGCCCGGCGCACACGACGACCGGCCATGTGGCGCTGCCACCCGAGCGAGGCGAAGTGCAGGCCCCGTCGCCAACGGCCCTGAGGCTGCAAGGAAGCCAGCGCAGAGAAGCGGCTGATTTCGCGCTCAATCACCGGCAAGCGGAAGAGCACCCCCTCCAGCGACGCCACCTGCTGTTCGAGCGTGCGCTGCAAATCTGCCGCCGTGGCCCGGCTGCCGTAGAGGCCATGGTGGATCTTGCGATAAATGAAACGACCGACGAGGCCGCTGGCGACTACCAGCAGCATGCACGCCAGCGCGATGGCGGCGTTGAAGGAGCCGACATGGAAAGTCGAGTGAAACAGCACGATGACCGGGCCGACAATGCCCGCCACGATATGGAAACGGAACCAGTGCTTGAGCGGTCCGAGCACGGCAAGCATGCGGAAGCGCTTGCGCAGGGGATAGATCAGCAGCACGACCATCAGCGACCCGCCGGCCACACCCAGCCAATAGCCGAGGTCGGAAGCGGAGGTATACAAGTCGCCGCGCCGCACCGCCCATGCGAGCAAGGCCAGCGAGGTGACTACCGCGGCGGCGGCCGAGCTTATGGCAACCCGCACCGCGCTCGTGGCGAGCGATCTGCCGATGCGGTGCAGCGCCGATGACTGCGGCGCCGGACAACCACCGGCGGTGGCTTCCATTTCCATTGCTTGACTCCCGCGTTGTTGGTACGGACGCAATCCTAGGGGAAGGGACCGATCGCCAATAGTGTCGGGCGTCGACGACAGTGGCGTCCGCCATTCCATATCGGGAACATCCACCTCGCAAATGATTCGCCCGGGTCTTCCGGTTCGGGAAATTGACATCAACCAGCATAGGGAGTTTACGAAATGAACCCACTGAAACGAGTCGCAGCATGGTTGGCCGGGGGCCTGTTGCTGTTTGCGGCGCTGCCCGCACTGGCCGGCACCATCACCGGTTCCGCCCACGACTTCACGGGCCAGGCCTGGTCGGGCGGACGCATTTGCGTTGCCTGCCATGCACCGCACAAGACGGATACCAGCATTACCGATGCGCCGCTGTGGAACCATGCCAACTCCGCGGCCACCTACACGCTCTACAGCAGCCCGACGATGAACGCCACGGTCACGCAACCTGGCGGCGGATCGAAACTGTGCATGTCCTGCCACGATGGCACGGTCGCTGTTAACAGCTTCGGCGGCGTCACCGGCACGACCATGATCTCGGCCGCCAACAACCTCGGCGCCAACCTCAAGGCCTCGCACCCGATCGGCTTCACCTTCAACACGGCGCTGGCCACGGCCGACGGCTCGCTGTTCGATCCCGCCACCAGGACGGTCACCATCGGTTCCGGCACCCAGACCCGAACCGGCACGGTCAACGCCATGCTGCTCTATGGCGGCAAGATGGAGTGCGACTCCTGCCACGATGTGCACAACACCTTCACGGTCGGTGGCCTGGGAACGGGTCTGGTCAAGGTCGATCCGTCCGGCAGCAAGATCTGTCTCGCCTGCCATAACAAATAAGCGCAAGTAAGCGTGTTCGCCATCATGAAGAAATCCAGCCACATGCTAGCTGGCTGCATCGCCGCGGTCGCCGCCGCGACGATGCTCGCCGCCTGCGTCAGCAATCCGGCCCAGCCCGAGAAGAATGCGGCGGCCGACATCTCCGGGCCGGTGTTCTATCCGCCGCTGCCCAATTCGCCGCGCATCCAGTACCTGACCACGATTGCCAGCGAGCGCGACCTCGCCGTCAGGAAGGACAGCTTCGCCGACTTCATCGTCGGCGAAGAGAAGGAGGCGCAGCGCTTGACGCAGCCCTACGGCATCGCGATGTACAAGGGCAAGCTCTACGTTGCGGATACAGGCGCTGGCGGGCTGGCGATTTTCGATCTGGCGCAGCAGCGCTTCAGCTTCATGACGGGCAGCGGCGCCGGCCGCATCAAGCGCCCGATCAACATCCGGATCGACGCCGACGGCACCCGCTATGTCACGGATACCGGACGCGATCAGGTGCTGGTCTATGACCGCGACGACCGTTTCATCAAGGCTTTCGGCGTCGAAGGCCAGTTCCGGCCGGTGGATCTCGCGATTGCCGGCGACCGCCTCTATGTCGCCGACATTGTTCACCACCAGATCCAGGTGCTGGAAAAGAGCACGGGCCGGCTGCTGTTCAAGTTCGGCAAGCCCGGCTCGGGCGAAGGCGAACTGTTCCATCCGACCAATGTCGCGCTCGGCCCGGATGGCGACATCTATGTCGTCGAGACCAGCAATTTCCGTGTGCAGCGCTTCACCCCTGAAGGCAATCCGGTGCGCACCTATGGGGCTGTCGGCTCGATACCGGGAAGCTTTGCGCGGCCGAAAGGCATCGCCATGGACAAGGCCGGACGCCTGCTGATCGGCGACGCGGCCTTCCAGAACGTGCAGATCTTCGACAACAGCGGCAAGCTGCTGCTGTACTTCGGCCAGACCGACGGGCGTTCCGACGGCCTCAACCTGCCGGCCGGGGTCACGGTCGATTACGACAACATCGCCGCATTCCGCCGCTTCGCCGATCTGAAGTTTGACATCGACTACCTGATCCTCGTCGCCAGCCAGTTCGGGCCGAACAAGGTGGACATCTTCGGCTTCGGCAAGATGAAGGACATGGACTATTCGGAAGGCAAGCCGGCAAGCAAGCCGGCTTCCTGAGCGGATCGTCGAGGATCACAAGGAATGTGCGCTCCGGCCACCGGGGCGAAGCCCAAATGAGAAATTGCCCGCGGCGATCGGTTGCCTTAGGAATCGCCGTGCTGTTCGTTTTCGTCGACGGCAGCCGCGCCGAGGAAATCGAGTCCTTCAAGCTGATCGGCGTCGATGGCTACGTCACGCTGCAATACGTGCAGGACGCGCAGATGACCGACCAGCCGGGGACGGCGGCCCGTTCGCGCCAGGCGCAGTCCGGATTTCGCAACGAAATATTCGTCATGACGCACAGCTACGTCTATCACCCGAACCTGATGACGCTGGATATCGGCGGCGGCCCGGTGCTCCACAGCGAGAGCTTCTCCGGCGACAGCGGCGAAGCCAGGGCGCGCGGCGCGCTCTACAACCTCAGTGCCCGGGCCACGCTATTGCGCGACAAGCCCTACACCGGATCGCTGTTCTTTTCGCATCTCAATCCGACCGTCAGCGTCGCACCGGGCCAGGTGCTGACGCAGGAGAACACGCGTTACGGCTTCGACTTCTCGCTGCTTGCCGCAGCCTCCCCGGTGCCGCTGCAGGCGGGCTTTGTCCGCTCGCACTCCCAGGGCCGCGGCGCCGACCGGCTGGTCGACGACCGCAACGACCAGTTCAACCTCAGTGCGAGTCGTTCCTACGGCGCGCTCGGTTCGACCCAGGTCCAGTACCAGACCAGTCACCAGGCCTCGCAAAGCGGCAGCCAGAACCTGCCGATCCAGTCGAGCACGGCGAGCAACCAGGCGGTCAGCGTCGACACGCGCCTGCAGTTCGGCGACACGCGGCAATACGACCTGGCCAACCTCGTCAGCCTCAACACTCAGGGATACGCGCTGGGAGCGAGCGCCGTTCCGGAACTCCGGGACGGACGCTTCATGCTCGATCTGCGCGTCCGCCACTCGGACAAGCTTTACAGCCACGGCTCGTACAACTACGGCCACAGCAGTCAGGGCGACCTCGACTCGGTTACCCAGGCGGCCTCCGCCGGGCTGAACTATTGGCCGCTGAAGGATCTGGAAACGAGCCTTGGCGTGCGCGGCGACGACAACCGGACGCGACAGTTCGTCGCGCAAGCCCATGGCATCGACGGCAGCGTCCGTTACGAGCAGCCGCTGCCGATCGGCGTCGGCCAGGTCAGCTACGGCGTCCGCTACGACTCACGCTCACAGCAGTCCCAGGCCTTGCAGACCGGCGTCCTCGGCGAGCGCGTGACCCTCAGCGGCCTTGCCTACGTCGGCCTCTCCCATCCCCATGTCATTGCCGGGACGCCGGTGGTGAGCAATGCCGGCCGCACGCAGACCTTCGTCGCCGGCGTCGATCACGTATTGACCGTCGTCGGCAACGAAACCCGGGTGCAGCGGCTGATCGGCGGACGCATCCTCGATGGCGAACAGGTGCTGGTGGACTACACCTACGACGTCGGCGGCACGTATGCCTACAACCAGCTCGACCAGACGCTCAGTCTCAACTGGAATCTGTCGCGCTATGCCAACGGCTATTTCCGCTATTTCACCTCGGCGCCGCGCCTGGCTTCCGGTTCGCCGAGCTTTCCGCTCAACGACGTGAAGAGTTCGATCTACGGCCTGCGCGCGGATCTGCCTTTCAATCCGGGGCTGCCGATCACCGTCGGCGGTGGCATCGAGTTCGAGGACAGGCATGAAACCGTATCGCCCTATCAGCGCATGGCCGAGGATCTTTACATCCAGACCGACGAACCGCTGTTCGGCCTCGGCAATCTGCGGGCTTTGCTGAGGCGTTCGCGGATCGACTACGCATTGGCCGCGCAGAACTCCGATGTGCGCGGCTACGAACTGCGTTTCTGGTCGCGCCACTGGTTCGGCATCGACCTGACCGCCGCCCTCAGCGCGGAGCGCGACGATGCCGGACTCATTCCGCGGCAGCGCAGCGACGGTTCGATCGGCTTGCAATGGCAGGAGCGCAAATTCACCTTGTCCTCCAGCCTGATCCGTACCCGTGAAATCCAGGCAGGCGTCGAACGCAACCGGACCACCTTCCAGTTCCTCGCCAAAAGGGATTTCTGACGATGGTTCATTTGTTCCGCGTCGCCGGTATCGCTCTCCTGTTTGCTGTCTTTGTCTCGGTAGCGGTCGGGGCGGAACAGGAACAGGAGAAGCTGGTGTGGCCGCATGCGCCAGCGCAGCCGCGCGTCGAATTCGTCAGGGCGTTCTCGCGTCCGGCCGACCTCGGCATCGGCAAGGGCTTCTTTGAGCAACTCAAGGACCTGCTGTTCGGCGAGGCGGAAGCGCGCATCCTGCGGCCGATGGCCGTGGTGGCCAGCGGCGGCATTCTCTACGTTGCCGATCCGGGGGCAAAGGGCGTGCACCGCTTCGATACCGCGGGTGGCGAGTATGCCCTGATCACGGCTGCCGACGGCGCGGCGCTGCCCTCGCCGGTGGGGCTGGCGCGCGGCGCTGCAGGCAAGGTCTATGTTGCCGATTCGCAACTGGGGAAGATATTCGTCATCCGGCCCGGTGAAAAGTCGGCGCTGGCGCTACGCCTCGATGTCAAGCTGACGCAGCCGACCGGCATCGCCTTCGATGCTGCCAGCGGCCGACTGTATGTCGCCGATACCGCCGAGCACCGCATCCACATCTTCGAGCGCGACGGTTCGCTGGCGGGCAGCATCGGCCGCCGTGGCACCGGCGACGGTGAATTCAATTTTCCGACCTACCTCTGGCGCACGCCGGAGGGCCGCCTGTATGTCACCGACTCGCTCAACTTTCGCATCCAGGCCTTCGATGCCCGTGGCCAGTTCGCCGGCAAGTTCGGCCGGCAGGGCGACGGCACGGGCGATGCTGCGCGACAGAAGGGCGTGGCGACCGACCGCCACGGCCACGTCTATGTGGTCGATGCGCTGTTCCATGCCTTCCAGATTTTCGACGCAACGGGCCGCCTGCTGCTGCCGGTCGGCGAGCGCGGACAGGAGCGCGGCGAATTCTGGCTGCCGACGGGAATTTTCATCGACGAAGACATGATCTACATCGCCGATTCGTATAACCAGCGCATCCAGGTCTTCCGCTACATCGGAGGGGCGACATGAAGCGCGGCCTGCCCGCGATAGCCGTGTTGCTGCTGGCGCTGCCGGTATGCGCCGGACTGGCGACCAGCAGGCACAACCTCTCGGTGAGCGGTCCGGGCACGGTCAAAGCGGCCTCCGAAACGCAAAACTGCCTGTTCTGCCACGCACCGCATAACGCCTCGCCCATCGCGCCGCTGTGGAACCGCAACAACCCCGGCACCAGCTATACGCCCTATACCAGTTCGACGTCCGTCGCCCGGCCCGGCCAGCCGACCGGTGCCTCCCTGCAATGTCTTTCCTGCCACGACGGCACCATCGCGCTCGGCGATGTGCTCAGCCGCGGCACGCGCATCGGCATGGCCGGCGCGGTGACGACCATGCCGGCGGGCAACAGCAATCTCGGCAGCGACCTGTCCGACGACCACCCGATTTCCTTCGCCTACACCGCCACGCTCGCCGCCACGCGCGGCGAGCTGGCCAACCCGGCGACGCTCACCGGCAAGGTCAAGCTCGATGCCGGCGGGCAGCTGCAATGCACCTCCTGCCACGATCCGCACGACGACACCAACGGCAAGTTCCTCGTCGTGCCCAACCAGGCCTCGGCGCTGTGCCAGACCTGCCACGTCAAGAACTACTGGAACAGCAGCGACCACAAGCTGTCGGCCAAGACCTGGAACGGCGCCGGCCCCAACCCGTGGCCGCACACGACCAACACCACGGTTGCCGCCAACGCCTGCGAGAGCTGCCATCGACCGCATACCGCCGGCGGAAAAAAATGGCTGCTCAACAACGCCGCCGAGGAAAACAACTGCTACTCGTGCCACAACGGCAACGTCGCGGCGAAAAACGTCCAGGCGGAATTCACCGGCAAGAGCTCCATCCATCCGGTGGCGGCCAGCACCGGCGTGCACGATCCGGCGGAACCCGCGGTGGTGCAGGCGCGGCATGTCGAGTGCGCCGACTGCCACAACCCGCATGCCACCAATAGCAGCAGCGGCCTGCTGCCCGGCTCGCTGGCCGGCGTGCGCGGCGTCAACAGCGGCGGCACCGAAGTCAAGCCGGCGACGGCCGAGTACCAGATCTGCTTCCGCTGCCACGCCGACAGCACCAACATGCCGGCGCCGCGCACCACGCGCCAGATCGTGCAGACCAACACACGGCTCGAATTCGCCACTACCAATCCGTCGCATCATGCCGTCGTCGGCACCGGAAAAAACACCAACGTGCCGAGCCTGATTGCGCCGTGGACCACGGCCAGCACCGTGAAGTGCGGCGACTGCCACAACAACAACGCAGGACCGGGCGCCGGCGGCGTCGGTCCGAAAGGGCCGCACGGCTCGACCTATCCGACGCTGCTCGAACGCCAGTACCTGAAGGCCGACCGCACGCCGGAGAGCGCCGCCAGCTATGCGCTCTGCTACAAGTGCCACAACCGCACCAGCATCCTCGGCGACAACACGTTCAAGGAACACAGCAAGCACATCAGCGGCGAACGCACGCCATGCAACGCCTGCCACGACCCGCACGGCATCAGTTCGACCCAGGGCAATGCCACCAACAACGGCAAGCTGATCAACTTCGACACCACGATCAGCAAGCCGAGTTCCAGCGGCCAATTGAAGTACGTGACGAGCGGCACCAACAAGGGCAGTTGCTACCTGACCTGCCACGGCAAGAATCACAACCCCCTCAGCTACTAGGAGAAGTACCATGAATGCCGTTTCTGCAAACGACGCCGTCCCGACGCCCCCGGTCGATTACGAGGTCCGCCCATTGTCCGCCGCGACCGACTCGCGCCGTCTCATGGCCTTGGTCGGTCAGGGGCTGATTCCGGATTGGCGGTTTCTGTTCGCAGCGGAATTGCGGAAGCGGAGAAAGGTCGCGCAGCTTCCGTCGGGCAGCAGCGACAGTAGCGACGGAAATTTGCTGCCGCTATAAATCGATCAAGCCAAACAACGGAGCCTGATCATGAACTGCACTCCACACCTCTTCGCGAGCCGCATGCTATCGCTCGTCGCAGTCGCATTGCTCAGTGCCTGTGCCAGCACGACTCCCGGCGGCCGGTCGCAGCTGGCAGCACCCGAGCCGATCAGTTCGCTGTATTCCTCGCTCGATCTCAGGCTGACACTTGCCTCCCTCGCCACGGTTGCCACATCCTGTGCCGGCATCCAGTGCCAGGTCGACAAGGGCTTCGAGCGCCAGGTCGTCCGGCTCGGCACACGGCTTGCCGAAGCGGCCTATGAGTCCTATCCGGAACTGAGGGAGCGCATTCCGGAATTCAGCTTCGTTGTCGCGGAAAAAGCCGAGGGCGGCAGCTCCTCGGAGGCCTCGGGTACCATCGTGATTTATCGCGGTGTGCGCAAGGCCGCGCTGGATGAGGAAGCGCTGGCCTGGCTGATCGCCAGGGAGATGGGGCGCGTCATCGCCCGGCACCATGACGAAAAGTCTGCCGCCACCATTCTTTCGTCGCTCGTTGCCCAGGTTTTGCTTGCCCCCGCCAACCTTGCCCGCGGCATGGCATTCATTGTCTCCTCGACGGCGACCGCATTCGGGCAGGAATTTGTTGCGACCGGCAATATTCCAGCCCAGCGAAAAGAGGCCGATGTCATTGCGCTTGATCTGCTTTCCAGGCAGGGGTGGAGCGACACGGAGATTGCCGATTCGCTGCTTGATTACTCGCATCGTCTCGACAGGAACTCGTGGTCCGAGGAAGTCAGGAGCACTGTTCAGCGCCTCAACAATTACAAGTCTGCCGACATTCTGGCGCTGACGCAGCCGCCAGTGATTTAGCCATGTGCATCCGCGCCGCTACTGCTGCTGTAGCGGCTGTTGCTCCGTCGCAAGTTCGCTGGCCACGCCCCGCGGTCCTTCCATCCAGGCTTCCGGCGCGCGGCGCAGGTCGAGGGTCAGCGGATAGTCCGGGTTGCGCCCCTCGCGGCGCACGTGCATCGGTCCCGGCGTGTGGCCGTGGTTCCAGAAGCGCGCGACTCGGCGCGACTCGGCCGCGTTGGCATTGACCGGGAAGGTGTCGTCGCTGCGCCCGCCGGGATGGGCGACGTGGTAGGTGCAGCCGCCGATAGAGCGCCCGCTCCAGCTATCGACAAGGTCGAACACCAGCGGCGCCTGCACGCCTATGGTTGGGTGCAGACCGGACGGCGGGCACCAGGCGCGGTAGCGTACGCCGGCGACATACTCGCCGCGCGTGCCGGTGGCGGAGAGTGGCAACGGGCGACCGTTGCAGGTGAGGATGTGGCGATTGTCGTTCATGTGGCGCACCTTGACCTGCAGGCGCTCGATCGAGGAATCGACATAGCGCGCCGTGCCGCCGGCGGCGACTTCTTCGCCGAGCACATGCCAGGGTTCGATGGCCTGGCGCAGCTCGATCTCGATGCCCTGGTAGACGACGGTGCCGAAGCGCGGAAAGCGGAATTCGAGGAAGGGCGCGAACCATTCGAACTCGAAAGCGTAGCCGGCGCGCTGCAGGTCGAGCACCACGTCCATCATGTCCTGGGCGACGAAATGCGGCAGCATGTAGCGGTCGTGCAGGCCGGTGCCCCAGCGCATCAGGCCGCGGCCAGCGCCGGTGTAGGGCGTTTGCCAGAAGCGCGCCACCAGCGCGCGCAGCAGCAGCATTTGCAACAGCGACATCTGCGCGTGCGGCGGCATCTCGAAGCCGCGGAATTCGACCAGGCCGAGGCGCCCGGTGGTACTGTCGGGCGAGTAGAGCTTGTCGATGCAGAACTCGGCGCGGTGCGTGTTGCCCGAGAGGTCGACCAGGAGGTTGCGCAGTAGGCGATCCACCAGCCAGGGCTGCAGGCTTTCCTCGCCGGGCTTGAGGCGCTGCGCCATCTGCTGGAAGGCGATTTCGAGTTCGTAGAGGCTCTCGTGGCGGGCTTCGTCGACGCGCGGCGCCTGGCTGGTGGGGCCGATGAACATGCCCGAGAACAGGTAGGACAGCGCCGGATGGTGCTGCCAGTAAGCAATCAGGCTCATCAGCAGGTCCGGCCGGCGCAGGCAGGGCGAATCGGCCGGCGAGGCGGCGCCCAGCGTGATGTGGTTGCCGCCGCCCGTGCCGGTGTGGCGCCCGTCGAGCATGAACTTTTCGGTGCCCAGGCGCGTCAGGCGCGCCTCCTCGTAGAGGATCTGGGTGTTCTCGACAAGCTGAGTCCAGCTTTTTGCCGGATGGATGTTGACTTCTATGACGCCGGGATCGGGCGTAATGCGGAATTCCTTCAGGCGCGGGTCGGAAGGCGGCGTATAGCCTTCGAGTCGGACGGGGAGCTTGAGGTCGGCAGCCGTGGCTTCGATCGCGGCGAGCAGTGTGATGAAGTCTTTGAGCAGGGGTACCGGCGGCAGGAAGATGCACAGCACGCCCTCGCGCACTTCGGCGCAGAGCGCGGTGTGCACGATCTCGCGCGGGTCGTAGCCGGCCTTGGGGTTGCCCGGCGGCGGCTCGATCTTGAGTCGCGGCGCGTCCGGCCCGGCGACGGGGTCGGCGAGCGGCTCCTGTGCGGCAAACGGGTCGCGCGTGAAATCCTCCTCCTTGTCGCCGGGCGCGACCCAGGGCAGGGAAGCCAACGGCAGGCGCAGGCCCAGCGGCGAATCGCCGGGGATCAGGTAGAGGTGTTCGCGACGCAGCGGCCAGGGGCTGGAACGGAAGCGCGATTGAAAGTCGACGCTGGCGCTACGGCGCTTTGGGGTGGTTGCCACGGGCGGCAAGGCCTTCAGCGGCAGCACGTAGCCCGCCGCCTCGCCCAGGCCGCGTTCCAGCAGTTTCGCTACGCGCAGTCTTTCGTCGGGCTTCTTCAGGTCGGCCTTGAGCGGATCGAAATTCTCCGGCCAGCGTTGTTCCTCGTCGATGATGCGCGTCACGTCCTCATAGGCTGCGATCACCCAGACCGGATCAAGTCCGAGTTCGCCCGTCAGGTGGCGGATGAAGTGCAGCGCATCCTTCGGCTGCTGCTTGCCGCCACCATCGGCGGTGACCATCAGCTTGGGCTCCTGCCACAGCGGCTTGCCGTCGGTGCGCCAGTAACAGCCCAGCGCCCAGCGCGGCAGCGGCTCGCCGGGATACCACTTGCCCTGGCCGAAATGCAGCATGGCGCCCGGCGCGAAATGGCCCTGCAGGCGCGTGAGCAGGTCGCCTGCGAGTTCGCGTTTCTTGTCCGACAGCGCGGTGTAGTTCCACTCCGGTCCGTCCATGTCGTCGATCGAGACGAAGGTCGGCTCGCCGCCCATGGTCAGGCGAACGTCGTGTTTTTCCAGTTCGGCGTCGACCTGGTGGCCGAGGTCGAGCACGGCCTGCCATTGCGCCTCGGTGTAGGGCTGTGTCACGCGCGGGTCTTCGTGGATGCGCGTGACATGCATGGTGAAATCGAAGTGCGCTTCGCAGACTTCGGTGCCGCCGATGACCGGCGCGGCCGAGGAGGGCATCGCGGTGCAGGCCAGCGGAATATGTCCCTCGCCGGCCAGCAGGCCCGAAGTCGGGTCGAGCCCGATCCAGCCGGCGCCGGGGATGTAGACCTCGGTCCAGGCGTGCAGGTCGGTGAAGTCGTAGCTGGTGCCGGAGGGGCCATCGAGCGCCCTGACGTCGGCTTTCAGCTGGATCAGGTAGCCCGAGGCGAAGCGTGCGGCCAGCCCCAGGTGGCGCATAGCCTGCACCAGCAGCCAGGCCGAGTCGCGGCAGGATCCGCGTTTGAGTTCCAGTGTTTCTTCCGGCGTCTGCACGCCGGCTTCGAGGCGCACGATGTAGCCCACATCCCCCTGCACGCGCTGGTTGATGCCGACCAGCATGTCGATGGTACGCATTTTCATCGCCAGCAGTTCCTTGCGCGTGCGTTTGAGCCAATCCTCCAGCAGGAGCCCGGCCGGATCGGCTTCCAGATAGGGGCCGAGTTCGCGCTTGAGGCCTTCCGGATACTCGAAGGGGAAGTTCTCGGCGAACTCGTCCATGAAGAAGTCGAAGGGGTTGATCACCGTCATGTCGGCCACCAGGTCGACGGTGATGGCCAGCGATTCGGCCTTCTCGGGGAACACCAGGCGCGCCACCCAGTTGCCGAAGGGGTCCTGCTGCCAGTTGAGGAAGTGCCCGGCGGGTTCGACCTTCAGCGAGTAGCCGAGGATGGGCGTGCGGGCATGTGCCGCCGGGCGCAGGCGCACCTCGTGCGGAAACAGTGTTACAGCCCGGTCGAAGCTGTAGCGGGTCTGGTGGTTGAGCGCAACGCGGATGGTCATCGGGAACCGTTCAGGGTGACAAGACTATGGAAAAACCAGGCCGGCGCGCAGCGCGCCCGCTACCACTGGAGATTGGGCAACTCGGCGAAAGCGCGGCGCACGCCCTCGCCCCAGCTCTGGCGCAGGCTCAGCATGTAGGGGTCGTGCTCGTCGAAGCGCCGGAGGTGGCCCAGCTGCAGCGACTCCCGGTTGTAGCAGGCGAGGTCGATCGGCATGCCGACCGACAGGTTGGAGCGCATGGTCGAATCGAAGGACACCAGCACGCACTTGATGGCATCGTCCATGCTGGTTTCGGCGCTGATCACGCGGTCGATGATCGGTTTGCCGTACTTGGTTTCGCCGATCTGGAAATAGGGTGTCTCCGGTGTCGCCTCGATGAAATTGCCTTCGGCATAGACCATGAAGAGGCGCTGATGCTCGCCGGCGATCTGGCCGCCAACGATAAAATTGGCGCCGCCGTCGACATTGTTCTCCATCAGGTAGGGCCCGTCGCGATGGCGCACCTCACGCAGTGCGCTGCCGACTAGTTCGGCGACGTCGTACATCGAAAACACACTCATCAGGTTCGGTTCGGTGCCGTGCCGGATCGCCTGTTCGAGGTGATTGATGGTGGCTTGGGTAATGGCCAGATTTCCGGAATTGACCATCACCAGTGCCCGGTCGCCGCTGCGCTCGAAAGTCTTCATCTTGCGGAAGGTGGAAATGTTGTCCACTCCGGCATTGGTACGCGAATCCGACGCAAACACGATGCCGGCATCGATCATGGTGGCGACGCAGTAGGTCATGGTTCTGTTTCCTCGGGTTTGATCAGGCCATCAATTGGCTGGAGGAGGTCATATTGAAGGATAGTGTCGCTGCCGGCAAGGTGCCGAACATGGCGGGGGGCAGTTCATCGGTCGACCAGAAATAGGTGGTGTTGATCAGGTCGCCCAGTTCGTAGATGCGTTCGAGGAAGTCGGAAAGGTATTCGTGCAGGCCGCGGGCGAAGATGCCGTCGATGCTGCCGAAGCGCAGTTCGCCATGCAGCAGGCCGCAGCGACGCAGCAGTTCACCCGCGCGCGGACCGTTGATTTCCTGCAGCAGGCGATTGACTTCGTTCATGCAGGTCGTCAGCGAGCGCGGCATGTCGGGCCGCAAGACGAGCAGTTCGGCGACCCGCTTCGGGGTGATCTGGTCGCGATACACCTTGCGATAGGACTCGAAAGCCGACACCGAGCGCAGCAGCGCGCCCCACTGGTAATAGTCCGCGGCACCGCCGATGTCGCTCAGGCTGGGCAACAGGATGTGGTACTTCACATCCAGGATGCGGGCGGTGTTGTCGGCGCGCTCGAAGAAGGTTCCCAGGCGCAGGAAACGGTAGGTGTCGTCGCGCAACAGGGTGCCGTGAGTGATCCCGCGCGAAAGGTGCGAGCGCTCCTTGACCCACTCGAAGAAGCGCGAGACGCCATCCGCGGCAATCCCTTCCATCTGTATCCGGCGCATTTCGAGCCAGGTCTGATTGAGCGCCTCCCACATCTCCGAGGTGATCGAGCCGCGCACGGCGCGGGCGTTCTCGCGCGCGGAGAAGATGCTGTTGTAGATGCTGCCCGGATTCTTCTCGTCGAGTGCCATGAAGTGCATCACGTTGTCGGCGCTCGGCTCCGCGTAGCGGGCCTCGAAATCCTCGTCCAGGCCGCTGATCGAGAGCATGGCACGCCATTCGTGATGCGGCTCGGCGACAGTCTGCTTGAGTAGCGACATGCGGTAGGTGACGTCGAGCATGCGCGCCGTGTTCTCGGCCCGCTCCATGCTGCGGGCCATCCAGTAGAGGTGATCTGCGGTTGAGGAGAGCATGATTGTTCCGCCTTATTTTTCCAGGACCCAGGTGTCCTTGGTGCCGCCGCCCTGCGAGGAATTGACCACCAGTGAGCCCTCCTTCAGGGCCACGCGCGTGAGTCCGCCGGGCACCATGGTGATTTTCTTGCCGGAGAGCACATACGGCCGAAGATCTATATGGCGCGGCGCAACGCCGCTGTCGACGTAGGTCGGACAGGTGGATAGCGCCAGCGTCGGCTGCGCGATGTAGGTGTCGGGCGCGGCGAGGATCTTTTCGCGAAAGAGGGCGATTTCCTCCCCGCTCGCGGTGGGGCCGACCAGCATGCCGTAGCCTCCCGAGCCGTGAACTTCCTTGACTACCAATTCGGCCAGATGCGCCAGCACATACTCGCGGTCCTTCGGCTTGGACAGCTCCCAGGTGGGTACGTTGGAGAGGATGGGTTCCTCGCCGCAATAGAAGCGGATCATTTCGGGAACATGGACATAGATCGCCTTGTCGTCGGCAATGCCGGTGCCGACGGCATTGGTCAGGGTGACGTTGCCGGCCCGGTAGGCCGAGAACAGCCCCGGCACGCCCAGCACCGAATCCTTGCGGAAGGCCAAAGGATCGAGGAAATCGTCGTCGAGGCGGCGGTAGATTACGTCGACCCGCTGCGGGCCTTGCGTGGTGCGCATGAACACGATGTCGTTGCGTACGAACAGGTCGTTGCCTTCGACCAGTTCGATGCCCATCTGCTGGGCGAGGAAGGCGTGCTCGAAATAGGCGCTGTTGAATTGCCCCGGCGTCAGCAAGACCACATTGGGATTGACCACGCCCTCAGGCGCCACCGAGCGCAGATTGTCGAGCAGCAGGTCGGGATAGTGCTCGACCGGAGCGATGGCCATGCGGGCGAAGAGTTCGGGGAAGAGCCGCATCATCATCTTGCGGTCCTCCAGCATGTAGGAAACCCCCGAGGGCGTGCGCAGGTTGTCCTCCAGCACGTAGTACTCACCCTCGCCGGCTCGGACCAGGTCGACGCCGGCGATGTGGGCGTAGGTGCCGCCCGGCACGTTGACGCCCACCATCTCCGCCCGATACTGCGAGTTGCCCAGCACCTGGGCCGTGGGGATGCGCCCGGCCTTGAGGATCTCCTGATCGTGGTAGATGTCGTTGAGGAAGGCGTTCAGCGCCTTGACGCGCTGGCGCAGACCGGCTTCGATGCGCTGCCACTCAACGGCCGGGATGATGCGCGGAACGATGTCGAACGGGATCAGGCGCTCCTTGCCGGCTTCTTCGCCATAGACGGCGAAGGTGATGCCGACGCGATGGAAGGTCAGGTCGGCTTCCTCGCGCTTGCGCTCGATGACATCGGGCGCGGTCGATTCAAGCCAGGCGGCGAAGCCCTGGTAGCTCGGGCGCACCTTGCCAGAGGCGTCGAGCATTTCATCGTAAGCAGGCTTCATGTCGGTGCAATTGCTGGAAAGAGGTTGCCTACTTCCAGCAGAAACCATGCCCGCAAAAAGTCACAATGGAATCAGGTGGATGGCGGTTGGTACTTTATCGCCCTGCACCGTATGGGGGCATGGCGCAGCAGAGTGGTGCGTGCGTCGCCGGAAATGCCCCGGTTTCCCTTGTTCAGACAGCTACCCCGATCAGGCCTCGCCCGCAGCAAAGACGAAGGCGTCCAGCGCCAGCGCGCCCAGTTGGTAGTCGTTATACACGGTGTGCACCGCCGCGTTCTCGCCGGCGGCGCCCAGGGCGACATACAGTGGCAGCAGATGCTCTGCTGAAGGATGTGCTCGCGCAGCGTGCGGTGCCTGACGACGATAGTCGAGCAGCGCCGGCAGCTTGCCCTGCTCCAGTGCCTTGACAAACCAGTCACGGAATTCGCCGACATAGGGCAGGGCCTCGCCGTCCGCCGCGTCACCGACGATGTCGCGCAGATTGTGCGTAAGCCCGCCCGAGGCGAGAATCAGCACGCCGCGCCGGGCCAGCGGCTGCAGCATCTGCCCCAGCCGGTAATGGGATTCGGCGCTTGCCTGCGGCATCACGGCCAGCTGGATGACCGGAATATCGGCCGCCGGATACATGACGCGCAGCGGCGACCATGCGCCGTGATCGAGGCCGCGCTGGCGGTCGACCTCGATTCCGGGAACCAGCTCAGCGACCTCGGCCGCGAGTTCGGGTGCACCGGGAGGCCGGTAGTCGAGTTCGTAGAGCGCCTGCGGAAAGCCGTAGAAATCGTGGATCGTTTCCGGCTGCAGGGCCGCGCTTACGGCCGGCTTCGCTGTTGTCCAGTGCGCCGATACGACGAGAATCGCCAGCGGTCGCGGCAGGTCTTGTGCCAGCGCCTGCCATGCCGGCCCGGCGCGGCCCGGTTCAAGCAGCAGCATCGGCGAGCCGTGGGAAATGAATACCGGTGGAATGAAGTTCATGGCCGCAGTCTAGCGCTGCGGAGGCGCTGCGGCTTCGGTGGACGCGGAACACTGTGTTCTGCGTTGTGCAACAGCCAGTGCGCAGGCAGGCGGAAACATCCTGGCTGTTTCCAGCGCCTTTTACAGGCGCCTGTCAAACCGGTTTCACAAACTCCTGTCGCGGTCAGCCGGTCGCAAAATGTCCGCGCAGATACTCGATGATCTTGTCGGATTCGTACAGCCACTGGCTGTTACCCGCCTGATCGGTAATTTTCAGGCAGGGGACTTTGGCCTGCCCGCCTCCGTGCACCAGATCGTCGCGATTCCGTCCTTCTTTTTGCGCGTCAAGGCGTTCGATGTTCAGCGACAAGCGGCGAATTTCCTGCCTTACCTTGATGCAGAACGGACAGGTTTTGTATTGATAGAGGACGATGTCCCGGCACTGCTGATCCACCTTCTCCTGCAATGCAGGCTGGCGCGCGAGGCCTTTCGGGCGGGTGACAAATTCCCAAAGCAGCATCACGGGGCCGATGATGACCCGCAGGGTTTTGAAGAACAATCTGAAAACAAGTTTCATGGTCGCTACCGGGAATGTATTGAAGGAGGCTGTTGCAGGGGGCGGCTCGTCATGTGGCAGGGTATCAATCGGATTACCCGGCTAGGATTTTTTCTGGATCAGTTCGATCTTGTAGCCGTCGGGGTCCTCGACAAAGGCGATCACGGTGCTGCCACCTTTCATCGGCCCGGCCTCGCGCGTGACCTTGCCGCCACGCTGGCGGATGGTGTCGCAGGCTGCGTGGGCATCCTCGACCGCCAGCGCGATGTGGCCGTAGCCGGTGCCGATTTCGTAGTGCTCGACGCCCCAGTTATGGGTCAGTTCGATCACGGCGCCGTCTTTCTCGTCCTGAAAACCGACAAAGGCCAGAGTAAATTTTCCTTCCGGGTAATCGTTGCGCCGCAACAGGCGCATGCCAAGGACATCGGTATAGAAGGCCAGCGATTTTCCCAGATCGCCGACGCGCAGCATGGTGTGCAGGATTCGCATGTTGGTTTTCCTAAAGTATCGGCAGGGAGGTGGCGCGCTGCTTGAGTTCGCTACGCGCGGCTTTCCATTCGGGATAGAGCGAGGTGACCACGGACCAGAAGCGTTCGCTGTGGTTCATTTCGAGGAGGTGGGCAACTTCATGGGCGACCACGTAGTCACCCAGGTGCGTCGGCAGGTGGATCAGTCGCCAGTTCACGCGTATGCCGCCATGCTTGCTGCAACTGCCCCAGCGCGTATGCGCCGACGACAGGCCGAGCTTGGGCACCGCCAGATCGAGTTGGCCGGTGTAATGCGTAAGACGCCCGGCGAAATGGGTGAGTGCCCGCTTCTGCAGGGCGCGTGTGGCCAGCTGCGCCAGATCGGCCTGTGGCCGGGCTTCGAGGACCAGGGTATTGGCGACCCAGCGCACCCGGTTGGCACCGGGCAGGACGCGGACTTCGGCCTCGCCGTCGAGCAGCGGCAGATGCGCGCCATCCTTGATGGTGAGGTGGCGCGGCAGGGTGGCGTGAGCGAGCTCGCCGAGTTTTTTCAGGACCCAGTCGGCGTGGCCATGGACGAAGGCCTCGATCTCCGTCAGGGCGATGCGACGGGGTGCGCCGATGCGCAGGCCGCGTTCGTCGATGGTCATTGAAAGGCGCTTGGCGCCGCTCTTGAGCCGGTAGTCGATGATGCGGCCGCCGATCAAAAGATGGCGGGTCCTGGTTTCGGGTGGCGGCGAAGGCAGGCGGAATAACTTGAGTTGTTCGAGAAACATCGGATTGACGGCGGTTCAGCTCGTGGCAAACGGCGTGCCGAAAAGATCCAAGCCTCCGCCTTCCGGCGGCAAGGTGGCAATCGCCCGGGCAATCGCCTGCTCGATGACGGCCATCGGTTGTTCGATCAGGCGCCAGTTGCAGCGCAGCGAGTCTCCGTCCTGCACCTCGACCCAGTGACCGCGTGCGGCGAAGGAGAGCGCCAGGCGCGGTGCGCGGCGTCCCGCCAGTGCCGCCTTCTGTTCGACAACCTGTTGCAGGCGGCGCTTGGCTTCCTCGCGCAGCCATGCTTCGGCGCGGTCCTGGATCTGGCGGGGAGTGGCCTGGGGCGGCAGGGGCAAGTCCAGCGTGTCGCCTTCGCGTAGCGCATCCTTGTGCTGGGTGCCCAGCACAAGGCGCAGGCTGCCGCCCATGAACGCCAGCGCTGCGCCATCGTGCCAGCGACTGGCCGGATCGGGGCCGCTGCTGTCGAGCTTGAGATTCAGTTGCGGGCTGCGGCCTTTGGCAACGGTCATGCGGAGCCTCCATAGAGTTGCGGGCTGATGCGGCTCATTTCCGCTTCAATCCAGGCTTCGGCACGGTCAGTGATTTCGCTCGCAGTGAGTCCTGCCGGATCGATCGCGGGGCCGATGCTGACCGTGACGACTCCGCAGCGCTTGAACAGGGCATTGCGACCCCAGAACTCACCGGAATTGAGCGCCACTGGAATCACCGGCGTGCCGGTCTCGACGGCCAGATGCGCGCCGCCGACCTTGTAGCGATTCTTCGATCCGGGCTGCGAGCGGGTCCCTTCCGGAAAAATGATCACCGTGTAACCGTTTTCGAGGCGATCCCGGCCCTGATCCACCAGGCGCTTGAGGCTCGACCTGCTGGCGCTGCGGTCGGTCTCGATCATCGGAATCGAGGCCAGTGCCCAGCCGAAGAACGGCAGGTACTTGATTTCCTTGCGCCAGACGAAAACGGTGTCCCTGAACACCTCCTGCAGCATGAAAGTCTCCCAGGCTGACTGATGCTTGGCCAGCACGACCGAGGCACGGGCAGGGATGTTCCCGGCGCCGACCAGCCGGTAGGGAATGCCGAGCACATGCTTGATCAGCCAGATCGTGAAGTTCACCCATGGCACTACCGACTGTCGCCGCAGGTGGTGCGGCAGCGGACGGCAGAGAATGACCAGCAGCGTGTAGGGCGGTGTCACCACCAGCAGGATCAGCATGAACAGCAGGGAACGGACTACGGCCATTGCCTTCGAGGCTCAATGGGCGATGTGTGCTGCCGCCGCTGCCAGATCGGGAAATACCAGCGTATCGGCCGGCAGGGCCGGGTCATCAGCGGTCTTGCGCCCCTTGCCGGTCAGCACCAGCATCGGTTGCGCGCCGACGGCGGCGGCAGCCTGAAGGTCGCGCATGGAATCCCCGATCGCCGGCACGCCGGCAAGGTCGGCGTTGAAACGGGCGGCGATCTCGCGGAACATGCCGGGCTTCGGCTTGCGGCAGTCGCAGTTGTCGGCGTTGGTGTGCGGGCAGAAGAACACCGCGTCAATGCGCCCGCCAACCTGCGCCAGCGCCTTGAGCATTTTGTCGTGAATGGCGATCAGGGTATCGGTCTCGAACAGTCCGCGGCCGATGCCCGACTGGTTGGTTGCCACCACTACGCGATAGCCGGCCTGGTTGAGGCGGGCGATGGCGGCAAGACTGCCGGGAATCGGTTTCCATTCTTCCGGCGATTTGACGTAGTGGTCGGAGTCGTGGTTGATTACACCGTCGCGGTCAAGGATGACAAGTTTCATAAGAATCATTTCACCACGGGGAATACGGGAAGCACGGGGAAAACAGGGCGGGATTTACCCCGCGCTCCCCGTGTTTGCGGTACTTATACAGAAAGCCTCGAAATATCGGCAACCCGGTTCATCAAACCGGCGAGGCGCGACAGAAGGGCAAGACGATTGGCGCGGATTGGCGCTTCCTCGGCCATTACCATGACGCCGTCGAAAAACGCATCGACCGGGCCGCGCAAGCCTGCCAGGGCCTTCAGCGCGGCGGTGTAGTCACAGGCAGACAGCTGCGCTTCTATGCCTGGCGCTGCGGCCGTGACCTGGGCGAACAGGGTCTTTTCCGCATCTTCCTGCAGCAGGGCGGAGTCGACCGCCGGGCCGGCATCGGCGCCCGACTTTTTCAGGATGTTCACGATGCGCTTGTTGGCAGCCGCCAGCGCCGCGGCTTCGGGCAATGCAGCAAATGCCTTGACGGCGGCCAGTTTGGCCGGAACCTGGTCGATCCGCGCCGGGTCCAGCGCCAGTACCGCATCGACAGCGTTGTGATCGTGCCCCGCGTCACGCAGCATGTGGCGCAGGCGCTCCTTCAGAAACGTGGCGCTGGCGGCACGCCAGTCGCCGGTGAACAGTTCCGGCGCGAAGCCGGCGGCGGCATCGTCAATCAGTTCGGACAGCGACAGCGGCAGCGGGGTTTCCATCAGGATGCGCAGCACGCCCAGCGCGGCGCGGCGCAGGCCGAAGGGGTCCTTGTCTCCGGTGGGAATCTGGCCGATGCCGAAGAAGCCGATCAGCGCGTCCAGCTTGTCGGCCAAGGCGACGGCGCAGGCGACCTGACCTTGCGGCAGGGTGTCGCCATTGAAACGCGGCTGATAGTGGCTCTGTATCGCGTCGGCCACGGCCTTGGGTTCACCGTCGGCCAGTGCGTAATAGCGGCCCATGATGCCTTGCAGTTCCGGGAATTCGCCGACCATGTCGGTGACCAGATCGGCCTTGGCCAGCAAGGCAGCGCGTTCCGTCTGCATCACATCGGCCCCCATGCGCTGTGCGATGGTGGCGGCGAGCTTGACCAGGCGATCGACGCGCTCGCCCTGGGTGCCCAGCTTGTTGTGATAAACGACGCGCGACAACTTGCCGATGCGTGCCGACAGCGGTGTCTTCTTGTCGGTTTCGAAGAAGAACTTGGCATCTGCCAGACGCGGCCGCACCACGCGCGCATTACCGGTGATGATGTTGGCGGGATTCGCCACTTTCATGTTCGAGACTACCAGGAAGCGGTTCGTCAGCTTGCTCTTCTCGCCAGCGCCGTCCATCAGCGGGAAGTACTTCTGGTTCGCCTTCATGGTCAGGATCAGGCATTCCTGGGGTACTGCGAGGAATTCCGGTTCGAAGCTCGCCTCGTACACGGCGGGGAATTCGACCAGCGCCGTGACTTCATCGAGCAGCGCTTCATCCCTCAGCCAGGTGAGTTGCCCGGCGGCACGATCCAGTTGCTCGCGGATCATGGTGCGACGCTTGTCGAAGGAGGCGATGACGCGGCCCTCGGTCTCGAGGGTCGCTTCATAATCGTCGGCGCGTGGGATGTCGATCACCCCAACGCTCAGGAAGCGATGGCCGCGCGTGACATTGCGGCTCTCCAGGCCCAGCACCTGGCCCGGGATCGTTCGGCCATCGTGCATCAGGATCAGGCCGTGCACCGGTCGCACGAATTGCGCTTCACCGGCGCCCCAGCGCATGAGCTTGGCGACCGGCAGTTTCCTGAGCGCAGTTTCCACCATGCCGGCCAGATATTCGTCGATGCGTCCGCCTTTCCTGCTCGTGCGGGCGACGAAATATTCCGCTTTGCCGTCACTCTGCTTTTCCAGTTGCGCGAACTCGACTCCGGCGGAACGCATGAAGCCCTCCAGCGCCTTGGTCGGCGACCCGTCAGCGCCGACTCCTGACGCAACGGCAGGACCCTTCTTTTCGATCACGCGATCCGGCTGACTCTCCAGGCAAGCGTCGAATTGCAGCGCCAGCCGGCGCGGCGTCGCGAACCAGCGACCTTCGTTGCCGGCCTCGATGAAGCCGGCGTCGGCCAGCGCCTTTTGCATTTGCTCGCGGAACGCCAGCCCCAGTTTGGCCAGCGACTTCGGCGGCAGTTCCTCGGTGAGGAGTTCGATCAGTAGGGTGGCTTTCATGCTGCCTCCGCCGGGCCGCCCCAAGGGGGCAGCAAGCCATTAATACGGAGCGGGCCCAGCCCGCGAACCAGAGCCCCCCCCTTCCGTGGAAAGGGGGTTGGGGGGAAGGTAGTTTTCATGCTGCCTCCGCCTTGCACATCGGAAAGCCGAGTCGTTCACGCGAAGTGTAATAGGCCTGGGCGATTTCACGCGCCAGCGCACGCACGCGACCGATGTAGGCGGCGCGTTCGGTGACCGAGATGGCGCCGCGCGCATCGAGCAGGTTGAAAGTGTGCGAGGCCTTCATCACCATCTCGAATCCCGGCAAAGGCAGGCTTAGTCCGATCAGGCGCTTGGCTTCGGATTCGTATTTGGAAAACTGGGCAAACAGCCAGTCGACGTCGGAGTGTTCGAAGTTGTAGGTCGACTGCTCGACCTCGTTCTGGTGATACACATCGCCATAGGTGACACCGGGCGCCCAGACCAGGTCGAAGACATTTTCCACGTCTTGCAGATACATCGCGAGGCGCTCGATGCCGTAGGTGATTTCGCCCAGCACCGGGCGGCAGGGGATCGACCCGACCTCCTGGAAATAGGTGAACTGGGTGACTTCCATGCCGTCCAGCCACACTTCCCAGCCCAGCCCCCATGCGCCGAGGGTCGGTGATTCCCAGTCGTCCTCGACAAAACGGATGTCGTGCTCGGAGGTGTTGATGCCGAGTGCGCACAGACTGTCGAGATAGAGTTCCTGAATGTTGGGCGGGTTGGGCTTCAATACCACCTGATACTGGTAGTAGTGTTGCAGGCGATTCGGATTCTCGCCGTAGCGGCCATCCTTGGGCCGGCGCGAGGGCTGGACATAGGCCGCGCGCCACGGTTCGGGGCCGATGGATCGCAGAAAAGTGGCAGTGTGGAAAGTTCCGGCGCCGACTTCGATATCGTAGGGCTGGAGCAGCACACAGCCCTGATTGTTCCAGAAGTCCTGCAGGCGCAGGATGATTTCCTGGAACGTGGGTTTTTGATTCATCGGGAAACCCCGTCAATTCTCAAGAGCGGCGATTTTACAGGGTTTCCATCAGGGGCCCAGCCTGACTCTGCCGCTACACCCGGGTACGTTCAAGCGCGTTTTGAATCCTCTGTTTGTTGCACCCCTTTTCAATCAACCGCTGCCGCTTCCGGTATCATCCGCGCCAATGCAACGACAGGCACGAGGAGCGGTACCGTGGATCATCATGTGAGCGTGGTTTTGAAGAACGGCGAGCGTTACGACTTCCCTCTGGGTGCGGAAGATATGGCGGCTTTCGATCCGGCCAGTGCGCGGCACTGGATAGCCGAGGCTTTTCTCACGGCGGGGCTGGAGACTCCGAATCCCATGGGAAAGCTGTTGATGGTCGACCAGATCCTGCTGCTCGCCCTGAACTTCAAGCCTGCAGACTATGCACCTCTCACGCCAGAGGTGCGCCGCTTCCTGTGTGCCGCCGTGCAGGCGATGGGACGCCCCAGCCTCACGATCGACCTGGCCGCCTACAAACTTTGAACCGTGCGGCGGCGTAGCGCAGTCAGACAGGCGACGACGGCGATCACCAGCGCCAGCTGGTTGCCCCAGCGGGCATAGGGTGTCAGGCCCGTCCGTCCCTGCGCCTGCACCACCAGTGCGGCGGTGGTGAAAGGCGGCAGGGCGGCGGCAATGGTGCCGTCCGGCCCCACCATTGCAGTCATGCCGGTGTTGGTTGCGCGCAGCATCACGCGGCCGGTTTCGATGGCGCGCAACTGGGCTATCTGCAAATGTTGCGGCTGTGCCAGCGAATCGCCAAACCACGCCGTGTTGGAAAGATTCACCAGCAAAGTCGCGGCCGGCAATGCACCGAGCAATTCCTCGCCGAACAGGTCCTCGTAACAGATGTTTGGCGCGATGAATTGTCCGGCAACGCTCAGCGCTTCCTGTCGTGCCAGGCCGGCGGTGAAATCCGACATCGGGATATGCGTAAAGCGGAAGAACCAGGCAAAGCCCGGCGGTGCGTATTCGCCGAAGGGCACCAGGTGCCGCTTGGCATAGGCCTTGGCTGCCAGTTCCGGACTTAGCGTGACCGCACCGTTGGTATAGCCACCGTCGGTGGTGCCGACAGCGACACCGATCAACGCGTCGCCATGGCGCGTCAGGCCGCGCAGCACCTCACGCGGGACTTCGCTGAAGTACAGCGGCAGGGCGGTTTCGGGCAGTACGGTGAGGCTTGCCGGATGGGTCCTGGCCAGGCGCAGATAGGTATCCACTGACAGCGGCAGCCGCTTCGGGTCCCACTTGAGGCTTTGCGGTACGTTGCCCTGCAGCAGGCTGACGGTGACGGGAGCACCGACCGGCTGCGTCCAGTCCATCCTGTGCAGCAAGCCGCCGAGTCCGGGCAAGAACAGTATCGACGCCCATATCCCGGGCTTGCGCCAGCCGGCGATGCTCATGT
Organism: Rhodocyclales bacterium; assembly: GCA_026399475.1. Classification (GTDB taxonomy): domain Bacteria; phylum Pseudomonadota; class Gammaproteobacteria; order Burkholderiales; family Rhodocyclaceae; genus Sulfuritalea. Next base: position 170,778 of record JAPLQY010000023.1, read on the forward strand.
GGCCAATCAATCCGGCAATCAGGGCAACAATGAAGCCGACGCCATAGACGCCAAGCACCGATGCCCAGCCGGACAGGGGGCTCGGCGGGCTTTGCGAATAGCCGACCGCGAGCCAGGGAAAGCCGGTGAATAGCGTGCCGCGCAACCACTCGGTGAGGGTCCACAGACCTGCGAACAGCAGCACATCGCGCAGCGTGTTTCTGCGCCAGCGTGAGAACAAGCCACCCGCCAGTGCCGGAAACAGGGCGAGATAGAGGCAGAACAGCAGGGTGGCAGCAGCAGCGGCAGGCGGCGCCATGCCGGCGAAATGTGACAGGCTGACGTAGATCCACGATACGCCGAACAGGAAGCAGCCCGCACCCCAGGCGAGTCCGAGCAGCATCGCTTGCCGAGCGCTGGATGTCTTGCGCCAGAGGAAGAACAGGCCACCCAGGGCAATGGGCGGCGCTGGCGAGATGGCGAATGGGGCAAAACCCAGAACACAGAGCGCGCCGAGGGCAATCGCAGCAGCCGCAGCGCGCAGGGAAACGGCCACATGCCGCTGCGTCATTCGTCTGCTGCGAGCGGAGTTGAAAGCGGCAGATCCTTCTGCGGATCGACCAGCAGGGTATGCACGCGACGGCTGTCGGCGCGCAATACCTGCATGCGCAGACCGCCGATGCTGACCACCTCGTTGCGCTTCGGCAGACGGCCCAGGTGATGGATTACCAGGCCGCCCACGGTGTCGAAATGTTCGTCCGAAAACCCGGAGGCGAACGCAGAGTTGAAGTCGGCAATTTCGGTCACGGCCTTGACGCGATAACGCCCGGTGTTGTCCTTGACGATGTTGTCCGCGGTTTCGTCGAAGTCGTATTCGTCTTCGATGTCGCCGACGATTTGCTCAAGCACGTCCTCGATGGTGACCAGTCCGGCGACGCCGCCGTATTCGTCGACCACGATGGCCATGTGGTTGCGCGAGGCGCGGAATTCCCGCAGCAGCACGTTGAGCCGCTTTGATTCGGGGATGAATATGGCCGGACGCAGCGTGTCGCGCAGGTCGAATTCCTTGCCGGCGAAGTAGCGCAACAGATCCTTGGCCAGCAGAATGCCAAGTACGTCGTCCTTGCTTTCGCCGATGGCAGGGAAGCGCGAGTGTGCAGTTTCGAGCACGACCTCGACGATCTGTTCGGGCGAATCGTTGATGTCCACTACGTCCATCTGCGCCCGCGGCACCATGATGTCGCGTACCGCCATGTCGCTGACTGCAAGTGCGCCTTCGATGATCGACAGCGCATCGGCGTCCATCAGATGGCGCTCGAATGCGCCATGCAGCAATGCAAGCAATTGTTCGCGGTCTTCGGGTTCGCGCAGCAGCAGTGCGGAAAGCCGTTCGATCAGGCTGGGTCTACTGGGAAGGTCCATGTTCAATACGGGTCGGGATAGCCCAATGCCTGCAGGATTTCCTTTTCCTTCGCCTCCATGCGTTCGGCATCTTTGCGGCCGGTCTCGTGGTCATAGCCCTGTAAATGCAGCATACCATGCACCACCATGTGCGCGTAGTGGGCTTCCCGCGCTTTTCCCTGCTCCTGCGCTTCACGTTCCACCACCGGCAGGCAGAGCACGAGATCGCCCTGTACCGGCTCGCCGGATTCGTAGGGAAAGGACAGTACATTGGTCGCGTAATCCTTGCCCCGGTAATCGCGATTGAGTTGCCGGCCTTCCTTCGCGTCGACGAAGCGCACCGTTACTTCAGCCGGTTTGGCACAGGCCGCGCGCACCCAGCGGCGAACTTGTGGGCGGGTCGGGGCGCCATCCTTGCCGATCGGGTACTGAACCGACAGGCACAGTTCAGGCAGGCGTTGCGCGGACGGAGTCATGTTTCTGGTAGGCGTCGACAATGCGCGCCACCAGGGGGTGGCGCACCACGTCTGAAGCGTCGAAGTCGGTGAAAGCAAGTCCGCGGACATCGGCCAGGATGCGGCGTGCCTCGACCAGGCCGGACTTCTGCCCACGCGGCAGGTCGATCTGCGTTACGTCGCCGGTGACCACGGCCTTGGCGCCGATGCCGATGCGGGTCAGGAACATTTTCATTTGCTCGGGCGTGGTGTTCTGCGCCTCATCGAGAATGATGAAGGCATGATTCAGGGTGCGTCCACGCATGTAGGCCAGCGGGGCAATCTCGATGTTCTGTTTCTCGAACAGTCTGGATACCTTGTCGAAACCCATCAGGTCATACAACGCATCGTAGAGCGGACGCAGGTAGGGATCGATTTTCTGCGCCAGGTCTCCGGGCAGGAAGCCGAGTCGCTCGCCGGCTTCGACGGCAGGTCGCGTGAGGACAATGCGGCTTACCTGGTCGCGTTCGAAGGCATCAATCGCGGAAGCGACCGCGAGATAGGTTTTGCCTGTGCCGGCCGGGCCGATGCCAAAGGTGATGTCGTGTTCCTGGATGTTGCTGAGATACCTCGCCTGATTCGGCGTGCGCCCATGCAGATCGGGCTTTTTCGTCAGCAGGCCGGCGCTTGGCTGGGCGGGCGAATGGGGCAACCGTGTGCTGCGGTTGCGTGCGATCTCGATCAGACCCAGCTGGAGTTCGTCGATGGAGATCGGTTCGCTCGCCTGTTCGTAGAAGTGCTGCAAGGCCGTGGCGGCAAGCCGAGACTGAGACAGCTCGCCGCTGATCCGGCAATGCTGGCCGCGACGGTTGATGGTGACATCGAATGCGGCCTCGATCTGGCGCAGATTTTCGTCGAGCGCGCCGCAGAGATTTTGCAGCCGCGCGTTGTCGAGCGGCATGAGCGCGATGTCGTGAGATCTCTGCCTGGAAGTCACCATCCAGGAATGCCTCGAGCCTGCCCGTGCCACGATAAACAGTTCATAACTTGCAGTCGCGTTTGAGAAATAGCTCGGTCAGGTGTTCCTTGCGCGCCTTGGCGGCATCGGCGCGCTTGGCTGCGTTTTGTGCTTCGACGGTCTTCTGGTCCATCACGACTTGAGTGCCGAGGCGAGCCAAGGGACCGAACAGAGGCAACGCGCCGAAGGCGCCTGTTTGAATCGCGGCGCCAGTGGCGACCTGCCCTACCGCCGAGGCCGTCGCGGCATTGGACATTTCGCCTCGTCCGGCTTCGCCGCCGCCGGATGCCTTGTACACGCTGTCCATCAGTCCCACTTCCGCCTTCAGATCGTCGCAGGACAATCCGCCGTCGCGCATTTGCAGGCGGTCGAGGTTGACCGTGGAGAGGTCGGTTGGTGCGCTGGATGGTGCGGCAGCACCGGCTTTGTCGGCCGGGGCCGGCGATTGGGCCAGGGCTCCAGCTGCGAAGAGAGCGGCAAGCAGGTAAACGCTACGAGTAGACATGGGCTGTATTCTCCGGAAGGACGATGATTTCGCCGCGCAAGCTGTGAGGCAGGGCGGCAGTGATGGTGATATTAATGAAGCGGCCGATCAGGCGTTCGTTGCCGGCGAAGTTGACCACACGATTGTTGTCGGTGCGCCCGGCCAGTTCGCTGGCATCCTTTCTTGCATGGCCTTCGACCAGGATGCGCTGTGTCGTGCCGACCATCGCCTGGCTGATTTTCAGCGCCTGTGCTTCGATGGTCTTCTGCAAACGCATCAGCCGCCGGATTTTTGTTTGCGGTGAGGTGTCATCGGCCATGTCGGCCGCCGGTGTGCCGGGGCGTGGGCTGTAGATGAAAGAGAAGCTGTTGTCGAAGTTCAGTTCTTCAATCAATTGCATGGTCTTTTCGAAGTCCTCTTCGGTTTCGCCGGGGAACCCGACAATGAAGTCGGAGGAAAGTGAAAGATCGGGCCGTGCGGTCTTGAGCTTCTTCACCAGCGATTTGAATTCAAGTACGGAATAGCCGCGTTTCATCGCCGCCAGAATCCGGTCGGAGCCGGACTGCACCGGCAGATGCAGGTGCGAGACCAGCTTCGGTGTGCTGCGGTAGGTGTCAATCAGCCGCGGCGTCATCTCACGCGGATGCGAGGTGGTATAGCGGATGCGTTCAATGCCTTCCATGTCGGCCATGGTTTCGATCAGGAACGCGAGGTCTGCAGTCAGGTCGCAGTTATCACCGTCGTCAGTGGCGCCGCCGAACTTTCCCCTGTAGGCATTGACGTTCTGGCCCAGCAGCGTGACTTCGCGTACACCACGAGCGACCAGTCCGGTGATTTCAGCCACGACGTCGGCCAGCGGGCGCGAAACTTCCTCGCCTCGCGTGTAAGGCACGACACAGAAACTGCAGTACTTTGAACAGCCTTCCATGATCGAGACGAAAGCCGACGTTCCCGTAATGGTGGCAGGGGGCAGGGCGTCGAACTTCTCGATTTCCGGGAAAGAGATATCAACCTGCGCCCGGCCGCTCTCGCGGCGCGCGGCGATCATCTGCGGCAGGCGGTGCAGGGTTTGCGGGCCGAATACCAGATCGACGTAGGGCGCACGGGCGACAATGGCGGCTCCCTCCTGGCTGGCAACGCAGCCGCCGACACCTATCACCAGATTCGGGTTGAGTTGCTTGAGATGCCTGATCCGGCCAAGGTCGTGGAACACCTTCTCCTGCGCCTTTTCGCGCACCGAGCAGGTGTTGAACAGGATGATGTCGGCTTCCTCGGGGTTTTCCGTCTTGACCGCGCCATCGCTGCCGGCCAGCACGTCGGCCATCTTGTCAGAGTCGTATTCGTTCATCTGGCAGCCGAAGGTGCGGATGAACACTTTCTTTGCCATCGTCGATCGCAGGAAAAGGGAGGAAGGGCGAATTATAGAACAGCCGTAACCGCGGGCTGTTTGCTACCATCGCCACCATGATGAAACCCGCAGTCGTTCTTCTCTCCGGCGGCCTCGATTCCGCCACGGTGCTGGCCCTGGCGCGCGAGCAGGGCTTTGCCTGTCACTGTCTGTCGCTCGATTACGGCCAGCGCCATGGCGCCGAGTTGCACGCGGCGGCACGCGTGGCCGCGGCTCTGGGGGCTGCCGCGCATCGCGTGCTGAAACTCGACCTCGGCCAGCTAGGCGGTTCGGCGCTGACTGACAGTTCGATCGCCGTGCCGACCGCGGGCGTCCAGCCGGGAATCCCGGTCACCTACGTGCCGGCGCGCAACACCATCATGCTGGCCCTGGCCCTGGCCTGGGCCGAGGTACTGGGCGCAGGGGACATCTTTGTCGGCGTCAACGCCGTGGACTATTCGGGCTATCCGGATTGCCGGCCTGAATTCATTCGCGCATTCGAGGTGCTCGCCAATCTGGCGACCAAGGCGGCGGTTGAAGGCAGGCCGCTCAAAGTACATGCGCCGCTGATCGACATGAGCAAGGCGCAGATCATCGTCCAAGGCGCAAGGCTGGGTGTCGATTACGGGCTTACGGTGTCCTGCTACCAGGCCGATGCGGAAGGCAGCGCCTGCGGCGTGTGCGACTCCTGCCGGTTGCGCAGCCAGGGCTTTGCGGCGGCGAGCCTGCCAGACGTCACGCGGTATCAGGTGAATGTCATATAGCTGGAGGTTTCGCAAGAGTACGTGCGCTCACGCGTGAAACGGGAACTTCCTCGCAATCGCCTGCTGAACGTTCCGTTTGGCCGTTATCTCGGGAAATCCTCAAAGTATCGAGCGTATCGTCGCCGTCAGCGCCTCTGCGGAGAGCGTACCCCAATGGCTTGCGCTGAGCTGTCCTGCGCGATTGATGGCGAACAGGCGCGGTGGCCATAGCAAGGGACCGAATTGACGAACATGATGTTCGGTGCTCATCGCTGTGGGAAAGCTGACGGGGTGCGAACGCAGAAACTCGCGCGCGTCCTCGGCGTTGTTGTCGAGTGAAACCGCGACGATTTCCAGTCCCTGTTTTCGATATTTGACGTAGGCCTTTTCCAGTGTGGCCATTTCGGCGTGACAGGGCGGGCACCAGGATGCCCAGAACACCAGCAATACCGGCCGTCCGGCCAGATCCTGGGAACGCAGGGTCTGGCCGCTGATCAGTGTAACTTCGAAGCTCACCGCGGTCCCGATGCGTGGGGCTGCCTGGGTGGCAAATGAGAGAAGGGGGAGGATAAACACCAATGCCGAAAGCATGCGGCGGAAAAGTTTCAAGGAGGACATAAGAGAGCCGGAGTACAGCCGCAGAATGGAGAGGTCTATTGGAGCATGCCCTGGGTCGCGAGTTCCGCGCTCAACCGCGAAAAGACTTATACGCCCATCAATGCGAGACGGCGTAATCGGTTACGCGACAAGAGTGGCTGCGTTACCCCCCCCAGACTGATGTTGCGATGCCGGCAATCCGCGCGACAGAGTATTCCTCGCCACGATCTGCTGAACTCCGGAAATATTAGAGTTGAGTGATATAAAGCGGCGTTATTTTTCAAGTGACGGACTGAATCGCGTCGTGACTGACTTTCGCCGAGAATCAACAGTTTGGCGAACAGGTTTTAGTGGATGCCAACGCCCGCTTTATTTGCGTCTGTAACCAAGTTCGGAAATTTCCAGAGGATCGCGCGATATGCCTGAAGAATTACAAGTCATAGCCAAGACTGTCGTTTGGTGGGGTTTCGGTCTCGGTTTCATCTTTGGTTTTTTCGCCAACAAGACCAACTTCTGCACCATGGGGGCCGTGTCTGATGTCGTCAACATGGGCGACTGGGGGCGCATGCGGGCTTGGCTGCTGACCATCGCGGTCGCCATTCTCGGCACCAACCTCCTGGCCTACACGGGCAAGATCAACCTCGCCAACACCATATACACAGGGCAGAACCTGCCCTGGCTGGCGCACATCGTCGGCGGCCTGATCTTCGGCATCGGCATGACGCTGGCTTCGGGATGCGGCAACAAGACGCTGGTACGTGTTGGCGGCGGCAATCTGAAAGCCGTGGTGGTGTTCATCTACATGGCCTATTCGGCCAATGTCACCCTGCGTGGCATCTTCGCCGTGCCGCGCGTCGAATGGCTGCAAGCGCCCGGAGTGACGCTGAACCTGCCCACCAACCAGACTCTGCCGCACCTGCTGCATGCCAGCCTCGGCATGGATCTGGCCTCCGCCGAATTGGTCTTCGCGCTGGTTCTGTCGGGCCTGCTGATGGCCTTTGTGCTGTTGAACAAGTCGTTCTGGGAAAACAAGGACAACTTCATCGCCGGCATCGTGCTCGGCAGCGTGGTAGTTGCAGGCTGGTACATTACCGGCAAACTGGGCTGGATGGAAAATCCCGAAACACTGACCGAGATGGCGATCGGCACCAATTCCAAGCTGGCCGAGTCGATGTCATTCATCGCCCCTTCCGGCTATACGCTGGAACTGTGGTCCTTGTGGACCGACAGGAGCACGGTGGTCACCTGGGGCATCGCCACCGTATTCGGCGTCGGCATAGGCTCCTTTTTGTATGCGGTTGCGACCAAGGCTTTTCGCTGGGAGCACTTCATCTCGGCGCAGGACATGTTCCGCCATATCATCGGCGGCGTGCTGATGGGCTTCGGCGGCGTCACCGCCATGGGTTGTACCGTCGGCCAGGGTATTACGGGCTTTTCGACCCTGTCGGTGGGCGCGATCATCACCTTCGTTGCGATCATTCTCGGCGCCGCCGCGACCATGAAGTATGAGTACTGGCGGATGATGCGCGAAGCTTGACCTCGCAACCAAAGTGGTTTATTCGGCCATAGAAAAAAACGGCAGCGGGCGTCGTTGTTATCAGTAATCATGGCATCCGTGCGAAGAATATGCCGCGCCGGTCACTGATTGGCGTCAAAGCAAGTTGTGCGGAGGAGAAGGGGGATGATCGCCGTACCGTCGGCGTCGATTCCTTTTGTGCCTCTACCCGGTTTCTATTTTCCATTGATTCGACCATTTGGAGGCAACGATGCAATTCCGTAAATCCCTGATGACTGCCGCGCTCGCGGTGATGCTGCAAGTTCCCGTATCCGGCATGGCCGCCGACGCCATGCAAATGCCCGCCATGGGCGACTGGAGCAAGGGCATGGGCGACTGGATGACCGCCATGACCAATCCGCAGATGATGAACTCGATGATGGGCATGATGGATCCCAAAGTGATGGGACCCTGGATGACCGCCATGACCGATCCGAAGATGATGGCCTCGATGATGCAGATGATGGACCCGAAGGTCATCACGCCCTGGATCGCCAGCATGACCGATCCGAAGATGATGAACAGCATGATGGCGATGGCCGATCCCAAGGTGTGGACCCCCTGGATCAAGACCATGACCGATCCGAAGTTCATGAATTCGATGATCGCCATGGGCGACCCCAAGATGTGGACGCCCTTCATCACCGCCATGACCGATCCGAAGATGATGAATTCGATGATGTCGGTGGTCGACCCGAAGGTTTGGACACCTTTCATCACCTCGATGACCGACCCAAAATTCATGAACTCCATGATGGGCATGGTCGAGCCGAAGGTCTGGATGCCCTTCGTCACCGCCATGACCGATCCGAAGATGATGGCCAGCATGACCGCCATGATGGATCCAAAGGTGATCGGTCCCTGGATGACCGCAATGACCGACCCCAAGCTGATGAACAGCATGATGGCCATGATGGATCCCAAGGTGATGACACCCTGGATGAACGCCATGCTTGATCCGAAGATGATGGACTCCATGATGAAGATGATGGATCCCGCGATCATGATGCCGTGGATGACGGCCATGACCGATCCGAAGATGATGAACAGCATGATGGCTGTGATGGATCCCAAGATGTGGACTCCCTTCATGGTAGCCATGACCGATCCCAAGCTGATGAACAGCATGATGCAGATGGCTTCACCGGAAATGATGAACCATTGGATGGGCATGATGACCAATCCGCAGATGATGGACGCCATGATGAAGATGATGAACCCGGCGCTCATGGTGCAGATGATGAATGCCATGTCGGTGGCGATGACCGCCATGCCGAAGATGACCAACGACATGAACAAGGCGATGGTGGGTACCGCCAAGACCACCACCAAGGCCGCAACGAAGGCGGCCAAGACCGGTGCCAAGGCCGGTGGTGACATGGCCAAGGAAGGCGCCAAGGCCAGCGGTGAGATGGCGAAGTCCGGCGCCAAGGCAGCCGAAGCGGGCGCAAAGGCCGGTGCCGATACTGCCAAGGCCGGCACCGATGCGGCTGCCAAGACCGCCGACGCCGTCAAGAAGTAAGCGGATCGCCTCCTGACGGAGGCGTGCAAGGAGGGGGTGGCGCCGCCGCTCCCTCCGGTACCATCTTTTTGGAGGACGTTCCCATGCTGCGGAACATCGGTAGAAAATTCGCCACTGCCCTGCTATGCGCGGGTTTGGCAATCCAGTTTGCCCAGGCTGCGGATGAAGGCGTCAAGCGCGACAGCAAGCCCAGCCAACTCCCCGCGCAGAACCTGCAGGGCTCGCCCCTGCCCTTCAACATCCAGATGCCGCCGACGCGGCCAAAGGAAGATGTCGCACCCAACACGGTACGCGAGTCGATCAGTGCCGAAGCGCGCGCCAATTTCGTTTCGTCCATGATGGCGATGAATCCCTTCTCGATGCAGGACATGGTCGCCATGATGGCGGTCAAGTATCCCGCCAAGGAGGGCTTGAGCTACGACGATGTCGTTACTGCGATGAAAACCAAGGCCAATGAACTGAATTTCAAGTTCGTCGGCCACAATCCCTTGTGGAAGGACATCGTCGCCATCACCGGCAAGCAGGACACGCCGCGCGTCGAGTTCTTCACCTTCTGCGACGCCATGGTGGCGCGCGAGATTCTCGACCTGAGCATCGAGTTCGCGGTTTTCCTGCCCTGCCGCGTTGCGGTTCTCGAAGACGCGCACAAGAAGATCTGGCTCATGACCCTCGACTGGGACGTGCGCTGGCTCGACAGCAGCAAGAACCCCAATCAGATGTCGGCGAGTCTGCGCGAAAAATCCATCATGGTGCGCGAGGCCATCGACAAGATCATGCGTGCCGGCGCCAACGGGGACTTCTGACTCAATACCGGGTAACCAACTCCAGCCAGGCATCGGGCAGGATGGCGAGGACCCGGGTGGCGATCAGCTTGTCCATCCCGGTGGCGATGAAGATGCCCGAAACCATCGCCAGCAGTCCGAAACCGTGCCGCAAGCCGGAGCTGTGCCCGAGCGCCCATCCTTTCAGGCGCGAGAATCCGGCGCGGGACGCATAGGCGGCCAAGACCAGCGGGGTGGCCGCGCCGAGCCCGAACAGTCCCAGCAGCAAGGCGCCGAGGCCGGCATCGCGGCCGGTGGCCACGAGTGCCAGCGACGAAACCAGCATTGGTCCCGCGCACGGGCTCCAGGCCAGACCCAGCAGGCCGCCGAAGAACAAGGCGGCGGCGGGCGACTGATGTCCTACCGCGCCAGCCAACCGGTCTGCCGACAAGGCCAGAGGCTGGACCAGGCGCGAAACCAGATTCGCCATGGGATCGATCCAAAGCGCCAGCCCGAAGGCAATGAGGCTGATCGCAGCCACCTGGTGCACCCATTCCGCATCGAGTTCCATGGCGGGACCTAGGGCGCCGAGTATCCACCCGGCCACTGCGAAAGCCGTGGTCATGCCGATGCCCATTAGCAGCGGGGCCGACCGATGGCGCTGCATGGCGCCACCGACGACCATCGGCAACAGGGGCAATACGCAAGGCGAGAGCGCGGTCAGGATTCCGGCCGCGTAGGTGATACCGATACTCGCGGGAATGAAGGTGTGGACGGCAACCGTCACTGCAGGTCCTTCAAAGCGCCTTGGCAAACAGCTGCTTGAGCTGATCGGGACGGAAGTCTCCGGTCGTGCGTGCGCGTTCCTGCTCTCCACGGAAAACTACCAGTGTGGAAAAACTGGAGACATTGAAGCGTTTGCGCAGGTTTTCTTCCTTGAAATAATCGGCCTGGAATACCGTGACCCGGTCGAGCGACTTATCGTCCTTCAGTGCCTTTACCCCGCGCTCCTGCATTACGCAGACCGGGCACCAGCCGCTGTGGAACTGGATGGCGGTAACCCTGCCTTCGCTGCGTGCGCGGGCGAAACCGTCTGCCTCGTAAGGTACGACGTCGAGCGCCAGGGCAGGGATGGCGATCATTGTGGTGAGCAGCAGCGACAGTCGGACTATATGTTTCAAGGGTGAGTTCCGGTCAGGGGATGCCGCATTCTGGGCTTCGGCTTCGGGCATGGCAAAGCAATCGGACTTATCGCGCCAAAAGCATTTCTTGGGGAATCCGCTGTAACAGGCAACGCGCGAGCAGATACATATTTGACAGCGGCTTCGACCATTGGTTAGAATACTCGGCTTTCCGGGAAGCGCATGGGCGGATTCCATCCATTGCTGCGCCGCCGGGTTATCGAAGCAAGCAAGGAACACGAGAATGAAAACATTTTCCGCCAAGCCGCAAGAGGTCCAGCACGACTGGGTTGTCGTCGATGCCACGGACAAGGTGCTCGGCCGGCTGGCTGCCGCGATTGCACACCGTCTGCGGGGCAAGCACAAGGCCATCTATACGCCGCACGTCGATACCGGCGACTACATTGTCGTGGTGAACGTCGAGAAGCTGCGCGTTACCGGCAACAAGGCCCAAGACAAGACGTACTACAGCCACACCGGCTATCCGGGCGGTATCAACGAAACCAACTTCACCAAGCTGCAGCAGCGT